>NZ_QUGR01000002.1:0-858223 GCF_003479145.1 Parabacteroides sp. AF18-52
CTTAGTTCTGAAAGAACTTTGTCTATTGTAATGTTTGTGGGCTTTGATAAATATGGTTTTTGCTTCTTTTTAAAAAAGATAAGAAACTATAAATCAGATAAGAGTCATGGTTTATGGCTCGGAATAGCTTAAAGTGTCTGGTTAATAAATATTGTGTAAAATAGTATTGAGGAAATTTCTTTGAATCGGCTATGTCATATTATGCTTGAAATATACAATATGAATAAATTCATAAGATGTAATTTGCTACTGGATTGACTTGAATTAATTTTCTTATTTTTATCGACAATGTTAAAAACGATGTATTATATGATTAAAATTGACGTAAAATAACAATATGAAATAAAAAAGCTATACATTTGTAGCGAGTATTAAGTATTGAGTTCTTTCAGAACTAAGATCAAAGATCGATAAACGTCAAAATCTAAAGAACCTTTACTAACACTAGTATTATCATCAATAACATCATTTATTATGTTGAAACACTTCAAACAAGTCAGCTTACTCCTTGCCGCAGGAGCTATGGCACTACCAGCCAGCGTATACGCTGATTTAGCGCCAGAGAAGCTAGAAACCGCCATTTCCCAACAAAACGGAAAAGTGACGGGTGTTGTAGAAGATGATTTCGGCCCTGTTGCCGGAGCATCAGTTGTTATTAAAGGAACCACCAATGGTAATATTACCGACATGGATGGTAACTTCATCTTGGAAGGAGTCAAAAACGGAGACGTTATCCAGATTTCCTTTATCGGATATGCGACCCAGGAAATCGCTTACACAGGTCAAGCCTCTTTGAATATTAAATTAGTTGAAGACACCCAAAAACTGGACGAAGTAGTTGTAACAGCTATGGGTATCAAGAAAGATGCAAAAAAACTGGGTTACGCTGTAAGTACAATTGAGGCAGGAGAACTCGTAAAAACCGGTACTCCTGATTTCGCCACTTCATTGTATGGTAAAGCGTCCGGTGTACGTATCAATGCAGCTCCCGGTGGAGGTACATCGTCTGTATCTATCTCTGTCCGCGGCTTATCATCTATTTCCGGTTCTACACAGCCGTTAATCGTAATGGATGGTGTTCCCATTCACAACGGGGATGCCAACAATAAAGACTACTGGAGCCAACAGCGTGTCGAATCAAATGGTTTAGTAGACATCAACCCTGCCGATATTGAAAATATCTCTATCCTGAAAGGTGCAGCAGCTTCTGCTTTGTATGGTTCTGAGGCCGCTAATGGAGTTGTTATGATTACAACTAAAAGCGGTAAAGGAGCTTCCGGCTTAGGAGTAGATTTCAGTGCAAACGTTAGTTTTGACAAAGTAGCCTATATGCCCAATATTCAGAAAGAATTCGGACCGGGTTATGACAACTCTCTGCTTGACACAAGAGGTAATGATTTTGAAAAGGCTACCGGTTTCCAAAACACGCGTACTGACAGAAACGGCAACCCGGTTACCAGCTTACGTAATACATATTATTCATGGGGACCCAAGTACGACAATACCTCCCAATTATATAACTGGGATGGAACAATACGAACTTATTCTCCCATCGATCATAACCAATGGAACGATCTTTTCCAGACAGGTATCAATCAAACATATAACCTCGCTGTTACAAACGGTACGGAAAAAGGCAATATGCGTTTTTCTTATACCTATACAGATGTTACACCGACTCAGTTAAACTCTCATAACAACAAACACAATTTCTCATTGACAGGTTCTCAGAATATCCTGAAAGGAATAAAACTTGATTATTCTGCTAATTATATGCGTCAATACGTAAAGAACCGTACCTATCGTATCGACCAGTTGATGAGTAGTTATAACGGTATGTTTACCGGCTATGACGATATCGCATCTTTGAAAAACAGGATCGTAACCAGCCAGGGCTACATGAACAGAGCATACACCTCTGAATATGCTGCTACATTCCTGGATGAAGCATGGGAATATGACCCATCTTTCAGTTACATAGGCGACCGTTATTTATGGAACATCTACGGCAAGGAACAATATGAAAACAACAATCGTTTTATTGCCAGTGTTTCTCCCAGTTGGGAAATCATACCTGGATTGACAGCCCGGGGACGTTTGTCTACCGACTTAACATTTGACGAAGAAGAGAATAAGAACCACACAGAATATCCGAATGCATTGGCAACGGCAGGTAACTATACAGGTAGTTATTCTCTGAAAAACGACAAGTATGAAATTTACTACGGTGATATCATGTTGATGTTTGACCGTACATTCGCAGAGAAGTACAATATTACAGCCAACGTCGGCTGGTCAGGCCGCCAGGAACGTCAGATGATGACCTCTGTCACTACCCGTGGTGGATTAAGCGTGGAAAACTGGTTCCATTTGAATGCTTCCGCTTTATCTCCCGCTACCCCCAGTATGACAAAAATGTCATTGCTGAAAACAGCATATTTCGCTACCGCTTCGTTTGGTTACGATAGTTGGGCTTATCTGGAAGGAACTATACGTCAGGAAAAAACATCCACCTTGGCTCCAGGCAACAACTCTTTCTTCTATCCTTCTGTCAATGGTAGTGTAATCTATACTTCATTATTGAAAGATAAGAACCCAAGTTGGTATGACTATGGTAAAATTCGTGTAAGCTACGGTATCGTAGGTAATGCTCCAATTGTCTATAAAGCAACAACCGGATATAAACAAGATGCTGCAGACAGCTATATTTATAATCAGATTTCATTAAGCGAACTGGGAAACAACGAGTTACAGCCGGAAAAGAAATACGAATTCGAACTGGGATGGGAAAACAAGTTTCTACAAAACCGCTTAGGATTTGAATTGTCTTTCTATCATAACAAAATAAAAGACCAAATTCTGAATACCTCAACAGCTGCTTCTTCGGGAGGTACTTCCATCTGGATGAACGTGGGTGAGTTGAAGAACCAAGGTTTGGAAATGTCTATTTACGGTACGCCGATCCAGACTAAAGACTGGACCTGGGATATCCGCGCCAACTGGGCCTGGAACCGTAATAAGGTCGTGAAGTTAACAGATGGCGTTGACAGACTTGAACACACAACCATCGACAACGGAGCAGCTGTACTGGAATCACATGTCGGAGAAGCAATGGGCGACTGGTATGTATATAAAACTGTAACAGATGAAAACGGCAATAAAATCGTTGATGAAAACGGTTTATACAAAGTCGATTACACACAACGCGTAAAAGCAGGTAATGCCATGCCGAAACTGGTCGGCGGTCTGAGCACATCCGTCAGCTACAAGAACTGGTATCTGGATGCTTCTATCGACTTCCGTATTGGTGGTGACGTAATGAACAAGCCCTATCAATACATGTCTGAAATCGGAACATTGGAACATACACTGCAAGGTCGTGACGCCTCTCATGGCGGCTTGAGCTGGTATGCCGATGGCAACGTATTATCCGATCCTTCCATACGCCACCTGACAGACCAGGCAGCCGGTTCTACCGTAAACGGCTGTACAGTATATGACAATGGTGTAATCCTACCCGGTGTAAAAGAGGACGGAACTCCGAACGATATCATCGCGACAGCAGGTGAAACATTTTACAACCAATACGGCTGGGGATACTCAGGTAATGTCACCTACGAAAACGCTATTCAGGAAAACACCTATTTCAAACTGCGCGAATTAAGCATAGGTTACAGCCTGCCGAAAGAACTGGTTGCCAAATTTGGTTGTAAAAATCTAATGGTTTCTGTTTACGGACGTAACTTATTCTACTTCTACAAGAGTTTGAAAGAAATGGACCCGGAATCAACGGATGGTACAAACTGGGTGAACCAATCTTATATCAGCGGATCTACAGCAACAACCCGCTCCTTTGGTTTCTCACTACGTGCTAGTTTTTAATTGATTGTAAAGAAATATATAAAGAATGCAGAAAATGAAACAAATATATTCACTTGTATTGGGATGTGCGGCACTATTATCCACCTTCTCATGCAGCGACGATAAATTTTCGGATCAATATCAAAATCCGGAACAGGCACAGTCTGTGACATGTCCTGGCGTAATGGTAGGACTTTGGCAGGCTTGTAATACCTGGATGAATCCAGTATATTACAGATATTATGTATCTTCGACTACTTCCGGCCGCTTTTCCGGGGTAATCGGACACACCAACGACAAAGGTCGTTTCACCGGTGCGGGAACAACTTATTTCAACGAAAGATGGAAAAATTTCTATACAACACTTGCCCAATACAGGTTACTGGAACAGACTTACAATAATCTGACGGATAAAGAAAAAGAAGATAACGAAATTTTCCTTCATTTGGGACGCACTGTTCTGGAAGAACAACTATATGAAGTATTGTCTTTATGGGGAAGCCTGCCTTTCTCGGAAGCCGGATACCTATGGAGTACCGGGGATATTGTTTCGTCCAAACCTAAATACGATTCTGAAACGGAACTGTATAGCATGATCTTAAAAGATCTGGATGAAACAAATACATACCTGAACAATCATCCGTCATTAAGCTCTTCCGCAGCCACCTACATGACAGCAGAAGACTATGTAAACAAAGGAGATGTATCCATGTGGCAGAGATATGTCAATTCTCTGCGTCTTCGCGTCGCCACTCATTTGGCTTCAAACGGTGACCTGACATCAGAAGCACGCAGTGCTATCCAAACCATGCTTAGTAATCCTTCTACTTACCCGATGGTAGACACGAATGTAGAAAACACAACGGTAGCACAAAGCGATGATGCTTTCAATTTCGATAAAGATCTGCAAGACGCTATTGAAAACTCGACATATAACCGTATGTCCGGTTTCATGCAACGGGCATTAAATGCAAATACCGATAATCCGGATCCACGTCTGGAAGTATTATATGATGCAAACTGGGATAATCAGTATATCGGTCTGGACCCTACGGAAAGCGCAGCAGATCAGGAAGCAAATATGGCTATCAGTACACATGGTACAGCTAAATATTATGCTGCGTTGGATACCTCAACTTTCACACGTAACCCGGGTTTCCCAGGTATCTGGATGACAGCTGCCGAAGTAGCCTTTATGAAAGCGGAAGCCTATGCCAACAACTGGGCCAGCGGTGATGCCAAAGCGGCCTATATAGACGGTGTTAAATTATCTACTGAGTTTTATTTCAACCTGAATTCAACCGGTACATACCGTACAGCACTGCCGGCACCAGATGACGCTACAGTCGAAGCCTATGCTGAATCACAGTGGGATGCCAGTAATCCGTTAAAATCAATCCTGACACAACGATGGATTCATCACGGAGCTATTCAGGAACTGGAAGCCTGGAATGTTGTACGCCGTACAGGATATCCGGAACTCTATTTCAAGAGAGATCCTCAGACTGCAGATACCCCACTTCCTCTGAACCGCCTGGAATATACTTCTGACGAAAAAGATTACAATCAGGAAAGTTTGAATGCATTCCTGAATGGTAAAGAAGACTCCTGGTACACAACGCTATTCTGGATGAAGAGTGATTGGTATAAAGTCATTGAATAATTTTGACAAACAAAAATATCTCCACATAAATTATAAACATAATTGATGGTAAATGTGGAACCTGAAACCGCCCCGAAGTGATTCGCGGCGGTTTTATTTATTCTTAACGTTGTTCATCATACACCCCGAACTCAGCAATTGAAGCCTGTCCGTTGATGCTGTCGATCTCTATTTTTATTTTGTTTCCCCAGAGACGGTCGAAACGATGTACTTTCACTTTGTCAGACTTATCGCCTGAACAAATTTCTTTCCAGACACCATCCGTTTCATATAATAAACGATAACTCTTTATACTTTCCTGCAGGTCGGTTATCGTTATCATATTGAATGAATGACATTTGTCCAGATCGATTTCCAACCAGGGTTTTGCCACCTGTTTATTGGATCTCCAACTTGTTGTAAAATCATTGTCATTGGCAAAATCCATAATCCACATATCATCACTCCAACTGGAATTGGCAGGTTTATGCTTTGCTATATTTGTTGCAGTTATCGGGGCATCATACGCCGGTAATTCCGGAACCGCAGTATTGTCTTTCCAGATAGCCCCAATCTTCTTCAATCCTTCTACAGCATTCGGATCAATCAACCCATCCCGGTTAGGAGCCACATTCAGTATGAAATTGCAATAAGCCTGGTTAAACGGTTCCAGATTCTCTTTTACAATCACTGTCGGATCTTTCACCGGCGAGGTTGGAAACTCTTCTTTCCAAAACCAGTTTTTATTGATAGGCAGACAGGAGAGAGCCGGCAACTGATTGGATTCTTTTGAAATATGCTGCCCGGCATTCTGTTCGTACGATTTAATATCGGTATAGAACAAAGCTTCTTTCGGATATTTGGCCGCATTCAAATCCATGACCAGACAATCAGGCTGAAGCCGTTTGATCAGCCGGTAAATTTCCTGAAAAGGAACATCTTCATAGGATATCCTTGACCAGGGAGCATCCCAACCATCTATAATGATTGCGGTTATTTCACCATAGTTGGTTAGAAGTTCCGTCAACTGTGCTTTCACCATGTTGATATGTGCTTTCGTGATAAAACCGGGACGTAATTTATGATGCGTGTCCAGGATAGAATAATAAAGCATGGTTTTAAGTCCCTGCTTCCGGAAGGCCTCCACATATTCTTTTACCACATCCCGTTTGAGCGGACCGTTCATGACGTTATAACCGGTTGTTTTCGTATCCCATATACAAAAACCACTATGATGCTTGGTTGTCAGACAGCCATAGCGCATCCTGGCCGCTTTAGCTGCTTCAGCCCACTGATTACAATCCAGCTTCACCGGATTAAAGATAGCCGGACTGGCATCGGGATCAGCCCAATCGTCACTCATAAAAGTCGGAATATTGAAATGAATGAACATCCCGAATTTCAGATCGACAAATTGCTGTTGCAAAGTCCTCAGATCCGGGGTTCCTTCTGCTGGTTGTGCCTTCAATCCCTGTATTGCCAGGCTACATAAAAAGGCGAGACATAAAAGAATAGATACATTTTTTCTCATAACTGTTCCTTATTAAAATATTTGCCGGTTCCTCCGAAAAATCAACCGGCAAATATACCTTTTTTTCTACTTAAATAACCGTTCTTTTAATAACCGTCATTCTGTTTCAGGTTCTTATTGTTCTTGATCTCGTTCGTCGGAATCGGGAACAGTAATTCCCGTTCACTCAATGTCGGGCCATACGTGAACTTATGACCAACATAATTATCGAATTTACTGGTTGTCAGGTTCAAAGCCTTACGGGTACGTGCCATATCGAACCAGATCTTATTCTCGAAAGCCAGTTCATGGTAACGTTCTTTCCAAACCGCATAACGGAAATCTTCCTGCGACAATCCGCTCAGACCTTTCAGGTTCGCACGTTGTCTGATCTGGTTGACACAAGCATAAGCAGTAGCCGAAGGCCCACCTTCAGCTTCATTCTGGGCTTCCGCATACATCAACAGTACATCGGCATAACGAAGCAACGGATAATTGAGACTACTCTTAGCCGTATTCAAATGGGCATCCATATCGAAGAACTTATAAATATAATAGCCGCCGAATTTCACCATTTCTTCACGGTTGGCATTCGATGTGAACTGAGTATAATAAAACTCGCCTTCTTCGGTACGCTTATCTCCCTCTTCATAAGTACTGATAAATTCATCCAGTGCATATACAGAGCCTGTTTCCGTCGAATAATAAGAAACGTCCATATTGTAAGGTAAAAGTAAGCTTTGGAACGGATTCTCTACAATACCGGACTGATATTGTATCATGAACAGATGTTCCCCTTTATTTTCCATTTCAATATTATGCAGGTCGCTGTAAGAAGAAAAGAGTTTATAACTGCCATTGTCGATCACCTCCTTTGCTTTTGACGCAGCCAGCGCATAATATTCCCTCCCTTTTTCCATCGGATATCCCGCCATTGTCAGATAAACACTCGCCAGCAAAGATTTCACTGTAGCCTTCGTCACACGTCCGGTTTCATCCGTCCAGCCCAGATCAGATTCTTCCGCCTGTTTCAGGTCCGAAAGAATCGAGTTATACACTTCTTCCGTAGAAGCCTGTTGCGGATACAGTTCGGGAGAGGAAGCATCCACGGGCACCAATACCAACGGAATAGATCCGAACAAGCGTACCAGGTTGAAATAATTATAGGCACGAAGGAAATAGGCTTCGCCCAAACATTTACTTTTGGTCGATTTATCCATCTCGATTCCCGGTATATAAGTGATTGCCAGGTTGGCGTTAGCAATGGCACGGTATGCATAGTTCCACCAACTCTTACTGTACTCGTTGTCCGAGTTATTCACTACCAGACGGATATTATTGATGTTGACATTCTGGCTTACTTTCGTTCCAGCCAGTCCTGTCAGGAAATCGGTCATAAAATAGGGGTTTCCACCATAGTCACCGTTTGCCGAATACCGCAGATCTGCATAGATAGAATTAACCACACTGCGCGCATGCTCCGCCGTCTTAAAATAGTTTTGCTGAGTAAAGTTAGACGGATTCGATTCGTCCAGAAAGTCAGTACAACTACAACCGAGCACCAGTGATAATATCAATAAAGCATATTTTGTCTTCATATTTAATAATCGTATTAAAAGTTAAAAACTAACATTCAGACCAATTGTGAACGTACGCGGTTTCGGATAACCGAATACGGTGATACCTTGAGCAAACGTCTGTGTCGCATCCGACACTTCCGGGTCATAACCATTATATTTGGTGATCAGGAAGAAGTTCTGAACACTACCGTATACTCTCAGATACTTGATCGAGATCTTCTTTGTCAATTCAGACGGAAAAGTATATCCCAACACCAGGTTCTTACCACGCAGGAAGGAGCCGTCTTCCACGAAATGAGAATCGATGTTCGTCGTATATCCCGCTCCGGTCGGTCTGATCTGTGCGATCATTGTATTCTGGTTTTCAGGAGTCCATGCATCCAGAACGGTCTTATAACTATTTGCTATACCGGTACGGTCTTCTGCCGAGTGTTTGGAAATATCCAGTACATCATTACCGAACATATACTGTAGGTCGACAACCAGGTCGAAGTTTTTATAACGGAATGAGTTGGAAAATGTTCCGTAACCGTCAGGAATACCTTTTCCGATAATCAGACGGTCCATATCATTGATCTGTCCGTCGTTGTTACGGTCCCAAAGTTTCAGGTCACCCGGACGCAGGTTATATTTGGCAGCTTCCTCCGCTTCGTCTGTACCCCAGGTTCCCAAACGTTTGTAGCCGTAGAAAGAGCCGACAGGTTCACCTACACGGATGATGTTATTGCTTGAAGACAAAATATCCGGTCCCGGATAAATATCATCATCCCCTTCGCTCAATGCCAGCACCTTGTTCTTATTGAACGAGATATTGAATGTCGTTTCCCATGAAAAATTCTCATTGGTAATATTTACCGTATTGATAGAAAACTCAAAACCTTTATTGCTCATACTTCCGACATTCTTCGTAATTGAAGTGAAACCGCTGGAAGCAGGTACCGGAGCACTCAGCAACATGTCTGTCGTTTTCTTATAATATACATCCATTTCTAGGTTTACGCGATTGTTGAACAGACCGATATCCAATCCTGCATTTATCTGGGAAGTCTTTTCCCATTTCAGATCGGGATTTGCTAAAGAAGAAACACCGATACCGGATGCTTTCGAACTGCCGAAAACAGTTGTATAATTACCCAAACTGCCCTGCGAAGCATAAGCACCGGTTTCCGAGTTACCTGTCAAGCCGTAGCTGGCTCTCAGCTTCAAGTTGGAGATGGCAGTAGCCGGTTTCATAAAGTTCTCTTCCGAGATACGCCATGCAGCACCAACAGACGGGAAGAATGCATATCTGTTTGACTGTCCGAATTTAGACGATCCGTCCAAACGCGCTGTTGCCGTCAATAAATATTTGCTTTTATAACCATAATTGACACGGGCAAAATAAGAATTCAGACCATACGCATTGGCACTCGATGCTGCTGTAGGAGAAGTTCCGATCCCCAGGTTGTTATACTGGAAGAAATCATCTTCGAAACCTGTAGCCGATGCTGTGGACGAAGAGTTATCCACATGCTGCCAAGATAAACCAACCATACCGGTAAACGAATGTGCCCGGGCAAAATCTTTATGATAAGTCACATAATTTTCAAACTGCCAGGAGTTATTTCGGTTATTATCGATGGATGCACTACCGTTCGGTGAAGAGATCCAGATCAGCTGACGGCCTCCGTAATAATTCGATTTCTGATTGATGATATTGGCACCTAATACGGAACGGAATTCCAGACCCGGAAGTATAGTGATATTTGCATATACGTTTCCTAACATAGTCTGTGTTTCCAATGTATAGTTACGGTCTTTAGCAACCTGAACAGGACTGTTACCGCCTTCCATTCCCGGATAATCGTTGTTTCCGGCAAAAGTTCCATCCTCGTAACGGACAGGCAGAAAAGGTAATGCCTCCACGATCTGACGACCAACAGTGATACCACCGTCGCCCATTGAATCGGTCTGGCGTTCTTTCTGGTAAGCATAACTCAGGCTACCTCCCACTTTCAACCATTTAGTCAGTTCGCTGTCCATAAAGAAACGTGCGGAATAACGTTTCAGGTAAGATTCGATGATCAAACCATCCTCGCCTCTGAATCCGACAGACAAGCCATAGCTATCGCCGCCTTTCGTATTGGAGACGGATATCTGGTGTGTCTGAGAGAAAGCATTACGGATAGTTTCATCCTGCCAGTCTGTATCATACAATGGTTGGCCATTAGAATCGAACAACCGTGAGTCTGTTCTTTTCAGTTTCGGATCTTTATAGTTTCCGTTCTGCCATCCTTCAGGATCGAACTTTTGGGCATTCGCATAGGCCAGATCTTCCAGTTTCAGAAACTCGGCAGCATTCAGTACATCCAGTTTCTTCGGAAGAACACCTATACCGAAGTCGGTATCATAACGAATGGTCGTTCCCATCCCTTCACCTTTTTTCGTAGTGACCAGGATAACGCCATTCGCACCACGGGCACCGTAGATAGCTGTTGCCGACGCGTCTTTCAGGACTTCCACCGACTTGATATCGTTCGGGTTCAGATAGTCGATCGGAGATGTCCCGTTGGTCAATGTACTTACATTCAGGATCACACCATCCACCACATAAAGAGGGTCGTTCGTTACACTGATAGAAGAGTTACCACGAATACGGATGGAAGCACGTCCGCCCGGACGTCCAGAGTTTGTGGAGATATTCACACCGGAAACACGTCCCGACAAAGCTTGTCCGAAAGAAGTCACTGTCCGCTGTGCCAATGCTTCTTCCTTCACAGAACCGGAAGCACCGGTCAAGTCACTTTTCTTCATTGTACCGTAACCCACAATCACGACTTCATCCAGATTCTGAGTATCTTCATGTAAAATAATCTTCAGGATCGATTTATTCTTTGTGCTGACTTCCTGCGATAAATAGCCGATATAAGAAACCTCCAGTACTGCATTATCCGGCACTTCAAAAGAGAATTTTCCATCTACATCTGTTATATTTCCGGTCGTCGTTCCTTTCACCAGCACATTGGCACCAATAACCGGCTCGCCATTATCATCTACGACAACCCCGGAGATCTGGCGCCTCAACTGCTGCAATATTTCCTGTTTATTTTCTTTGGAGGACAAAACAATATGATTCCCCTGGATCATATACTCAATATTCGTATCACGGAACAGTTCATCTAATACCTGGGCAACTTGTTTCTCCTTTACATTAACAGAAACTTTTCGATTCACATCTATCTGATTGTTATACACAAACAGATACTCTGTCTGTTTCTCTATTTCAGAGAAAATTTTGTTTAACTGCGTGCTTGATTTACTTATGCTTACCCGCATATTTTGTGAATGGGAAGTAGAGGCAAACGAACAAAAGATACAGACCAATAACAAGAATGTAGTTATTCGCATAATTCTAAAGAGTTGTTTAAGGTCGGGACTTTTTAGGCAATAATGTCCCTGTAAAGTATTTTTTTTCATACATTTGTGTGTTTCAAAATAATACAATTTAATTAATTGTGATTGAGATTCCTGCCGGTTGATGCGTCACCATCAACCGGCATTTTCGTTAACAAAAATATTTCTTACTATACCATAGGCTATCAGATTTAAAAGGTTATTATTTCATTCAATTAATATACACCACATGATTTTCGCGGTCGCGTTGATAGGTAAAGTGGATATTTTTCTGCAGCAGACTGAGCGCATAATCAATACCATCTGTTTGCTTAAATTTTCCTGTGTACAAATATTTTGTAACCTTCTGGTTATTCACAACGATCTTCAATCCATAGAATTTTTCAAAGTCTTCCATAACCAGTCTAAACGGTTCATCCTGGAAACAGATCAATCCTTCTTTCCAGCGGTATCTTTCGTAATTATCTATTTTCTGTGTCAACAATTTCCCATTCGAACGATACACTTTATTATTGGGTTTTAGCGAAACTGTTTCCGAAGGATGAGTATGCATGGAAACCTTGACGCTTCCTTCCATCAGTACCGTTTCAAATTTATCCCGGCTGGAATAGGCATCCACATTGAATTTCGTGCCTAATACTTCCACACTGCAATCTTTTGTGTTGACGATAAAAGGCCGTTTCTTATCTTTCGCCACTTCAAAATAAGCTTCTCCATCCAGTTTGATCTTACGTTCATGCTTGTTGAAGGAGACCGGATATTGTATAGTTGTCTGTGCATTCAGCCAGATACTACTGCCATCAGGTAAAGTGAGATTGACACATTGACCGGCAGGAACAGCGATGGTCTGCATAGGAACCGGTCCATCATCGTCTCTATCCTGCGCAAAATACCCCAATCCGAAAGCGATGGCGATCATTGCCGCTATCCGCAGAAACTTCATGACCCCGGAACGCATCCAATGTTGTTTTTTATTTGCTGCAGCCAAAACATTACCCGGTTCACTGTTCAACAGCACCGCATTATACCACTTCCTTTCTTTCAGAAAAACAGCTTTATTATTCGGAGAGACTTCCATCCACCTCATAATACATTCTTTTTCTTCCAGCGTAGCAGTTCCTGCAAAAAACTTATATAACAATTCTTTCTCCATATTTCTATCTTCTGTATATATAGAAATCGGAAGAAGCAAGTGCCTAGTTTAAAAAAGTTAAAAATTTCAGATTATAAAATAAAAAAGGAAGGATCGTATAATAGTCTTTCAAATTAACACGAAGGACAGACAAGGCTTTAGCAATGTGGTACTCTACTCCTTTCGGAGTCATATCCAATTCGTCGGCTATCTCTTTACGGGTTTTATTCTCGAAGCGGCTCATCAGGAAAACGCGCCGCGTCTGCTCTGGTAATTGTTGTAAAGTACGATTCACTATTGCTTTTATTTCCGCTGTGAAAAGTTCTGTTGGTTCGCAGACTTCCAAAGACGAGATTTGCAGGTTCAATTCCCATTCGGCAACCGCACGGAGTCTTTGAGATATATCTTCATGCAGTTGTTTTCGTTTCAGGTGATTCAGACATTTATGCTTGATCAAAGTCAGTATATAGGCAGGAACATTGGAATCAGGCAACAGCATTTCCCGCATTTCCCAATAGTCCATAAAAGCCTCCATCGTGAAATCTTCCGCCACGGAAAACTCCTGCACATAGGAATTTGCAAAGCTAATAAAACGGCTTTTATAACTTTCCAACAACCGGCTCAATTCTTTTATGTCTTCTGATCCACTCATCTTTTGCTGTATGAAGAGAGCGTAAATATAAGACATTTTTACACGAAACCATGACCGGTGTCATTACTTTTTACTTTAACACGTTTGTTTATGATTCCAAATATTAATTCTTTTTGTTAATAACTTACTTAGCTTTTGTATGTTATTCTTTATATTTGCAACTTAGAATTAACAGAGACTGTTTAATATCTGTACATAAAAGCGAAGGAGTGATGAAAAGAATACTTATTCCACTGTGCCTGGTGGTAGGAAGTCATGTGGCTAGCGGGCAACGGTCGTACCAGTTTGAGGCACCGGACCGTTTGTTCGTAGAAGGTAAAGAATTGTTTAGTTTAAAGAACTATCCGGGTTGTATCGATAAGCTAGAAGCTTATAAACAGCATGCTAAAGATGCAGACCTGGTCCAGGAAGCTGACTATATGATCGTATATGCAGCTTATGAACAAGGACGTCCCAATGCCGACGAACTATTGAAAGATTATCTGGAAGATTATCCGGCTTCACGCCATAGCGATGAAGTGAACTTCCTGATCGGTTCCGTTCATTTCGGACGCGGAGAATACCAGAAAGCTATTTTCTGGTTCAACGAATCGAATATAGATGTGCTCAGTCCGGAGCAACAGGAAGTCTATAGCTTCCGGCTGGCTTATTCACTTCTGCAAACGGGTGAGATGGATAAGGCGCGGAACTATTTTGCCCGGATACAACAAATAGGAACCCAGTACCGGGAAGCCGCCACCTATTATGTGGCTTATATAGATTATGCAACCGGCAAATACAACAATGCACTGGTCGAGTTCACCCGCCTGAAAGACATGCCGGATTACCGCGAACAATCATTGTACTATATTACACAGATCTATTTTATACAGAACAAGTATGAAAAGGTGATAAGCGAAGGGGAAGAACTTCTCTCCTCTTATCCGAACAGCAAGAATAACAGCGAAGTCTATCGTATCCTGGGTAATTCGTATTACCACCAGGGAAATCAGGACAAGGCGATCAGCATGTTAAGCAAATATGTATCGTCTACCGACAGTCCGTTAAGAGGCGATCTGTATATTCTCGGTGTCTGCTATTATAATAAAGGAAATTACAGCAGTGCAGTCAGCGCTTTGTCACAGACCGTACGAGAAAACGATGCACTGACACAGAATGCTTATCTGTATCTGGGACAGTCTTACCTGAAACTGAAAGACAAGAACAATGCCCGCATGGCTTTCGAAGCTGCGGCAACCTCTTCTTTCGACAAACAGATCCAGGAAGTAGCGATGTTCAATTATGCGTTGCTGATCCATGAAACTGCCTTTACAGGATTCGGCGAGTCGGTGACCATCTTCGAAGACTTCCTCAACGATTTCCCGAATTCACAATATGCCGATAAAGTAAACGACTACCTGGTGGAAGTCTATCTGACTACTAAAAACTATCAGGCAGCCCTCAACTCCATCAATAAGATCAACCATCCGAGTACAAAGATACTGGAAGCCAAACAAGACATCTTGTTCCAGTTGGGAACGCAGGCGTTCACCAATATGAAACTGGATGAAGCGGTTAATCTGTTCACACAAGCGATCAATCTGGGTTCCTATAATATGGAATCGCGCAACGATGCTTATTTCTGGCGTGGAGAATCATACTACCGCAAAGGAGAATATCAGCAAGCGATCTCCGATTACCGTACCTATCTGAACAATACCCGCCAGCGAAATACCGACATGTACGCGCTGGCTCATTACAATCTGGGATATTGCTACTTCAAACTGAAAGAATATGGGGAAGCAGAAAACCGTTTCCGCCAGTATATCAATCTGGAAAGCAACCAGCAGGCTCCGGCTTTGGCTGATGCTTATAACCGTGTCGGTGACTGTCTGTATCAGAAACGTCAGTTCGCACAGGCAGAAGAAAACTATAGCCGTGCCGCTCAACTACAACCTTCCGCCGGAGATTATTCGGTTTACCAGAAAGGCTTTCTGCTCGGTTTGCAGAAAGACTATCGGGGTAAGATCAGTGCAATGGACCGCCTGATCCGCGATTATCCGGAATCACAATATGTAGACGACGCTCTTTTCGAAAAAGGACGTTCTTATGTATTGCTTGAAAACAGTTCACAGGCAGCACAGGCTTTCGAAACACTGATCCAGCGTTTCCCGCAAAGTAGTCTCGCCCGTAAAGCCGGCATCCAGTTAGGTCTGTTGTATTTCAATGACAACCAACCGCAGAAAGCTGCCGATGCCTATAAGAAGGTTATCAGCAACTATCCGGGCAGCGAAGAAGCCAGAGTAGCTCTTCAGGACCTGAAGTCGGTTTATATCGACCTGAACGATATCAATGCGTATGCCAACTATGTCAACTCTCTGGGAGGTAATGTCCGCCTGGAAGTCAGCGAACAGGATTCACTGACATACATTGCAGCAGAAAAACTCTTCCTGCGCGGTAATAACGATGAAGCCCGCCGCAGCCTGGTCAACTATCTGCAGACATTCCCGGAAGGAGCTTTCAGTTCGAATGCGAACTATTACCTGGGAAGCATCGCCTTTGCCAAGAAGGAATATGACGAAGCCCTGCAGCGTTTCAAATCGGTTATCGATAGCGGCGACACTAAATTCCTGGAAGAATCGGTGGCACGTACGGCAGAAATGCAATATCTCACTCAGGACTTCCCTGCAGCATTGGAAACTTTCAAACGTTTACAGGTTATCGCAGAGAATCCGGAGAACAAACAGGCTGCCCGCTTGGGTATCATGCGTTGTGCCCTGCAGACCGGACAACAGGAAGAAGCACAACTCGCAGCCAATGAATTGCTGAAAGATCCGAAGCTGTCTCCAGAAGTAGAAGCCGAAGCCCGTTATATCCGTGCCAAAGCTTATATCGACCACAAGCAACCGGCGAAAGCACTCGAAGACCTGAAGGTTCTCAGCAAGGATACCCGTACGGCTCACGGAGCAGAAGCCAAATATCTGTTGGCTCAATACTTCTATGACACCAAAGACGATAAGAATGCTGAAAAGATACTGGAAGATTTCGCTAAGAACGGAACACCCCACCAGTACTGGCTGGCACGCGGATTCATCCTGTGGGCAGATATTTATATCCGCCAGGGAGACGACGTTCAGGCACGCGCTTATCTGAACAACCTGCAGAACAACTACAAGGGTGACGATGAGATTGCCGGTATGATAGAGGACAGATTAGGTAAACTAAAGCAATAATTGAATACAATGAAGACTATATATAATGTAAAAGCGCTGTGTGTTGTAGCCTTGCTTGGGACTACAGCCACAATGAGTGCACAGGAAGATACTTCGAAGAAACAGAATCTGGACCGGGAGATGACGCTCGAACGTGAATATGATCCGACGGTACAGGATGCAAGCAAAGTGAACACCCTTCCGGTCATCAAAGAACCGGAAGTAAAGAAGATGCCGATCGACTATGCCGGTTTTACAATTGCAGCCGATCCTCAGAAAGAGATCAGCCTGCTCCCTTCCGGTAATATCATGACGGATATCCAATACAACAAACGCCGCGGTTATTTCAACTTCGGAGGCGGTACCTATCTGAACCTGAACGGAGACCTGGGCTACCATATCCTCAGCACAGACAAGGATCAACTGAATATCTGGTTCTCACACCGTTCTACCAACGGCAAGGTAAAATATTTACAGATAGATGAAAAGGTAAAGGCGAAACTGAACGATAATATGGGCGGCCTTAACTTCAAGCATAACTTCGATAAGTTGGCACTGAAGATGGGCGTTAAGTATGGTTATTCAGGATTCAATTACTACGGCTTACCGGTGTATTTAGATCCGGCTTCCAGTGTGGTACCGGATTTTGTCAGCGATGTTGAAACCAACCAGGTCGCCCAAACAATCAAAGCGAATGTTGGCGTTGAGTCAAAAGAAGATGCGCCTGTAGGATATCTGTTGGATTTAGGTTATACCAATTTCTCTTATAAATACGGAGCGGGCAAACAATTCGACGGACCGACAGAAGGAACATTCAATCTTAATTTTGGACTAAATGCAGGTTTTGGCGGTAATCAAAGAATTGGATTAGATGGTAACTTCCAGTACTTCAACTATAGTTTACCTAAGGAAATAGAGATACCGGAAGGAGAGAAAGCCGGATACACATATTATTTCAACAATTTTGCCGCAGCCACATTAAGTCCTTATTATAAAGTCGAGGGTGACAACTGGCATATCAAACTGGGAATAAACGCGATGTTCTTCAGTGGAGAGCATAAAAAGTTTATGGCATCTCCTAATATTTCTGCAGATGTAGAAGTGGCAGACAAGACAGTATTATACCTGAAAGCCAATGGAGAATTAAAAGCGAACAGCCAGTATGACATGTTTCAGGAAAATCGTTACACAGCTCCATTCTCCAGAATAATGCCTTCACGCAACTGGTTAGATGGGATAGTAGGAATTAAAAGCGGAGTAGCACCAGGCTTTTGGTTTGATATTTTCGGAGGATACAAGATTACAAATGATAATTACTTCTTTGCACCGTTACTCAATAATGTAAAAGATAATTTCGGAAACTTTAGCACACCGCTAAACATGCTGGACTCCAAACAATTGTTTATCGGAGCCAATCTGAAGTATAGTTACCAACAATTATTTGAAGTATCCTTAAAAGGGGTCTACAACAATTGGAAGGTCGAAGAAACAGACGAATTTAAGTCTATTGGTTTTACTAAAAACGAACCGGAAGCTTACGGTATGCCAGAAATGGAAATCACAGCCGGCGTAACAGTCCGTCCTATCAAAAACTTATCAGCATCGCTGGATTATTATCTGGCAACAGGCCGCAAAAGTTTCCTGATTACAGACGGAGAAAAAAATATGAAAAATATCAACGAACTGAATTTGACCGGAGCATACAACTTCAACGATACTTTCGGGATGTATCTGAAACTGAATAATGTATTATTCCAGAAATATGAACTTTACTACGGATATCCGTTGCAGAAGTTCAGTGCAATGATCGGAGTGAATATCAACTTCTAAATTGATATAAGATATACAAGAGAAGGAGAATCCGTTTTTCGGGTTCTCCTTTTTTATTTCTACTTTTACACCCAAATAAGACGAACATGCAAGGAACAAAAAACCTGACACAAGGCCCGATCAAACGGCAGCTATTCAATCTGGCTTTGCCGATTATGGGTACTTCTTTCATTCAGATGGCTTACAGCATTACCGATATGGCCTGGGTGGGACGTTTGGGTAGCGAGGCTGTTGCCGCTATCGGTGCCGTGGGTATCCTTACCTGGATGACCAACTCGATATCGCTGTTGAATAAAGTAGGCTCGGAAGTGAGTGTCGGACAAAGCATCGGAGCACGGAATGAAGAGGACGCCAGGAACTATTCTTCACATAACCTTACCATTGCCCTGATTATCTCTGTATGCTGGGGATTACTCCTTTTTGTCTTTGCCCACCCGATCATCGGCATTTATAAACTGGAAGCCCCTATTGCGGAAAATGCCGTAGAATATTTACGGATCGTATCGACAGCCTTCCCCTTTATATTCCTCTCGGCTGCCTTCACCGGCATCCACAATGCAGCAGGGCTAAGTAAAATACCGTTTTATATCAGCGGAACGGGACTTATCATTAATATGATACTCGACCCGGTATTTATTTTTGTATTCGACATGGGTACAGCCGGAGCAGCCTGGGCGACGTGGCTGTCGCAAGCAACGGTATGCGCTATATTCGTATATCAACTAAAATGGAGAAGCAAGTTATTGGGAAGATTCTCCTTCTTCGTCAAACTAAAGAAAAACTATTCACAAAGGATCCTGCAACTGGGATTACCGGTTGCCATGCTGAATACGCTGTTTGCCATTATCAACATTTTCATGGCACGGACAGCCTCCACTTACGGAGGTCATATCGGCCTGATGACGCTTACCGCCGGAGGGCAGATTGAAGCAATTGCCTGGAACACCTCCCAGGGATTCAGTACGGCATTAAGCGCCTTCGTTGCCCAGAACTATGCAGCCTCCGAAAAGAACAGGGTATTGGAGGCCTATCACACAACATTGAAAATGACCGCCATATTCGGAATCCTGTGTACTTTATTGTTCGTCTTTTATGGTAGCGAAGTATTCTCACTGATCGTACCCCAAAAGGAAGCATTTGAAGCCGGAGGTATTTTCCTGCGGATAGACGGGTATTCGATGCTGTTCATGATGCTTGAGATTACGATGCAAGGACTGTTCTACGGAACAGGACGTACGGTTCCGCCTGCGATCATCAGCATTACTTTCAACTCGCTACGTATTCCGATGGCGATCGTTTTATCCGCAATGGGATTAGGGATTATCGGTGTATGGTGGGCGATCAGTATCTCCAGCATGCTGAAAGGGATTGTTGCATTTATCTGGTTCCGGGCATTGCAGAAGAAAATATTGAAGTGAGAAGTTTATTTTGATAAATGAAGTAATATTGATTTATATCATTACATTTGCGATTAGTAATAATCATTAAATAAACCTACTATGAATGAAATACGAATTATTCAAAGTAAGATCTATGAAATAAGAGGTCAAAGAGTCATGATGGATTTTGATTTAGCTGAACTTTATCAAGTAGAGACACGAAGACTTAATGAAGCTGTGAAAAGGAATATAAAGCGATTCCCTAAAGATTTTATGTTCCAACTCAATGTCGATGAGTGGATAATCTTGAAATCGCAATTTGCGACATCAAGATGGGGAGGTACCCGCAAACTGCCGTATGCCTTTACAGAACAGGGATTGGCTATGCTTTCTGGTGTGTTAAATTCAGATATAGCCATACAGGTCAATATTAACATTATGCGTGCTTTTGTGGCTGTCCGGCAAATGATAGCTAATCCGACAGTCGATAAAACAACAAAACTTCAACAGGAAGTCAATGAACTCAAAGAATATATCGAAGAGGTATTTACCGACTACAATGATATCAATGAAGATACCCGGATGCAATTGGATCTGATCAATAAAACACTGGCGGAATTGCAGGTACAAAAGAAGCTATCGGATATGCCACGCAATCCAGTAGGATTCGTGAAGCCTAAGTGATTGTGATGTTGCTTTTCGATTGTTTTCTCTCTACACTATGACAAACACGGTGTGCTATCTGCAAGAACTCTACTGTCCTACATTTGAACCTGTAGTATGCCGGTTCACCCCCGAAAAAAACATAGGACTTTTGATTACGAAACATATATGTTTTGCAATCAAAAGTCCTATGTTTACATTTCAAAACACCTATACTTAAAAAACGGACAACTATCCGTTCCTCAACGGATAACTATCGGCCGAAGCACGGCTGCTTGTCGGTCAGAAATCAACCGACAATACACCGTTCAACCAAATGCAAGGTTCTTATTCAGCATCTTCGTTATCAAGTACGCGGATCTGCTCGAAGTAGTAGCCTTCTTTAATATCAGCACCCTTCTCAACATTACCTGTCTTTATATCATAAATGTAGACACAAGGATTTGAACTTTCCGGATTAACACCGATATAAGCCTTACCATCAACCACAGCAGTACGCTGAGAGAAGCGGCCACCGCTATACGGAAGATCCTGTCCGTTGTATTTTACACGGCTGCTGGTTTTACTATTGAGATCGATGATCGTATAATAATGGCTGTAACTATC
This sequence comes from Parabacteroides sp. AF18-52, assembly GCF_003479145.1. Taxonomy (NCBI): domain Bacteria; kingdom Pseudomonadati; phylum Bacteroidota; class Bacteroidia; order Bacteroidales; family Tannerellaceae; genus Parabacteroides; species Parabacteroides sp. AF18-52. Next base: position 21,440 of record NZ_QUGR01000002.1, read on the forward strand.
AATTTCCATTCCAAGTTCATCCTGACGTGCATAAGCAAGAACTTTACCATCACCCAGATATTCGAGAGAAACAAGCTTTCCTACATTGGTGAAAGCATCGTAACTAGGATCAAAATCTTTCTCACCGGCTTTGATACGAATCAAATGGCTCTTCTCCGTTCCATCTTCATTTTCAGAGAAACCTGCAAGATAAAGATTTCCACTCTCGTCAACCAGCGTACATTTCTGCAACAATTCGCCATAAGCACTACCAACCATCTGATGAGCCATTGTATTACGTATATTACTTTCAACGGCCATTGTTTCAGCATTGATCACAGTTGTAAAGAAGAAAGGTGTTGTATCTCCACGTTTACTTTTCTTACCCAAATAGAAATAAATAAGTTTATTATCGCTTTTACGATAGTTCAGAATACCTGAAGTTGAGAATAATTTATCTCCTTCAGGAAGAGGGATATCAAGAACACCTTCCTTGATAATAGTCATATCGGTCGTATTCAGCTTCGTCCAGATGATTTTATCTCCATCTCCGTTAGAAGCCATGATCACAAGCGTATTATCATCGATCCAGGCATGTGTATATTTACGGGTATCGTACGTATTTGTACCGAATTTCTGCTCCTGGATAACATTGATCTTATTATTCGACAGTGTATATTTGGAAAAACGATCACCCGATACAGGAACCTGATAATAGTATTTCCCTTTGACAATAGTTTCCAAAGACATAACACTATGAACTTCTGTTCCATCTCCTTCAAAGCTGATCATCTGAGAGCCAGCCTTCAAAGAATCGATGCTCTTGACAAGAGTCTGTACGTCACGTCCCATACCACCGTGTTTATCCAGAGCAATCCAGATATCGAAGTGATAGGTTTGCGCTTCAGGAGTAGGCTCCGGTTCCGGAGTTGGATCATCGTCGTCAGAACAAGCACTAAAAGACAAGGTAAACAATGTCGTTAATAATGCCCAAAATAGTAATTGAAACTTTTTCATTTGATAATTTTTAAATTATTAATTAATGAATAATCTGAATTTAGCGAAGAATGCACGACCGGGTTTCTGGAGTTTGTAATTGTCATAGACCGTAGCATCAAACAGATTACTACATTCCAATGACACATTATAGCGTCTTTTCATCCATGAATAGGTCACATTAAGATTCGATACATTCTGAGTCGGGATACGCGACTTGCTTTCAAGAGCTCCGTATGCTTCCCATGATAAGTAAAACCAATGTATCCATTGCCAGGAATATCCGATGCGAAGGTTATCTTCCTTCTGCGCCAGATTGTGAAATGTATAGCTCACATCAGCATTGCTATACACCCAGGGACGATTAGGCACACGGTTATTATAAGTAGCCGAAGGCTTACCGTCGGTTTTATATTTCTTCTGGTCGCGTGCTTCGTTATAACTACAGTTGACCATTATCTGAAAGCTGTTTTTCCAGTTGTAGCGCATTTCCCCTTCAATACCTTTCACATGTACAGCCGGAATATTCTCGTATTGCATCATACCTTCTTTTTCCGATACGGTTGCCTGAATATAATCGTCGACAAAGCGGAGAAATCCGTTGACCTCATAATAGAAAGAATGACCGTAAGCAGGATACCAGTTACCAAAAAGGCCCAGGTTTATATTATCGCTGCTTTCGGGATGAAGGGCGAGATTGGGATAGATAGTCGTTCCGTTTCCGAGCAGCTCACGCGACAAAGGAAGACGCACACTATGTTCATAAGAAACCTTTCCTGCCAGTGCATCCCAAAATGTATAACGCAGCCCCAAACCGCCTCCCCAATAACTGTTGGAAGAATGTCCTTTGGCATCCTCCGAACCGGTTATCCAGGCAAGATCGTTTTGTTCGATAGAGGTTGCATTTATATAGTCTTTAATAAAAACAGTACTCTCCCATCTTCCGTCGAAAAAAGACTGATTGTAAGTCAATCCGAGAATATGCTTGGTCAGTACATCGTTGGTCGGTTCAAAAGTTTCGTCGACATCATCACGGCGTTTATTTCCGGTACGGTTAAGCAGATAGTTCAGACTGACAGAATGATGCCGGTTGATCGCATAATCGACACCTCCGCGGAAAATAGTCATTGGACGGTTGTAATGACGCATGGAACGTCCACGGCCATTAAGCTCATTTCGGGATGAGGGAGTAAAATCACCGTTCCAGTCATAGATACGATAAGCAGTATCGACGGTAAGCGACGCGTCCCAGGTATGGGAAAACGATGCGCTCGTATTGATTTTCTCAAACCGTTTTTGATAACGGGCTGATACATTCCAGGCATCGGAATGACGCTCTGCATTACCGATCACCTTTGTCTGGATAGACCCTGTCTGTATTTCTTTATCTATTTTGGAATAAGATCCGGAAACAAAGAAAGCATCTGCCCACGCTTTATCGACAAAGCCTGCTTCCAATTGTCCTAACAAGGAAAAATAATCGTCATGGAACCGTTTACGGTTGACTTCAATATATTTACGGCTATCTTCATCCCATACCTCGACACCTTTCATCTTATAATCATTCTTAGAATAATTGACACCGACGGTCGGCTTGATGATCAATCCGGTCTTCGGTTCTACGAATTGGGCATTCAGGTCAGCTCTATGAGTATGGAAAGAACCTATACCATAAGAAGCATCCAGATAATTCTTTTTTTCCTGACTGGTAATAATATTAATGGCGCCCCCCAGAGCATCCGAACCCAGGCTGGCAGGAACTACCCCTTTATATATTTCCACCCTGTCAATGATATTGACAGGAAGATTTGCCAGCGAGACACCGCTTCCTTTTGTATCCAGAGGCATCCCATCGATAAAGTAACGGACGGAATTGCCTGATAACCCATTAATAGAAAGATCGAAGTCGGAACCGACTCCACCTTCCTCCCTGATCTTTATACCGGTTGTCCGGTTCACGATCTCATTGAGGTTCTTCAAGGAGTTGATCTGCGGCTTTATATCGAGGGCATTTACTGAAAAAGCACTTTCTTTGATCTTCTGGGTTTTCGATTTGCCATATACCTCCACCGAATTCAGAGTAACGGAGTTTTCCTCCATTGTGAAATTCACTGTTTTATTCTTACGGATATCTATCTGGGTCTTTATCGTATTATACCCTAATGAAGTGACAATAACAGTATGTCTTCCCGGAGTTACAGTCAAGGAATAATATCCCCGATCGTTTGTATAAGTACCGACCGTCGTATTCTCCAGGGCAACTGTCACCGAAGAAAGCGGAATACCCTCCTGGTCTTTGACTTCACCGGAAAGAGTCACTTTATTCTGCGCCGACAGATTGGCAGAAAACAAGTAAATAAATAGAAAAAGGACATGTATGAAACCTCTCATTTCATCAAGTTTGTTAACCGTTATTATACTGTATGCTCCCGATGAAATAAAATAGAACACATGAACAGACAAAGCCCCAATAATATAGTGAAAAGCTCTAACTCATATGTTTTCAGCCCTATTTCCCGAAAGCCTTCAACTATTATTCTGGCAGGTCTTCTGACTTACTCCATCTTTGAACGTCCTTCCCATTCATTGCGAACAGTGGATTGAGTCGTGTTCAAAGACTTTGGCGGAGCTTACAGCAGCGGGTCTGTTCAGGATTTTCACCTGATTCCCTTTTCATCACTCTTCCGTAGAAATGGAATCGTGACACCAAAATTCGGGTACAAAGGTAAAGATTATTTTTAAACGGAAAGCTATTTTTTATAAATGATCGCTGATTTGTACGAATGGAACAAACTATTCTTTACTTTTGTCTGCAGAAACAATTACATAGCAAACATTTAATAACATGAGCAATTCATTTAAGCCGGCAACTTTGTGTGTACAAGGTGGTTGGCAACCGAAAAAGGGAGAACCGCGTGTACTCCCAATCTATCAAAGTACTACCTTCAAGTATGAAACCAGCGAACAGATGGCGAAATTATTCGACCTGGAAGAGAGCGGCTATTTCTATACCCGCCTACAAAACCCGACCAACGATGCTGTTGCCAGTAAGATAGCAGCTTTGGAAGGTGGTGTTGCAGCCATGTTGACTTCATCCGGACAGGCAGCTAACTTCTTTGCCTGTTTCAATATCTGCGAAGCCGGCGATCATATCGTAAGTGCTACCGGTATTTATGGAGGTACATACAATTTATTGTCCGTCACATTAAAGAAACTGGGTATCGAATGTACTTTCATCGACCAGGATGCCAGTGAAGAAGAGATCAGCAAGGCATTCCGTCCGAATACAAAGTTATTGTTCGGCGAAACGATTTCCAATCCGGGAGTAATGGTACTGAATATCGAAAAGTTCGCTCATATCGCCCATAAACATGGGGTACCATTGATCGTCGATAATACGTTTGCCACACCGATCAACTGCCGTCCGTTCGAATGGGGAGCAGATATCGTAACCCATTCTACAACTAAATATATGGATGGACATGCAACTGCTGTTGGAGGCTGTATCGTCGATAGCGGTAACTTCGATTGGGAAGCACATGCCGACAAATATCCGGGCCTTTGCCAGCCGGACGAGTCTTATCACGGATTGACTTATACAAAGACATTCGGCAAGATGGCGTATATCACCAAAGCGACCAGCCAGTTGATGCGTGACCTGGGATCTATCCAGTCTCCACAGAATGCATTCTTACTGAACTTAGGTTTGGAGACTTTACATCTGCGCATGCCACAGCATTGTAAAAATGCGTTGGCTGTTGCTAAATGGCTTCAGAATTGCGACAAAGTAGCCTGGGTGAACTATCCGGATCTGGAAGGTAATAAGTATTATGAGTTGACAAAGAAATATCTGCCGAACGGTTCATGCGGTGTGCTGTCATTCGGATTGAAAGGCGGACGCGATGTTTCCATTAAGTTTATGGATAGCCTGAAACTGGCTGCTATCGTTACCCACGTAGCAGATGCCCGTACTTGTGTACTTCACCCGGCAAGCCATACGCACCGTCAATTGACAGACGAACAGTTGAAGGAAGCTGGTATTGCTCCTGACCTGATCCGTTTCTCTGTCGGCATCGAAAGTGCAGACGATATCATTGCAGATATCGAGCAGGCATTGAATCAGTAAAAGCGCCCAAGTAAAACAAAGAATCGTTTTGTATAGAAGACGATTCTTTGTTAAAATCGTCTTCTATACAAAACGATTTCTTATCTTTGTAACATCTCACCCCTATTATGGTCGCTATACATCTATATAAACAATATGGCGACAAAGTTTATTTCTACAACCAGAATATAGAGGTTGATTTCATTATTCCGGAAATAGAGACAGCCTATCAGGTAAGTTACTCCCTGCAAGATGAAGCCACTTATCAACAGGAAGTAGAAGGTCTGATCAAATTAAACAATGTTTATCCTTTAAAGAGGATGTATATTATAACCAAAGACGAAGAGAGAACTATTACACATGAAAATGGCACTACCATACATGTGATTCCTATCTGGAAATGGCTATTGCTGCCATAAACAGACTTGGTTCAGGTCGAAATCCTATTAAACATAATGAACTCCGTTTCCGGGAGCTATTCAAAAACAAAACCCCGATGGTAACAAATACCGCCGGGGTTGTTTTTTATCCATTTTCTCTCTTCGCAGGGATATTCACGGATGAACTTTATTTTATTTTTATTACTAAAATTACGCTTCCAATCTGTTCACCTTCACAGGCTACTCACCCTTCCCCAAAAGGGGAAGAGCAGAGAAGCTTTTTCTATTTAATTATTCTTTATTCTTATTTTACGATTGCTTTAACAGCAGCTTCACCTTCAACAGCTACAACTACGATACCTGCAGGAGCAGAGATTGTTGCTTCGTTAGAAGAAAGAACTGCGTTAGCAACTGTCTGACCAAGAACGTTGCTGATAGTAACAGTCTTACCTGCAGCACCCTTGATAGTGATGTCACCCTTACCTGCGATAACAGTTACGTCGCTAGTTGTGATATCTTTAGTATCTGTAGCCATTTCGTCGTTTTCGATGTTTTCAACATTGAAAATCAGAGCACCGTCACCACCAGTCTTAGCATTGTTGAATTCAGATTTTTCATCTGTCAATACGATGCAACCATTCTGCATTTTGATCCATGCTGCTTTTTCAGGAGCGATAGATATACCATCATGGCTGTTAGATTCGATCAAGAATGAGTTTCCAGCACCTTCTTCTGTAACATTAGCAGCACCATCAGGATTTGTATAACGGAATGACCAAGTATAATTCTTATGATTATCACCCTTCAGATTATTGATGTATTTGCCATCAATCTTAGCAGCCTTGTATGCTTTGATAATGTCATCAACATTCAAGTCTTCAGGTTTCATATTTTCGTAACCATTTACCAAAACAATCAAACTATCACCAGTCTTAATAGCTTTTACGAAACCAACGCGAGTGTAACCTGCTTTAACATCAGTATAAGGTTTATCCTGACCAACTGTTGCTACAGAATCAGCAAAGCTTACCAAATATTTACCATATACGAATCCAGCTTTTCCCGGTTTAGCGTGAACGCAACCCCATTCATCTGTTGGTTTACCCTGAGCGTCTTTATGACCACCCGGTTCGTTACAAGGAGTACCCTTGTCAGCAGCCTGATCATTACGAGATACAGAAATCAAATACTGCGGTTTGATATAACCCAGACCACGTGTTACCCAAGCAGTGTCAATACGGAATGACAAACCAGCTTTAGCTTTGTCTGCAGTCCAGATACCTAGGTAGTTAACACCTTCATTCTGCAATTCTTTGTTAGTTTCATCCATCAAATATTCGTGACGAATATTTTCGTAGAATCTCAAGCTATCAGCAGCATCAACAGCGCTTTCGTCTAATGCTACATTGTTGAAACGACGATACAGAGGAGCGTCATCGATTTCTACAGAGAATGCAGAAGTACGAGTTTCTGTCATATTCTGAGCTTTCAGATATACGTTGTTATCATCAACACCTACTTTGCGTAATGAATCCGGAGCAACGTTGTCATAAGAAGCTGTATCGATCAAAGCGAAGTAGTGAACACCTGATTTGTCGTTATTTTCTTTCATATAGAATACAGCAACTTTATCTTTTCCATTAGAAACTGCATATCTGTTTTCAACATCTGATACGATATATTTATCAGAAGATTTCAGCTTCAATGTGTAAGCTTTTCTTACCAATTGTTTCAAACCAGAAACATTAGCAGTTGTATAACCATAATTTACACCATTTTCGCTCATGCCTTTCAGAATGAAAGAAGACTTAGCACCTACATATAAAACTGAATCTTTTTCATTATCAGAAATACCCATGTATTTATCACTTGCAAATTCATGCAAATATCTCAGCTTATAAGTAGTAACGATCATAGAATCCTTGTCTAAGAATCTGTAACCTACATACGGATTAGCTTTTACATTTGCAGGGTCTTTTACGAAATCAGAAGGAACGACTGTAATGTCACCTGCCAATGTAGATGCACCTTCTACATATAACTGGATAGTAGGATAAGAAATCTTTGCAAATTCACGGTTTGTAATCGTGATAGGAGAAGTTTCTTTCAATTCGTTAGTTGTATATCTCTTTTCTACAACCCACTGGTAAGCAGGCATATGCCAAGGATCCATATTTTTATCAAGAGTTACCCATTGAGCAACGCTATCACCATACAAAGGAACTGCTAAATATTTACCTTCTGCATTTTTAATTACATACAAATCATTGTCTAATGAAGTGTTGTTAGCAGAAGGAACACAACCTTTGTAACCAAAGTTAATATCAGATTCTTTCTTATTTGCAATAGTGATAATACGAACTTTACCTTTTATCAAGTCCTGAACCGTTACAAAGTTATTCTTCAAATCATTCAAATTTGTTAAATCTGCTGTAGTTGGACTACCAGCTGCAACAGCTTCGCTCCAATATGTCTGATCATCAGTCTTACTATAAACAGATTTAACCTGAATAATCATACTATCAATTGAAGGGAAATAAGTAAAGGCAAATTTATATTGATCTTTCAAATCAGAAGCAGCAATTGCTGTAGTTGTAGTTGTAGCCCAATTAAATGCTAAGAATTTGCTACCATTATTATTCGTATATGCAGTGTCGACATGCAAATATTTAGCATTAGTTGCAGCATTCTTTACATATACATAGTTTGCTTCTGCATCTTCTGCAAAGAATTTAGCATTTGTGAATGGATTAGGAACAGGAAGTTTTTCTCCCATTTCATCCGGAGTGAAAGTCAACTTAACACCTGTTGTTTCATTATCCAATGTACCCAGGATTGTATTGATTTCTTTTGCACCAAGAACTACAGCATCAGCAGTTTGCAGTTCAAACTTAGCTAAATTAGTACCAGTTTGAGCATCAGCAGCTGCATCTTTTGCAGCATACTTTTTAACAACAACATCATTACCATCCAAAGCAAGACCAATAACAGAGTCAGCTTTAAAATAAGAATAAAGAGTTGCTGCATTCATTCCTTCTTTGTACTGAGAAGAGAAAGCCCAACCATGGATTTCACCACCAACTGTGATAGGATCAGAGTTTGTTTCTTTAGGCAAAGAAACTAAATCTGTTTGAGCATAAGCTACGTCCAAACGCAGACCTGTCAATTTGTTCACAAATTCAAAAATGGGAGCTTTACCAAGACCCTGCTCAACAACCTCTACACACCAAAGAGTACTTGCCAAATTAGCTGAAGTAATAGGTGTTGTTGAAGTAACAGTTAACTTACCATCTTTATCCATGGCAAGTACACCGGAAGCATCAGATTTTAATTGATAAAGATGCCCTTTAGTGGTATCAATACCATCAACTGGAGTTCCTGCGTTAGCTGATATTGCACCTAGCAGCGCAGCACCAGCCAAAAAAGTAGAAAACTTTTTGTTCATAATCAAAAATTTAATATTAATACTAAGTAATTTTAAAGTTCTATCTAAATATAATATGCCGAAATCTTATTCTATCGGCCTTTTCATACGATCGTCAAATACTTCAGCAAAAGTAAACAATAGTTTTTTATCCGCAATTATTTTCATTGATTTTTTTACGTAGGCATCTCCTTTCTTATCAGTTGAATACGATAGTCTGTACAAAATCGGCGATAAAAATGACAAACCTTGCTTTTGGTTATATTACTGACTATAATCAGGAAAACAAGAAAGAAAGAGAGATGGGTTATCTACCATAAGTAAATATTATATTAATGTACACGTACATTAATAATTAAACCTTTTACTCAATCTCGATTCATAGCCCCCATCTATTGGTTCAAACAAGAGCTTCATACATTAAATCGAGAACGTCTTTGCCACCCGGTACACCCAATGCATAGACAAACGATGCCAGAGAGACGACGGCATCTCCTCCATCAACAAATCTTCGCGGAACTCACGCAAGATCAACCAATCCGCCTGTTGTACCCAATGACGGAACACAGGATTCGGCTGATGGTTTTCTGACAAATGCAGTAAGGCATCCAGGTCAAAACGATCAGCTACCGCACCAGCTCCTGATAAGGATGCATCATAGGCATTACAAGCCTGTTCAAGATGAGTAGGAACCATCAATACAGGCTTATCCAGGTACATCGCTTCGCAAACAGATTCAAAGCCGGCAGTCGTTGCGTACGCTTTGGCATTTGCCATATATTTAACAAAACGAATATCGTTCAACTGATGAAAAGAAAGCGTATTGTCTATCCGAGTAACCTCCCCTGCCCCTTTCTTATCCCAGAAAAAGTGCATCGAAACTTCCGGATGAGCAGCATGCCACTCCTTTACTTCCTCACTGAATCCGCTATTCAATAAATAGCCATGCAGATAGCGTCCTTTGCGGGGAGTCTTATTTATCACTTCCTTACGTAACAAAGGAGGAACTACAACCATCTTATCGGCAGGCACTTCGCGCATCTTCCGAAAAGACAAAGCCAGCTTCTTCGTCGCACCGATAGCCGTCATACGGGTAAAGAACTTCAATAAGGACAAAGAAACAACATTCAGCTTCGGGAAAGAGAAATCCGGATGCAGGAACAGATATTGATGAGCAATACAAACCATCATCGCCTTCGGACGGCAGAACAGATAAGTCAGTCCTGTCAGTAACTCGTAAAAGTTAACAACCACGTCTGCATCTGTTTCCTTCACCATCCGGTTAATATAATGTATGCTAGCCACATAAGTATGGAGACGCAATACATTATACCCCACACTTTTCAGCAAATTAACCTGTTTGTTCTTTGCCGTAGGGAGGAAATTCGGACTTTCGAAAGGGTAAACCGGTGCATCGATTTTCTCTGTAAAGAAGTCAGGAATACGGCGGGCAGGACTCTTCCCGACAAGTACGCCGACTACCTGATGGCCTTCATCAGCCAGCTTCTGACGGAGAGACAAAGCCTGTGTCAGATGCCCTCTACCTTCTCCTTGTATAATAAACAGCATTTTCATATTACTTCAGCATATAATAAAGGTTTCCCGGCAGCCTCTTCGTCCGTACCATACTCTGCCTTATTGTAAGTAACAATATTCCACTCGCCTTGTTCATTCTCTACCAGGGCGGTCATACTTTCCACCCAATCGCCGGAGTTCAGGTAATGGACATTATCATACCAGACATTAGCAGCCTGATGGATATGACCGCAGATAATCCCGTCCAAATGCTTGATCTGAGCAAGTTTGACCAGTTCTTTCTCAAAATCTGAGATATAGGAAACGGCACTCTTCACCCGGTGCTTCACATGTTGCGAAAGGGAGAAGTAAGGTTTTCCGTGCTTCTCACGGTTCTTGTTATAAATTTTGTTCAGCCACAGCAGGAAAGTGTAGCCGATATCGCCCAGCATGGCCAGCCAGCGCATATTCGTGGTTATCGTGTCAAAAATGTCGCCATGAGTCACCAGGTAACGCTTCCCGTGGCTATTCAGCAAATAGTCTTTCACAATAGATATGTTAGAAAAGCGGAAAGGAACCAGGTTATCCAGGAAGTCATCGTGGTTGCCACGCACATAAACGATCTGTGTCCCTTTCTTCTCCATCATCTTCATCAGGACTTTGAAGAAATCGGTCTGTGCCTGCTTCCATCGCTTGCCGGACTTTTGTAGTTGCCAGCCATCGATAATGTCGCCATTCAGAATCAGGCGGTCGCAGTCGATATGTTTCAGGAAATTGGTTACTTCTTTCGTCCTGGAGTGTTCAGAACCCAGGTGAATGTCGGAAAGCACAACGGTCGGATAATATTTTCTTAGTTTCATACGTAAGATATTTACACTACACAAAGAAACATAGTCACTGTTACAGTGTTGCAACAACTGTATGAAGATGCTTTTTCGTTTTCCGCTGTAAATGATTACATTTGCCCCTTCAAATTAAAACAGGATCATTTTATGGATATTAACTCCCTCCCAGAGAGAGCTAAAAAAGTAGAGAAGGAAACAAAAGCTTTTTTCAAATCGATCAAGAAAAACCGCATGCGGGAACTGGACGATACGATACACGCCATCCATGAAGAGGTATTCGATTCGATCGATTGCCTGGATTGCGGGAATTGTTGCCGCACATTGGGACCACGTATCACAGACCGTGATATCGAACGGATCGCACAGGCATTACGCATTAAACCACATGAAGTTGTACAACGGCATTTGCATATCGATGAAGATAAGGATTACGTATTCCGGTCGATGCCCTGTCCCTTCCTGGGAGATGACAATTATTGCAGTATTTATGAGGACAGACCGAAAGCCTGCCGGGAATATCCACATACGGACAGGAAGAAGTTTTATCAGATACATGCACTGACGGTGAAGAATGCGGAGACTTGTCCGGCGGTGTTTCATGCACTGGAACAGTTAAAGAGGGAATTTTAGAAATCACCCCTTCTCGAAAGGGGAAAAGTTACTCCTGTTTCTATAAAAGAAAAAAGGCAGCCACTTAAAACAAGGGCTGCCTTATGGTTAGATACTCTTTTTCTATTATTCGTCTGTTTGCGTAGCAGCGTATGCTTTCAGCAATTTGTCCTGAACATCGGTCGGAACAAGTTCGTAAGCGGCAAACTTCATGGTGAACGAAGCACGGCCACCGGTAATTGAACTCAAGGAGGTTGAATAGCTCGACATTTCTTTCAGAGGAACTTTTGCCAGCAACTTTTCAAATCCCTTTTCACTGTTCATACCCATAATGATGGCACGACGACCTTGCAGGTCACTCATTACATCACCCAGGTAATCGCCGGGAACGGAAACTTCTACATCATAAACAGGTTCAAGGATCTTCGGACCCGCTTCTTTAAAGGCAGTACTGAAGGCATTACGACCGGCCAGCATGAAAGAAATTTCATTACTGTCAACCGGGTGCATCTTGCCATCATAAACAATGATGCGCACGTCACGGGCGTACGAACCGGTCAACGGTCCCTGTTCCATACGTGCCATAATACCTTTCAGAATAGCCGGTAAGAAACGTGCATCGATGGCTCCACCAACGATACTGTTAATAAATACCAGCTTACCACCCCAGTCCAAATCAATAGTTTGCGTATCACGTACGCTAATTTTAAATTCTTGTCCGCCAAAACGATACATATCCGGAGCCGGCATACCTTCGTAATAAGGTTCCACGATCAGGTGAACTTCACCGAACTGACCAGCACCACCGGATTGTTTTTTATGACGATAGTCTGCACGGGCAGCTTTGGTAATCGTCTCACGATACGGAATCTTCGGTTCGATATATTCGATCGGCAGCTTATCATTATTTTCAATTCTCCATTTCAACGTACGCAAATGGAATTCTCCTTGTCCGGAAATAATCGTTTGTTTCAGTTCCTTAGACTGCTCGATCACCCATGTCGGATCTTCCTCACGCATACGGTTCAATATTTCCATCATTTTTTCCGAATCTGCTTCATTGACCGGCTTAACGGCTCGGCGGTATTTCGGATCCGGATATTTGATAAAGTCGAATTTGTAATCGCATCCCTTACCATTCAGGGTATTACCACGACGTACATCTTTCAGTTTTACGGTTGCACCAATATCACCTGCTACCATTTCAGTCACCTCGTTACGGGTCTGGCCGGCAACAGAAAATAGCTGTGCGATACGTTCTTTTGAGCCACGGTCGGCATTCAGCAAATCGTCTCCTTCTTTTATCTTTCCTGATATCACTTTAAAATAGGAAACCTGGCCGATATGCGGTTCTACCGTAGTCTTGAAGAAGAACAGGCTGGTCGGACCGTCTGACACCGGAGTAACCTCCACTCCTTCGGTAGTTACCGGACGAGGCATCTTATCGGTACAAGGCACCACATTACCCAGGAATTCCAGAGTACGGCGAACGCACATATCACGTCCTGCGCAAACACAGAATACAGGGAACATACTGCGGGTCACCAGACCTGCACGGATTCCTGCACGCATATCGTCTTCACTTAAAGTGCCTTCTTCAAAGAATTTCTCCATCAGCATATCGTCATTCTCGGCAGCAGCCTCAACGAGTGCTTTATGAAGCTCCATTGCTTTATCCATTTCTTCTGCGGGAACTTCCAATACTTCAGGCACACCGCCTTCTGGTTTCCAGCGATACATCTTCATCTTCAACACATCGACAACGGCATTGAAAGCTGTTCCTGTATTCACCGGATACTGGATAGGAACGATTTTGCTGCCGAACTGATCTCTCAGCTGGGCTATAGTTCCATCGTAGTCCGCTTTATCGTTATCCAACTGGTTGACAACGAAAATAACGGGTTTATGAAATTGTTCTGTATACCGGAACTGGTTCAGTGTTCCTACTTCCACTCCATACTGGGCATTCAACACCATCAGTGCTGTATCAGTCACGTTCAGAGCGGAAACAGCTCCACCGATAAAGTCGTCCGAACCCGGGCAATCGATGAAATTCAGCTTCCTGTCCTGCCATTCAACACTGAAAACGGTTGAGAACACTGAGTAGCCATACTCTTTCTCAACCGGGAAATAGTCGCTCACCGTATTTCCTGCGTCTACAGAGCCGCGACGTTTTATAACTCCACCCTCGTAAAGCATTGCTTCAGCGAGAGTGGTTTTCCCAGAGCCCGAACTTCCCAAGATAGAGATGTTCTTAATTTCGTTTGTTTGGTATACTTTCATGATATCAGGTAATTTGAGTTTAACAATAAATATCATTACGTGAAATACTCACGAGGCCGCAAATTAGAGAATGTACAGGAAAAAAGCAATTATCTGCCTCCTGTTTGAGAACTATGTTATGTAACAGGCCTATGATTTAAACAATAGAATCATTACTTTTGTCATGAAATAAACAGAAAGTATGGCAGGCCTTTACATCCATATTCCCTTTTGTGCAAAACGTTGTTTGTACTGTGATTTTTTCTCCAATACGGAGATGAAATATAAAGAACCGTATGTCGACGCATTGATCCGTGAGTTGGAAATGCGGAAGGATTATATAGATGGCGAGCCGCTTGAAACGATCTATTTCGGAGGAGGAACACCTTCGCAACTACAGTCGAAAGACTTCGAACGCATATTCAATGCCATTCATCGCTTGTTCGATGTAAGTCATTGTTCTGAAATCACGCTGGAAGCCAATCCGGATGATATGACGCCTGAATATGTGACTTCTCTATGTTCATTCCCTTTTAACCGCATCAGTATGGGGGTACAGAGTTTCAAAGAAGAGGACCTCCGTTTCCTGAATCGCCGCCATAACCGGAAACAAGCTTTACGGGCTGTAGAGTTATGTAAGGAAAACGGCCTGTCGAATATAAGTATCGACCTGATCTACGGTTTACCCGGACAAACATTGGAAGAATGGGAGTCTAACCTCGACAGGACTATCCGCCTGGATATTCCCCATATTTCCGCTTACCATTTAATATATGAAGAAGGGACCGCCTTATATAAATTAAAGGAAGCGGGAAAGATATCTCCTGTTGAAGAAGAGGTCAGCGTAACTCTTTTCACCTCCCTGATCGACCGGCTGACGGCAAACGGCTATCTTCACTATGAAATATCCAACTTTGCACGTCCCGGAATGATCTCACGCCATAACAGTTCTTACTGGACCGGCGAAAAATATCTGGGTATAGGACCGTCTGCCCATTCCTACAACGGAAAAAGCCGCCAATGGAATATATCCTCCCTTCCGGCCTACATCCGGGGGATTGAGAAGGGATTGCCGAACATAGAAGTGGAAGAACTGGATATAAACACCCGTTACAATGATTTCATTATTACCGGACTTCGTACCATGTGGGGAGTCAGTTTAACCGAAATTCAAAGACAGTACGGAAATGACAAATTAATCTATTGTAAGAAGCAGGCCTCCCCTTATCTCAAACAGGGATTACTCGTCCAAAAAGAGGATATTCTCACGCTTTCCCGCAACGGAATTTTCATATCCGATAGTATAATGAGTGATCTTTTATGGGTCTAAAATTAACAAAACAGGCCTCCGAAACAACGAAATGGCGGGTTATTCGTACAAATTCTGCACATTTTTACTATTTTTGAGAAATAAATTGTACAACATATAAAACTATTATCTATATTTGCCCTGTCAAAAAGCAGCAAATAGTGCCATATTTATATATAATATCAGGTTGCAACGGAGCAGGGAAGACCACAGCTTCATTTACAATTCTTCCGGAAATGTTGAAGTGTAAAGAGTTTGTGAACTCCGACGAGATAGCCAAGGGGCTTTCCCCTTTTAACGCAGATAGCATCGCCGTAGCTGTAGAAGCAAGCCGTATTATGTATAAACGCATTAAGGAACTCATCGCAGCCGGTGAGACTTTTGCAATGGAAACTACGCTCGCCACCCGGTCAGTCGCAAACCTGATCAGGGAAGCACAAAGGGAAGGTTATTATGTTACATTGTTGTATTTCTGGTTGAATACGCCGGATCTAGCAGTGGAACGGGTAAAAATGAGAGTGGCCGCCGGTGGTCATAACATACCGGAGAGTACAATCCGTCGCAGATATGAGGCGGGTATCCACAACTTGTTTGAACTATATCTCCCTATTAGTGATTATTGGATGATAACAGACAATTCTATGTCTCCGATGGAAGTAATAGCCAAAGGATTCAGGAAGGATAAAAAAGAGATATATAATTCGGATATTTACACTAAACTTGAACATCATGAGTGAACAAGAAGTAAGAGAATTTGAAGAGAATATAGTAAAAGGTGCCAATATAGCTTTTCAACGCTTAGTTAACCAGAAAAAGAAAGAAGACGGAGAATTAGTATTCTCACGTAACGGATATATTTTCCGCGTTAAAGCGGCTGATCTGGAAAAAGGCATATTTTAATTATTTCAGAATATAAAAAAAGCGAGTGATCATCGATCATTCGCTTTTTTTATTATACTCAGAAAGGTTTACTTTCCTTCTATTCAACCAGTTCCATTTCCTCCAACAGGTAACTTGCTCCGGCATATTTGTCTATCAGGAACAAGACATAACGGATATCCACAATGATACTGCGCTGATAATCGGGCAAATATTGGATATCGCCTCCTACACCTTCCCAGTTACGGTCGAAATTAATACCGATCAGTTCTCCGTTCGCATTCAATACCGGGCTTCCCGAATTACCTCCGGTCGTATGTGTCGTCGCACTGAAGGCTACCGGCATTCTTCCGTCAGCCAGTTGATAACGACCGAAATCTTTAGCTTCATACAAAGCCTTCAAACGGCCCGGAACAACAAATTCCCAATTTGTCGAATCCTCTTTTTCCATGACACCGTCAAGAGTGGTCTGGCAGTTATAATAGACTGCATCCTTCGGACGATAGCCTTTTACTTGCCCGTAAGTCAGACGTAAGGAGAAATTGGCATCGGGAAAGTTCGCTTTATCCTGATACATGGCTAACAGGCCTTTCACATATTCCCGGTGTGCCAGGGCATAGCCGGTGTCAAAGTCTGCCAATGCTGCATTCAGGTTCGCCTTTTCTTCCTGTACCGATTTGGCAAAGAGAATCATGGGATCTTCCTCGAGTACCTTAACAGACGGACGTATTTTGAACTTTTCAAAGTTCTCTTCACTTCCGTAGATAGACTTTTCGAAGAGATAATCGACAAAGCGGTCGACATCACCTTTGAATTTTTTATCGATCAAAGCAAAGTAAGCTGGTTGCGACTTGGCTGGTATCAGGCGGCGATATTCTTTCAACATCACCTTAGCTATCTTCCGGTCTACTTCCGGCGAATAGTCTTTATCGGCAAAGCGGTGATAAGACATATCCAGCAAACGTATCTGCTTCTGCTGTTCGTTACGGTCTTTCCCTTTCAGGACATTACATACGGATTGTACTTCCGCCGGTACCTTTGTAAACTCGATACCACGAAGGATCGCTTCATCCAACATCCAGCTACGAAAACGCAGGTCTTTACGGTCGGAAACGATCTGTTCCAACGTGGACAAAGCTTCGGGATAGGTTGCTTCGTTATTCTTCTGTGCCCAGGCAATCAAAAGGTCT
Organism: Parabacteroides sp. AF18-52; assembly: GCF_003479145.1. NCBI lineage: Bacteria > Pseudomonadati > Bacteroidota > Bacteroidia > Bacteroidales > Tannerellaceae > Parabacteroides > Parabacteroides sp. AF18-52. The sequence goes on from NZ_QUGR01000002.1 coordinate 38,933, forward strand.
TGCTCCTCTTTCTTTACCTGCTCGAAATTACGCTTTTTAATCGCCCAGTTACTGCCGATCGCATTTTTATAGGCATTAGTCGATCCGGCATATTTACTAGCATACTGAATACGGACAGAAGGGTCTTTCAACATTTCATCCAACATGACTTCCTGGCGGAGATTACGAATATTGATACGGACCGTATTGTCGATATCACGGCGTTCTGCGACTTCCCAGGAGGTATAATATTTATTGGTACGGCCGGGGAAACCCATCATCATCGCATAATCGTCTTCCTCAACGCCCTTGATAGAGATTTTAAACCAGCGCTTCGGACGCAACGGGACGTTCGACTCAGAATACTCTGCCGGATTACCGTTAACATCGGCATATACACGGAATACAGAGAAGTCTCCGGTATGACGCGGCCACATCCAGTTGTCGGTATCGGCACCGAACTTACCTACAGATGAAGGAGGAGCACCTACCAATCGGATATCCGAATAGATTTTCTTCGTGAACATATAATATACGTTACCTCCGTAGAATGCTTTGATCTCGACATCCGTCCCGGGGTTATCCTGCAGGAACTTCTCGCCGACCTTGGTTTTAGCCAGTCCATTCAGATATTTGGGAGAGAGGAAATTCATGCTGTTCGGATCGGTGTCTTTTGTCAGTTCCGCCTTTACATAATCGGTGACATCTTCTATCTTATCAATGAATGTGACAGTCAAGCCCGGATTCGGTAATTCCTGGTCGCGGGAAGCTGCCCAGAAACCGTCCGTCAGGTAATCATGTTCCAGCGTACTGTGCTGCTGGATCTGACCATATCCGCAATGGTGGTTAGTCAGCAGCAGACCGTCCGGCGAGACGATTTCACCCGTACAACCTCCGCCAAAAATGACGACAGCATCTTTCAAGGATGCAGAATCGGGACTATATATATCATAGTCTTGCAATTTAAGTCCTAGTGCCTGCATTTCGGGAAACTTCTGTTGCTTGAGCAACGGAAGCAACCACATACCCTCGTCCGCTATTGCAGGCAACGATAAGGCGGCAGCCAGGACAGATAATAAGATTTTCTTCATGGTGTTTTATTGTTTAAATTAATATTGTTTCTTCGCCCACCCGGTATAGGGTTCTTTAGTCAACATCGAATTGTAATACCTGCGGTCGCCACTAACTTCCTCTCCTATCCATTCCGGTTTTTCGAAAGGTTCGTCTTCGGAGGCCAGTTCTATTTCGGCCATGATCAGTCCTTCGTTGGCTCCGTGAAAAACATCGACCTCCCAGGTATGTTGTCCGGCACGGATCAGATGACGTACTTTATCTATGGCACCCGGCTCACAGAGTTTCAACAATTGCTCTGCATCCGTCAATGGTATTTCCTGTTCGAACTCATAACGGCTCAACCCTTTATCGTCCGACGGACCTTTAATAGTCAGATACCCTTTATCGCCACGGATACGAACACGTACCGTACGACCGGGTTGGGAACAGATATATCCCTGCACAATCCGCTGAGAACTATAGACATCTTTCGAGAAGTCCCCTTTAACAATGAATTTTCTTTCTATTTCGGTTGCCATAGTTTATTTATTATCAGAATTGAATGTTACTTTTCTCTTGAAAGAAAAGTAACCAAAAGTTCAAGGCTGCACCTACCTCGCTACTCCGCATCCTGCGTTCGCTGTCGCCTCCGAAACTCGCTTCGCTCAAACAGCGGATGCTCCGGACGCTCTCTCCGAATGCTACGTTTAACGCTCACCAGCTGATGCCTTTCAGAGAACGCTTTGCGTTCTTTTATGATTGCTTCGGGAAGAAGGAGCCTCCTTAAAAATACTCCGTACTTTCTCTTGACTCTCTCCTTTTAAAACAGTTTTTCTTCAGCAGGGAAACTGTTGCCGACAGTGTCGGCAATATTGTCGACAGCGTCAGCAAAATTGTCGACGACGTCGGCAAAGCTGTCGAGGGCGTCGGCAACAACTTTCCTGCAAGGGTAACATGACTTACCCGGCACTTATCCGTTATATATCAGGAGCTAATCTTACTTGATAGTAACCATAGTAGCACCAAAGCCATACTCACGGAAAGAAGCATCCTGATAATAATACTGTTTGTATCTTGTTTTCAGTTCTTTTTCTATCGCCTTACGAAGCACGCCGTCACCTTTTCCGTGGATGAAGACAATCTTCTGTCCTTTATGATTGGCATACTTACCCAATACTTCGTGGAACTTATCCAACTGATAAGTCAGCATATCCGCATTGCTCAGGCCATTTGTATTATCCAGCAGTTCAGTTATATGCAGATCGACTTCCAGCACAGCAGTGTCAGACTTCTTCTTTACGATAGGCTGCGGCGCATGACGTTCTTCCTGGACTTTCTGATACATTGCTTCCTTTAAATCTGCAGCGGAAACAAGCAGTTCCCTCTCCGGAACATCGTTACGGACAATTGGATAAACCATTGCATCTTCTTCGAAGAAGTCATTTTCCATAAAACAATGCTGCTTGTAGAACTTCACCGTATCAAGATGCAGCTCCACAGAGATGGAATTCTTCAGGGAATAAGGCTTATCTTTCTTGAAAGCGATCAACTGCACGCAGATACGTTCAAGGTCATTCAGATCTTCTTTGCCAAACTCTTCCAGGAAGATTTTCGTATTCGGTTCTATCAGGCCATTATAGCGGCTGATCCAGCTATTGTTATGGCGGTTCATATAATTAAAGAGCAGATAGTAGTTACTGTCATTGATGAAGTAAGTTTCATAACCGCTCTGCTGCATCACCTTGGTCGGTTCGAGGGGAAGATAAGCCAGATAGATATTCATCCGTTCTCCTTCGGCAGTTTCCTCGATCTTCACTTCTTCAGGCTTCGGTTGCGGTTTGGGGGCAGATTGTTGAACCTGAACCTGCGGTTGTGCTTTCGGACGGTTCGAGCTATGTACCTGCATTTCATTTTCTCCACCTACCACTACGCATTCGCGGATCAGTGCGGGGACTTCAAAACCGTCTTCATCCTCTACCAGTACCTGATCCTTCCCTTTAAAACTACGTACGATTCCGCCTCCTGTGGTATTCAGGAAACGGACTTTATCTCCGACTTTTACAGTATTCATCGTTTTATTATTAGTGTTATGAACACAAAAGTAATACATTTCCCACACATTTGTAGTACTTTTGCAGCCGGTTCGATAAGAACGTATCCGAAAACAGAGATAGCAATGGTTACAAAAACTCAACAGATAAGTATCGAAGATTATAACTATTCGTTACCTGATGAACGAATAGCAAAGTTTCCCCTGCCCAAACGGGATGAATCCAAATTATTACTTTACCGGGACGGAAAAGTAGGCGAAAGCGTTTTCAAGCATATTACCGATTATCTGCCGGAAGGTTCACTGATGGTATTCAACAATACCCGCGTCATCCAGGCACGGTTATTATTTCAGCGTGCGACAGGAGCACAGATCGAAGTATTCTGTCTTGATCCTGCTGTGCCACATGATTATGAACTTATCTTTCAGGAAACAGAAGCATGTAACTGGATTTGCCTGATCGGGAATGCGAAGAAATGGAAAGAGCCTGTTCTTTCACGCGAGATAACCGTTGCAGGTCAGACTGTCAGACTGTCTGCCGAGAAAGTACAAAGCTACGGAGAGACACACCAGATCAGGTTCAGCTGGAGCGGAGGTTTCAGCTTTGCTGAAGTACTGGATGCTGCGGGCGAGCTTCCCATACCTCCTTATCTGCACCGGAAAACAGAAGAGAGCGACCTGAAGACGTATCAGACTGTTTATTCAAAAATCAAGGGTTCGGTTGCCGCACCGACGGCTGGGCTTCATTTTACCCCGGAAGTGCTGGCAGATCTGGAAGCCAAAGGTTTCGGCCGTGAAGAGTTGACACTGCATGTCGGAGCCGGAACATTCAAACCGGTCAAAAGCGAAACGATCGAAGGGCACGAAATGCATACCGAATATATATCCGTACGCCGCAGCACGATCGAACGGGTCATGCAGAACCTGGGACATATTATCGCCGTAGGGACAACTTCCGTCCGCACGCTCGAAAGCCTTTATTATATCGGTACGACACTTGCCGCCAATCCGGAAGCGACTTCCGAAGAGTTGGTCGTCAAACAATGGATGCCGTACGAGGAAGGCAATAACCGGCTGACAACCGCAGAAGCCCTGCAGAACATACTCGACTATCTGGATAAACATCAATTGAACACCCTGATTACGGCTACCCAGATCATCATTGCCCCCGGCTATGAGTTCAAGATTGTAAAAGGCATCGTGACCAACTTCCACCAACCCAAAAGCACCTTGCTCCTGCTTATCTCAGCTTTCGTGAAAGGGGATTGGATGAATATATATAACTATGCGTTGGGACATGATTTCCGATTCTTGAGTTACGGGGATAGTTCGCTATTATTATAATAATGAATATACGGTTCAGGCAATATCCTTTCAATCCATTCGTTATTACATAGTATAAAGATTATCCGGTGATGAATAAGAAGATTACTCCCTATATATTACTGTTTTTAACCGCTTTACTGTTGTTTTCCTGCAAATCAGCCAAGCTGAGCGATGCGGAAGAGAAGCAGCGGATCGGCGAATACTTTGAGGCAGCAGCTATCTATCGGAAGGTTTATACGAAAACATCTCCTCAGAAAAGAGACTTACGCGGGTATATCGCTTACCGGATGGCGGAATGTAACCGTCTCATTAATAATACACCAAGAGCGACCAGCGCTTATATGAACGCATTGCGTTACGAATATCCCGACAGCATCGTAAGCCTGCGCCTGGGACAGATGTACCAGAAAACCGGCAGATATACAGAAGCTATACGTTACTACAATGATTTCCTGCAACGAAATCCGGAAAGCGAACTGGCCCTCAATGGTATCAAAGGGAGCGAACTGGCTCCGCAATGGAAACAGAATCCGAGCCGTTATATCGTTAAGCGGATGGAGAAATTCAATTCCCGCCGCGGCGACTTCAGCCCGATGTTATACGGCGACAAATACGACCAGCTTTATTTCACCTCTTCCCGTACACCTAAAGGGGCAAACAAAGACAAGGATGAGACGGTCAGTGCTATCACCGGCATCAGGAACAACGACTTTTTCCTGGTCAAGCAAGATGAACAAGGCAACTGGCTTGCTCCTGTCGAACTGGAAGATGAAGTGAATACCGAATTTGACGAAGGAACTCCTTCTTTCTCAAAAGACGGAAACACGATGTATTACACCTATTGCGCACAAGACCCGGAGGGACCGCGTACTTCTGAAATTTACGTATCTACCCGCAGCAGCGCCAAATGGGGTAAAGGGACACGTGCCAGTATTGTGAAAGACTCAGTGACAGCTTTAGGTCATCCGGCCATTTCTCCTGACGGGAAATACCTTTATTATGTATCCGATGCTGTGGGAGGTTTCGGAGGAAAAGATATTTTCCGTTCCCGTCTTGTAGGCAATGATTTCGGTCCGATGGAAAACCTGGGACCGGAGATCAATACTCCCGGCGACGAGATGTTCCCATACGTACGCGACTCCGTCACGCTCTACTTTGCTTCTAACGGACATCCGGGGATGGGCGGCCTCGACCTTTTCAAAGCGACCCAGGACAGCACCGGCAAATGGCATGTCGAGAACCTGAAAGCACCGATCAACTCGATGGGAGACGATTTCGGTATTACCTTCGAGGGGAACAAGGAAAAAGGATTTTTCAGTTCCAACCGTAACGATGCACGCGGTTATGATCACCTATATTCGTTCGAACTTCCTATTATAACCATATTTATCGAAGGTATTGTCTTCGACGTGGATGAAAATCCGATCGAGGATGCAACGGTCCGTATTGTCGGTAAAGACGGTCTGAACGAAAAGGTTCTGGCAAAGAAAGACGGTACTTACCGGGTGGAACTGGAACGCGATATCCGTTACGTCATGATGGCTAGTGCCCGCGGTTACCTCAACCAGAATTTCGAACTGAGAACCGGACCGGAAGAGAAGAACGAGACTTATATCGTAGACTTCTATCTTTCCCCGATCAGCAAACCGGTCGTTATCGAAAATATCTTCTACGATTTCGATAAAGCAACCCTGCGCCCCGAATCGCAAAAGGCACTGGACGAAATGATCAAGATGCTGAACGATAACCCGAACGTGACGATCGAGCTGGGAGCACATACCGACCGTAAAGGTAGCGACCAGTATAACGAACGCCTGGCACAACGCCGTGCCCAGTCGGTAGTGGATTACCTGATTGCCGGAGGCATCGACAAAGAACGTCTGGAAGCCAAAGGATACGGTGAAAGCGTTCCGAAGGTGATCAATAAGAAAATGGCTAAAAGCTTCGACTTCCTGAAGGAGGGGGATATACTGACGGAAGAGTTTATCCTGACGCTGACTCCCGAACAACAGGAAATGGCTGACCAGATAAACCGCCGTACAGAATTTAAAGTTCTCAGAACAAACTATAACTTGTTCTAAAGGTATCGTTATTCCGTTTTGCTTTTCGCCAACACTTCGGAAAAGGAGATGGGCCAGTCTATAGCACTCATCAATGTTTCGAAAGCCAGACGACAGTTAAGCGGAGTAACCATATATTCGGAATACAGATCGCACACGGTCAATGCCAGCATCATCTTGACGTTGTAATGTGCCCCTTTCAGAATAACCAGGCTTTCCAGGACAGCTGTTTCCCGTGCCTTCTCAAAATCCTGCTCCGTCAAAAGGATCTTATTCTGTAACTGTTGAAAATGCGGACAATCAGATACGGGTGTATAGCCATCCATTCCCTCTGCAATATCCAGTAAAACCCGGCAAACAGCAATCCGTTCTCTTTCTTTAGGATTCATATAGTAGATCAAGCCGCCCTGTTTCCCTTGTTTGGCATTTTATATAATAAAGAAGCGTGGGAACTGTTAATCCATTATTCGGAACTGAGGTATCGCCAAACACCCATCGAACAAATAATAAGACAACAGCCCACGCCCTATTGTATATACAGGAGTATATATAACAAGCGTGAGCGTTCAGTTGTCTATCATCTTCGTTCGACTAGAAACTTGGCGATTTTCAGTTCCAAAGATAATATCTTAAACGCTTATATGTCACTCAGCAAATGAGCAGCCGAAACTCAAAGGGCCATTCATCTGTTGAACGGGACAAAGATAGCTAAAAGCAATAATATATATTCTTTGCAAAGAATTATTAACAAGAAAAAAAGGCCACCTGTAATAGGTAGCCTTTCTTTTATAGCAAAATAGCGATCTCGGTTGTTAATCAACCGGAATCATTCCACAGTAAATTTATAAATACATTCGCTGGTATACTTTTCTCCCGGGTTAAGAACGACACTCGGGAAGTCCGGATGATTAGGCGTATCCGGGTAATGCTGTGTCTCCAGACAGAAAGCTCCGCGATGCGGATAAGTCACGCCGTGCTTGCCGGTATCTTTTCCATCCATAAAGTTTCCGGTATAAAACTGGATACCCGGTTCGTTGGTGTATACTTCCAGAGCGATACCGCTAGTCGGAGAGTAAGCCTTAGCTGCCAATACATTCTTGTCACCGTTTGTATTCAGTACCCAGTTCAGGTCATAACCATGACCGAACTGTAGCTGCTGGAACGGATCGTTGATCTGCTTGCCGATAGCGACCGGAGTACGCAGATCCAGCGGAGTTTCAGCAACAGGGCTGATACCTACAGGGATCAGGGTGCTGTCAACCGGCGTATAATTATCCGCATTGATCATAACCAACTGATCCAACACATTGGAACCGGGAACGCCGGAAAGATTGAAATAACTATGGTTTGTCAGGTTCACAACCGTTTTCTTGTCCGTCGTTGCTTCATATTTGATATCGACAGCATTATCATCCGTCAATGTATAAGTTACTTTGATATTCAGATTTCCCGGGAAACCGGCTTCGCCGTCTTTCGAAAGATAAGTCAGCTCCAAAGACTGGTCGTTCAACTGTTTAGCATCCCACATACGGGCATGATATCCCTGAGGACCACCATGCAGGCAATGCATGCCGTCATTCTTTGGCAACGTATATTCCGTGTCGTCCAACGTGAATTTAGCCTGGTTGATACGGTTTCCATAACGTCCGATCAAAGCTCCGTAATTACCGTCCGACTGCACATACTGGTTGATATTGTCATATCCCAGCACGACATCCGTCATTTTGCCATTCTTATCAGGGACCATTACGGATACCAGTCGTCCACCGTAGTTAGTAACGCAAGCTTCTGCCCCATTTTTATTCTTCAACACATACAAGGCGGTAGGCTTTCCCTCCACTTCCGATACGAAATCAGACTTCATTAAACCGGAAATTGTAGCCTCTTCTTTTTTTTCGCCGCATGACAACAATAAACACATTGCCATAACAGCCATACACAGTCTTTTCATTTCAAATTGATAAATTAAAGTGTTTGTTGGATATGGGGCAAATATACACCATTCTGACCAGAATATCCTCCCTACACCGAATAATAATATCTTTTAACGAATCCGGAACTTCATCGTTTGCATTCCCTCTCTTCCTTCGATTCTCAAGGTATAGACACCCATAGAAAGAGATGACAAGGAGACTGTTTCTCCCGGATGACGAGAGTGAAAGACCAGTTTTCCATCCATTGCGTAGACTGCCAGGTTATTGTAATTGCCGTCCAAATACAAGATATTATCCACAATAGACAGACTACCGGCAGGCAAACTAATTTTTTCCGTCGATACCGGATCTTTATATACCAGATCAACACGCTGTACCGACAGAGTGTTATTCTCTTTTATCTTACTACGGTTACGGTAATCTGCTCCCGAAAGTGTTATATTCATCTTTTCGGGTATCTCATCAGAATAATAATCGATCGGCACAGAAATACGTGTCCAGTCGGACAGTTCGCCCTTTATTTCATATTCGGCTTTACCGATCAGGGTAACGGAACCGTTCTCCGCCAGCACATCTTTCTCGTTGTCGATCAATTCTTTATCATCAGGACTGGAAGATACGACTGTTCCTTTCCACAGATAAAGAACAATCCAGGCAGTCTCTTCCGACACTGCTTTACGTTTGAACACGCCGACTATCGAATCCGGACGATGGGTAAATTCTATTCCTCCCGTCGTACCTCCGTCACTTTTGGAGATATCCGAGATATTGGCATATACCCACGGAGTACCTAAAGAGATATAAGCCGGCGCATTCGAGCCCATCCCGAACAAACCGACGAACTGATTGGTTAACAGAACAGAACCATCAGAACTACGGGTTACCAATTCTTTCTTTACCCCCATCTGACTGACATTCGAAGCTTTCCATCCGGCCGGCTGCTTACCGACTCCATTATAACCAGTCTCCCACTCTGCGGAGAAATCACCATTCGGAATGGATTGTGCACTGAGATAGCAACAAAACGCAGAGCTGTTAATAATCAAAATACAACATAAAAGCCTTAGTAGATTTTTCCTCATAATACTTTGTTTTATAGTGATTTATACTACAAATATATAAAAGCCCTCCGAATATTCATCCGGAAGGCTTCTCTTTTTATCTATATTATCTCTTTACCGGTGAATCTGCATTCGCCAGTGAAAAGACATATGTCATCAATACAAAACTACTTCTTTATGATCCGAACCGTCTTCGCTTCGCCATTTGTTAAAACGATACGTACCAGGTAATAACCGCTACGCAACTGGCTCAGGTCGATCATCTGTTCCGGATTCTTAATAAGCTTCTGGAGCTTACCGGCTGCATCGACTACATAGATCGCTTCCACCGGAGTTTCAGATACAACTGTCGCATTATACTCTACGATCGTAGGATACAGGCCGACACCCTGCAAAGTGATAGATTCATTACCTACTGAACCTAGTTTCACATTGAAGATTACAGAATCGCGATGTGCCAGATGGTTGGTCGACTCCGGTATAGTGATGTAAACCTTACTTATGCCTTCACTCTTACCGATCACATGTACACCTTCCGCATGTTCACGCAAACCTGCAATCTGGATCGATTCGGCAGCATAAGAAATCTTAGCCGGAGATTCGCAGCTTGCATACAACAGAACAGAATCACCTACCATGACAGTTGTCGATTCTACAGAATACTGAAGACCGGCAGCCGCTTTGGCTATTGTCAGTTTTCCAGGCACCAAAGTAACGGCATAATTATCTTCATCTGAACTCAGACAGTCGATAGTCAGGTCGTAAGTACCGGCATTGACAGGTTTCACATTCGTCTTCACAGTATACAGGAAGTTCAATACATCCGGATTATCACTACCGACAAAACCTTCGTATGCAGGTGTCAGTTCAGGAATTTCATCACCGTAAACGATATTGACCGTGCCCGCCTTGATTGTCAGAATGGCTTTCGAAACGGTAAGTGTTCCCGTACCTCCTACTACTGTATAGTTTGTACCCGGATCACCGCCTTCTACATATAATGTATAGTTACCGGCTCCGGTAATCGTACCGGCGACTTTTACAACAGGAGCAGTTGCTGCCCTGAAATCGTCGCTGCCGATAAATCCGGAATAAGTATATTCGAATGTTGCCGGTAACTCTTCACCATAAGAGATCAACGCATCTTTCGGCTTCACATATACTTCGCGCGGTTTGATCTGCATCTTTTCCTTGCGGACAAGCAGGTCGGAACCATTATGTTTCACAAAGATAGAGATGTTATAGATACCCGCTTCAACCGGCAGATCAGGATCGCCGTCGTAAGTAATGATCGGATTATATGTCGTGATACCTTTCAGGTCTGTCAATTGTACATCGGCTGCTTTCGGCGTACCGTCGTAATCGAATACCATATTGCCCAGAACGACATTGTAATCAGCTTCGTTCTTCAGACGTACTACTTTAAATACTTCCGATTTCAGTGCTTCCTCCTGTCCGGATTCTGCATTGTAACGGGCAGTGATTGTAACACCTTCGTCACCGGTCAGGTCTTTTGCACGCAGATACCAGATACTTTCTACCTTTTCAACCTGGATCAAAGCCGGATTGGAAGATTCGTAAGTGATCTGAGAACCTTCGGCAATTACAGTCGCCCCCTGTTTTACTACAGCATTCAACCGTACAAGGTCGCCTACGATCAATTCGTTCTGTATCGGAGTCCAAACCATGACATAGCTGTTATCCGGATAAATCTGATAACGGGCTTTTCCTACAATTGTAATTTCATAATTCGGATTTTCCTCATTAATAGCGGTAATACCCGTCAGTTCGTATGTGCCTACCGGCAGGATACCTTCCGGACGGTTATTGATAACCAGGTTCTTGATACGGTTACCGACAGTTACCGTCGCCGTTGAATCCAGATTGTTCGCCGATTCGTCCAGTTTGAAACCTTCATAAGAAATGAATTCTTTCTGAACCTCTGCTTTGTTAAATTCAGGATCGGCCGAAGCATAAGCTCTCTTGATCGTATCCAGACGGATGATCAGTGGTGCTTTCGCCACTTCCAGACGAACGCTGTCGTTCGTTTTAGTACCCGGAACCAATGTATTCATAAGCAACTTATAATTACGATCTTTCGCCACAAACGGAGGTTGAACAGACTTGTCTTCCGTAACTACCTTAATCTGCAAAGTATCGTTATAAGATCCTGCATGCAGGGTGTTATCGGCAGCAACTGGCTTAACGACTACTTTCGGCATAAAGTCGATAATATCGTCAGGAGTACTTGTTGTCTGATATTTGGCATCAAAGATAGCCAGACCACGTTTCTTGTCGGCATCGTTCGGTTCGAATGTCCAGGTCGTGTCCTTATCGGCTTCACCGTATACGCGGTCTACGATCACTTTCCAGATAGCCAGTTGACGCTGGTTGATCAGGAATGAACCGTCGACAGTCTTGAACGCATAGTTCAGAGAAGAAACCTTGTCGATATTATCCACTTTGGCAACATACAGGCTGTCCTCTTTCTGATTCGGTTTTTCACGTTTCAGATTCACCTCTGTCTTTTCAGTCGCTTTCTTACCTTCGTAATCGTAATATCCGGCAAGTGGAGCAACCTTGAAACCTTTATCGCCTTCAGCCGTTGCAGAAATATAATTCACCGCCTCAGCAGCTTTAGAGAAAGCATAGGAAGGAGCTGTCACAGCAGGTTTCTCCGCTCTCTTTTTCAGCCAGAAGTATCCGTCCGGATTCGCTTCACCATAGATTTTCTGCATGACATTGACAGATTTAGCATCTATAGTTACTGCCTGATACGCATCAAAGACCGTAATGGTGATCGTATCTTTCTTCACTTCATACTTTCCGGCAACAATTGCCTGGATATCATAATTGGACAATCTCCATGTAACCCGAGTGGTCGCAGCTTCCGTCAGCTCATAGCTGTATGTACCAACATCGCTTTTAGGTTTATTTACCGCAGCTGAAACAGCCGTATGAACGACAGCCAGATTATCCCCTTCAAACAAGCCTTCCAGAGTCTGCTCATTCTTCAACTCGCCAGCCGTTATAACAAGTTCGCCAGCCGGAATAGTTCCGATATTAGCGTCATCGTATAAACGGACACTGTCGGGTACAGCCAGTGTAAGAGGAGCTTTTTTAACAGTCTGCAAACCTCTGCCTTCCTGCCAGGTATCAGACCAAACCAGCAAATTCAGTGAATAGTTGGCCGCCTGACCACCGGTCAGTTCGATCACATAAGTTCCGGGAGCCGAACTTTTATCCGCAGCAGAATAAGAGACAGTCGGCAACACATTCACCTGTGAATTGGTGAAAATGGCTTCCGTATCTCCATTTACAAATCCGTCGAACACAAAGTCTTTGATAGACCAGGGCGTTACCGGATTCTCATCTCCATAGAAACGGCTGGTATCCTTAGCCGCAATATTCAACTCAGCGGGATCCACCGTAAGAGGCATACTTGTAAATGCACCTTCCCGATTACTGACGAAGAACACGACATTGCTTGAATTTGCATATTGAAAATAATCGGTCAGATTATTCGCAACAAAGCCCAGCGTTTCCCCACCGCTAACTGTCGGCGTTGCTGAAAACTTCAGGACATCAAGAGCCTGCGTCGGAGCTTTAAACGTTACTCCTTCTCCGATATTACCATGTACACTTCCATCTCCATTCACATAGAAGTAGTTGAAACTGGCTCCGCTAATACCTCCTGCCACCGTTCCCAGTTCCTGACCATAGGTCATCGCTAACGGTGTATTGGCATTGAAACTCACATATATAGTATCAGGAACAGCTGTCTGTGCCTGCATGATACCGCCTGAAACGAGCATCAGGGGAAGCAGCATAAGCTGCTTCCTCGATGTTAATATTGATTTAATATATTTCTTCATACTAAATTAGTTTTACAGGTTACTTCTTAATGATCTTCACAGATTTGAATGTTCCGTCTTCCAATGTCACATTGAGCAGATAAATACCTGATCCAAATGATGACAGATCAATAACAGATCCCGGTTTGCGAATAACTTTCTGCACCGTTCCGTTCATCAATAGTAATTCTACTTGTTTGATCTCAGACGGAGCAGCAACTGTCACAGAGTGAGTAAACAGTCTCGGATAAACTTCGATATGATCAGTTACTGTGATCTTTTCATTATCGACAGACAGATATTCATCGTCTACCAGGAAGGTTACTACCACAGGTTCAGCAGCATTATAGTTCTTGTTACCATGCTGCATAGCTGTAACCGTTACCGTACCGGAAGTAACCGGAGTCAGGATCCATGCGTCTCCAATCTGGTTCACATAAGCAACAACGTCGTTAGACGAATTGAATGTAACCGGAAGTTTACTTGAAGCAGTCGCTGTAAGGATCACGTCGCCACCTTCTACGTCTATTACGCTTTCAGGGTTCCAACTGATTTTCTGCGAAGCAGCCTGCAAATTGTACTTGCCGTCTATATAAGAAACTTCGTAGTTATCGGATGTATAATTATCAGAGAATGTGATCGGATAAGTTCCCGCATCAGATGTTCTTGTTATAGTAGAACTGATACGCGGAGCAAAACCGAGGTCTTTCAACGTTTCACCATTCACGAAACCTGTAGCAGTATAAGTCAGTTCTTCCAGTTCTTTACCGTAAACAGACCCTTTATTATCGGCCTGGATAGTCACGGCAGCTTTGCTTACATTCAACAGACCGGATACATACGTGATCACATAGTTGCCACCGAAGTCCTGTGCAGAATACGGAGTCAGCTTATACGAACCAGCCTTGCCGCTGTATGCTACGAGGCGAACCACCGGAGCCTGGCCGACCTTGAAGTCTTCACCATTCAGGAAGTCATTCTTGTTATAATCGTAAGCATTTGCATAAGCAGGCATTGCATCACCATACTTTATATCGAAGTTACGGGCTGTTACAACAACCGGCTTCGGAGCGATCACCATCTTGTTCTTAGCTGTGTAAGAATAAGTAACCGAACCAAGCGTAGCTTTTACCGTTACGGTATATACACCTGCATCCACCGGAGCATCCTGTGTTGAAGGATAATAGGTCGGAACCGATCCCAACTGGTCACCTTCGTAATAGATACTGAAATCTTTCACAGCTTCGCCGGTTTCCACATCTGTCACCTTCACGCTAACAGCTCTCGGAGAACCGTCGTAAATGCTGGTTACGTTAGAAACGATCACATTCACCTTCGCGGCATCTCCTTCCGGAGCAACCACTTTGATAGTACCCGTTACAGGGATCGACTCTTCATATGTATCGTCGCCGTCGGCAAATACGGTAATGGTTACAAAGTTGTCACCTTCCGTACGTACATTTCCGGTTACGGCATAAACACCTCTCGATACTTCAGACAGGATCACGCGTTCGCGATCGTTGCCTGACAACTCATAACGGATATCGTAGATAGACGGTTTGCCGTCAGCTTCCGATTTCAGATAAGCAGACAACTCTACTGTTTCACCTACCGGGATCACCAGATTGCGCTGATCTTCCGGCCAGATGATCGTACGACGGATCTTATCGATCGACAATACACCGTTTTCGTGAGTCACTGCATAGTTACGGGCTTCTCCTTCTACCGTGAAGTAGATATCATAAGAACCACGTGAATCAGATTTAGCATCTGTTGCCACTTTCGGCATTACCGAGAATACATCAGCCAGGTTTTCATATTCGTTATTCTTCAAACCGATATATTCGATTTCAAGTTCAGGATTACCTGCACCGTATGCACGGTTGTAACTGCATGCGCGAACGATCAACGGCGCTTTTGTCACTGTCAGTCCAGCATTCACAAGAGTAGCACCCGATATATTGAAGTTCGGAAGCAACGCTGCGATCTGAGCAACAGCCGAAGAAGTAAAGCGCAATTCGTATGTTCCTACGTCTGTCTTCTTATTAACACCGGACAAATCCAGCCAGCTCGTACGGTTTACCTTTTCACCGTTCAACAACTCAAGTATCTCAGTACGGAATGTATCGGACAGGTCGCCTGCCACATCAGCATATACGTCTGCATCGGTTGCATCTTCACCATATTCACGGGTTACCGAGATGGTTAAGATCAAATCTTCAGCTGCCAACGGAGCCGGAGTCACCGTTACTTTGGCTTCTGTTTCGCTTGCAGCAAACTTAACACCGATAACCGGAGTCAACATATCTTTCACCATCGCATCTACTGCACGGATCTGATAATCACCTACCGCCGCTTCTGCTTTATAAACATTTTCGTCGACCGGCAGGATTGTTTCGAACAAATCGATCACATTCTTTTCGGCTAACAATTTCGCTTTATTCAACTTCGGTTCTGCCACGAATGTTAACTTAGTACTCAGGTCGGTATCTTTTGTTACTTCCGTACCATATACTTTCGTATAAACCTCTTTACCTGCTTTTATCTCTACGGTAGCCGGAGTCACTTTCAAAGTCGCCAGATCTGTATCCAACTGGATCTCGAAGTTTCCGATAGCCGCCTTCAAGGTAGAAGCATCTATGATACGAAGCTTGTAAGTACCCTGTGTAACATTATTCCTGATAGAATCGACCAATACACTGTTTAAGGTATTACCATGGAACTGAAGTTTATTGTTACGATACAACGCCCAATGCAGTTTGTTGTTTTTGAACAAAGCATTCCAGCGATCCTTAGTCATCGCAGCCGTCGGATTTTCCGGATCTTCTTTCAAAGAGACAAAGCCGAATCCATAATCATCAGCCACCAATGCCAAATCTGCCAGCTCATATACAGGAGCCGCATTGACAATACTCCAAACACCTTTCAATTGTTCTTCGTTGAATGTTATTACAATACCCGGAGCAATCACCTTCACAGCGTTAACTGCAGTTACCTCATCCGTTTCATCTACTTCTGCACCTTCTATTTCATAAACAAATGTATAGTCGGCGGATGTAAGGTCAATCGTATAACTATAATCACCGATCACAGGATTCTGTTTATCCAGCTGTGCCTTTGTTGTAATCAAATCAACAACCAATGTATAATCGCTCTTAATCTTGCTACCGTTTAAAGCAACGATATCATCGTAAATCTGCTGAACAATCTGTGCTTTTGTCGCTTTACCGAAAATAAATGCAGCTTTCGCAGCACTTCCTTCTTCGGCTGTTGCAGCCAGATAAGTAGGCAAAGTGATCGTCAGTTTACGCTGGCCGATCTGTACAGAGTTCTGTACATTGTGGAAATCACTACCAAACTGATCAACAAGCAGGAAGTTCGGCAACAAGGCCGGATCAAGAACCTTCACCATATAGCCGTAGTCACCGTTTTTAGGCATTGTTTCGGTTGCTTCAGCCGTACAATCAGCGGTAGTCAGCATAACCTGGAACAAATCTGCCGGATTTTCGAAACAACCATAGCTGCTCAACAGACCTTCGTTTGCAGCCAGGAACTGGCTAAGGATATCGGCTTCGATGGCCACCTTACGCTTTCCGTAACGGTAGAAAATATCGGTCGGGAATACGAACTCTACCGGAGCTTTGTTCACGACCAGAGTCTTAGCTCCTGTTTCACTTATTTCAATATTATCCGTCACTTTCTGAACGAATATAACCGAATAAGTATATGTATTGACCGTAACCGTACCTTCTTCTACCATATTATTGATTGCTACAGTGAAGCTCTTCAACGGTTTAACGCCGGTCTTAGCCACCAGTTCGAAGAATTCCTGATTGGCGGGATCTTCCAGAACTGCTTTCTTCACAGAATCCAGTAGAGCGACTTTCGTGTTGATATCCTTGTAAGTCACGTCGACCTGCGGTAAAGTGAGTGTACGTTTGGCCTTCACGATACGGAGAGCCAGTTTCGCGATCGCGTCATTACCGTTCACTGTCAGATGGATACTGGACGGAGCCGTATAATTTAATGTATAATACTCTGAGAATTGCGTATTGGCACCAGCAACCACTTCATAACCATACAGGTCGGAAACCTGCGGATAGCTTTCACCGGCAATGCGTACCGGAAGATTTCCTGTAGAAGTTTCGTTGTTGATCAGGTAAGCCTTCACACCCCAGTTATTCAGGTTAGGAACAGTAACACGTTCCGCACCCGGAGTCAGTCTGAAATCATTCAATAAAGCCTCCGCATATTCATCGGCAGTCTCTCCGAACGGACGTTCCCACAATGGCAGTTGCACATTGACCGGCAACGGATATTCCGCCAGCGACTGACCGTTGTCCGTTAACCGTACCGAACGGGCATAAGTAGCTGTTGTATAACCAAAGAGTTCTATCGGGATAACAATACCGCCATCTTCATTCGTAAACTCTATCTTCTGTATATTATCATTCGGACTGAATACAACCGTATAAGAATAAACGTCTCTACTCATTGTCGGAACTAACGTCAGACTGGAGATATAAGCTCCCTTCATATCCGGATTCTTCAAAAGCAGGTCAGCCAGGATCGCTTTCTCGATCATATCATTGGAAGCACCTTCTTTCTTGAACTCATACTTGTAAAGTTTCACTTTTGCGATCGGACGCGGAGTAATATTTACAATACCTTCGAATGTCGTTGAATTATACTGCTGTCCGTTCACAAATACCTCTGAGAAGAGAACATCCAGATCGGAGCTTAACGTCACGCGATATGTTGCTGTTCCCATATTTTCCCTGATACGGGTATTAGTGATCTGTACATTCGCTATATACTCGGCCACAAACGGATTAGCCAGATAGATATATTCGCGTACCTTTTCTGCAATCTGCTCACGAGTCATATCCTTCACATATTGAACGGTATATTCACCGAATGTGAAATCGATAGTCGGACGAGGAACGATAGCGATGCTTCTCGAATAAGTTATTTCAATAGTCGTTTCTTTATTCACTACATTGATACGTGGATTTGCAGGAGTTTCAATTTCCTGCAGCGTCGCACTCTTATTGATAATAATCTTATAACCGAACGAATCGTCTGTTTCTGCGATCGCATTCTTATTGCTCAGATCATTATTGATCAGACGCACACTGAATGTTTCGTTCCCCAGGACACCTGCATTGCGTACCAGCAAGTCGCTCTTGATACGACGGATGACCGCTTTCGGAAGCATATCTTTTTCGTAATTGATCTGATAGTTGCCCGGATAAGCCAAAGAGTGAGTAGTAGGCAATGTCGTTACAAACAACAGAGAATTATTAAATGTACAAACATTTCCATTCACCACCAGATTGGCACTCGACACATTTCCATCCGTAACAAAATTCAGATTAGTCTGGGACAAATCACCCTGAACCGTTACTTTATATCCGAGTTGGGTATTATCGGCCATGCCGGATGAAACTGTACCTCCGGTTACTTCTATCTGAGGAACAAGCCCCTGATCTACCATATCCGGATTAATATCCTGGATCAGTCTTTTCAGCATTGTAGCCACTGCTGTGTTGTCGTTATAATCACCGATGCGGATCGGACTCGATAGAAAATCTGGTAATTTAACCGGCAGCGTATTCTTACCTATGGCAATTGCATTTGCAATATCGTAACTCCACTGTGCAGTGTTCAGAGAAATACTGGCTCCGCCTACACCGGCAGAAACATTACTTCCTTCACCATAATTAGGCAACAACACCACACGGTAACTATATACAGCACCGGGGGATAACGGACCAGAGGTCACTTCATTGGTGAAATTACTGTTTGAATACACTTTTATTTCGGAAATAAAATCATCCGAAGAACTGATATTGTTTGTGATCAGTCTTTTGATCCGGTTCAGATTGATATTGGAAGCCGGATCCAGTTCTCCCAGTCCTCCCACCTTTTCGGCAAATACGGGGAATACCGTATTATCGATAGGTTTCTCTTTTACAACCAATTGTTTTGTAGAAATATAAGAACCGGTCTCTTGCTTTGTACAATTGGCCAAAGTCGGTTCATAAGCGAACTGACCGGTCGGTGGAAATGTCACGACCACGTCATACTTTCCGGCCTCCAACAGGTTACTTCCGGTATATTGGACAGAAGCACCGTCTTTAACCAGAAAAACCGAAGCATCATTAAATGAAACTCCGGGCATATCGAGCACCTGTATTTTGGTATACAGGTCGCTGACAGATGTACCATACACATAATTTCCCCAGTTAGCCGGGAACTTCAAATTACCGACAGCCTGACGAGCTTTGATCTCGATCGCCAAGGGCACGGTAACAGTCACAGCCCCTCCTGTAGGTCCATCGACCCGATTGGGAGTTATAGGATTCTGGTCGATCGCCCGGAAAAAGTTAAATGTTCCGGAAGATGCGGTTATATTAAAGGTATAATTATAACTGCCGGCAACCAGATCGCCGGTATGTGCACTTCCGCCACCTCTGACGGTGACATCTGAAACAGTTGCCGATTCGCCACTCTGGTCTACGACATCCTGTATTAAACTTTGGATATGGGATTTTAGCTGTTCTGCATTTGCCTCACTGGTTCCTTCATAATAAGACAAGACATCTTTCACGGGGACATAAATGTCTGCTGCAATCGCCTGTGTAATATACCCTCCCAACAGAAGCACGAATATAAGTAGTCGCCTACTCACATCGATCAAGTATACTTTTTTCATACGCCATTATTTTATTTTGTTTATACTTCAATCAATAGATAGTAAGTGCTTATAATCAAGTTAATTAAAATAATACAAACCCTGACAAATAAACTCCGCCAGGGTTTGTATCCGCTTTCATTCTTCACAGAGCTAAGGCGGAAGAATTTATATTTCATTACTTTAGTATTAATACCCGCATTTTCGCCTTCGCAGGTTAGTTGGTGTCAGGTAGAGACGTTGCAAGCAACGCCTCTACATCCGCCACGCGGCTATTAGAAATTAAATTATTGATTATAAACTTCTTTATATCAATAGTTATTCATTCTTTTACTTAACGACTGCTTTCACAATTGTTCCGTCTTCAAGAGCTACAACCACGATTCCGGAAGGAGCGTTGAATGTAACATTGTCAGAAGTAATGGTCGTGTTAGCAATAGTCTGACCCAATACATTGCTGATAACAACTTTCTTGTTAGTAGCATTCAGGATCGTTACCTTACCCTGGCCACCCAGAACTGTTACGTCAGTTGTATTGATAGATTCGTTAGAAACCGGATTATGTTCTTCTGCTTCATCGAAGTAGATGTCACCAGTAGAGGTAGCAGTCTTAGATGTAGCGAAGTCATAGAAGTCTTCCGACGGAATCATTTCCTCACCACCTACACACTCATTGAATGCACGTACACGTGCAGTGTAAGCAGTCTGCGGGATCAGGTTATGAACAGCTATCGACGTGGATGTTGCAGTAACCTTGAACGATTCTTCACCGTCGAAGTTGACATCATCCTGCCATTCGTAATAAGCTGTAGGCAATGAACCTACTTCAGTTCTCCAGTCACCAGTGTTGAACTCACCACCGTTGATAGGCATACCCTGAACCGGCTTTCTTACCATCCATGTTGCAGGAGTATCGAACAGATAAATGTCGATCTGGTGTTCGTCAGTCTGGAATCCTTCCATCAAACGGATAGTATATTTAACCGGCTTCGTGATGTCTGTAGTCAGTTCCATGTTGTCCATCTGGTGGGCAATCGGAGCATAACCCCAGTTTCTGTCGATCGGTTGCGTATTACCTTGCAGTTCGAAGTTGTCTACACTTACCTTAGTTATCTCTTTCTGAGGTTTACCTGCAGCATCAGTATATTCTTTAGTTACTTCCAACCAGTAGTTAACTTTATTATCACGGTGGATAACATCGCCTGTTGCGTTGAACAATTCAACCCAGATAGTCTTGCTTGCATCGTCAGCACGTACTTCAGACATGAATACATCTTCTGAAGTGAACTTCGGAGTGAAGCGACCTACAGCTACCTGATAGTACTGAGCACCCGGAGTTGCTGTCCATTTGATGCGAGCATCGCTACCACCAACATCACCCGGTTCCATATCTTTGATATACGGCATTTCAAGACCGGCAGTGAATGCCAGCGGCAGATTCTGCTGAACGTCACATACAGCTGCCAGAGACAGTGCATTTTCTACGTCACACAGATCTTCTACATTCGGAGTAGCACGAACAGCGATCTGAGCAGCTACGTCACCACGAAGAACATTCTTAACCAGTTCGCCTGCAGCACCCTTATAGATATAAGGAGCATCTTCTACCGTACCAGCCAGTTCCATGGATTTCTCACGGATGAACAGTTTCACTTCTTTAGCTTTGTTTGTTCCGAATGTGAACAAGTCAGAAGCGCTCAACAAGTTGATTTCCTGTTCTACCTTAGGATCTGTATCTTTTACAGTAGTACCGTAATGAGGCAGGTCACGACCCTGGATATAGAATACAGAATCTTTAGATGCGCCACCATTGACAACACCGAACTGGAATGCATTGATCTTGTTCTTACCTGCAGCATCCGAGCTGAACCATACTTCAGGAACTTTCACGTCACCCTTGATAGTTGCAGTCAATGTATCGTTGATATTGATTCCGTAAGGAGCCCAAATACCGAAGTGTTTCCACTTTTCATCTTCAAATGACAGATTATGTTTGTAATCATCCAAATCGAAGAAGTATACACGGTTCCATCTTTCAACATCAGCACCATGCTGTTGCGGAGCCAGACGGATAGAGTCTTTCGCATAGTAGCGAGCCCACATACCCTTTTCTGAACCACTTGTGATTGTATCGATAGTCATTGCAATACCATCGCGATCTTTCGGATCGAACTTAGCAGAAACAAGAGCCAATACTTCACCGTATTTGTTCGGAGAGATCTGAACTGTAGTACCAACTGTATCAACTTTACCATAAGGTATACCATTCAGGTCGGCAAGAACTGTTACTTCATAATCGAAAGCACCTTTCTTGTTAGAGAATACATCCATATCAACCGGTTCAACAATGTTCAAACCAGAGATAATGAACTGACCGTCGCGTACCGGATAGCAAGTATTTACATAACGAGTTTTGTAATCCTTACGGAACATTTCGTTATAGATCAAGTTAGGAGCAGGAACCCAGTTAGTTCCGGATTCTGATACATATCCACCGTAACCACTATAGTTAGGAATGTTACCGCCACCGCAGTCGTTGCAAGAACCGAACTGCTGAGTCAGGAATGAATAGAAGCTTGTATATGAACCGATGATCTTATCAGCGTTCATTGTAGTAGTCAAACCTCTGTCAGTAGTACCGAATGTATAGAACTCGTTCCAACCCTTCTTGTTGGATGTAGTTACACCGAACTGAGCTACGTGGTTGAATACGTTAGGCGTACCTTCGAAGCAGCAATAATCCCAATATTCTTTAGCGATCGGAAGCAGGTTCACGTCGTTGTAAGGTACATATTTAACAGTCATATCAAGACCGTTTTCTTCCAAGTACTGTACAGCGTAGTCGTTATCCAGGTCAACTTTGTAAATCAAAGTATCACCTGTGCTCATACCGATAAATTTACCCCACTGGTATCCGTCGTATTCTTCGATCGGTTTTTCCTGATTACCTTTCTTCACATATACTTTTGCGAAATCAAGGCTTTCACCAGTGAACATGAACGCATTTGTATGATAAACTGCATCGTCAAAGCTTTCAGTTTTAGAGAACTTTTCTTTGAAGACCTTGATAGAAGCAACTGTACCACCAGCAACATCAGGTTTCAAACCTGTTGCGAAGATCTTAACAGTGTGAGGTCTTGACTCATATTTGTAGTTATCCCATTCGTCGTAAGGAGCGAAGAAGAAGTCTTTACGGTCGATACGTTCGAAATATTTCAGGAATTCAGAGCTAAGAACGCCCATAGCGTGGCTTAACAGAGACTGGTCAGTATCCTGGAACCATACGAATGTATTGTTACCGAAGATCTTGATCGGGCCTGAATAAACTGCACCACCAACCTTATCCATCAGATCCTGTCCGGTGTAAGTATAAGTTGTACCTTTCAATACATCTTCATTTTCAAAATATCTTGCGATAGAAGCATCGTAAGTCAGAGCCGGATTAATAGTATATGTTTCATTTACATACTTAGACTCGTCGTCACCAATATTCACATCACCACGATGATATTTAAAGATAGCATTTACGCTAACGATGTTCGGATAGATATTACCTGAACAGTCGATTACAGGAAGATTTTCAACATAAGAACCGATTTCTTCCGGTTCATCTTCGATACAGCATTCCGGACAACCATGTTCTTCCAACCATGCAGCATAGTCAGTATAGCTATGTCCGTAAACAGACATCGGCAAGTAACGACCCGGCACATAAGTAGAGTCTTTCTTATTCTGATCATTAATGAAGACGATCTTCCAACCCTTGATATTTACATCGTCATCATAACGATCGGTTGAATGCTTCGGCGCTTTTGTGCGGTTAACCAGCAATAATTCACCATAATGCTGTTCATCCATTGTACGACCGTTGTCGAATGAGTTGAAATAAGGCAGATTCTTGAAGCTAACTTTTGCAGTCTTGAAATCCAGATATTCGTCGAAGAACAGATCGTTCAATTCGTTATATTCAGGAACAGAAGTAGCCTGAAGTGCATAACGAGCTGTATCTGAAGCTTCAGCTGTGATAGTAGACCAGATATAGTTAGATTTTTCAAATGCTTTTACTTCCTGCGGAGCGAAGTAATAAGTGAAACGAGCGCTTGATTTGCAATCGCGATCGTCAGTAGCATCTGTCTGAACGAAGAATTCACGAGGGATCAGATAAGTAACTTTCTTATCTTTGCCCGGTGTACCTTTTATAACAACTTTGTAAGCTGGACCAGCTGTCAGTTCATCCATAGATACCCAACCCTGAACTTTCGACATATCGTCTTTCTGGGAGATTTCCATCTTATCAACGATAAACGGATACTCCACGTTCAATTCGTAATATGCCAATTCTTCTTTTGAGTTCTGAGCCTGAGTTTGATCAATAAGAGCCAGAACATCACGATCTGCACCACCGAAAGTTGCAGTATACTCATTATTTGACTTGCTGTTCTCATACAATGTATTCCACAGATCTACTGTTGTTGTCAATGTATCGGTAGCGCAAGAAGTATTACGTCCGGCACCAGCTTCAAATATCTTTGTATTTGCAGCACCGAAAGCAACATCCGGACGATTGAACGCCAATCTTGCATTTGTGAATACTGTCAACGGTTCTGTGTTCTTTGAACCTGTAGATTCAACAGCATCATCAGCAAGTGATTTAGCACCTCTGAACATAACAATAATCATCTTGTTGTCCAAAGAGCCCTGCTGCCATGAATTAGGATTCGTATTATCGGCATCAGAAACATGCGCTTTAATATGATGCGTATGGGCTGTTGCTATTTCATGGTTATTAGCTGTGAAAACTGCACGGTCGCTAACCATCTGACCGATAAATTTACCTGACAAATCATAAACATATACATCATATGTCCAGTCGATCTTACGGTTTACCAGGTCCGTATTACCAAAAGCACGAATATCCATTTCAACGCTTTCAACACCAGTCAAGCCTTTTGTGCTATACAGGAAGTCTACACGTGAACTGGCAGTCTGGTTCTGATAAATACCTAATCCGGTATTGCCTTTGTCATCTGTAAATTTCAGATATTCGGCCGTATTCATTTCTTCGTGATTCTTAATATCCGAATAAGCCATCTCCAGATACTTTCCGGTGAAAGGCTTCAGATAGTTAGGAGCATCACTTGCATCCAGATTGAAGAAGGTTACAAAAACACCGTTCATCAAACCTGCATTCATCTTTGTGAAGTCGATCAACGACTCATAGTTGCCATAAGAAGTCGAATTTGCTTCCCAATGATCGTGAACGTTCACCTTGTCGATCGGTTTCAAATGAGTCGGGCCACTTACCAGACCAGCCTCATTTTCCCACGCACTTTCAGAGTCCACTGTTTCATACCACTTAGCCTTAATATTGGCATAGTCCGGGTCTGCTGCATTCAGCATCGGAGACAAGCCATAAAAAGCCATAGCACATAAAAGAGCGGCCGACCCGCCTTTTACCAAAGTACTTTTTCTCATACGTAAAACATTTAATTAATAAAATTATAATCTATAATCATTTCGATAAAATCTCTCTCATTTAGCTCATTTCAGCTACCTAACCCCGTAGGACACAAGAAAAAGCATTTTAGGGGAACTGCTAAATGCCTGTATCAGGGCATCTTTTTTACCCGTCGATTACCGATTTGACGAGTTTAAACGTTCCTTTTTTCTAGTCATGCGTTTAGGATTCTTTTACTTTTGTAACAGGAAGCGGGTATTTTGTCCCTGTTTTCGTATTGTACTGATAAGAAAGCAGATAGAAAAGTGAAAAAAGTTCTGAAAAGAATTGCAGGTTCAAAAGGAATGCGTATTTTTGCTGCAAGAAAAAAAGGAACGTTTTTTTTAGTCATTGAAAATCAGACCTCACGCCCTGCAATTCATTACATACAAAGAATTCAGATCATTTATTAAATAAGTATTTTGCATTAAACTCCCAAGGGTTGGAAGACCATAAAACTAACGTACGTGTACTTTAATATTAATAAATATATATCCAAAATTATCCATACTTCCAAACTGCATAATTAAAAATTTTCAGCTTTTATATAAATGTAGTACTCACACGTGTCCTCCACTCCCCGATTATCATTTTGTCACTACTATACCGGGTAAATCAGATTAGTATGCCGTATAAATTGAATTACCCTAGCGACTAATATTTTTTAACGTATCATTTAGCTAATCAAAGACGCATATCTTTTTACAATTTGTAAACAGGGAAAACTCCATTTTAAAACTTACCTGTTGTTTAATACAAATCCCTTTCGTATTTTTGTAAGCTACTAGAGAGATAAAAATGAAACAATACTTAGAATTGCTGGATCGCGTATTAGCCGAAGGTGTCAGGAAGGAAGACCGTACCGGGACCGGTACACAAAGTGTTTTCGGCCATCAAATGCGATTCAATATGGAAGAGGGATTTCCTCTGCTTACAACGAAGAAGCTGCATCTGAAGTCGATCATATACGAACTGCTCTGGTTCCTGCAGGGAGATACCAATGCGAAGTATTTACAGGAACATGGCGTGCGTATCTGGAACGAATGGGCGGACCCTGACGGAAACCTGGGACATATCTATGGATTCCAATGGCGCTCGTGGCCGGATTACAAAGGAGGTTCCATCGATCAGATCAGTGAAGCAGTCGAAACGATCAAACATAATCCGGATTCCCGACGGATCATTGTCAGTGCCTGGAATGTGGGTGACCTTGAAAACATGAACCTTCCTCCGTGTCATGCATTTTTTCAGTTTTATGTGGCGAACGGACGCCTGAGCCTACAATTGTATCAGCGCAGTGCCGACATATTCCTGGGTGTACCTTTCAATATAGCTTCTTACGCACTGCTATTGCAGATGATGGCACAGGTTACAGGACTGAAAGCCGGAGATTTCGTTCATACGCTGGGCGATGCCCATATTTACAGCAATCATATTGAACAGGTAAAACTACAGCTTACCCGCGAACCGCGTCCTCTCCCCCGGATGGAGATTAATCCGGATGTAAAAAGCATCTTCGATTTCAAATACGAAGATTTCAACCTGACCGGTTATGACCCGCATCCCCATATAAAAGGAGAAGTGGCCGTATAAACGGTGATACTTATTTAATTCGGAATATAAACATGACTAATAAATCGATAAGTTTATGAGTACAATTTCAATCATTGCCGCAATTGCAGAGAACAACGCGATTGGTAAAAACAACAAGTTGTTATGGCGTCTGCCTGCCGATATGAGACGTTTCAAAGATTTGACCACCGGCCATGCCGTGATCATGGGACGTAAAACATTCGAATCTCTGCCCAAAGGACCGCTTCCCAACCGGAAGAATGTAGTCCTGACAACCTTGCCGGAAGCAGGTTTTGTAAACTGCTTTGCCTGCGAATCAATGGGCGCTGCATTGGATATCTGCGAAAAAGAAGATGAAATATTCATCCTCGGCGGCGCTTTGGTTTACCGCCAGGCATTACGCATCGCAGACAGGATGTACATCACACGCGTACATGGAGAGTTTAAGGATGCCGACACATTTTTCCCTGTCGTAAACTGGGATATGTGGGAAGAAGTGGAACGCCAGGAATTTCCTGCCGACGCTAAACATGCTTATCCATATACCTTCCTGACTTACGTCCGTAAAAAATAATTTTATCCCGTATTTCGGGTTCATGGATTCATATAGTAGCATAATCTTTGATAATATGCATTGTACTATATGAATCCATGTTCTTTTTTAACCTCCACCTGACAGCCTCCATTATTACACCTTATTAACAATAGGTTTACATCTTTTCACCCTTTCTTTGTATCTATATAGCAAAGGACGTTGTTTAACATGTAAACCCATTACAGATATGAAGATAAAAGCTATTATTGTTTCCGCATTGATACTCTGCTGTTTGTCAGCAGCTATCATGTATACAACAGCGGCACAATCGAAAAATGAAAGCAAAATGATTACCGAAGCCATTCAAGGTAAGAATACACCGCAACTGATCAAAGCATTGATCAGCCGGATGAAAGAACAGCTGGACGTGAATGAAGATGATTTCCCGGAACTGATCAAGGAAGTAGAAAACTATGCTGCCGGATGCAAAGATCCCGCCTCGACAGCCGTACTCCATTCGATGATTGCCGAAATGTATAATCATTATTATACCATGAACCGCTGGAAGATCAGTCAACGTACCGACCTGGCAGGTTATGCCCCGGAAGATATCCACGAATGGACTTCCAATCTTTTCACCCAAAAGATAAAAGAAGAACTGATTGCTTCACTCGAACCAGCCAAGCTATTACAGGATACACCGGTCTCGGCATTCGATGCTATTCTGGAAACCGGAAAGGACACGCCCGTCCTACGCCCGACATTATATGATTTTCTCGCATTCCGGGCACTGGATATCGCTCCTTCCACCGATATATATAAAGAACTTATCACGTATCTGAATACACAGCCGGACAAAAAAGCAGCTATGCTCGCCAATCTGGATTATCTGCGTTTTCAGTACACTTCCCGCTATTCGGAAAAAGCAAGAGAAGAATATAGCGCTTCGCTGGATAGCCTGCTGGCTATTTATGGAAACAAAGACTATTCCGTAGAAATTGTCGAAGCCAAGCTAAACAGCGGATTGTTCGGGTTCACAGCCGGTATTAATATGGATTCCGTGAGAACTATCGAATATAAACTTTGTAAAGAGACAATCGCCCGTTTTCCCAATTACGAACGGATAGGCCTGATCAAAAACAGGCTGGCAGATATGCAAAATCCGATCTTACAGGTAAATACGGCCAATACCGTATATCCGGGAAAAGACCTGACACTCAAATTGAATTTCCGGAACATCCCGCAGATCACCGCCCGTATATACAAAAGTCTGAAAACTCCGCAACAGACCCTTTTTTATAACGACAGAGATACCGCCAACAAGCCCGGAGCACTGGTTAAAGAAGTGACATTCTCCTTAACGGCTCCCAATACGTATACGCAGCTGGATACCAGCCTTGTGATCCCGATGGATCAAATAGGATTATATGAATGCATCATTACCGTACCAGAAAGCAATATAAAAACAAACAATCTGTTTGAAGTCAGCCGCCTGGCATCCATCTCACGCAACATGCAAAATGGGAATACGGAAGTATTGGTCACCGACTATTTAAGCGGAAAACCGGTAACTGACGCCACTGTTACTTATTATTCAGGCAAACGCCGTGAAATGCAACAGCAAGGAACCGTAAAAACGGATAAAGACGGTATCGCCGTATTCTCACGCAAAGGTGACCTGATGGCTTACCGGGTGAGCCGCCAGGGAGATGCCCAAACTATGTTGACAATGGTTTATCCGAACGGGGAACGGCAAGTCAACCGGACCATCCGCCCGCAACTGGCTTTATTCACAGACCGCGGACTTTACCGTCCGGGACAAACCCTTTATTTCAAAGGTATTGCATATACAAACGAAACAAGCAAACCTCACGCTCTTGAAGGCGAGACGTTCAAAGTAATCCTTCGGGATGCCAACTGGAAAGAAGTGGCGACCAAAGAATTCAAGACAAATAAGTTCGGCTCTTTCAACGGTGAATTTACCTTACCGCAGCAAACACTGAATGGCACATTCACGCTATCTACCGATTATGCCAGTACGAATATCCGTGTCGAAGAATATAAACGTCCGACATTCCTGGTAAATATACTTCCCGTCAAAGGTGAAATATCTTTCGGCGACCTGGTAACCATCCGGGGAAAAGCTGAAACATTCTCGGGCGTTTCGCTGCAAAGCGGTGAAGTGACCTATCGAATCACCAAGCAGCCTCTGTTATTGCGCGGTTACTTCCCCATCAATAATTCATACGAACAGGTGGCGGAAGGCCGAACAACAATGAACAGTGACGGCACATTCTCATTCGACTTCCGACCGGAAGAATCCGGTAACTACCAACCCTACCTGATCTCGGTTACATTGACCGACAGCAATGGAGAGACTCAAGAAGCAAGTTCGACAATAACAGTCGGAAAAACAAGCATCATCCTGACAACTAATATTCAAGGAGAGTTCGATAAAGATTCGGCAGATGTTGTTATCTCTGCCCAAACCCTGAACAGAGAACAGGTTACGCTAGATGGTACTTACACAATAAACAAACTGCAAGATGAGAACAAGGAAACATATTCCGATTATGAATTCGTAGATTACAAAGTCGGGAAACAGGTTACCAGCGGAAATTTCACCTCCGGCAAGCAGATAGATAGAGATGTATTCCGGAAACTGGAATCCGGACGTTACCGCATCAAGATAGAAGCAAAAGACTCGAAAGGACGTCCGGCAACAACAGAGCAGGATTTCATCCTGTATAGCTTGCGCGACAAAAAGCCGCCGGTATTCAAGCATGTCTGGTTGCTGAACGAGAAGACCAGTTGTCTGCCGGGTGAGGAGGCAAAGATACTGTTCGGCACTTCCGATAAGGATGTGCATGTACTATACGAATTATTCCGGAACGGTCAATGTCTCTCACGTAAGTATGTGGTATTGAGTAACGAGAACCACCTCTTCCGTATCCCATTCAATGAAAGTTACGGAGATGGTATCGTGGCTACTTTTACCTTTATCAAAAAAGGTAAGTTATACAGAACCCAGTCAGAGATAAAGCGTCAGCAACCTGATCTCCGGTTAACGATCAAACCGATCACTTTCCGTGACCGCCTGCTGCCCGGCAACCGGGAAACATGGAAATTCAGAATACTGGATACCGACTCCGTACCAGCTATGGCAGAAATGCTTGCCAGCATGTATGATGCTTCCCTGGATAAGATATTACCGTACGGCACATTCAAATGGAACTTCGACCCGCAAAGGTCCGTTTATCTGAATGCCCCGGTATTCAACAATGGTATCAGCCTGGACGATAAATCGTCGTACAAATCAGGAGAACCTGACTTCATTTCAGTTCCGGACTATCAGTATGACCGCCTGGACTGGCAGGGTGTATTGAGTTACAGACAGCAGAGAGCTTACGGATCAGGTATAATGATGAAGTCGGCAGCCGCCCCAATGGCCGCCGAGGCACAAGTTGTCGGCTACAGAAGCAATGATGCAGCGTCCATTACCGGAAATGCAAACATCGTAGACGATGAAGTTGAAGAATCCGGCGAAATGTTATTCAGTTTATCTGACGCTGCATGGGACAAAGCGGAAGCGAAACCCGTACAAGCACAGCCTCAACTCCCGGTACGTGAAAACTTCAACGAAACAGCCTTCTTCTATCCGTCATTACTGACCAATGAAGAAGGAGACGTCATGGTACAGTTCACATTGCCGGAAAGCAATACGACCTGGAAATTCCAGGCATTGGCCAATACGGTAGATATGAAATACGGCCTGCTGACAAAAGAAGTAATCAGCAGTAAACCGTTGATGGTCGTTCCGAACCTACCCCGTTTCATGCGACAGGGAGATGAAGTATCTGTCAGTACGCAGGTGATCAACAATTCCAAGGCATCCATCTCCGGACGTGTCAGCCTCGAGCTGTTCGATCCTGCCACAGACCAGCCGGTTATCTGCCTGACCAAATCGCAGAGGCCGTTCACATTGTCTGCTGACAGTATTACGACCGCCTCATGGACCTTCCGCGTACCGGAGACAACCAATCTGATCGGTTGCCGTATCGTAGCTGATTCCGAATCAGGAAGTGACGGGGAACAACATCTGATCCCGGTTCTGTCCAACCAGATACTGGTAACGGAAAGTACTCCGTTCTATCTGATGGAAAACGGGGAAAAACAAATCCGCCTGTCCGGATCAAAAGCAACAGGCAGCCGTAACCCGTTCAGAATGACACTGGAGTTGACCGGTAATCCGATATGGTACGCCGTACAGGCATTACCAACGCTTACACAACCGGCAAACGATAACATTATTTCCTGGTTTGCCTCCTATTACAGCAATACGCTGGCTAACTATATTGCCACAGCCAATCCGCGCATTCAAAAAGTGATCAGCCAATGGAAAGCACAAGGCGGAACAGCCTCCACGCTTTATTCAAACCTGCAGAAAAACCAGGAACTGAAGAATATCCTATTGGAAGAAACACCATGGGTATTGGCTGCAGAAAATGAAACGGAACAAAAACAACGTCTGTCACTCCTGTTCGACATGAACCGTGCCGCCCAGCAACGTGAAGTAGCATTGCAACAACTGTTGAAACTACAGAACGAAGACGGCGGATGGAGTTGGTTCAAAGGTTTCCCGGCAAGCCGGGAGATCACGCTTTCTATCCTGAAAGGAATGTCTCAACTGGTCGAGATGAGTGCCGTACAATATGGACAACAGGAGAAAGAAATGCAGATGAAGGCTCTTAAATATCTGGACAAACAGATGCAATCCGACTATGAGTCCTTGCAAAAGAACAACAAGAAATGGCAGAGCAGCGTGCCGAACGCTTTACAACTGGAATTCCTGTACGTCCGTAGCTCTTACCGCGATATTCCAGAATTGGGAGATGCCCGTGAAGCGATCCGTTTCTACACGGCACAGGCCGAAAAGACCTGGAACGAACAATCACTCTACGGAAAGGGAGAAATAGCCCTGCTGATGTACCGCAACGGTAAAAAAGAGGTCGCAAATACCATCCTGGCCTGGTTGCGTAAAACAGCAACCACTACAACCGAACAGGGTATGTATTGGGCTAACAACCGGAGAGGAAACAACTATTTCATCTCTCCGATCGAAACACATTGTTTACTGATGAAGGTATTCAATACATTATCACCCGATTCCAAAGACACCGACCGTATGAAACAATGGTTGCTGAACCAGAAACGTACCCAAAACTGGGAATCTGTTCCTGCTACGCTGAATGCCATCTACGCATTGGTACTGACCGGAAGTGACTGGCTGAACGATAACAATACCTGCACCGTTACCTGGGGCGATAAAACATACAGTACTGCCGAAGGAGAAACAGCAACAGGTTATCTGAAGGTTGTACTGGATGAAAAAGAAATTTCATCCGAAAGAAATTCCATTTCCATTCGGAAGGAAGGAAATGCACCTGCCTGGGGAGCTGTCTATGAACAATACTTTGAAAACATCGACAAAGTAGAAAAACAGACAGGTGTACTCAACGTTGAAAAGAAATTATTCATTGAAAGCAACAGCGGTAGCGGTCTGCAGATCACTCCGGTGGAGAACGGAAAACTCCAGCCGGGTGACAAGGTGGTCGTACGCCTGACCATTCGTACCGACCGTGAAATGGATTATATCTTCCTGAAAGACCTGCGAGCCGGTTGTTTCGAACCTGCCAGCCAGGTTTCCGGTACAAAGTTCAGAGACGGAGTGGCTTATTACCAGTCACCGACAGATGTTTCCGAAAATTTCTTTTTCAACCGTTTACCGGCCGGAACCTTCGTGATCGAATATCCGGTTTACGTTTCCCGTACAGGTGAATATGCCGGAGGAATCAGTACAATCCAATGTCTGTACGCACCCGAATTCATATCTCATACGGAAGGGAAAAAACTGACGGTTAATTGAAAATGGAAAATGGAGAATTGAAAATCAGAGGAAGAATATCAAGGGGAAAAGTAGTTTAGATTTCGCCCGTTAACAATTTTCAATTTTCAATTCTCCATTTTCAATTCTAAATCCCTATCTTTGTGACATAAACAATAGCTAAATAAGATGTAAAATGAAACAGATTATTTTTATTTTTATGGCGATCCTGCTTGCAACAGGAATGGCTTCAGCTCAGAAAAAAGCTGTTATTACAGCTGAAGAAACCTCTCATGACTTTGGACAGATAAAAGAAGCAGACGGAAAAGTCACTGCGACATTTGCCGTTAAAAACACGGGAGATGCTCCGTTGGTTATTACCCGCGTTATCGCTTCCTGCGGATGTACGACTCCGGAATGGACAAAAGAACCGATCGCTCCGGGACAGAGCGGAGATATCAAGATAACATACGATCCGAAAGGACGTCCGGGACCGTTCTCTAAAACGATTTCTGTTTACAGCAACGGAAAGACCGGAAGTTTTATCCTGACGATCAGAGGAGAGGTTATTTGATTTTCAACAAGCTAAACTAAAAACAAAGAATGCTGAATATGAAAAGACTGAGCTTTATTCTTTGCAGCATATTCCTGTTCACGGCGCATATAGCTGCACAGAATGGAGCCCAGATAAGTGCAGACGAGCTGACGTACAACTTCGGAACAATCGCCGAAGCTGACGGACCGGCAAGTCATACTTTTGAAATAAAGAACACGGGAGATGGCCCGCTCGTCATCACCCGTGTTACTGCTTCTTGCGGTTGTACACAGCCTGAATGGACAAAAGAGCCGATCGCTCCGGGAAAAACCGGAAATGTCAAGGTTACCTACAATCCCAAAGGCCGCCCCGGTCCGTTCTACAAGACGGTATCCATATTCAGCAATGGAAAGAAAGGCAGCTACACGCTGGCAATCAAAGGAAACGTGACACCGAAACCGCTTATACCGCTTATGATCTTCCCTTATTCGATAGGCGACCTGAAGATGCAGACTAAAACAATACTGTACAGCAGCGTCCGTCCCGACGAAACACTGGGAGAAAAGATCAATGTCAAGAATGAAGGAAAGACTACTCTGACGATCCGTCAGGGCAAAGTGCCTCATTACCTGACCGTCGAGATTCGCCCGACCCAACTGGCTCCGGACGAAGTGGGGGAAATTACTCTGTTATTCGATGCTAAAGCAGTAAAAAGAAAAGGTAGGGTTACGACAGAAATACCTTTGACAATCGAAAGTATCGGACAGAAAAAAGAAGTCGACGGAAAGATACACGTAGCGGCCAATATTATCGACAACTTCGGTAAACTCACTGCTGCAGAAAAGGCACAGGCTCCGGTTGCCCAATTGTCAGGTACATTGCTCGATTTCGGTAAGCTACCGGAAAAAGGTGGGTTCATTCCACTGATCGGAGGCAAAGTGACCGGCACTGTAGAGGTAACGAATACCGGAAAATCCCCGCTTATCATACATAGTTTCACTTGCGATGATGAACGGATCGATATTTCAGGAGGAAAGAAAGAATTAAAACCGGGAACAACGGCTACATTCAAAATATCAGTTCGTCCGAAAGAGATAAAGACGAAACTGGAAGCACTGGTAAATATAGTATGTAATGACCCGAACGGTCCTGTTCGCCTCGTAAAGGTAACAGCAGAAAAATAAAAAGATATGGAACATCCCGAAAACGACGATCTTTACAGAGGATTAAAGGTAAACAAGGGAGTAGCCGATGTACCGACTGTAAACCCCTACCTCAAAAAAAGACTTCAACGTAAAGAATATACCCCTTCCGAGTTTGTCGAAGGGATACTGAAAGGAAATATAACAATCCTCAGCCAGGCGGTTACGCTGGTCGAGAGTGCTAAATATGAACACCAGCAACTGGCACAGGAGATTATAGAAAAATGTCTTCCGTTTGCAGGCAAATCGGTCCGTATCGGTATTACCGGTGTTCCTGGTGCCGGAAAAAGTACCTCTATCGATGTTTTTGGTATGCACCTTATCAAGGAAGGGCGCAAACTGGCTGTACTGGCTATCGATCCGAGCAGCGAACGTTCCAAAGGCAGTATCCTGGGGGACAAGACCCGCATGGAGGCTTTATCACGCGAAAAGAATGCTTTTATCCGTCCTTCTCCATCCGCAGGATCCTTGGGGGGTGTGGCACGTAAAACACGTGAAACGATCGTGCTGTGTGAAGCTGCCGGTTTCGACACTGTATTTGTGGAAACAGTCGGTGTCGGACAAAGCGAAACGGCCGTTCATTCGATGGTCGATTTCTTCCTTCTTATTCAGCTGGCAGGAACAGGAGACGAGTTACAAGGGATTAAACGCGGTATCATGGAAATGGCTGACGGCATTATTATCAATAAGGCTGACGGCGATAATATCGAAAAAGCCAAACTGGCCGCTGCCCAGTTCAGGAATGCGCTACATCTTTTTCCACCTGCCGATTCAGGATGGTTCCCCAAAGTATTGACTTATTCGGGTTACTACAACTTAGGCATCAAGGAGATCTGGGATATGGTCGGCGAGTACATGGAGTTCACCAAAAAGAACGGTTATTTCAACTTCAAACGAAATGAACAGGCCAAGTATTGGATGTACGAAAGTATCAACGATACATTACGGGAAACATTCTATCATAATCCGGCTGTAGAAGGCATGCTGGTACAGACGGAACAGCAGGTGTTGAATAACGAGATCAGCTCGTTCGTTGCAGCCAAAAGGATGATGGATCTGTTCCTCGAAAACTTATCGAAGAAATAAGACCTACCGAATAATAAAAAGAAAGCCCGTCAAATCAAACGATTCGACGGGCTTTTCATATTCTTTCGTCAGTCCGGATCAAATAGAAGACACACGCAGTGTATTCAGCAAATCACGGTTAATCGGTTTGTCATTCTTGATAGCTTTCGAGAATGGAACATATACGATCTGGTCATTCTGGATACCCATCATAACATTACGCTGGTCATCCAGCAAAGCATCGACCGCACCGACTCCCATACGGGTTGCCAGGATACGATCCTGAGCCGTAGGAGAACCACCACGCTGCAAGTGCCCCAAGATAGATACACGTACATCGAATTGCGGATATTCTGTTTTCACACGTTCGGCAACTCCCATAGCTCCGCCGGTCACTTCACTTTCTGCAACCAATACGATACTACTGTTCTTTGATTTACGGAATCCATTTTCGATCATCTCCGCCAACTGGTCTTTTTCCATAGAAATCTCCGGAATGATAGCCGCTTCTGCGCCTGAAGCAATAGCACCGTTCAGTGCAAGGAAACCGGCATCACGTCCCATCACTTCAATAAAGAAAAGGCGATCGTGGGAAGTGGCCGTATCGCGGATCTTATCCACACATTCCATAATTGTGTTCAGGGCCGTGTCATAACCGATCGTTACATCCGTACCATACAGGTCATTATCGATCGTACCCGGAACTCCGACGATCGGGTAATTGAATTCCTGTGCAAAAATACGTGCACCGGTCAATGTTCCGTCACCACCGATAGCGATCAGGGCGTCGATCCCCTCTTCCACCAACTTGTCGTATGCCTGCTTACGGCCTTCGGGAGTTTTGAACTCCATACAACGAGCGGTTTTCAATATTGTTCCACCACGCTGGATGATGTTACTTACATTCTGTGTTTTGAATTCTTCAATCTCACCTGTAATCAACCCTCTGTATCCTCGGAAAATACCTTTAACTCTCATCCCGTTATAGATAGCGGAACGCGTCACTGCACGGATGGCAGCGTTCATTCCGGGAGCATCACCTCCGGACGTTAAAATGCCAATACATTTAATAGTAGACATATCGTCTTTATTTTAAATTATTCGCGGCAAAAATAATAATTATTTGCCAACAATCTTTCATTTTTCCTTAAACTTCATGAAATCTTAACCGTCTGATCAACGGTCTGCATTCAGTTCCCGGATACGGATTGCCACCTCTTCCATTAACCATTTCGGGGTCGATGTAGCTCCGCAAACCCCTACACGGCGGACACCGGCAGGGAGCGGCTCAGTGATCTCTTTCACCTCCGAAATGAAAATGGTATTTGGATTCGCTTTCCGGCATTCTTCTAACAGCATCTTACCGTTTGAACTCTTTTTGCCTGCTACAAAATAGACCCAGTCATGGCTGGATGCAAATGCTTTTATATTCGGTAAACGGTTTGCCACCTGGCGACAAATCGTATCGTAATATTCAAAACGGGTACCTTCCGCCTTTCGCTGATATATCTCTTCCACGATCTTACGGAATCCGTCCAACGACTTCGTTGTCTGGGAAAAGAGACAGATATCACGGCTGAAATCCAGGCGGTCCAGATCTTCAATCTTTTCGATCACGATGGCTGTACCCTCCGTCTGTCCGACCAACCCATTCACCTCTGCATGACCTTTTTTACCATATATCACCAGCTGGGTATTATTCTCACGGGTTGCCTGATAACATTTATGTATCTTTTTCTGCAACTGAAGCACCACCGGACAGGTAGCATCTACAATCGTTATATTATTCTGCTTTGCAATCTCATAAGTGGAGGGAGGTTCGCCATGTGCACGAAGCAAGACTTTCTTTCCTTTCAGTGTAGAAAATTCATCATGTCCGATAGTCCGCAATCCTTGTTCCCGAAGCCGTTCCACCTCCAGGCTGTTATGCACGATATCTCCCAGACAATACAATATATCGGTATTGTCCAATTCACGTTCAGCACTTTCGATAGCTGTAACCACTCCAAAACAAAACCCTGAACCTTTATCTATTTCGACTTCAATCATTCTTAAAAATAACCTATTGTTTCTACCTTCTTATTCGGCAGCAGCTTTATTATATTGAACAAGAAGCCATGCCTTTTGTTCAGCGATAGTCATGTCCGAGTTATCCAGTACGACAGCATCATCCGCCTGACGCAACGGACTCTCTTTACGGGTGGAATCTATATGGTCGCGTGTTTTCACATTATCCAGTACTTCTTCAAAAGAAGCCGCTTCGCCTTTGGCTTTCAATTCATCCAGACGACGTTGTGCACGTACTTCCGGACTGGCCGTTACGTAAATCTTCAATTCGGCATCTGGGAATACTACCGTACCGATATCCCGGCCATCCATGATAATCCCTTTTTCTTTCCCCATTTCCTGCTGCATGGCAACCAGTGCACGGCGGACAAATCCTAAAGTAGCCACCGGACTGACCCATTTGGCAACTTCCATCCCCCGGATTTCCTTTTCAACCTTTACCCCATTCAGGTAAGTGTCCGGACGGCCGGTTTCCGGATTAAAACGGAGTGATATATGGATATCCCCCATCGATGCCTGAAGTTTCTCTTCATCTATCCGACCGTCTTTAAACAAATTATGCTGGATACAATATAGTGTAACGGCGCGATACATGGCACCCGTATCGATATATGTATAACCTATTTCTTTTGCCAAATCTTTTGCCATAGTGCTTTTTCCCGTGGAAGAAACACCATCTATTGCAATTACTATCTTTTTCATGCTTATCGTTATTTATATTTCCTAAGGTTTAAAATCGGCCAATGTCGTCGAAACACTCACCATCATCGACATAGCCGACGGATGGTATTTTGCGAAAGAGACACCGACATCAAACATTTTTATTTTGACTCCGGCACCGGCGGAAAAACCGGCCAGACCGCTTCCGCCTCCCTGCAATTTCATATCCATCTTTGTCTTCGGATTGAAACCGACGCCAATCCAGAAATTTTCGCTAGGTATATAATCGATACCGATCACCAGATGCTTGAATAATGCTTTGGCAAAATTATCACCTTCGTAATCTTTATCGGCATTATCTATATAATCGAATTTCCAACGATTCAGATACATGGCTGTCAGCGACAAACGCAAAGGGGCGTGATTCATCTTTTTGGAAATACCCATCTGGATATCCCACGGCATTTTTTGCCGGTCCTCATAATAGGGCTTCAACTGGGCTCCGATATTTTTCAATACGACACCGAATGAAAATTCTTTTTCCGAATTATAGTAACTTAATCCGGCATCGAAGCATAATCCCAATGACGTATAGGTATCATAATTGGAATAAAGGAACTTCATGGAAATCCCCCCCCGCCAGCGTTCGGACAGATCATAGGAAAAGAAACCGTTCAATGCGATATCGTTCGCAGTAAAATCGCCTGTCGACTGATTGTTTTCATCCATCCCTTTAAATTTCCCGTTATGGAAATAATGGACTCCGGCCCCCCATGCACCACGTTCGCGGAATGCTTTGGTGAACAAAGCGCTTCCCACATTGATATCTGCGATATAGTTCATATAGTCCAGATTGATCATTCCGTCCATTTCACCGCCGAGCAGAGCCGGGTTATGAAAGATAAGGGACGGATCCCGCTCTACCAGCGACACGGTATGCCCTCCCAAAGCATTAGCCCGGGCAGAAGAAGGTAAAGTTAAAAATTCAAATACCTGATCTCCGGATTGAGCCGCGACCGATTGTAAAACGAAAGAAAAGAACAATATAATTAATGTATGTCTCATATTTTCTTAACAAAATGCGTACAAAGATAAAATGCAGTTATAATATATTCCATAAAGAGAAACGGAAAAAACCGAAAAAAGGTATATAAACACAGTTATTTTTATTTTGGTTCAAAAAAAAGTGAAAATATAGAAGTATTTTTCCCTTTTTCAACCAGGATATAAAATAATTTGTATTTTTGCAGCATAGGAAAACACATCTTTAAACATTATAGAAGTATGGAAGTTAAGAAATCACCGAAAGCGGACTTAGAAGGTGGCAAAACACTCGGTATCCTGATGGGTATGGTTGTTGGTTTGGCCGTTTTGTTCGTTGGGTTCGAATGGGGAACCCGTGATATTCAGGTAGTCAAAAATGAAGGCGTAGCTGATATCATCGCTGAAGAAGAAATTGAAATTACAAGACCGGAGGACACGCCTCCTCCTCCACCTCCTCCACCAGCACCGGCTACCGTAGAACAGCTGAACATTGTGGACGATGACGTGGAATTGGACCAAGTGGATATCATCTCATCTGAGGACGACCAGAGTTCTGCACAGGTAGAAGCCTATGTAGCTCCTGCAGTCGTTGAAGAAGAAGAAGAATCTGCTCAACAGATCTTTACCGTTGTAGAAACAATGCCGGAATTCCCGGGTGGACAGGGTGCTTTATTGCAGTTCCTTGCTAAATCCATCAAATATCCGGTTATTGCACAGGAAAACGGTATCCAAGGTCGTGTTACTTGTTCATTCGTTGTTAACAAAGACGGTTCAATCGTTGACGCAGAAGTAATCCGTGGTGTAGACCCTTCTTTGGATAAAGAAGCTCTCCGTGTGATCAACACCATGCCGAAATGGTCTCCTGGTAAGCAGAGAGGTAAACCTGTACGTGTTAAATATACCGTACCCGTTACTTTCAGATTGCAATAATTATTTTTAAACATACTAAAAAAGGCTGCTGTAGATTTGCAGCCTTTTTTATTTCGTCTCATTCCTAATTCAATATTTATATGTTATCCTTCAACGAGATCCTACAAAAAGTAGAACATGAGATTTCACAACTGAGTTTTGAATATCCTCCTAAAAGTTTATATGACCCGATTGAATATATCCTATCGTTGGGAGGAAAAAGGATCCGTCCGGCACTCGCTTTAATGGCCTGTAATCTGTATCAGGAAAATATTGACAATGTCATCTATCCTGCATTGGGTATTGAAGTGTTCCATAATTTCACACTGCTTCATGACGACCTGATGGATAGAGCTGACAAAAGAAGAAACAAGCCTACCGTCCACAAAGTATGGAATGACAATACGGCCATCCTTTCCGGAGATGCCATGCTGATCGCGGCTTATCAGTTGATAGGAAAAACAGAACCCTCCTGCTTAAAAGAAGTATTCGACCTGTTCACCGAGACTGCCCTTGAAATATGCGGAGGACAACAATATGACATGGAATTTGAATCACGGACAGACGTAACCGAACCGGAATACATTGAAATGATCCGGTTAAAAACAGCCGTTTTACTTGCCTGCAGCCTGAAAATCGGAGCTATCATAGGTGGTGCATCCAAAGAAGATGCCGACAATCTGTATGATTTCGGTATAAACATCGGACTCGCATTCCAACTGCAGGACGATTTATTGGATGTGTACGGAGATACTGCCACATTCGGTAAAAATATCGGCGGTGATATCACTTGCAACAAAAAGACTTTTTTATTGATACATGCGTTTGAATTGGCTTCACCTGAACAAAAAGCGACCCTCAACAACTGGATCGGCAAAACACAATTCATTCCTGCAGAGAAAATCGAAGCAGTCACAGCCATATATAATGAATTACATCTG
Organism: Parabacteroides sp. AF18-52; assembly: GCF_003479145.1. Lineage (NCBI taxonomy): Bacteria > Pseudomonadati > Bacteroidota > Bacteroidia > Bacteroidales > Tannerellaceae > Parabacteroides > Parabacteroides sp. AF18-52. The sequence continues at coordinate 80,858 of NZ_QUGR01000002.1, forward strand.
AAAGATATCACCACTGTTAAAATGCAGGGATATTACGACAAGGCAATGGATCATTTATCGAGACTCAACGTAACCCCGGAGAAGTTGACCATTTTGAAAGATGTAAGTAACCGTTTAATGTACCGCCAGTCTTAAAAATGAAACTCATAGATACGCATAACCATCTGTACCTGGAAGAGTTCGACCCGGAACAGGAGGAGTTGGTTCATATTGCCCGGGAATCAGGCATCGACACCATCCTGCTCCCCAACGTAGATGTCGCCACCATTGAACGGATGCACGATTTGTGCGACCGTTTTCCGGATTTTGCCTATCCGATGATGGGCTTGCATCCGACCAGCGTGGACGAACATTACACAGAGAATCTAAAAATAACAGAATCTTATCTGGGAAAACGACCTTATTGTGGTATCGGAGAGATCGGGATCGACCTATACTGGGATAAAACCTACCTGAAAGAACAAAAAATAGTCTTTGAGGAGCAGCTAAAATGGAGCATCGACCTGGATCTGCCGGTAGCGATCCATACCCGTGAAGCTTATCCGGAGGTATTGGATAGCATCCATAAAGTCGGTGCAGACAAATTAAAAGGCGTTTTCCACAGTTTCACCGGTACCATAGATGATCTGGAAGAAATAAAAAAATTAGAACAATTCAAACTGGGAATTAACGGAGTCATTACATTCAAAAACTCCAAACTTTCAGATACGATCAAATGCAGTGACATCAATCACATCGTACTGGAAACCGACGCTCCATACCTGGCTCCGGTACCTTACAGAGGTAGACGAAACGAGCCTGTATACATATGGAAAACGGCTGAGAAGGTAGCGGACACATTCGGCCTTCCGCTTGATGAAACCGTAGAAATTACAAGAAAAAATGCATTGGATTTATTCAAAATTCCAAATAAAAAGGCTTAGTTTCAAAATTTCAGGTCGGAAGCAAAATTTATTACGTCAGATATTGTGTATATGTCAAGCAAAAACTTTAGATTTGTGCACTGAAACGTTTGCATATGGGATTTTTTTCGTATTTTGCGCTCGTTTTAGAGGAGACAAAGGCTGAAAATTGGAGAGATGCTCGAGTGGTTGAAGAGGCACGCCTGGAAAGCGTGTATACGCCTAAAGTGTATCGCGGGTTCGAATCCCGCTCTCTCCGCATAAGTACCATGGGGAATTTATTAACAACAAAAATAAAAACAAATAAGAGAATTATTAATCTTAAAAATTAAACACACAATGAAAAAGTATTTTGCAAAAACATTCTTGGGTATTTGCGCCCTTGGAACTTCTACTGTGGCATTCGCTCAGGACGCTACTGAACAAGTTGTTGAAGGTGGCATGTATCAGGCTTTAAAAGTTAAGTTTATTGAAGGTGGTGCCGACTTCATGAGTTTGGTTGCTATCGCTTTGATTTTCGGTTTGGCTTTCTGCCTTGAAAGAATTATTTATCTGAACTTAGCTGAAACTAATGCAAGCAAATTATTAAAAGGTATTGAAGATGCCCTTGATAAAGGTGATGTAGAAGGCGCAAAAGCTATCGCTCGTGATACTAGAGGTCCTATCGCATCTATCGCTTACCAGGGTTTGATGAGAATCGATCAGGGTATTGATGTTGTTGAAAAATCTATCGTTTCTTACGGTGGTGTACAGGGTGGTCTTTTGGAAAAGAACATGTCATGGATCACATTGTTTATCGCTATGGCTCCGTCATTAGGATTCTTGGGTACTGTAGTAGGTATGGTTATGGCGTTCGACAAAATCGAACAGGTTGGTGATATCAGCCCGACGGTTGTTGCCGGTGGTATGAAAGTGGCTTTGATCACAACTGTAGGTGGTCTTGTTGTAGCTTTGATCCTTCAGGTATTCTATAACTATTTGTTGAGCAAACTGGAAGCTATCCTGAACCAGATGGAAGATGCTTCTATTTCTTTGATCGACATGGTTATCAAATACAACCTTAAATTCAAAAAATAATTCAGACTTATGGCAGTTACTAAAATAAGAAAAGTATCCAGCTGGACATTACTGATTACCTCTATTATCAGTCTTGTTGTATTGGGTATGTTCTACGCAGGAGGCGTCGTTGACCCTTCTGTTGAAATGAAAGAGCCTATCTATACAGGCTTATTGCTTAACTGGACAACTGTATTGTTTTTCATTACAATTGTTAGTACAGTTATATTTGCTCTTTGGCAATTTACGTCATTATTGAAAACCAGTCCGAAATCAGCATTGGCATCATTCATTGTTATCATTTTCTTCGCTGCAATGATGTTCATTACTTATTCTATGGGTGACGCAACACCTTTGAAAGGTTTGAATGCTGACTCACAGGAATACAATATTCCTTTCTGGTTGAAAGTTACAGACATGTGGATTTATTCTTCAGCTATTTTGATGATTTTAATCATCATTGCTGTTGCTGCAGGTTCTGTAAAAAGAATGCTTAATAGATAATAGTAATAACGAATCCGATAAAACAAAAAAAGTGATATGGCAAAAAAGAAAAGAAAAGTGCCCGCAATGAATGCGACTTCTTCAGCCGATATTGCTTTCATGTTGCTTATCTTCTTCCTTATTACTACTTCAATGGACACAGATAAAGGTTTGGCAAGACGTTTGCCGCCTCCTGTACCCAAAGATCAGAAAAAAAATGAAGAGATGGATATCAAAAAGAGAAATATCCTGGTCGTACTGATCAACAGTAACAACCAGATTCTCTGTAATAATGAATTCATTGATATTAAGCAACTGAGAGAAAAGGTTAGAACTTTCATTGAAAATCCTTATAACGACGAGCATATGCCCGAAAAGACTGAAGTGGACGTACCTTACTTCGGAAAGCAGATGGTAACAAAAAATCATGTTATCTCTTTGCAGAACGACCGTGGTACCGAATATCAGGCTTACATCGACGTTCAGAACGAATTGGCTGGAGCCTATAACGAACTGAGAGACGAGGTTTCTAAAAAGAAATTTGGCAAAGCTTTCGCTGATTTGGATGAAGACCAACAAAAGGCTGTGCAGATGATTTATCCTCAAAAGATATCAGAAGCAGAACCTAAAAATTATGGAGGCAAAAAATAATGGGAAAATTTAGTAAAGCGGGCGGAAGAGAAATGCCCGAATTAAATACCTCATCATTACCTGACTTGGTATTTGCCTTCTTGTTCTTTATCATGATGGTAACATCTATGCGTGAAGTTACTCTAAAAGTAGTTTTCCAGGCACCTCAGGCTACTGAGCTTCAGAAACTGGAAAAGAAATCTTTGGTAACATTCATTTATGTAGGTAAACCAACACAGGAATTAAGAGCAAAGATGGGTTCTGAAACTCGTGTACAGTTAAACGATCAAATCGCGGACATTGACGAGATTCAAGATTACATCGCACAGGAAAAGTCAAGTATGAAAGAGGAAGATCAGCCATTTATGACTGTATCCATCAAAGCCGACAAAGAGACGAAGATGGGTGTTATCACAGACGTAAAACAGGCGCTTCGTGAAGCATACGCATTGAAGATTAGTTATTCAGCAAGACAAAGTGTTGACTAATTAATTCAATAATAAACAAAAAAGGCAGGACTAAACGTTCTGCCTTTTTTATTGGATTAAATTCACCTTCTATTCCTGAACACCATACACATACCGGTAAAGATTATCTTTCACCTCCTCAAACGACTTGCTCAAGTCGATCTGCCCGTGAGTCATTAACCGCATTTCCAACAAGGATTCTCCCGGGCGATACGGAGGTTGGAAATAAACATGGTTATCCAACACATACCCCAGACGCTCATAAAAGCCGATTCTGCGCTTACTCATCTCGTCGGCAGGTATTTCCACCTCCAAAACAACAGGAGCGCCGCAAAGCGCCATAAACTGCTTCATAGACTCCCCACCTATTCCACCGTTACGGGCGGAAGCATCGATAGCAAAATGTTCCACGTATATAAATGCCGCAAAACGCCAGGCTGTAATAAAACCGGCATATACCCCATCTTTAAATAATGTGTAAACGGTGAAGCGGGGTTCCTCCTTTACCAATTCTCTCACCAGGGAAAACGCCCGTCGCTCGGCTTCCGGAAAGGAATCATTATATGTTTTTTCTACTTTATCCAATAAAGGATCGGAAAAATCTTTCACCATCCTGCATTCGATTACTGCACTTGAACTCATACTCTTATAAATTGATAGATTAATAAAAGAAAACTTACGAAATAAAATAATTGAACGAATTATATCGTCTAATTATTATAGTTTGATTATATTTGTATGTAATTGTAATTATATAGAATAACAGAAATACAAATATACAGAAATTATGGCACACCATCAACTGGATGAATTGGACGAAAAAATATTGAAGCTAATCATAGGGAATGCTCGCATGCCTTTCCTTGAAGTTGCCAGAGAGTGCAATGTTTCAGGAGCCGCTATACACCAGAGAATACAAAAACTCACCAATCTCGGTGTTATCAAAGGGTCGGAATTCATCGTAGATAATACAAAAGTTGGTTACGAAACCTGTGCTTATATGGGGCTATTCCTAAAATCACCGGGACAATTTCCTACTGTAACAGAAGCATTGAAGAAAATACCGGAAGTAGTGGAATGCCACTATACAACCGGACAATATGATCTGTTCATCAAAATATATGCAAAGAACAACCAGCATCTGCTAAGCATTATCCACAACAAACTACAGCCGTTGGGCTTGGCACGGACAGAATCTCTGATCTCCTTTAAAGAAGCATTTAAGAGACAGATACCGATCGATCTGGATGACGAATAAATAGAAAAAGGCTTTTGAATCTGATTCAAAAGCCTTTTTCTATTTATGAAAGCTTCCGGCTACTGCCGGAATACTTTATTAGAACTCTGCATTCTTCGGAGTTCTCGGGAAAGGAATCACGTCACGAATGTTTGTCATACCTGTTACAAACAATAGCAGACGTTCAAACCCTAAGCCGAAACCAGAATGAGGCGCTGTACCGAAACGGCGGGTATCCAGATACCACCAGATATCTTTCTCAGGCACACCCATTTCTTTTGCACGACGTGTCAGTTTCTCATAATCCTCTTCACGCTGTGAACCACCGATAATCTCACCGATCTTCGGGAACAAAACGTCCATAGCACGAACAGTCTTTCCGTCATCATTCTGCTTCATATAGAAAGATTTGATTTCTTTCGGATAATCAGTCAGGATAACCGGACATTTGAAATGCTCTTCCACCAGATAACGTTCATGCTCTGAAGCCAGGTCTGCCCCCCAGAAAATAGGGAATTCGAACTTATGTCCTTTTGCAACAGCCTCTTCCAGAATCTTAACACCTTCCGTATAAGGCAGGCGGATAAAGTCATGTTTCAGGATAAACTGCAAACGTTCGATCAATTCCTTATCAAACATATTGTTCAGGAACTGGATATCTTCCATACAGTTATCCAAAGCCCACTGCACGCAATACTTGATAAAATCTTCAGCCAGTTGCATATTCTCTGCGATTTCATTGAAAGCAACCTCCGGCTCAATCATCCAGAACTCAGCCAAATGACGCGGAGTATTGGAGTTTTCGGCACGGAATGTCGGTCCGAAAGTATAAATCGAACCTAAAGACATGGCAGCCAATTCACCCTCCAGCTGACCTGAAACCGTCAGGCTCGCCTGTTTGCCAAAGAAATCATCCTCATAAATGATCGAACCGTTCTCGTCCTTCTTCAAATCATACAGATTCATTGTCGTTACCTGAAACATCTGTCCGGCACCTTCGCAATCGGAAGCTGTAATGATCGGCGTATGGAAATAGAAGAAACCTCTTTCATGAAAGAACTTGTGAATAGCAATCGCCATATTATGGCGAATACGGAACACAGCACCAAAGGTATTGGTACGCGGACGCAAATGAGCTATCTCACGAAGAAATTCCAGTGAATGGCCTTTCTTCTGCAACGGATAAGTAGCAGGATCGGCAGTACCGTAAATCTGAATTTCAGTTGCCTGGATCTCCACATTCTGGCCCTGTCCCTGTGACTTTACCAATTCACCGTTCACACTGATACAAGCACCGGTAGTAATCGGTTTAAGGAACTCTTCACCCAATTTTTCCACATCCACAACGATCTGAACATTATTTATTGTAGAACCGTCATTCAGCGCAATAAAGCTAACCTGTTTACTACCACGGCGGGTACGAACCCACCCCTTCACATTAACGGTCGTACCGTAAGCTTCGCTTTTCAGTACATCTACAATTTTTGTTCTAGTAATTGTTTCCATGTTTATATGTTTATTCTTAGATAATCAAAACAAGATAGCCGGTATTGACTACCGGCTAATCTTAATATTATTCAAAAGCACCCATCCGGAGTGCGTTAACTTCACGTTCGTTCAGATAACGCCATTTTCCACGTCCGAGCATCTTTTTAGTCAGTCCGGCAAAGTATACACGATCCAGTTTCGTTACATGATATCCCAGCGATTCGAAGATACGACGTACGATACGGTTACGTCCCGAGTGGATTTCAATACCCACCTGGCTCTTATCGTCTTCACTGGCATAGCTGATTGCATCTGCATGGATTTCACCGTCTTCCAGTTCCAACCCGTTAGCAATCTTTTCCATGTCTTCGATAGAAACGTTCTTATCCAACCAAACGTGATAGATCTTCTTTTTCTTGAATGACGGGTGAGTCAGCTTCGAAGCCAGGTCACCATCATTAGTAAGAAGCAATACACCGGTTGTGTTACGGTCCAGGCGGCCTACCGGGTAAATACGTTCCTGGCAAGCATTTTTCACCAGATCCATAACGGTAAGACGTTCCTGAGGATCATCAGATGTAGTCACACAGTTTTTCGGTTTATTCAGTACGATATATACCTTGCTTTCGATCTGCACAGGTTTACCGTTGAATTCAACCTTATCCTGACGGGTAATCTTTGTACCCAATTCAGTAACCGCTACATCATTTACTTTTACAGCACCAGCTGTAATAAATTCGTCAGCTTCACGACGTGAGCAAACACCTGCATTAGACAAGAATTTGTTCAGACGGATCGGTTCGTTAGGGTCAGCCAATACTTCCTTATACTTCAACTGTTTCTGGAAGTTGTATTTGGCATTCGGGTTGTAATCGTTCGTACGGCGTTGCGGGCCACCCGGACGTCTGTTTCCATATCCTCCGTTGTTTCCGTAACCACCTCCACGGTTATTATTACCGTATGAAGGACGGCCACCGCCACGATTATCACGAGAGTCGTAAGAATTGACACGTGTGTCTCCTACTCTCGGTCTTCTTTTCTTCATGCCGTCGCCTCCAGCTTCACCTTCCGGAGAAGCAGAATAGGCTCTGCCCGGTCTTTCGTCATAGTTAGGACGAGAAGGACGGTTAAAAGGACGATCGCCACCACCATACGAACGGTCATTACCGTAAGAAGGGCGATTGTTACCATAAGAAGGACGGCTGTTATAACCTCCTTCGCGATTTGAATTGTAACCTCCTTCACGATTTGAATTACCATAACCACCACGATTGTTGTCACGGTTGTTATAAGAAGGTCTGCTATTATAACCCCCTTCACGGTTGTCATACGTCCGAGGACGACTCGGACGGTCTCCGTAAGAAGAGCGGTTATCACCATAAGAATTATAACCACCGCGGTCATCCCGGCTTGATTGGTTATATGGTCTCCGTTCATAGTTGTTTCCCTCAGGTCTGCTGTAACCTTGATTGTAAGGTCTTCTTTCACCTTCCTGATCTGTGTTTTCCCGTCTGATACTTGGTATCACCTTTCTAGGACGCGGTTGAGATTCTTCTCTTTCTTCTGTGCTCATTGTTGTAAATTAATAAATAATTAACTAATTGGTAACCTCACGGCTACACTATTTTCTTCACACTAAATACCTGTATAATTATGCGGCGTAATCGCCTTTAATTCAGCTTTCACTACATCACTAACCTGCAGCGTTTCAATAAAGTCACTGATTGATTTTTCAGTGATTCCTTCATTTGTCCGGGTTAAGGCTTTCAAGGCTTCATACGGCTTCGGATATCCTTCGCGACGCAAAATCGTCTGAATACCTTCAGCAACGACAGCCCAGCAATTATCCAGATCCCGGTACAAGGCGTTCTCATTCAATAACAACTTACCCAACCCTTTTGTTAAGCTTTTGAATGCGATTTCGATATGGGCCAAAGGCACACCGACGTTACGCAATACGGTAGAATCTGTCAAATCCCTCTGCAAACGGGAGATCGGCAACTTCGTAGCCAGGTGTGCCAGGATTGCATTCGCCATTCCCAGGTTACCTTCTGCATTTTCAAAATCGATCGGATTCACCTTGTGAGGCATTGCCGATGAACCGACTTCACCCGCTTTGATCTTTTGCTTGAAGTATTCCATAGAGATATACTGCCAAAAGTCACGGTTCAGATCGATCAAAATAGTATTAACCCGTTTCAAACCATCAAAAATAGCTGCCAGATTATCATAATTGGAAATCTGTGTAGTCCATTCCTCACGGCTCAACCCCAGAACTTCATTCACGAACTTATTTCCGAATGCTTTCCAGTCGTACTGCGGATAAGCAACATGGTGTGCATTAAAGTTACCTGTCGCACCGCCAAACTTGGCAGAAACAGGAATTGCCTTCAATAAAGCCACCTGCTGTTCCAGACGATATACAAATACCATAATCTCTTTTCCCAAACGGGTAGGAGAAGCCGGTTGTCCGTGCGTCTTTGCCAGCATAGAAACATCGCTCCAGTCCTCAGCATACTTTTTCAACATGTCGATCACTTCTTGAATCCCTGGATAATAAACTTCATCCAAAGCATCTTTAATAGACAATGGAACGGAAGTATTATTAATATCCTGCGAAGTCAATCCGAAATGAATAAACTCTTTATAGTCCTGTAAAGCCAGCAGATCAAATTTTTCTTTGATAAAATATTCAACAGCTTTTACATCATGGTTAGTTACGCTCTCGATCTCCTTAATACGGGTTGCGTCCTCCAGACTGAACTCCTGATAAATTTTACGCAACGCTTCTTTATTCTCCACTGTAGCCAGGCTATTCAGCTGTGGAAGATACTCAGCCAGAGTAATAAAATACTCTATTTCTACTCGCACTCTATATTTGATAAGTGCATATTCTGAGAAGTAAGCCGCCAGGTTCTCGGCTTTATTTCTATACCGCCCATCTACGGGCGATATGGCAGTTAGTGTTGAAAATACCATACTCATTTAGTTTATACACCTATATCCCTTAGTGTCCGGGCGATATACCTACGATATCGAATACTTATATACATTAATAATATAGAGATGCAAAGTTACTACATTTCTTCAGATTAAATGGTAGTAATGAATTTTTTTTCAACTTTTTCATAGAAACATTTGGAGGTAATAAAAAAAGCCGTATCTTTGCAGCGCTTTAGAGAGATAAGGCGTACAAAACTTACTGAAGTAATGAAAGGGCGTTTAGCTCAGCTGGTTCAGAGCATCTGCCTTACAAGCAGAGGGTCGGCGGTTCGAATCCGTCAACGCCCACCTTTCATATCCAATTGATTTCAACTTGGGCGTTTAGCTCAGCTGGTTCAGAGCATCTGCCTTACAAGCAGAGGGTCGGCGGTTCGAATCCGTCAACGCCCACCTTTCATATCCAATTGATTTCAACTTGGGCGTTTAGCTCAGCTGGTTCAGAGCATCTGCCTTACAAGCAGAGGGTCGGCGGTTCGAATCCGTCAACGCCCACTAAAAGAGAAGTCCGTTAGTCAAATGATTAACGGACTTTTTTTATATCCATAGATGGTTTTGACACACTTCCTTTTAGATTATTTTATTTTCCGATAAATCATATCCAAAGCCGCTAATCTTGTCGTCTTCCCGGCTTCTATGCCCGGCAGGTCCGTTCCGCTCAGTTTTTTCCAGGAGGCCAGAGTCGCTGCATCCACCGGCTCCTGCAAACGTGCAGTCCATTCGGGGAGGTAGCCTCGCAGTCCCAAATACTGCACCATGCGAAAGTGAGGACTCGTGTAATCCACATCCTTGAAATACATAAGCGTCGCTTTCTGGTCGATTAGCTTGTCCTGCAGGCGGGAGAGGTCGATGTTCTGCACCTTTACCTTCCCGTCGATCGAAAGGGCTGAAGCGATACCGGCGGCCTGTCCCATCGCCATCCAGCAGGGCTCCATGCGCAGGGTGGAAAATCCGATGTGCGAACCCGAAACCGGGACGGGCAACAGAAGGTTGTCCACCTCTTTCGAGACCATCACGCCATAGGGGACTGTATATACTGCCGACGGATAGCTCAGGAAGCCATCCAGATGCACCCTTCCTTTTTCTCTTTTCCGCACCGCATGCGAATCCAGCGCATAATGGCTGGCCGTTATGCTACTTTCGTGGATGGGTGGGCGGCTACCGATCGTTACCGGAATGGCATCGTTGGCGGTAAAGAAATATGCGCCTTCGAAACGACGGCCCTCACGAACGTAGACCTGGCGTGGGAAATGCCCGTTGTCCACATATTCGTCTTTCGAAAGGCCCCATTCTTTTGCCGCTTTGCGGAAGTGGGTGGGCAGTTCGGGATCGTTTTGGACGAACCAGAAAAGACCTTCGGTATATTCACGCAGACGTTGGGCGAACTTGTCGCGCCATTCCCACGAAGAAGTGGGCCAGGGCCAGTTCTCCTCAGGCAGGTCGGTGGAAACGAACACGCCGTGCTGGTTATTGGCGTCCGTCTTCATATTCGGGACATGGACGATATTGGTAATCTTGGCGACCCCCCATTTGTCACCCGGAAGTTTGGAGGGGTTGCCGGCCTTGATATGCTTCCGGTTCTCTTCCATCATTTCGGATGTCACGCGTTGCATGGCGACATCCGTGTTGCGTCCGGTCCAGACATCCTCCACGATGGAGGCATAGTCTTCGCGATTGTAACGGGCCGGCTTGGTGAAGGCCACGCGATTCTCCGGATCGTTGGTCAGACAGAGGCGGTAATTGTAGGACTGCACGGCATTGTCTTTCTTGAACGTGCTACCATCCCCTTCCGGACCGCCCCAATATTTGTAGACGCGTCCGGCTCCAGGTTCGCCGAACTCGTCTTTCCCTTCGCGCCCTACGCGGAAAGGAACGCCGGCAGCGGCTCCGAGATCACCTTCGTAGGTGGCATCCAGGAATACCGAACCGGTGTATTCCTCCATCTCTCCGGTTTCCCGGTTCAGGATGCGGATCTTTTCGATGCGGTTATCGCGCATAACTATGTTTTCATCTTCGGCATCGAACTGACGCATGGTCAGGACCGTGATCTTGTCCTTCTGTCCGTCGAGCATCTTCTGGAAGATGCGTGCTCCGACGTAGGGTTCGAAATGGTAACCGTCGCTGCATACTTTCACCTGCTCGGAAGCAGGACCGTAGGTGTCGATATAGTGTTGCTTCACTGCGTCCACAAACTCACGGAACAGGCCGGTCGTTGCGGCACGGGTAGCGATGTCGGTTGCTCCGAGTCCGTTGGCGGGAAGTCCGCCGACATAGCGGGTACGTTCGAGTATCACTGATTTTTTCCCCATCCGGGCGGCAGAGATAGCTGCCATGATCCCTCCGGGATTACCCCCGACGATCACCAGGTCGTAGGACGACTGGCCAAAAGCGGTCGCACAGGCTAAAAGGAGGGAGAATACAAGTGTTTTCTTTCTCATAAAGTGCTATTTACTGTTTAATATTTCTTGTGCGTAACGTGCATAGTGGCCTTGCAGGCCGTTGGCATACCGGCGGAGTACTTCTTCCCCGATACCGTCCTGGTCGCCGCATAGGTAAAGGGCTCTTGCCAAATGCAATTCCTTCAACGCGAGGTTACGGGTGGACGTGTCGTTGAGGTCGGGAACGGCTTTGCTGCGCGCTTCGGTGTAGGAAAGGATCGAATGCCCCCGTACACCCGGTGTCGTCAGCATGGTTGCCAGTTGGGGAACCGCTTCTCGGCTGCCTATTGCTTCCGTGGCCATAGCGATGGCACGGAAATGAGAAAGATAGTCTTCCGGTTCCAACTTCTTTGCCTTTTCCAGTACGGTGGGAAGGACGGATGTTTCGCGAGAGTATCCCAACGCGGTGATAAGGGCATCCAAGCGGCTGAGACACATCCCGAATTGTCCCATCCCGGTGTAGTGCCAGCCCTCGTCCCAGTCTTTATATTGGCGGATAGCATCAGCCAATACCGGAGCGTGTTTCCCTTGTCCTAAGATACAGAGGATGCTGGCAAGGATCACTCTCTCTTCTGGCATAGTGGCTCCGGCGATTTGTTTGCCGGCGAGCTGTATGCAACGTTCGGGATCGGTCAACAATATTTCGAGCCCTTTATAATTATCCGTCACACTGGCGATGGCCTTCTTCATCTCGGAATTACTGAACCCTTTAAACTCCTTATCCGTCAGCACCCGTTGCGGCAGATTCCCGATCTCGACCAGGTGACGCTGCACCTTTTTGATATCTATCTTGCGCGGAGATTTATTTTCTTTGACACATAGGGCGGAAAGGTAGCCGACTGCATATCCCTGGTTTTGCAGGCAGGGCTGCATACGGATCACCGGCATGGCATCCCGGTGCGCACTTGCTCCCAGGCCGGTTGTCAAAATCCCTTCCAATCCCTTAGGCAGAAGACTGCGCAGCGGAACATCTGCGTCGTAGATCATATGCCGTTTTTCCGGTGGGTTCAGGATGAAGAGCGGGTCTATGATCATGCCATGTGTATCGAACGAGCTTTTGTGATAAGAAATCGTGTCGGGATAACGGCGATGGTTTATCACGTCGTATACCGATATGATGTAGTCTCCGATCACCCGCCGACGTTCGCGTGTTTGGGGGATTTTGACCAGATCGTATTGTCCTTGCAGTTTTGTCTTGGCTTGGACGAAAGCGCGTGAGACATCCAGGATATCTGTGTCGTCAACGAATAGCCAATCGTTATTGTTGTAATAGTCACCCGGTGCCCATTTGCCGGTTCCCGCACCTTGTACGGCGATTGTTTTTTTACCTGTATAATCGAATGATGCACCGGCTGCAATAGCTATGTCTGCACTTCCTGTGCTGTCTATCAATATTTTGGATAGGATGACACCTCTCCCGAATGGGGTGGCGACTACGACTCCTTTTACCTGGTTTCCTTCTGTCAAAGCCCCGCATCCCATCACTCCGAACCAGAGTTTGCCTCCTGCCTGTAGCAGTTCTTTACGATGCCATTCCATCTTCCAGTCGGCGGGGAAGCGGCCTTCCCCTTTGGGTTGTCTTGGGTGGTCTTTGGGTGCCATTGCCAGGACACTCTTGTCTATATGAGCGGTATATCCGCCCCGGAACCCGTCCCAATAGACTCCGATCATACCCAGTGTGCTTAATCCTCCAAGCCCGTGCAGGTATTCCAATACCAATGTATTGGCTCCCTGTTTGGCTGCGGATATTCCTGCGGAAGCACCTGCTGTGCCGCCTCCCATCACAATAACGTCGTAGCTGCCTAAAATCGGGAGTGCGCCTGACGGAGAGTCGACGAATCCCTTTTGCAGAGACGGACGGAGCGGGGAAAGCAGTTCGCCCATTTGTCCGTAGTTCGAAGCATTTACTTTGAGTTGACGGACAGTGGCCTGAGCCGGCACGGGTATATCCTTTATCTGTCCGGCAACCATTTCTCCCATCATCTCTCCTATGAATAAAGCTGGAACGGGACGCATCACTTGGGTTGCCAGTTCTCTTGGTATTTCGGCACAGGGACCGAGTACCCACAGGTTTGCTATATTTTTTGATTTAAACGCTTGCATTGGTAACTTGCGCAAGGAAACCGGATTCCCGTTATATGCTTTCTCGCTGTCAATCGTTTGTTTCGGAATATACCAGAGCAGATCCGAGCTATCGACCTGCTCGATATCCCATGTCCGGCTGCGGATGATCTGTTCGACCTCGGCCAGTGATGCATACGAGTCGTCTTTGAGCGGTAAACGGAATGTATAGCGGGTGACTGGATAGCTTTTCTCGCCAACCTTAATGGGCTGGGATAATCCTTCGGCCAGGATAATTTCCGGTGCTTCTTTTTTGATATTTCCTACTACGGTATAGCAGAATTCCTGCGTACCTGCGGTAAAAGGTTTACGTTCCGCTCCTAATAGTCCTGCAACGGAAGCATTGTGTGTCGCATCGATAATCGCTTTACAACGGATGGCCTGTCTGCCCGAACGGTTCGCGATCACGACTCCCGCAGGTTTTCCGGATGGGTCCGTCAGCACATTCGTTACATAACTGCTGTAAAGGAACTGGACATTGTTGTCGATCAATTCGTCTTCCAATGTTTTCTTTATATGCAGCGGGGTCGGGAAATTTTTCCCCGGAAAGAGCTTGCGTGCAAGTGCTGTCTGCAATTTTTCTCCTGCTTCCCGTTCGTAGAGATGTGAGCCGCAGATGTCTTCACCCAAATAAGGCATGTAACCAACTAAATAAACCCGGCTACCCGTTTTCGCAGCGGCAGCAGCCGCGGCAATTGCTCGCGAACTTCCGCCCGCGACCACAAGGTCTACCTCTGCAATTACCGGAATCTTACGCGCCCCTTCATGGCAGAATCCTTCGTCGGGAACGGCTGATTGTATTGTTGACTTTGCTTCTACAATTTGTCCGACAGAAGCTAAAGCTCCACTTGCTGCTGCTATTTTAAAAAAATCTCTACGTGTAATCATGGTTTTATTATTTAAGAATTAAAATGGAAGAATTGCATAAAAGAGATGAAGACGAATGAATCGTTTCTTAAATTAATTGCCCTACTTCTTGTAAACGTTTTCTTAATCGCTGAATATCTACATTATGAACATCTGGTGATTGCGACTTGCAAATTTGTCCTGCTGCAATTCCGGCGGCTTCACCTGTTACTAATGAAGGCGGCATCACACGCAGGCTGCCGTGTGCGTATGAATCTGTTGAAATGCACCGACCTGCTACCATAACGTTTTTAAGACCGATCGGAGTCAAGCAGCGGAATGGAATTCCATGTGATTCACCTTTTTTGTAACGAGGGTAGTGATTCGCATTTTCTTTATGTACATCGATATAGTAACAATTCCTACCGATTCCATCTTCAAATTCACGACGAGCCAGCCAATCATCTACGGTGAATGTATAATCGCATTTGATTCGGCGACTTTCTCTGATTCCCATTAAGTTGGCTGTACTTGCTAAAAATGAAGCAGCGAAAGGTTTAGGAGCAAACTCTACTAATCCTTCATGCAGTTGACGGACTAATTTTCGTCCTTTTATCATAGCATCACTCAGAGAGCGTGGATCAGTACTGTCGACTGTTACATGACCGGCATTGAATCCTAAAAATCCCGGTCCAATGATCTTGTCGTTCATGTGTTTATCCTTTACCAATGGATATTTCGGATTCCCCAAAATTGAATGGATCGGACTTTTCTTGTTTGTGCTGAGGACATTGTTACCGATCAAAGAAAATTCATATGGGTCAACATTCCCGACTGTAAAACATAGCGTTCCTTCTTGTACAGCACCAGCTTTATCTCCCATTACAAAATCAGCACCAGCTCGTGCTGCCAGATCTCCATCTCCTGTACAATCGATAAAAACGTTTGCCTTATACGCTGATAAACCGGATTTATTAGCCACAAAGATCGCATCGACGACTCCTTTTCGTTTCATTTCAACGGCGGCCATACTGGAGAAGAACAGAACTGTAACACCAGCAGAAGTTACTAAATCATCATACACTATTTTCAGATATTCTCCGTTGATGGGAACCCAATCGTTGTAACGGATATGAGGTACCCCTTTTTTTGATTCGGTAAAAACTTTTTCTGCGATACCTTTATAGATTATTTGTTTGCCATCAGTAAAGGGACACCAAGCATTTAACAATCCAGAAGTTCCCATACCGCCGAGGGCTCCAGTTCCCTCTATCAATAACGTTTTAGCACCTTCGCGTGCAGCAGCAGTGGCAGCAGCACATCCAGAAGGACCACCTCCGACAACAATGACCTCATATTCATTGGAACAGGGAATTTTAAGTTTACCGAATGAATAATGTTCTTTCGGTGTTTCCATTGCTTTTGCAGTGACGGAAGCTCCAAAAGTGACAGAGGCTAATCCTAAAGAGCTTAGATTATGGATAAAATTTCTTCTTTTCATGAGTGATGAATATATGATAGTGTTTTACTGTGTGCAGAATAAAATTAAAAATTAAATACCTCGGCTATAATCTGAACAATATCTTTTGTAAAGATTGCTATTATAGCCAAGGTATAAAAATAGTTCGAATGTATTGATTAATAACCCTCGTTCTGTGTTAATTTGTCATTAACTAAAATATCGTTGGCAGGGATAGGCCATAGATAATTTTTTTTCGGATCAAATGACATTTTATAGAATGTAGTGATATATCCAGCTGTTTCCATAGGAGAGAGATCGGGTAGACCGTCTTTGTCAATTACAGGTATACCGCCGATTGGATAATTACCTTCATCCCAATTTTTTAGTAAAACCATGAAATCAGCAGACAACTCAATATTCGACTCGCTGCCAGTCAAACCATTCCAATTGGCAGAGTTGGACCAAGCACGTGAAAGATAGTACATTGGTTTGTTATGTGATTTTTCGGCGATACGCCAACGGAGCAAATCACGATAACGAATTCCTTCGAATGCAAATTCTGAACGACGTTCCATACAAATGATTTTTCGTAAGACTTCTTGTGATGCAACTTTAACACGGGGATAAGTAATTCCACTACCCCGATAGGCACGTTCACGTATTAAATTGATAGTCTTATCCAAATCTTCTTGTGTACATTCACCTAATTCATTTTTAGCTTCGATATAGGTCATTAATACTTCTGCATAGCGTAGGTAAGGATAACAGTTATCCGAGACTCTACCGTAATTTTTAAAATCTTTCCAATTGTCTTTTACAAATTTACGCAGGAGTAATCCATTGTATGCTGAATGTTGGTTGGATGCCTTCGAATCTGTGCTGATTACCATCTGTCCAGATGAGACTTCGTATACTTTATTTGCATAAGGATTAGGGTTGTATTCATAACCTAACGTAATGTAGTCTGGATATTTTTCTTTAAATGTTCCGTCTACTTTTGATTGCTCATATTCAACATAATCAGCAGAATATTTAGTTTTAAATGGTTGAATAGTCATCGCTAGACGTGGGTCACGATTTGCAAAAGGATCTTTTGAATTATAGAGTGGGGATTTATCTATAGGTAGACCATCTATGCATGTATAGGAACAGAATAGTTCCAGAGACGGACTTCTGCTTGTAGTGCCACCTATTTTACGGATAACATAGCTACCAACATCACCAAAAAAGCCATATCCTTTTTTTAAAGTTAAATCTCCTTTAAAATAGAACATAAGTTCAGGGGAACTGTTTGCTTTAAAAAGTTCACTGTAATTGTCATGTAGTTGATAAACTTCTAAATTCATACATTCTTCAGCTGCCTGAATAGCTGTTTTCCAATCTTCATGAAAAAGTGCAAAGCGAGCTTTAAAACCGAGGGCAGCTCCTTTGGTTGGCCTTTGTTGCCCCGTATAAGATGTTGGCAAATATTCAACGGCTTTATCTAAACATTCAAAAGCATAGGCTAACACTTCACTTTTAGGTGAGCGAACAGCTTTATATGCTTCTTCTAATGTCATGCCTTTATTTAAAACGCAATCTCCATAATAAGTAGCTAATGCACAATAAGCAAATCCAGTCATGAAGTATGCTTCTCCTTTGTATTGATTGATTTTCTCTTCCGTCAATCCGTTTGCAGTTCCATCATCTAATGCTTGGATTATTTTTAAAGCACGTACAATCGATTTGTAATGAGATGTCCAACGAGTAGAGGATGTTCCCCATTGGGATGTTACTGTTCCTAATGTGATTTCGTTAGAGCCATCACGATTTAGAATGTCATCGTCCCATTCCATTCCATCGATAGGAAAGAAATCAGGTCGCCATAAGTCATTGAGTGCCATTTCTATTTCGGTTTCATCGTGATACCAATTTTCACTAGCTCCCTCTGATAATGGATTTAGATCGAGGTCGGCACAAGAGGCCATATTTAGTGCTATTATTCCGGTAAATATATATTTACTTATTCTATTCATAATAAGATTCTTTATTTAAAATGAGACATTCAAACCAAAAATATAAGAAGATAAGAGCAAATCACCGCTACGATTCCATTCTGGATCATATCCTTCGGGATATTTAGAGAAAGCAGGTAAATCGTTTGCGCTGAAATAGACTCGCAATTTATTGACAAAGAACTTCTTTGTGATTTCAGACGGAAGTGTGTACCCTAATGTAATGTTTTTGATACGCATATAAGCTCCGTTGAAAAGATAAAAGTCGCTTTTGGCATAAATATTAGCACTATTGGTTGTTAACTTTGGATATTTCGCATTAGCGTTTTCTGCGTCTGTAGCTGTTGGGTTCCAATGGCTTTCGATTAGATTCAGCGGGCAGGCGTATGCTTGGTAATTGAATGGTGTACCAGGCCATGACCAATAAGATAATTGATGCCCGATACCTTGGAATGATAAATTGAAATCAATTCCTTTCCATTCAGCCCAAAGAGAGCCGCCGTATTGCATTTCTGGCAGAGAGTTACCTAAACGTACACGGTCGTTAGATGCAGTAATTTTACCATCACCATCAATGTCTTGGTAACGAATATTACCGGCTTTATCATTGTTGGTCAGAACGGGAATCTTATTACCATTTTCGTCTAACATGGCTGCTTCGTTTAAAATAATTCCCATACTTTTGTAACCATACCATTCATTATAGTAGGAACCTTCTTCTATAATCTTGTTATCGTCGATTTTCTGTCTATCTGCCATGTATCCCATTTTTGAACGATAATCGGATAGGTTGAAACTTACGCCATAACGGAAGTCGTTAATTTGGTCACTCCATGATAGTTCAAGATCCCAACCTCGTGTGTTCATGTCGGCTGCATTGTTTTGTGGTGCATTATAACCGAAATAGGAAGGAAATCCTACTTCCATTAACATATCTGTTGTCTTTTTGTAATAGTAATCAATTGAACCACGTAGTCTGTTGTTCAACAAAGTTATATCTGCACCAATACCATAAGTAGTAGTTGTTTCCCATGTCAGGTTTTTGAATGCGTAATCTGTCTGGTACGCTGTCTGTACAACATCGGAAACTCCAGTAGAAGCATTAGGTATAAAACCTGTACCGAATGTCAATTTGGCTTGATATGGGAATTCTGAACCAATACGTTCATTTCCTAATTGTCCGATAGAACCACGTAGTTTTAGTAAATCGATAACACTCTTATTAAACCAGGGCTCTTCAGAGATGACCCATCCAGCGCTGACAGATGGGAACGTACCCCAACGATGACCATCAGCAAAACGGGAGGAGCCATCGGAACGGATATTAGCTTGTAGTATATAGCGATCCGCCCATGAGTACATGATACGACCGAAGAACGAACGATAGGCATTATGTCCAGCTTTTCCACTATTAAATTGATAATCTTCAGGACCTAAATTCAAATAAGGGAAATTTACCAAACTATAGTTAGTACGTGAAGCACCTTCTTCTTCCCATTTGTAAGAATAATCTTCGTAACCGGCCATTAGTCCGATAGAATGGCGTTTTAATTGTAGTTTATAGTTTGCGTAAAACTGCTTTGTTAAACTATGATTATCGTTACGACTTTCGCTAAGACTGGTTGAAGAATAAAAGGTTCCGGGAATCGGATCACCAGTAATCCGGTAGACCTCATACCTTTTTTTATGATCTTTTCCCTTATAGAAAGAGTATTGAGGGGCAACGATTGCTGTTAGAGTCAGTCCTTCTATAGGAGTAAGATCTAATTGCAATTTTCCACCAACCCGATAGTTTTGCTTTTTCATTGATCCACTTAATTCACGCTGAGCAATAGGGTTATCACCATCTTTACCATCGGCAAAGCGTCCGTCTGACCAGTAAGCATTATAGATTGGTGCACGCTCCATCAGTTCACCGATACTAGCATGTGGTTCAGTTGCATTAGAATAAAGCAGGTTCAAGTCTACATTTGCATGGATCCAGCTATTGATTGTATAGTCATTATTAGTTCGGATGTTAAAACGTTCATAGTTTTTTGTATTAATAAGAGCTTCTGAATCATAATAGTTAAAGCTGAAGTTCGTTTTCAACTTATCGGTACCACCACTAAGTGAGAGAGAATGACGTTGGTGATGTGTGCTACTTTTTAGGCCTAAATCCATAAAATCTGTGTCTGCATAGCGATCAGGATCCTCGGCGCGCAGTTGTGCATAGTTGTTGATTACATCTTCCGAATACAATGAATGAGGAGAAGAAGCTCCATCATTGAATGCTAATTCGTTAAGTCCTTTCATCCATTGTACTGCATTGGCAAATTTAGGTTTGGTTGTTGGTGTATTGATGCCATATTCTCCATTATATGAAAGATGGAATTCCTTATTTTTGGCACGTTTGGTTGTAACCAAAATAACACCGGCAGCTGCACGTGAACCATAAATAGCTGCTGAAGCAGCGTCTTTCAATACTTGGATGTCTTTTACATCTTCAGGAGCGATATCTGTAAGAGTTCCTGGTACACCGTCCACGATTACCAATGGATCATTAGTTGACATGGTCGTAATACCGCGCACACGGATGGTTGCTCCGGCTGATGGGTCACCGCTGGAACGTGTGATCTGTACACCGGCCATTTGTCCTTGTAGCTGGCTGGAAAGTTGGGGTGTACTTTTCATTCTAAGTTTATCACCACCTAAAGAAGATGTTGAACCGGTCAAGTCAATCTTGCGCGCTGTACCGTAGCCAATTACAACAATTTCGTCCAATGCTTCAGAGTCTTCGTTAAGTATGATCTCATATGAACTGCGTGTGTCTATTTTTATATCTGTTGATTTATATCCAATATACGATATAGATAGTGTGGCATTTGATGCCACACTGATCTTGAAGGTACCTTCAAGATCAGTGATAGATCCATTAGTAGTACCTTTCTCCACCACATTAGCTCCGATAATTGGTTCGCCATTACTGTCAATAACTTTACCTGTAATGCGTTTGGTTTGTTGTTGGATAGCATAGTTTTTGCGGATAATGTTGATGTTACGATCATTGATCTTATAAGTCAAATCTGTTTTGGCCAAAGCCAGTGTTAAAACATCGTCGATTGAACGACTTTTTACTTGGACGCTAACCTGTACGTTTTTAACTTCTTCATCCACATAAAAGAAAAGAAATTCGCTTTGCTTTTCTATTTGGGTGAATAGATCCGTAAGGGATATTTGCTCTGCTTTGAGTGATATAGTTGCAGACTGGGAATAAGACGATTCCACAGCTACGGTTTGAAACAGAGCCACGAATAGTAAGATGATCGTGATTCTCATAATTATAAAAAGTTTTTTTAAACCTTTGGGTAAGAAAGACTTGTAATACGAAACATTTTCCATATTTTTGTACTGATTTAAAGATTGATAATTCGCTTCATCCACAATGTTTGGTCGCGGAGCGGACGAAGCGGAAAATTAAATTTAATGATTTTAAACCGGTTGTATTCTTAGGTATGACCGGTTTATTAAGGTTAACACTGGTGCTACTTCATAGGCATTATCTTTTTAGTGTTGCATATTGTATGTAATAAACTCCGTCGCTATTGTGCCACCGGATAGGTAGGCTACGGGAAATGACTTTTAGGATCTGCTCGATGCTTTGTTCTTGACTGAAAGTCCCGGAGACGGTCACGGCTGGTTTTTTCAGTTCCTGACTGTCGATCTGGATTTCTACTTTATAAGTGCTCTGCAGCTCTTTGATAAGTTCGATGAACGGAATCGATTTATATTTCAACAGACCGTCTTTCCAAGAAGTAAAAGAATCTGTATCAACATGTTTGACATCAACCTTGTTTGTCGACCGGCTAAAAGTTAGTTGCTGGTTCGGAGTCATCACGATATTTTGTTTTGCACCTTCGAAACGGATGGAACCTTCCACAAGGGTTGCTGTGATATCGTCGGATTCCGCATCTGCTTTCACATTGAAGTGCGTGCCCAATACGGTGATAGAGGCTCCGTTCATCTCTATTTGGAAGGGCTTGCCTGAATCTTTTGCCACTTCGAAATAGGCTTCACCTTCCAATTTGACGTTGCGGCTGTCTTTTCCGTATTTGTCGGAATAACTTAGGCGGCTGTTCTTGTTCAATGTGATGACAGTTCCGTCTTCCATCGTGAAATTAGACTTATGTTCGTCCGTCAGCAAGGTGTAGTATTCGGATGTACGGTCATTTGTATTATAAAGGAAAAAGCCTGTTGAGAAAATGAAAAGCAAACAGGCAGCGGCAATTAGTGGAATGGCGTTTCTCCATAATTGCCGCCGGAAAGTCTGCCTCTTTTGTACATTGATCTTTTGTTGCAGTTTGTCGGCCGAGAAAGCAGGGGCGACGGAATGTTTGAAAGCGACATCCGCATCCCAATAATTCTTGAGCCGTCGGAATTCGTCCCGGTTCTTTTCGTTTTCGTTCAGCCATTCGCTTAGCGAAAGGATGTCATCCGAAGAACTTTCTCCACTCAGGACACGTGCGATTATATGGTTTATTCTGTTTTCCATTCTGTGTGTTTCTATATGTATAGTCGCAGGGAAATGAGAATCCCCTTAGTCGAAATGAGAAAAAGATGGAAAATTTCACTTAATGGAACTTTTGTTTCCTGCCGGAGTGTTGCTTTTCAGATGCAATCGTCGGCAAGTGTTTCCCGCAGTTTGCGGACGGCATTCGCCAAGTGTGCTTCCAGTGTTTTGACGGAGATGTCGAGGATGGCAGCCACTTCTTTATATTTGAGCTTGTCTTCGCGGACGAGTTTGAAAGCCATCTTGCATTTGGCGGGCAGCGAGTCGATCGCCAGGTTCAGGCGGCGGATCCCTTCCTGGCTGATAAGCTCTTCTTCGGGAGTCGTTTCGGTCGAGGTGAAAAGGTCGATGGAGATTTCGTCCAGCGATACCTGCTCCATGTGCTGTTTGCGATAATAGCTGATCGCTTTGTGGCGGGCTACCGTATAAATGTAAGAATCGAAATTGGAGATACCGGGAAGTTGCTTGCGGTTGTCCCAGATAGCTAAGAAGGTATCGGAAACAATCTCTTCGGCTTCTGCCGGCGATGAGACATACATGCCCGTAAATCGCATTAGCGGACCGAAATAGGCCATGTAAAGCGATTTTAGAGCGGTCTGCGAATTCGATAAGGCCATTTCACAAACCCACTGTATGATATCGTCCCGATTCTCTCCCAAGTGTGAGCAAGATTAACAATGTTCTTATAATAAGAGTCGCGAATATAAAGAAAATCCCTTAGTTCGATAACATTATTTTTTTATTCAACTGTTTCTGTGTGGGTATAGTTCGACTTGTAACATCTATGTCCTTATTGCGTAATATTTGTTTCAGACCTTTGCAACCAAATACATAACAAGCAATTATGGAGACATTCTATCTCTTTCTGATCATTTTTCTCTTTGTGCCGGCTGTGTTCGACCTCTCAGTCGGAGTTAGTAACGATGCGGTCAATTTCATGAATTCGGCAGTTTGTATGCGGCTGCATGCTTGCCTCCTTTTTTGCCTTGTCGCTTGTAGTGATGACCTGGACGTTCAGCAGGTTTACCAAAACAATCTATACAGGCTCATTATCAGCATCTTTCATCACCCCAACATAAAGCCTATCTTTTATCCCTTAAAACTTCTTGCAACATCGCAACCTTTTCCTTTTCTGCTTCCAGAAGTTTATCATAAAGTTCGACTATTTTATCGATAGGGTTGAAAGTTGGACACCAATTAACAGCAGAGGATTGATTATCAAATGTATTTGCAACAATATTAATAGATGCACCTTCTTCCATCTCTGTAATTGCTTCAACTGGAATGTTTAAAGCCTCAGCTATCTTTGCTAAAATATCAGGCTCCAATTTATCCCTTTTCTCATAACCGGATAATGTAGCCTGTGATACACCAATCTGCTCAGCCAATACATCTTGATTGATATTGCGCCATTCTCTCCAACGACGTGCATTCGCTCCATGATTGCTCCTTTTTGCTGTTGCCTCCATAATTTAATTAATTGTATATGATTTACCTATTGCAAAAGTAAGTATTAATCCGGATAATATTTTATTTAATGGAATAATATCATCAGACAAAACCTCGAAATAATATCAATCCAATATTTGATAAAAGATAGGATTACTTAATAGACCATTGGACTTGTATTTTATTCCTTTGCCTATCATTTTTAAACAGACAATAAAATGACTCAAAAGAACAATAGGAATTATGCAGAGCAAATAACTCTGGGATGCCTCGCAATCAATAAACCCCTTAGTTTTGTAAAAACGGTTTTTGTTGACAGAGAGCAGAATGAAAAACATTATATATTTAAAGCCCAAAAAGAAACCAGCCTGGAAGTCCGGTTTGAGTCTTCCACACTGACTTGTTTATTTGATCGCAACAAGATATGCAAAGGAGCATTTCTTTTTCTCGACGATACAACGGAACTTATTCATTATATCGATTATTGCAGTAAAACTTATCCGTGTGATCGGCTCCTTGAAGGATGGATCACACAGAATACCATAATCCAGATACATACAAACGCAAAAGAATGTAGTCTACTAATATTACCTATCCGGCAAAACAAGGGATCGTAACCCTAATCTGCATCGTCTGATTTTCACCTTCTCTTCTTCGATAGCGGTATCGATATCATCCGGTCTATCGAAAATTTACCCGGACCGGTAATATACATCAATATAAAGACAACCAGATAAATGAATGCCAACTCTTTTACAGCAAACGCATCATTGCCATGAATAACGAAGAAGGCCATACACATGGTAAAAATCATCGGGATCATCGCCAAACGATACAGCGCACCGAAGATGAAACCAATCGAACAAGCCAACTCTCCAAAAATAGCCAGTCCTAACGACACCTGACTACCAACCCCCAGCGGATCGGGAAAAACAGCAGACATCTCTGTAAAGTTAGTCCATTTCTGGATACCATGAGACAACAATAACCCTCCGAAAAGGATACGTAATGCTAATAACAACAGTGAAATAGCTGTGCCGTCCGGTTTAGACGGGAATAAAAATCTGTATATCGCCAACATATTATTTTGTTTTTACATAGATTAATAACTATATATAAAACAAAAGGAATTAAGAAATGTTCATTGCTTCCACTCCTTGTAACCCAATAGCCTTCTAACTACAAAACAACTGGTTCCTAATTCAAAGATGCCTTTATTTCATATTTTTGACCTAGGTCAAAAACGTTTATCACCTAGGTAGAAAACGTTTACCACCTAGGTCAAAAAGCTTTACTACCTAGGTCAAAAAATTAAAAGATAGGTAGCTTTGTATTAGTAAACAGGTATTTTACGATTACAAATAAAGGAGTTTATAACTAAGAAAATGCAGAAGTTAACGATGCTGCCAGTATCATAAAGATTATATATGATCTTTGCTACTTCAAAACAACATTTCAGAGGTTAGGTGGGAAGGATGGGAATTAACTCTATATTACTTTAGCTGGACAAAAGATGTTCAGTCGCTCAATTAAACTTTGAGGTATATAACATCTTGATACACATATAAAAAATAAAAGCCGATATCCCTTTGCGAGGTATCGACTTTTACAAAAATACTTTAATCGTGACCCGGGAGGGATTCAAACCCTCGACCTTCAGAACCGGAATCTGACGCTCTATTCACTAAGCTACCAGGCCAAAGACGGGGCAAAAGTAAATATAATATCGGAAGAAACCAAACGAACGGCCGAAGAGTTTTATCTATCTTTCTTTTTTCTGCCCTACAACATAAGTTTTGATATTTTGCAACAAACTTCAGCATATATACTGCCATTTTGCAAATAAAAAAGGCATAAACATTGCTATTTTGCCATTAATCATTATCTTTGCGACTCATATTTAACAAACACAAAGCACAACAAGTATATGAGCTATTTAATTAAACCTGCGGGATATAAGGCTTTGCTAAACCTGTCTCAAACAGAAATGGGAATCAAGAAGATCAAAGACTTTTTCCAGCAAAACCTGTCTTCGGAGTTACGCCTGCGTCGTGTCACGGCACCTTTGTTCGTTCTTAAAGGGATGGGTATCAATGATGACCTGAACGGAACGGAGCGAGCTGTTACATTTCCCATCAAAGATCTGAATGATTCCAAAGCCGAGATCGTACATTCACTGGCTAAATGGAAACGACTCACTTTAGCCGATTATAATATAGAAGAAGGATACGGTATTTATACAGATATGAATGCTATCCGTTCCGATGAAGAACTGGGTAACCTGCATTCATTATATGTTGACCAGTGGGACTGGGAACGGGTAATGAGTCCTAAAGAACGCAATATCGAATTTCTGAAAGAGACGGTACGCCGCATTTATGCCGCCATGGTGCGCACTGAATATCTCGTATACGAAATGTTCCCACAGATAAGACCGACACTTCCACAGCAGATTCATTTCATACATTCCGAGGATTTGTTGCAAAAATATCCTACCTTTACACCGAAAGAACGGGAAGACGCTATTGCCAAAGAATACGGAGCAGTATTCATCATCGGCATCGGATGTCAGTTAAGCAACGGGGAGAAACATGACGGACGTGCTCCGGACTACGACGACTGGTCTACTGTTGCAGAAAACGGACAGACCGGATTGAACGGTGACCTGCTTGTCTGGGACGATGTCCTGAACCGCTCGATGGAACTATCTTCAATGGGTATCCGCGTAGATAAAGAAGCGTTGCTACGCCAATTGAAGACATGTAATGCAGAAGAGAAAAAAGAACTCTACTTCCACAAACGCCTCTTAAACGGCGAACTGCCTCAAAGTATCGGAGGCGGTATCGGCCAAAGTCGGTTGTGTATGTTTTATCTGCGTAAAGCCCATATCGGCGAAATCCAGGCAAGTATCTGGCCGGAAGAAATGCGTCAGGAAGCCCGTGCTGCAGGAATGTATTTAATTTAAAGTTATGGACGTAAAGATCGAACAAAGCTGGAAAGAACGGTTAGCCCCTGAATTTGAAAAAGATTATTTCAAAGAGTTGATCAACTTTGTAAAACAGGAATACAGTCACGGAACTGTATATCCCCCGGGACCATACATCTTTAATGCTTTCGAGCATTGTCCTTTCGATAAAGTAAAAGTTGTCATACTGGGACAAGACCCTTATCACGAGCCGGGACAGGCACACGGGCTTTGCTTTTCCGTGCAGGACGGAACACCTTATCCGCCTTCCCTGATCAATATTTTCAAAGAGATAGAAAGCGACCTGGGCAAACCGATGCCCCCAAGCGGTAATCTTTTACGCTGGGCAGACCAGGGTGTCCTGTTATTGAACGCCACCCTGACGGTCCGTGCACATCAGGCAGGCTCACATCAAAACCGGGGATGGGAAACATTCACTGATGCCGTGATCCGGAACCTGGCGGAAGAACGCAGCCATATCGTTTACATTCTCTGGGGATCATATGCTCAACGCAAAGGGGCCGTGATCAATGCTTCACGCAATCTGATTCTGAAATCGGCACATCCTTCTCCCCTCTCCGCTTACCGGGGATTCTTCGGAAACAAACATTTCAGCAAAGCGAATGATTATCTGATAGCCACAGGACAAGGTCCGATAGAATGGTAATAAAATAACAAAAAAAGGCAGGTTGAAGAACTTGCCTTTTTTATTTCTTTTTGCACTACCGATCAATACCAATCCTGTCCTTCACGGGCGCTGCTGCTCTGGTTGTACTTCAAGTCTTTCAGCAGTGAAGAGCTTACCGCAACAGAGAATGTATATGATTTATAGGGGCCTACCGGCACAAAACTTGCAGACATCTGGAAACAGTGCAGGTTACGTGTCACGTTACAGGTCATGAACGAAATCTTCTTATTATCAAAATCGTATGTCGCATTGAAGTTAAAACTCCAGTTCTTCGTCGGCTGAATATTTCCGTTAAAGCTCAGCGCATGGGTCAGCTTATACTTATACTCCAACCGGTTCGGATCGAAATCGCCATAACGCAGCTGCATACTGTAATTAAAGGAAAGGCTCCAGGGGATCTTGGAGATCAGATAACCATCGGCATCGTACTCGCCGGTATCTTTTTTCTTTCCGCGTAAACGTCCGCCTTCCTGTGTTCCCTCAGCATCGGCATTCTCTCCATCCTGATTTTCCGCTGTCAGGTTTTCCAGTTCGCCGTCACCTGCATTTTCCTCGGGAATATTACTGTCCGTCTTTCCACCGAACCACTTCTTGAACGTATCGTTATTAAATGTATAGGAGAAGCTGGTTCCTGTCGAACGCAAACGGCCGATCCCTTTACCTGCTTTCCAACGGGGGATATCCAATCTGACCGGCTTACCGTTTTTATCCGCACCATAGGTATAGGTATCAAATGTTCCGTTCAGATTCAATGTATAACTTTTTGAGAACTTCAAACGTAATCCGACAGATAAGTCACTCCATTTGAAAGAGTCCGCCGCCATATTATAGCTCATGCCTAATGACAATTTATCGATCAGGCTGATCTTTTTAAAACCGGTACTGTCTGCATCCGACTTGACCTTCATTTCGACGTTATTATCCAGCGAGAAATTCAAACTTCCCTGCTTTCCGCTCGGGATAGAACCATTATGAGCAAAAGGTGAATAAACATAATCGATCGGATCGCCATTGGAATCGATATACTGATAATGATCATAGAAGCCGAAGATACTGCCACCGAAGTCGGGTGCCGCACTGATACTGACGGAAGGCTCGAAACGATGACGGATCATCTGTACTTTATCGCCCAGGAAAGGAAGCGGTTTATAAAAACCATACAAAGTCGTAGAGGCAGATAAAGAGGCATTATAATTGTAAATACGATAAAATCCGTAAGTTGTATCGCGGTTTACCAATGTATTCAACTGCGGATCGAATTGCTTTGTGATCTTGCTGGTATACCAACTTTCCTTATAATTGAACGAAGGAGAGATATTGATATACTTGAATGCTGTAAATGTCGCACTGACCGGAATGCTATGCTCCATCGAGTTCTTCCAGTCCTTTATTATATTCGATTTGAACAACAGGTTTTCTTTTGTCGTAATACTATTCCTGAAATATCCGGAATAACTCATGGATATCTTTTCATACCAACGTTCTCTACCTACCGGATTCTTCCGCTTAAACGGGAATATACGGCTCAAAGTAATGGTCAGGTCAGGCAAGGTCACAGAGATCATCGAGTCTTTGGAATTCTGGTTTACGTTCATGGTTGCCGAAAGAGTCAGCGGATTATTCGGGAAACGTTGCGTGATATTGATACTGGAACCTTTTGTATTGTTCGTCGTGTTCGGGTTATAGATACCCATTGCACTGTTACGGTCGAAGCTGGAAGTCGCAAAATTGACACTTGCGGAGAATGTCCGGTACGGATTCGCCTTAGGGTCCTGGCTGTGCGTCCAGTTTATCCGGAAGTCCTTCGTCAAACTATAGTCGGCCAGCCCTTTATCTCCGAACTTACTAACCTGATAAGCGGCATTGAAATTACCGGAGAAAAGATATCTCTTTTTATAGGAAGACTGCGCCTGAAGCCCCCAGGAACCTTTCGTATAGATTTCTCCGGTTACCGCCAGATCGATATAGTCGCTCAATGCAAAATAATATCCACCGTCCCTTAAACCGAAACCACGCTGGGAATCATCCTGATAGGTCGGCATGATCACACCTGAGGAATAGGTACTGGAGAAAGGGAAGAAACAGAACGGCAAACCGATAGGATACAACGGAACATCTTCGATCACCATATAAACAGGCCCGGTCACGATATTCTTTTTGGGGCGGACCTTTGCCTTGGTCATTTGGATATAAAAGTGAGGATGATCGTGTTCGTCGCAAGTGGTATATTTCCCCCCCACCATATTCAGGACATCGTCATCCATCTTCTTGGTGCGTCCGGCAGTAACAAAGCCTTCTCCCTGCTGGGTAATCACATCGGTAATATATCCCTTCTTGGTATTGAAGTTATAACGCATCGTTTTGGATTCGTACTCCTGATCGCCGTCTTTAAACAAGGGATAACCGAACTCATCGCCAATGGAGTCGAGACCGAACTTGGCAAATACCAGACTGCTGTCCAGGCTCATTTCGATATTCTCAGCCTGCAACCCGATCTGTTGATATTTGACATCTCCTTCGCCGTACAGATATGCCCAGTTTCCGGCAGTCATGACCATAGAGTCTTTTGCCTGATAAACTACCGGAGCATCGAGCCCGACCTTTTTGGACTGAGTAGAATCGGCGGCAAGGACCGTACTGTCCGTGACGGCTGGAACTATCGTATCCCCATTTAAAGGCAATACGGTATCCCGCGGGGCAACCAGCTCCTGCGAATACATCATCAAAGCCCCGGCGAGGAAATATAATAGGATAAATAGCCCTCTGTGTCTCATTAATTAAGTTGACAGTTGACAGATGACAGTTGACAGGTGAAAACGAAGTCATCTGTCAACTGTCAACTGAATCGTTACAGCGTGCAAATGTATAATAAATTAATGAGCCCTTTAGCTTTTATTCCCCTAAAAAGAGTTTACACCAGTTATCAAAACGTATAACGGTCTCCTCTCCATACTTCGAAAGGCTCTGTTTTACTTTTTCAACCGGCTTTTCTTTATCCAGTTTTGTCTTACTGTAAAACTTATCGGCAAAACAGATGAGTTGTTCTTCCAACGATACCGGAACCATTACACGTGAAGGAAGCGGAAGATGCCTCTCTTCTATCATTGCAGCGGTAATACCGGTCCCGGTATGCCGTTCACAAACCAGGGCATGCCGCGGAAAACCTTCCTTACGCATCAGATCGGCGCCCAGATAACCATGACAGATATATTCGGCCTTGCCAAAGCAACCTATTTCCGGTGCATTGCACAAAAAGATACCTATATCATGAAGCATAGCCGCTTCTTCAATAAAAGGAATATCCAGGTTCATTTCCGGATGCATGTGTGCCAGGCTCAATGCTTTATCCGTCACACTCCGGCTATGGGTAACCAATATATGATAAGCATCCGATCCGACCGGATAATATTTTGAGATAATATCAATAGGATTCATTTTATCTACGCTTTATTCTTAATCCGACTGCGAAGATACAGATATTTTATATTGACTATCATTATCCGACGAATAAAAACTATCCTCTGCTGCCCAGACTATTCAAATCGGGATTGATCTCCTTCACCGCCTCTTTCACCTCTTTTTTTGTCACTTTACCATCCGTTGCCACCTGTTGCACAGGATACCGTTCATCTTTATGATCTAACACTAAAGCTTCGGTTTTCGCTTTTTCTTTGATTTTTGGAAGTCTTGTTGCCATATGATTATTCTTTTTGTTTGTAATTATCCAACATAAAAAGAAGCGTGATAGTTCAAGGCAAACATGTTAAATATAAACACATTTAATCGTTTCATAGCTTTAATAAGACGAACATTTGCTACTTTTGCATGCAATAAAACAGTAGGATACGGATTATGAAAACAGTTTTCAGGCTTACACTTTGGTTTATCGGCATACTGCTCATGCCACAACTACAGGCTACAACCACCCAGGGGGCTTTGGTTCTGGGTGCCGAGCGTATGGATGTGGTCACCCGCTTATTGAAAGATAAACAAGTCGGATTGGTTGTGAACCAGACATCTATCCTGGAAAAACAGCAAAAACACTTACTGGATGCTTTGATGGAACGGGGTATCCATGTAAAAAAAGTATTTGCCCCCGAACATGGTTTCCGTGGCACTGCCGATGCCGGAGAAGAGGTAAAAGACAGCCGCGACCTGAAAACGGGTGTCCCAATCGTCTCTATCTATGGAAAAAATAAAAAGCCGACAGCCGAGCAATTAAGCGGACTGGACGTTATCGTCTTCGATATTCAGGATGTAGGTGCCCGTTTTTATACTTATATAAGTACGATGCATTATGTCATGGAGGCTTGTGCTGAAAATGGCGTCGAGTTTATCGTGCTCGACCGTCCGAACCCGAATGATTTTGTAGACGGGCCGGTCCGTCAGAAAGGTTTTGAGTCGTTTGTAGGTGTCGATCCTATTCCATTATTACACGGCTTAACAGTCGGAGAACTGGCTTGGATGATAAACAGCGAAGGCTGGTTGAAAAGTTCGCCGGACAGCTGTAAACTTCATATCGTTAAAATGGAAAACTGGCAGCATGGCGATCCTTACTGGCTTCCTGTCAAGCCTTCTCCCAATCTGCCGAACGACCAGTCAATCCGGCTGTACCCGTCTTTATGTTTTTTCGAAGCGACCAATATCAGTATCGGGCGCGGAACTTATTATCCGTTCCAGGTTATCGGATTTCCGGACAGAAAATATGGTGATTTTGCATTCACCCCTGTTTCATTACCCGGCTTTGATACCAATCCATTACAAAAGGACAAAGAATGTTATGGCGTCGATCTCCGGGAATACCCTTTTGAAGGAGGGTTGACACTCCATTTCTTCCTCGATTTCTATAATAAGGCAGGGAATGAACAGGCTTTCTTTTTCTCCCGCCCGCAATGGTTCGACTTGCTCGCCGGAACCAAGGAACTCCGCTATCAGATTGTCAGGGGATTATCAGAGCAAGAGATCCGGGACAGCTGGCAACCGGAATTGGATAAGTATAAAGAAATGCGAAAAAAGTACTTGTTGTATCCGGATTACCCACAAAAAGCAACAAAGAATCGATAAGCGTTGATTCTATTAGGTTTTTAATTATCTTTGCCAACTCATAACAAGAAATAGAACAGCAGTGTTATGTCCTATATTATTGCAGGCATAGCACTGTTTGTTGTAATGTTATCATATTAATCAGTTATCAGGGCTAATAATAGAAGATTTCTTGAAACGTTTTTGGCACATATTGCTGTTCCTTCTTTTATTCTCCGTTGGAATAAAGGATTATATAGAGGCTGCCGGTAGCAACTCCCCCTATAAAGTACTCATCCTCCATTCTTATACGGAGGATCTCATTACATATTCCAGTTTTAGCGACCTGATTGCCGAAAAACTGGAGAAAAAGAATATCCCGACAAACACACAGACTTTTTATCTGGACTGCGAGCGTTACAATGAGGAAGAAGAAAATGATCGTATGTATCATTATTTAGATTCTATCAAAAGCTGGAATCCCGATATCATTCTGGTCAACGACGACCAGGCTACCTATACATTAATGGCTTGCAACCACCCGCTGGGAAAGACTACGCCTGTTGTCTTTTCGGGAGTAAACTTTCCTAACTGGTCCTTGCTGAAACAACATCCTAACTTCACCGGCTTCTGGGATAAACCCAACTACATGAAGACCATTGAACTGATAGAGAAATTATACGGTCCTTCCAATATTCTGTTTTTCAAGAATACCCGTTTTATGAGCAGAGAGTCGTTCAGAGCTATCCAGGAAGATATCAAAGATACCGGCAGAACCCTGCGAATAGGCTTATTTCATCAAAAGAGAAATGAATATCCCGACGATATTTGCCCTGGTGAACCTGGCAAATCTGTTCTATATACTACTGAAACAGCCTATCTTTCGGCCCAGAGTTTGTTATCCATTTTTCAGAATAAGCCTTATACGGCATGTCTGCAGATCATCCTCGACTTTGATGTCCTGACTATAGGCCGCCTGGCGAATGTTCCCAATTTCACTGTCATCAATAATGGATTTAATGATGACAGAGGTATTACCGGAGGGTATTTTACAACGTTGGATATACAAACAGATATCGTTTCGGAAAGAGCCGCCGATATTTTACAAGGCGCGTCACCTACCAACTATTCCATTATTGAAAGTCCCAAAACCTATGCTTTCGACTGGAACGAAATGGGACGTTTCAATATAAAAAAAAGAGATTTACCGGAAGGCAGCGTCATCTATAATCTTCCGTTCTATGAACGTTATCATAAAGCGATGATCATCGGGGGTAGTTTATTCATACTACTGATCATATATATTATCGCCCAATTAATTCTCATGTATAAACGGGAGTTCAACCGCAAAAAGCAAATACAAACAAACCTGTTCAAGGAAAGGCGTTTCCTCCGATTGGCTTTGGAAGGAGGTAATACATACGCCTGGAAACTGGAAAAAGGACGTTTTATCTTTGAAGATGATTTCTTTATAGACAATAAGATCGATCCCAGGGAAATGTCTCTTACGGATTTATTAGCTATAACACATCCGGACGACCGGGAACATTTACGTAGCCACATCCGGGATATTTATGCCGGGATATGGGAAGAAACGACCATCCAATGTCGGTTCAATTTTAATAGTAAAGAGTATTGCTGGTGGGAATTACGCTATAATCATGGAGAAGATAAGGCTGACGCTGAACAGACTGTCATAGGTTTGTGCCTGAACATACAATCGTTCAAGGATAAAGAAGACAGGTTGAAGGTCTTACAAGAAAAGGCGGAGGAAGCCAATAAAATGAAATCTGCCTTCCTGGCAAATATGAGTCATGAAATACGGACTCCTTTAAATGCGATCGTCGGCTTTTCCAATCTGCTGCAGGAGGAAAGCGATCTTACACCAGAGGAGAAAGAGACATTTAAAGACACGATCAATAAAAACAGCGATCTGCTTTTAAAACTGATCAATGATATCCTGGAACTATCCCGTATCGAATCGGGACGCATGACATTTGACTTCGAAACATTCAGGTTAAATGATCTGATCGACGAAATCTACCAGACGCACCTGTTACTTATTCCCCCGCATATTCAGTTTATTAAAGATGCACCTTCCGCAGAGATCAATGTCTATGTCGACCGTTTCAGGTTTACCCAAGTGATCACGAACTTCATCAATAATGCAGTAAAATTCACCAAACAAGGATATATCAAACTGGGATATGAATTCAAAAAAGAAGAAAACAATGTCTATATCTATGTAGAAGACTCCGGTATCGGCATTTCCCAGGAAGCCATCGAAAAAGTATTTGAACGTTTCTATAAGCAAGACGAATTCGCCCAGGGAACAGGCTTAGGTCTTTCCATCTGTAAAACGATTGCCGAACGTTTGGAAGGTGATATCCTGATCTCGTCAGAAGAAGGGAAAGGGAGCCGGTTTACTTTAAAGATTCCGGTTAAATTATAATATCACAAGTAAATTGGTGACAAAATAAAATATTTATTTGCATATTTACAGCAAATAAAGAATGTTATGAAAAAAGCCGTATACCTTATATTATCTACTCTGACAACCTTCGTCTCCGTTGCCCAGAACAATTTATCCCCAGATACTATCAGCAATAGACTTTGGCAGCAAAGCAGCCTGTTCCCTAACGAAAAAATTCATGTACATACAGACAGATCGGTCTATGCCTGCAGTGATACGATTTGGTTCAGGGCATATCTGGTGAATGCCGTTAACAACCAACCGGAAACCACCAGCCGCTATATCTATTCCGAACTTATCAATCCTTTTGGGAACGTAGTCTCAAGAGTCAAAATAAGAGAGGATAAAGACAGCTTGTTTTATGGTTATCTGCCATTGGAGGAAGATATCCCTGCCGGAGAATATATCATAAGGGCTTATACCCGTTACATGACGAACAGCGGAGAGGAATACTTTTTCCGCAAACCGATACATATCGTTTCCCCTTTCAGCCACTCTCTGACAACAACCGTCACTTTTGAAGGGAAGCCACAACAAAACCAAATTAAAGGATTGATCGGACTGACCAATACCCTCACAAAAGAAGAAATTTCAATGGAAAACGTATCCATTTACGACGAAAACGGCAAAATTGAATACTGGACAGAGGGAAAACAATCCCGGTTCAAAATATCTCCGGACAAATATAAGCATAAAGTCATCAAACTGGAAGCAGCAAACTTCCAGCAGTTCCTGCCCGTTTCGCTTCCGGCCAACGACTACCACGTCGATTTCCTGCCTGAAGGAGGAAACCTGCCTGCCGGAGTTTCATCGACAATGGCTTTCAAAGCTCTAAATACTTACGGGCTATCTGAAGACATAACCGGAACCGTTAAAGACGAAGCCGGAAAAGAAATCTGCTCTTTCCAAACGCTACATGCCGGTATGGGACGCTTCAGTTGGATTCCGGAAACAGGTAAAAAGTATTATGCAGAGTGTATCTCTAAAACCGGTGTTGAAAAACGCTTTGAACTGCCTGCCCCCGAAATGAACATAAGTACACTGAATATAGAAGAAAGCTACTCTGACTATCATATAAATATCCTTTACTCCAACGGAATCGCAACCGACGAAACACAGACTTTGCTAATTCACCAACGAGGTTTCCCGCTGTTTGTACAACCTTTCCGCCAAACCCATCGGATCAGTATCGACAAGAAGGCATTCTCGCCTGGCATCATACATCTGTTATTACTTTCTTCACAAGGTCAAATAATCAGCGAACGCCAGGTATTCGTTCAATCTGAAAAACAAGTTACAGCCCATATACAGACTGATAAGGAAACATATACCCAAAGGGAAAAAGTACGTCTGGATATCACATTACAAGATGTAGAAGGTAAACCTGTTCAAGGGAACTTCTCTCTCGCCGTCACCGACAATGCCGATATCCTGCCTGATTCCTCCTATACCATATACACCTCTCTCCTGCTTTCTTCCGATTTGAAAGGGTATATCGAAGATCCGGGATGGTACTTCCGAGGAGATAATAACGCACGCAAAGAGGGACTGGACCTGTTGATGCTGACACAAGGATGGCGAAAATATAATGTAGAAAACGCATTGACAGCCAACTACAAACAACCGGCTATCCTCCCCGAAACCAGCCAACGAATTACCGGCTCCGTTAAACGGCTGGTCGGCAACAAAGCGATTGCCAATGCCAAAATACAAATCCATATCCCAAAAGAAAGGGTTTTGGAAGAGATTCATGCCGGAGAAGACGGTAAGTTCGAGTTCGATTTTTTCGAGTTCCCGGACAGTACCATCTACAACATACAGGCTACAACGAAAAAGAATGGCAGGAATGTTCTGCTGTCACTCGACCCGGAAACCTTTCCGGAAGCCGATCAAATATGGCCTGTCCGTTCTCATAGCGCCCAATGTACAGCAAACTACATCTATTCCGATCTTCCGGCATCAGTTGAATTTTTGGACAAGACAAACAGAAGAATGACATACGAAAACGGCATACGTAATATATTCTTGGAAGATGTTATGGTAACAGCCAGAAAAAAAGTATATAAGACACCTTATGAAAGTATCCCTAGTGCTATAACCATCAAAGAGGAAGATATTAAACAGTCTTCGATGATAGAGCTTCCCACATTTTTAGCATCCAGACTACCTGGACTAATAGCTCTACCACAAGGTTTATTCCAAATAAAGGAACTAGGAGGTCCTATTCCAAAGCCTATTCAGATCATTTTAAATGGATTTCCAATTTATGATACACAAACTGCTAAAATGATATTAGAGACATTACAATTACGAGATATTGAACAAATCGACTACAACAAAGAAGCCGCAGAAGGATTAGCATGGTTCCCTATGACCGGATCAGCTTTTATCGCCATTACATTAAAAAAAGAAGCAGAACCATACGATTACATGCCCAAAAACATACAACAAGTACAGTTACTGGGCCATCAGAAACCGGTGGCTTTCTATTCTCCCAAGTATGAGACTCCACAACTGAAAAACAGCGAGAGTCACGATTTACGTACTACAATCTACTGGAATCCTAATATCCAAACCAATAGACGAGGGAAAGCATTTGTCGAATTTTACACGGCAGATGGAGATAGTCCTTATTCAGTAGTTATAGAAGGAGGTACTCAAAATGGCAAACTTATACGCTTCGAGAAAGAGATGATAGTCAAAGAATAGATTTATTATTGTAGTAACAAAAGTAGTCGAAAAATTCTTCAATTTGATCGACTACTTTTGTTTGTTCTACTATATTCCTGTTGTAATAATAGGAGACCAAGCTCCTTCTCCAACATCTTCTGTTTCAAACCTTGTATAGCCACCTTTTATATTAACAGAGCCAGTTATCATAAAATGTTTGTGACTAGTTGAAGTACAATGGGAAATCGAACCTGTCCAATTCCAATACGTTTGTTGATTTGCCCATATCGTAAGAGCAACGCTTTCATTACTCCAGCTACATTCATAATATGCAGTTGAATATAGTATCAGTTTATTACAAAAGCCACATTCTATACCTTCTTTACTCCAAAGATTATAATCAGAACTAGTACCACCGAAAGCATAAGTTATATTGCCATTTTCATCCAAATCATAAAAAACTTTTATCGGAACCTGATTACAAGTATTTCCAAAACAATACCCATAAGTAGCATACACTATTGTAGATCCACCCGTTGCCTTCGTTATAAGTTCCGATGTAAACGGTAATAAAAATGTATACTGATTCCCAACCAGCACTATTTCAATCTCCCGTTCCTCTTTCCTAGGATAGCCAGAATAGCTGTGCAAATCTTCTTGGAAATTCTTTATCTCCGCCTCTGTCAACGGAGTTGTCCTATCCCCTATCTCCACTTTCGGAGAAACACGCCAGCCGGAACTTGCTGCTATCTGCTTTAATTGATTGATATTTACTTCATTTTGATTAATAACCTGATCCAATACTGGTTCATTATCATTTGTACAGCCAACTAAAACAGCCATAATCAATATAAAATATAAGACACTTGATTTCATAGTATAAATGTATTAGAAGATTAAAACAACTGAATATATAATGCGTGGTTAAAAAACACGGCTACATCTTCCCACCTATTCTCTTAGATGCAGCCTATGGTAAGAAATTTTCTATTGTAACTAAATGAATTCATAATATATATTCCAAAACTCCAATCAAGAATCTCGCAAACATATAAAAAAAATCACAATACAGACAACATTATTTATAAAAATAAAATCAACACAATATTTACCCCCAGAATAAACAAGGCGACCATACACTTTGAATCATTTACATTACAAAACAAAACAACCCTAGTCCTTGGAGAACTAAGGTTGTTTTACCCCGCAAAAATATAGATTAATTTTAAATAACAATAATATTTATTTGAAATATCGTTTTTTTAACTAAATCAATTAACATTTCATCTCTATAAGTGCATGCTAATTCATGTCAAACACCATTTTAAGAGTTCAATCTACTTCAAAAGTAAATAAAACCTCGTTAAAGTACTTAGTTCTCCAAGGACTAAATAAACTAATATTAATATGGCAGCAACAGAACCTAAAATGCGCAGCATTACAGGAAAATTAACACCGAACAAATTGACTGAACGCGAAGACGACTTCACTTGTAATATTGTTTATCAGGCAAACAGAGACATAAAAGCTCTTTGCCAGTTAGCCGCAGCAAACAGTAAATTCTCTGCCTCAGAACTGGAAAGTGCTTACAACGCCCTGAAAGAACAGGCAAAAATCGAATTATACAATGCTTCTACCGTAGAATTTGGTTTTACGACTAACTCATTAGGAGCTGACGGCCCGTTCATCGGTCCGGATGCGAAATTCAATCAAACGAAAAACAAGGTCGTTCTACGAAGTGTTCCCCTCGCCGAACTAAAAAAAGATCTCGACAATATAACTGTCATCATCTCCGGAACATCTGAAGGTCTACCGGTCATAACAGTAGTGACAGATGTAACGACAGGAAGCGTAAACAATCAGATCACACCGGGAGGCGGCCTGAACGGAGAAGGAAACCGCGTAAGAATTATCGGCGAAGAAGGGAAAGAAGTCGGTTTCTATTTTGTTTCCATAGCAGACAAAACAGAGACAAAGGTTCCGGTAGCCTCGTTGTTACGCAACGATCCATCCTATTTCTCTTTCATCATTCCGCCTTTGGCAGCCGGTACTTACTATCTGGAAATTGCGACCCAGTCAAGCGGTAATACAAAATTTTTAGTAAGCGAACCCCGCCGCAACCGTTTCCCCTACGTGCTGACAGTTGGAGGAAGCGACAGGCCGGAAATAGAATAAATCATTTCCGGTGACCGGAAGAGTGTTCTTCCGATGACTGGAAGTGTGCTCTTCCAACCATCAGAAAAATACCAAAACAAAATCAGAGAGTTTTTTTACCTATACATATTAATATTAAACTAAAAACGCACATTATGCTAAAAAACTTCAAACCGATTGGTTTAATGCTGTTTGCAGGCATATTATGTTCTCCCGAGAGCATAAAAGCCGACACAACACCCATTAGACCGAGTGTGAGCATTTCCCAACAAAACGGGAAAGTGACAGGAACAGTAGAAGATGAATTCGGTCCCGTAGCCGGAGCCTCAGTCATTGTGAAAGGAACCACAAACGGTATTATTACCGACATGGACGGTAATTTCACATTAGAGGGTGTAAAACAAGGAAACATCATCCAAATCTCTTTCATCGGTTACACTACGCAGGAAATCAAGTACACAGGTCAGGCATCTATTAATGTAAAGTTAATGGAGGACTCACAGACCCTGGACGAAGTAGTCGTAACCGGTTTCAGCGGCGTACAGAAAGCCAAGACATTGACCGCTTCTGCCGTTACCGTAAAGATGGAATCGATTGCCAAATTGCCGGTGACTTCCGTCAGCGACGGTTTGGGAGGCCGCGTAGCCGGTATCATCTCACAGGCACGTTCCGGTGCTCCGGGTGAAACTTCTAAGATTTGGATCCGTGGTGGTAGCGATATTTTGTATGTAGTCGACGATGTAGTAATGGAAACAGAACAGGGTGAAGTATTCTTTAACCGTCTGCGTCCGGAAGATATCGCTTCCATGACTATTCTGAAAGATGCATCGGCTACAGCCGTATATGGTCCGCGTGCCAGCGACGGTGTAGTAGTGGTAACGACGAAAAGAGGCCAGGAAGGCTCCCTGGATATCACGGTAAACCAAAAGTTCACACTTATGACTCCCTCTTACAGACCTAAATCTATGAGCTCATGGGACTATGTGAATATGAAAAATGAATTGTATGCAGCCAATATGGAAGAAAATCCGGCATACAATACGACACAATTGTCCAAATATTATATGGGGCATCTGAGCCAGCAAGGATATGGCCGCCAGGAAATCACCGATATGGTCAACCAGAAATATAATATGGGATATTCATTACAAGATGTAAACGATCTGTTCAATCCGTTTGTAACCCAGGGCGGTGACATTAACAACTACTATACATATGAAGATCCCTGGGACTGGTTCAACAACACACAGCCGATGACACAAACGAACATAAGTGTACGTGGTGGTGGCGAACGCGTCAGATACTATTCCAGTTTAGGATATTTAAACCAGTCAGGTATCAGCGATACGTATAACTACGAACAGTACAATGCCATCGTCAATACGGAAGCCTTTTTGCTTAAAGACAAAAGCCTGCGGTTCACCATGAACCTGAATGGGATCATGGCTAAAAAGAAACAACCGGAAGGCGGCGACGGTATCTTCAACTCGGTTTTGATTGAAGGTGATGAAATCCATTCAATACCACGTAACTGGACAACCGGTTTGGACAGAGCCGGAGGTTTGGACTCCAGACTGCGCAATGGTTTTAATAATACAGACGACTACCGTTTACAGGCCAGTATGGGATTAAAATGGAATATACCCTGGGTAGAAGGTCTGGCAGCCAGCGCAAGCCTCAACTTCAACCACAGTTATTCTATGAACAAAGTCTTCAAACATCCGGAAGAAGGAGTATATGCAAATCCGTATGCAACACAGGAAAATAACTTCAACCCGAATGATGCCCATCTGACACAGACATGGAATAACTATTCTTTGACAACCGGTATCTTCCAGGTGGATTATAACCGTTCTTTTGGTAAGCATAATCTGTCGGCCATGGCCAACTACCAAAGCCAGGTAAGAAATACCAACAAAACCATGGCTAAAAAATATGGTTATCCGACCACTTTCTATCCGCAAATAGACGGCGGATCAACCATGGAAAGTATGAGTGGTACAGAAGGACAATGGGGTTCGGCAAGCTGGGTCGGACGTGTTTCATATGATTACGACAGCAAATATTTGTTGCAATTTAGCGCAAACTATAACGGTTCTCTATGCTACCACCCGGACAAGCGTTGGGGATTTTTCTATGCAATATCAGGCGGTTGGGTTCTGACAGAAGAAAGCTTTATCAAGGATATCATCAACACGGATTATATCAATATGTTCAAGATCCGCGCCGGATATGGTGTGGTTGGTAAAGAACTTTCAGAACCGTTCAGTTATATGAACCAGTATGAGTTGTCAAAAACTATCTTGACAGGTGAAAACATGAGTTCAAGCTCCGCCTGGAAAGAAAGTAACGTATCCAGCAATCTGACCTGGGGTGAATCGCAACAGATCAGTGGTGGAGTTGACTTCGGATTTTTCAAGGATCGGTTAAGCGGTTCATTCGATACTTATTTATATCTGAACAAAGGTGACGAAATGGATATGAATCCTAAACTGACTTACACGCCTGTCCTGGGTTTGCCCAATACCCCGAAAATGAATGCTCCTTACGTGACCACGCATCAAGGTGGTGTTGAATTCAATTTAAACTGGAATGACCAGATCGGTGATTTCACTTATAAAATCGGAGCTAACTACACCTATTGGGATAAAATAACGGTAAGACACACCAAAGAAGATACTGACTATTACTATCCGAACTTAACGAATCTGGGTAAAAGAAACCAAGTGAAAACTTATACAGTAGCATGGCAAACAAACGGCCTGTTCACATCTTATGAAGATATGTACAATTCCTACCTGCATTTCACCCGTAACCACACTCTCGGTACATTCAGGATGCAAGATATCAATGGTGACGGTGTATTGAACGGCGGCGACCAGGTTTGGGATGAAAGAGGCGGCGAAGTTCCACAAACGCTGTACGGTATCACACTTGGCCTGGGCTGGAAAGATTTCAGCTTTGAAATCTTCCTGCAGGGAGCCGCCAACGTTACCGGAGATGTAGTCTCTCCTGCCCGTTCACAACAGGATTACTATTGGAAATACGCTAAATACCTGTGGCAGGAATCTTACACACCAAGCAACCCGATCACAAACAAGCTGCCGTTGCCTACCAACTCCACTTATGGCTGGGGATACAGCTTTGTCGATTCTTGGGTATATGACGCATCTTACCTGAAGCTCAAGAATATCAGCGTAAGTTACGATTTAAAACGAAGAGTACTTAAAAACGTAAGCTACATCAAAGGTTTACAGCTGAACTTCATTGCCAACAATGTACATACCTGGGTTAAGAAAAGTAATCCGTTCAAAAATTTAACGGACCCGGAATATCTGCCGGCCAACTCGATCTGGGGCGGAAATAAATTCGGTAGCTATCCTACCCAACGCTCTTTCACACTCAGTGCTACATTAACATTGTAATCACAACAGACAAATTAAGAAATATGAAGAAAATAAATATATTCGCGTTACTCGCAGCCGTATGTTTCTCGAGTTGCGATCCATTAGGAATCGAACCGACTACCAGCGTTTTCGAAGACCAGTTCTGGGAAAACCCGCAGTTGTCCCGTTCCTTTGTCAATCAATTTTACCTGTGGACTCCTGCCGGTGCCAATCATGCTTTCAGATCAGAACAATGGTCTGACAACGCAGTCGGTAATGTTGACCGTGACCAGACTACCTTCCGCCAATATGACTTTAACAATAGGCGGTATGATGAATTAACCGGCATTACCAGCCTGACAGGAGCTCCATGGGGAGACGGCTACAAAAATATTCGTCAGGTCAACCTTGCCATCGAACGAATTCCCAGTGTTCCGAATATGACCGAAGAAGCAAGAGATCAACTAATGGCAGAAAGTTATGCCTTCAGAGCTCAGTTTTATTTCGATATGGAAAGGTACTGGGGAGGATTACCTATCGTTACAAACTCTATGACCATATTTGATGAGACAATGCTCGCACAAAATACCCGTGAGGAAGTCTTCGACCAGATTCTGGCCGATTATGACAAATCATTGGAATACTTTGGCAAAATGACCAGCAAACCGACATTAGGTCTGATTAATGCAGATGCTGTTCAGGTGTTGAAATCACGTGCTGCCCTGACTGCTGCCTGTGCTGCGGCAGCGTCATCTAAAGGTCTGTATG
This sequence comes from Parabacteroides sp. AF18-52, assembly GCF_003479145.1. Lineage (NCBI taxonomy): Bacteria > Pseudomonadati > Bacteroidota > Bacteroidia > Bacteroidales > Tannerellaceae > Parabacteroides > Parabacteroides sp. AF18-52. The sequence goes on from NZ_QUGR01000002.1 coordinate 125,106, forward strand.
ACAAGCTGGCTGGTTCAGACAAAAGCAAAGCTCTTTACAGGTTCACCAAAGATGCGAATCATTATTATCAGATTGCCTACAATGCAGCCAAATCTGTTATCGGCAAGTATTCGTTAGATCCGGATTACCGGAATCTGTTCAACGGAGCAACAGGTCATACCTCTGTTGAGTCTATTTGGCCGATGATGTTCAATGAATCCAACAGAAGCGGATTTAACCCGGCTAATTATGCACATCCCGGAGGAAGAATGTACGGGGCAACGACCGATCATAGTCCTGACTGGGGCGGAGATCATGGAGGTGCTTATCCTACCCAGGAGTTAGTCGACTGTTATTACCAGAAAGACAAAGCAACAGGCAAATGGATGCAATGGTGGAAAACACAGCAAGCTAAAGAGATGGGGGTTGAAGCCGGAGCAAACGGAGCTTTAAAAGCAACAACAAAAGATTATCAGTTGATGTATACCGACAGAGACAAACGTTTCTATACGACTGTACTTTATGACGGTTCTTATTATGCAGATAAAGAAGGAGTTGAAAAATGTCTGGTTGGTGTATGGATCGATTATTCGGTACCAACAAAAACTGAAAAATACAGCGCATTGCATACCACTTACAAATCTTCGGAAAAACTGGAAATAGCAGGCCGCGGCCAGTCTTCGATGACCGGATATTATACTGCTAAATATGTTCCCGGAAAATTTAAGGAAGATGGAACCCTGGAGACAAAACAAACATCTATTTCATTCTTCATGGTACGTTACGCCGAAGCACTGCTAAATATGGCCGAAGCTGCATACAAGCTGGGAGGAAAAGAAAGTGAGGTTGTAGATGCTATTAACCAGATCCGTAATCGTGCCGGCTTGGACAACTTCGATGCATCTGTTGTCGGACATAATTTATGGGAAGAATACCAATTGCAACGCCGTATTGAATTTGCATTCGAAGTGCCGTCTCACCGCTATTTCGATTTGCTCAGATGGGGTGAATCAGAAGGTAAAACTGTAATCGAAGAATTAAACAAGCCTTCTTCCGGTATGTTTATTTTCCGCAAGGGTATCGAAAGCGAAAAAGTGGAAGATAACGGCTATCCGGCACCGGAAACAGATCCTAAATATTTCACTCCGTACTTCGAAGTGCGTCCGATAGATAACTCATATTACGAACGCAAATTCAACAACGCAGTGTTTTATAAACTTCCTTTTGCAAAAACAACTTTGGAAAGTGACAAGAATCTGGTTCAGAATCCGGGTTGGGAAAACAGAAGCTATCAATAACATTTAAACAGAAATAAGTATGAAACTTAAAAATATATTAATCGCAGCAGTATGTTGCCTGACAGTTCTATCAGGTTGTCAAAGCGGATTAGTCTACGATGAAGTACCCGAATCCATTTATACAAACGTGAATTTGGGTTCCGGCCTGGCTAAAGTCCGTGTCCGTGAACTGTTTACAAACAAGATCTGGCAAGTAAACCATAACGACGGAAAAGGTCAGTGGTTAGAAAACTGGCTTGCTCAAACGCTTATCAGTGAAAGTTTCCAAAACGGAATAGATTATACCAATAACACCGGTTCAGATGTTACTATCATGGGTAAAGTGCTAAAAACGGGAGAAACGATGTTCGTACAAAATACATTGGAAGTTGTGGACGACAGTTCTGCCCCTGACGGGAAGAAATATATAATCCATGTCTTTTCTCCTGCAAACGTGATGTACACAACACCCAACAAAGGACATCTGTTTGTAGCATCTGCTTTTAATGGTGACAATCTACACCCCGTATTCGTTGAAGAAGTTGAAACAGGTAAATATCGTTCCGCAATCGTACCGGTAAGGCAAGACGCATTAGTCATAGAACTTATCCTGGAAGATATGTATGCATGCCGGGTGGAACCGGTTAACGGAGCACCGACTTTAGGTGCCCCTGGAGATTTCACCAAACCACATCAATATATGGTTATTAATACAACTTTCAGACCGGAAGGTGTTCCTGAAACAAGACGGTTGTATGAAATTCAGGTGCAGCTATTAAAATAAAACGATAACTTTTTATGTTAGTAGAGCTTCACAGCTCTACTAACTCGATTACTATTTACGGGAATTTTATACGACTATATTCATTTACCCCATAAATAAGTCAAAATGAAATACATTCTAATTCTTTTAATTTCTTGTTTCGAATTGTTCAACGTTTATTCTCAAGAAGATAATACACCTTATCTTTTTCCTGAATTTACGAAAGGATATGTTTATTACAAAGACGGAAGAATATTCCATGTACCGCTCAACTATAATTTATTCAATGGAAAGTTTTTCTTCATTGACAATGATAAGATAAAGAAAGAGTTTTCCGATCCGAATATGGTTACTTCTCTCAAAATAGGAGAAAGAACTTTTCTACCGGTTTCAAGCAAAGAAACAGCTGAATTAATCCAATCTGAACCTAAAATCCTTGTCCAATACAATGGAACAAGGAAAATCAAAAAAGATTTGACATATGGTGGTAAAACAGAAACAGCTTCTGTCGAAGGCTATAGCAATCTCATATATGGTTCAGGAGATTACCAAGCAAATACTTTTTTAGACAAGATCAAGTATAAATTCTATATTGAAAAAGGTAAAGGGTTTAAGAGTTTCTCTACCGAAAAACAATTCTTAAAAATATTCCCTAAACACAAAGAGCAGCTTAAACAATACATTGATGGTAATAAGATAGATTTTGAGACTATTGGCGAAGTCAAAAAACTATGCGACTATGCTCTATCTTTGAACTGAAAAGAGGTGGCCTCCTTCAACAGGGCCACCTCTTCTAATTTATAATGTTTGTATTATCATTTCTTTTCGATAACCATCAGCTTCCCGTTATCGGTCCCGTAAAAAGCAATCGTATTCACAGGTTTCACATTTCCTTCTGCCTCAAAACGGACTACTTTGTTCAGAGCTTCCAGAAACTCCTGTTCTCCCTTCAAATTAGGACACGCCATACGTGTTGTTGCCACTTGAGGAAACTTAATGATGTTTTTTCTGGCTTCCGAATATTCAATATTCCCATTCATACGGTTACAACCTGCATTTCCTGACAAATGGTTGCGTGCAACGTCAATGACTATGAGCTGGTTACTTTCTGACGGGTCTAACTTTTTACCGTTCAGTTCTACCACACTCCATTCTCCATTCAAATCGGAATAAGATGCGACCACTGCTTTTTGTGATTTACAGGAAGCAAATACGGCTATTCCCACAACTGCCAGGCATAGATATAAATACTTCTTCATTTCTGTTAGTTTTTAGATAAAACAAGCAGAACATTACCGTCCTGATCGATCAATGTCATTTCACTCTCGGAACTACCGGCTTTTACCGCTTTCACATTGCCCATAGCCTGCATAATGGCATCTTCTGTAGCCATATCCGGACAAGCCATCATCGTTGCAGCACCCGGTGCTATGGTTATTGCAGAAATGTCTTTATCATCCAATGTAAAAGAAGAATTGAACATATTACAGCCTGCATTGCCATGCAATTTATTCTGCGCCATATCAAACTCCATATAGGGTAATCCTTCCTTCAGGATCTTTTCACCTTTCACCTCTATTACATTCCATTTACCTTCCAGTTTCTTGGCATCTGTTTTGGCTTCAGAACAAGAAATCATCATCCCAAGTACCATCGGGAGCATCAATACATAAAAAATCACTCTTTTCATAATCTATACTATTTGTTATATCACTTACAAAGATAAGACGCCAAATCCATCTAAATTGTTCCCCAAAGGTACTGTATTTAGTTAACATTAACAATCCATTCCTGCATAGCCTCCCTCATCCTTCTGAGGTTTTACATTATTTTCTGTAAGTTTGCACCCGACGAACAAACTATAAATGAGGATATAATGAAGGGATCGGGCATTGCACCTATTTTGATTTTACTATTTATATTAGGTATCTCCTGTAAAAACACACCTAAACAATGCGAAGAAGAAGTAGACAGCGAATGGATCGACAGTCTGCAACGTGTATACCAATACGGCATCTGCATCGATACACTGGATATAAAAGAATATAAGATGAAAAACGGCGATAACCCTGCCGCTATATTCTCAAGCCTCGGTTTTTCCGCTCTTATGGCCGACAGTATCAGCAGATCGTCTCTCGAGGTGCTGGATCCAACCAAATTACAAGCAGGCATGCACTATTATACATTCAGCATGCAAGATAGTACCGCCCAAATCCGCTACATCGCTTTTGCCAAAACAAAGACAGACTATGCCGTGATCGATTTTACCGGTGATACTATCAGTGCCTATGAATTTAATAAGCCGATCACTTTAAAACGCCAATATGTGGAAGGTACTATAAACTCTTCGCTATGGAACGTACTGCAATCGAATGGTGTAAACCCGTTACTGGCAATTAATATAGCCGATGTTTTTGCCTGGCAGATCGACTTTTATGATGTCAAAGAGGGGGATTCTTTCCGCGTACTATACGATATTGCTTATATAGACGATACAACCGCTTTAAATATAAGCAGTATTCAGGGAGCTATATTTACCCATCAGGGAAAAGATTTTGTTGCCATTCCCTTTACCCAGGACAGTGTCTTCGAATACTTCGATCAGGATGGGAACAGTTTGAGAAAGGCTTTCCTGAAAGCTCCTCTGGATATCTTCCGTATCACCTCACGTTTTACGAATGCCCGTTTTCATCCGATCCTGAAACGCTATCGCGCACACCACGGGGTCGATTACGCGGCACCGGTCGGTACTCCCGTCAAGAGTATCGGGGCCGGGACTGTCATAGCCAAAGGATATCAGAATGGTGGAGGGAACTTCCTGAAAGTACAGCATAACTCCGTATATACCACCACCTATATGCACCTCAGTAGGTTTGCCAAAGGCATACAGGTAGGTAGCCATGTTCAGCAGGGCGAAGTCATTGCCTATGTCGGTTCAACCGGCCTTTCAACCGGTCCACACCTGGATTTTCGGGTACATAAGAACGGGCAACCGATAAATCCTTTAAATATGGAAGCACCGCCCTCTCTTCCTGTCAAGCCTGAATTACGTGACAGTTTTCAGTTGGCTAAACAACAATTTTTTGCCGAACTGGATAGCATGCAGAAGCTATCCAATGAGTGCCTACCCGCTAACTGACGGGTGACTATCGATTTCAGAACCGATAACTATTGCTTTTAATGAGATTTATGGTACATTTGTAAACACGATAAATGTATTGATATATGAAATTTTTAGGCAATATCATCTGGTTAATATTCGGTGGACTGATCACCAGTATCGAATATCTGGTCTCAAGTCTGCTACTGATGATCACGATCATTGGCATTCCTTTCGGATTACAGACACTGAAACTGGCTTTACTGGCCTTGTGGCCTTTCGGTAGTACGGTTACGGATAATGGGAATTCCGGCGGTTGTCTTTGTATCATTATGAATATACTCTGGATCATACTGGGGGGATTCTGGATTTGTTTGACTCACCTGGGGTTCGGCCTGTTGCTATGTATTACAATCATCGGTATTCCCTGGGGTAGGCAACATTTCAAAATGGCTGCCCTTGCGCTGACTCCTTTCGGAAAGAATGTCAATTAATCCAGTACCGGATAACTTTGCCGGGCTTCTGCCCGGCTACAAGCATTAAAATGCCACCACTCGTATGGAATGATACGGAATCCGGCTTGTTTCATGACCCGGCGCAACAGCTGACGGTTATTATATGCTGCACGGCCTATTTTACCGGCATTCAATAAGGCATCCTCATTATTCGTATGAGCTTCTTCCCCAAAGAAATCGAAAGGTGTTCCCATAGGAAGAGGTTTGCCTGTCTCATCCAGAATAGTCACGTCTACGGCCATTCCATAATTATGCAGTCCTCCTCCATTTGCCGGATTACTCACATAATTCACTTTATCCGTTCCGCGGACAAGTGCCCACATTTTACGTTGCACCGACATCGGACGGGCGGCATCATAGACGACCAAAGTGAAGCCTGGCTGTTCTTTTTTCAATAATCGTTGCGCAGCTATAAGCTTTTTTGCAGCATCCGGATGAAGCCAGGCACGTGTTATTCCGGTATAAACGGCTTCTTTCATAAAATTATCGGTTGTTGCATAAACCAGCTGTACACGTATTGTTGAGTCCAATGTAGCAATATCCACCAATCCCTTATTATGTAAATAAGTATCCAATTCCTCTGCACTACCGCGAGCACAAAAAAGGAATACTACCAACAGGAAAATATGTTTTTGCCAACTCATTGGAAATCATTTTAATCTATAGAAATCTGCTCTACCTCTATAGGGTCATTCAGGAAGACAGAGGCGGCATCTGAAAACTTTGCAGCCGATTCCGTTGTCAGAAACCGGCATTCTCCACCACGGGTAAGCCGTCGGTTCATTTCCGGATGTCTGTTTAAGTAATCTATCAGGCTCTCCGCCACGTATTCTCCCTGAGGGAGCACTGTGATCCCGGCCGGTAAATACTGCTTGATTTTGCCAATTAAAAGAGGATAATGCGTGCATCCCAATACCAGAGTGTCTATCCTGGGATCCACAGATAAAACATGATCCAAATGCTTTTTTACAAAATAGTCTGCCCCCGGAGAATCGAACTCATTATTCTCAACCAAAGGAGCCCACATAGGACAAGCTTCCCCCGTCACCTTAATATGTGGAAACATTTTACCAATCTCAAGCGAATAAGATTGAGAAGAAATCGTACCGGAAGTGCCTAAAATACCGATATGCTTTGTTGTACTGATCCGGTCCATTATTTCCACTGTCGGACGAATAACCCCCAACACACGGCGTTCTGCATCCCATTCAGGAAGATCTAGCTGCTGAATGGAACGCAACGCTTTTGCCGAAGCTGTGTTACAAGCTAAAATAACCAATTGGCATCCTTCTTCAAACAACTTCAATACAGCCTGACGGGTAAACCGGTAAACGACCTCAAACGAACGTTGCCCATACGGGGCACGTGCATTATCACCCAAATAAATATAGTCATATTCAGGCATTGCCTGGCGGATTTTATCAAAGACAGTCAACCCGCCATAACCGGAATCAAAAATCCCTATCGGTCCTGTTTGTTGTGAAAACATATTTCTTCCTTCTTTTATAATACAACAAAGGATGCCCTCCATAGAAAGGCATCCTTTATTATATCTCTAATTAGAATTATTATTTCAAACCTAATTTAGCTTTTACCAGCGGAGTTGCATCGATTGCTGAATTACCAGTATAAAGAACGATGCCAGGATTGTTATCAAGCATATATGTATAGCCTTTTTCATCTCCTACAGCTTTGATAGCAGCTCTGAGCTTATCCTGGATCGGAGCCAGCAATTCCTGCTGTTTTTTACTCATATCCTGTTGTGCAACCTGAGTAAAGTTATCCACTCTCTGCTGAATATCCTGCAATTCCTGCATTCTTCTTACTTTGATATTTTCAGTCATTGAGTCCTGTTGGGCGATATAATCAGCATATTTTTTCTGCCATTCATCTTCCATCGTTTTCATCTCGCCGGCATATTTGTCATTCATTTGCTTTAACGTTTCCTGCATAGCCGTTATTTCCGGCATTACAGACATAATTTCCTGAGAATTTACGATCGCTACTTTCATTTCCTGAGCAAAAACTCCTAACGGGAGGATCATCAACAAAAAAATAATCAGTTTCTTCATTTTCTATAAAATATTACTTGTTATTAATCAATCATTTTTTTTGTGCATAAAGCGCACAAATGTAAGCATTTATTTTGAATATCCTAACTTTAACAGCACTTCATTGCTAATATCTATCTTCGGAGAAGCATAAATAATATTCATAGCAGCAGCACGGTCAACAACCATTTGATATCCTTTGTCATCCGAAATTTCTTTCACTGCGTTGTATATCTCATCCTGAATAGGCTTCATCAGACTTTCACGCTTCTTATACAACTCACCTTCCGGCCCGAAATACTGACGTTTCAAGTCTTGTGCTTCCTGTTCCTTCTTCACAATTTCCTCTTCACGCTTCGTTTTCATCTCGGCAGAAAGAAACACCAGGTCACTCTGATAGGTCTTATACATATTTTGCGCTTCCTGCTGAATAGCTTCCACCTCGTTTTGCCATTTCTTCGACACCTGGCTCAACTGTTCGTTTGTCATTTCATAAGCCGGAATATTTTTAAGAATATATTCCATATCTATCAAAGCAAACTTTTGCGCCATACCGGCAAAAGAGCAGAGGAGCATCATACAACTCAAAACAATAATCTTCTTCATACGCTTTCTTTTTATAGTTTCACTCTCTGACTACAAATATAGCGGAGGGTTTACTTTGTTCCAACGAATTATGGTTAACGCTTGACGATGAATTGTTAAATTTAGATTAATCCATTGTTTTTTATTAGAACTCCTGTCCAATAATGAAGTGGAAGTTACTACCACCAGCACTACGTGAACCATCGACCTTGTCGAAACCGTATGCCCAGTCGATACCCATCAAACCGATCATCGGAAGGAAGATACGAACACCGACACCGGCGGAACGCTTCAAGTCAAACGGATTAAAGCTCTTCAAATCTCTCCAAGCATTACCGGCTTCAGCAAATACAAGACCGTAAATCGTAGAAGACGGTTCCAGCAAGAACGGATAACGTAACTCCATTGCCAGGCGGGAGTAAGCATAACCGTAAGAACTATATCCACCGTTACCGGCGATACTACCATTTTCGTAACCTCTCAAACCGATCGTTTCCGTTGCGTATGTGCTGGAGTATCCACTCATACCGTCACCACCCATATAGAAGGTTTCGAACGGAGAACGTTTATGTTTGTTGTAAGATCCCAGGAAGCCGTATTCCACACGGGTCATCAATACCGGTGTACGCTTAACTGCCGAAGGAGCCAACGGAGAGAAGATCTTTGCTTTGAACTTCCACTTATGGTATTCGATAAGCTTAAACTTACTTTCGTCATTATCGCTCATGTTTGCATAATCCTTTCCATCCCATAAAGAATAAGGAGGAGTTGCACTGACAGACAAAGAGAACTGTGAACCACGACGAGTATACAGCGGGTTGTCGATAGAGTTACGCTGCAACATCAATTCCAGGTTTATATTATGGCAATTGCCATTCTGTACCAGGAAGTATGCCCAGTCGTGCATCATATACAACTGATAATTCAATGTAGCCATAAACTGGAAGTAGTCATCCGGCCAGTTCAAACGTTTACCGTAACCGGCAGAAAGTCCGAACATCATGATCGACTTATCTGGGTCGTATGCCAATTCGTAGTTGTTATACCCGCCATAACCATAACTGCCGCCATAACCGCCATACATACCACCATAGCCGCCATAATAAGGATAACCATAACCACTACCATAATAATTAGACATACTATTATTATAGTAGTTACTACTGATATCAGTCTGTTTAGAGAAGTAAGCACTTACGGAAAGCGTATTCGGGCGTCTACCTCCGAACCATGGGTCCATAAATGAAATACTATATGCCTGATAGTAACGTCCGTTGGTCTGACCGCTTAATGTCAAAGTCTGGCCTTCACCTTGCGGAATGATACCTTTATAGGTCTTCGGATTCAGGAAGTTCTTCATAGAGAAGTTCGTAAACTTCAGACTCAACTTACCGATCACACCTGTCTGTCCCCAACCGGCCGAGAATTCGATCTGGTCATTAGCCTTTGATGTCAGGTTATACTGGATATCCACTGTTCCGTTTTCAGGATCAGGTAATGGCTTCGGTTCCATATTTTCAGGGTCGAAGTGCCCCATCTGGGCAATTTCACGAACGGAACGCATCAAATCTTCACGGCTGAACAACATACCAGGTTTGGTACGAAGCTCACGACGCACGATATCTTCATACAGACGGTCGTTACCGTTAATGATCACACGATTGATGGTAGCCTGCGGACCTTCCTGAATACGCACTTCCAAAGAGATAGAGTCGTTATCCACATCTACTTCTACCGGATCGGCACTAAAGAATATGTAACCATTATTATAATAGACATTGGATACAGCATCTTCATCTGTCGACAAACGTTCCGTCAGCTTTTTCTGGTTATACACCTCACCCGGCTTCATTCCGAGGATCGCCTCCAGATAATCAGAAGCGTACTGCGTATTACCCACAAAACGAATGTCTTTCAGATAATATTTGTCTCCTTCTTCCAGTTTCAGGAAGATATCGACCTTCTTCTCATTAAAATTCACAACACTATCAGCCAGCAATACCGCGTCACGATAACCATGTTCGTTATATTTGGAGATAATGTTCTGCTTATCTTTTTCGTATTCTTCCGTAGTGAACTTCTTCGTGCTGAATGCTTCCAGGATACTGGTCTTCCAGTCGTTCGGAATACTGAACTTTTCATTCGTCTTTTTCATCGCCTTCTTCAGGTCCCTGTTAGACAAAGCCTTGTTTCCTTCAAAGTAAATACGATGAATCTTCGTCTTTTCATTCTTATCGATATTGATATCGACGATCACTTCGCCCTCTTTGGACAAATCATCACGTTGTACAATATCGACGTCTACATTCTTAAAACCTTTGCCGTCAAAGAACTTCTGAATAACGATCTTTGCACGGTCCATCAGGTTGGGAGTTACCTGGAAACCCTTCTTCAAGCCCAACTTGGCTTCAAGGTCTTCCCGTTCCCCTTTCTTTATACCATGATAATTTACTTCTGATATACGGGGACGTTGCTTCAACTGGATCTCCAGCCAGATCTCGTCACCTTCAATCTTGGTTGCCAGGATTTTTACATCCGAGAACAATCCGTGTTTCCAAAAACGCTTTACCGCTGTTGTAATCTCATCACCGGGAATAGTGACCATGTCACCGACCGATAGTCCGGAGAAACCGATTAACACGAAATCATCATAATTTTTAATACCCGTTACCTTGATATCGGCAATTTTATACCGTTTCGGCGCTAACGAATAATCAATGACCGGCACTTCTGCCGGTGCTTCAACCTGGGTAGTGTCACTTTCCTGGGCAAATGCTCCGCAGGCAAAACCTAGGAAAATAAAAAACAGCACTATTCTTTTGTACATATAACAGCTATTGTTTATAAGATTAATTGCTCACTTGTCTTACCGAAACGGCGTTCACGTTGCTGGTAATACAATATAGCTTCATACAACTCTTCTTCTCTGAATGCCGGCCAAAAGACATCGGTAAAGTAGAACTCCGCATACGAACATTGCCACAGCAAAAAGTTACTGATGCGTTTTTCTCCTCCGGTCCTGATCAACAGATCCGGATCGGGAATGCCTTTAGTCGTCAGGTGGTCCGAGACAACTGCCTCGGTTATATCGTTGGGGGTTATTTTCTTTTCCTCTACAAGAATAGCGAGCTGTTTGACAGCTTCTGTTATTTCCCAGCGGGATGAATAACTAAGAGCCAATACCAGAGTAGTCCCCGTATTGGCAGAAGTTTGTTCGATGCAATCCAGCAACGTAGCGTGTGCATCTTCCGGCAGACGGTCCAGATTACCGATCGCCATCAGACGTACATTATTTTTCATCAAATCCGGGGTCTCCCGATGAATAGCAGAGACAAGCAAACTCATCAATGCCTTCACTTCTTCTTCTGGCCGGTTCCAATTTTCTGTAGAAAACGTATACACTGTCAGGTATTTCAGCCCAATAGCCGTTGCCGCCTCTACCACTTTACGAACAGAAACAACACCTTCCTGATGTCCATAGCTCCGGTCTTTCCCTTGCGCTTTGGCCCAACGTCCGTTTCCATCCATAATAATCGCCACATGTTGCGGCAAGCGATTTTTGTCTATTTCCTCTATCAATGACATAGTGTTTCTCAGTATCTAAACGTACTGTTACTGTTTATACTATTACATGGCCTGTTACGCGGACCGAAGTCCCAGGTAACAGATAGCAGTAAAAATGAATACCAATCCTTGTTCTTCAAAAAACTGCCGCTTATCTGATAAGGATTATCCAACATTGCATTATCTCCGTTCGTAACATCGAATTTATCTCCGAACAATTTACGGAAAGAGAACTCGCAACCCAGGTTAATCCTGTTCTTGATCTTATATTTTACGCCTACCCCTAACGGGATATTCGGTCCGAAAAACGCTTCATTTCCTGTGCCGTATGTAACTCCCAATCCCAGGAATACATACGGAGTAAAGCGCTTCGCTCCTGCATAATCAAATTTATCACTGTACGGAAAGAAGTTAAATTCCATCTGTCCGCCCAGTTCCACCAGGCTACGGCTGAACGATGCCTGCGCATTGTCCGGAAAAACATTTTCCAGTCCTTCCGTGCTACCCGAAACCTGCCCCCACATCAGATTTGCCTTAAAAGCCCATCTGAAGTTGGCATTATAGCGGAATACTGCTCCCACTGCCGGATTCATTCCTTTAAAGAAAGCATTCTTGTTGGCATCTCCCATATAGAAGGCGCCCCCGGCCATTCCGCCTATTTCATATTTATATTCCTGTGCGTGGAGACCGGAAAATGAACCGGCCAGCAGTATCAGTATAAGAACCCGTTGAAAAAAAGTTGAAGTCATATTACAATGCTGTTATGTTACTACACTTCTTTTTCTAACGGTAAAACCTTCTTAAAATTATACTACCATCCACGAACTTTATTAATCCTTAAAACCTAAACGGTTTATACGACCCTTCCAGATCTGATCCAGATCATTCGCATTATTATTCTCTTTTCCTCCGAAAATCAGCATGAAATTATCTTTATCCACTAAAACGGATGCAAAACCTCGTGCTTTATAATCTTCCGGCATTATAGCCAATGTGTCCGATAAAATCCATGTCACACCACCGTCTCTGGAGAAATACATATCTTTCTGTGCTTTATTAGCCTCGTCGATACCGCCTACCAGGCAGAATTTATCATCATAAGCAGAAAGCAGAACACCCTCTCTCTTATCAAAATAATCCGATTCCTGATCAGTCAGCAATACCCACTGTCCACCGTTCATGGTTCCCCAGGCAGAATTGAGCAACTTTCCGTTTTTATCTTTTCCGGCAACAACAGTCAGACTGTTTTGTTTGCTACCCGAAGAATAAGAAGCCAAAGAACCAAAGCCACTAACCGGGAATCCGTCGTGTACAGCTTCACCCGCTTTCCATTCCAGGTCTTTATTCATATAAATAAAGTCCAATGTACCGTTATTATCAGCAATGGCAGACAGGAAAGAAGACTGTCCCAAGCCTTTTTCGTTATTGACCGCTCCCAATAAAGCCTTTATTGAATAAGTCTGCTCTACAATCGTCCAGTCTTGTCCGTTGACAGAGCGATAAAGCGCACCTTTTGTTGTCGGCACATACAATGCATCCCCGTATTCAGTCATCTGTGAAAGACGGACTTCACCGGCAGGCAGACCATTCAAAGTCATATCCGTCCAGCTTCTGGCATTCGAAACTGAAGAGCTATGCAATGAATATCCTTTACTTGCATCAGTTGCTTGTGCGTACATATAATAGTACTCATTACCTTCCTCACCCCACGTTATGACTTTCTGTTCTTTTACGGGGAAGCCAAGTACATTACTTGTATATAGCTCCCAGGTCATAGAATCAGGTACCACCTGATGAATATTAACCCAAGCTTTATAAACCTTTGATGAAAGACCATCATAAGCCTTTGTCACAAATTGAACAGGTTTGGAGAAGTCCAACGAATCTTCTTTATTCCAATAAAAGGTAGAATCCGGCAACGCTTCCTGTGTCACCTCGATAGAAACCAACCCTAAGCCATTCGTTACCTTACAAACGACTTTCCCTACTTCCGTACCGAAAGGCAGAGAGTCCGGATTAAAAATCTTTCCGTTTACCTGATCGATCACAAACTTCACTGTATCCAACTCTCCTCCCAGTATGGAGTCATGACTTATATAAAAAGATGTCAACTGACAATCCTTAGGTACATCATACTCCTGATCGTCTGAATTCAGACAAGAAGACAGAAACAATGCAATACATCCCGCTACAAATAGTACTATTCTATTTTTCATCCAAAAATAAGTTTGTTGCATATAAAGCCACAAAAGTAGAAACATTTTTTGCTTTATTCCCAATATCGGCTAATATTTATAATATTTTAGTTCCATTAAACTACTTCGCTCACTGATTCTTCCTTGAAAAAATAGAGATTACATGATCCTGCACTTTTTTCACGTCCGTCAGTACCAGAGAGGCCACCCTATCCAGATCCGGAGCTTTCACACCCGATTCCAGACTGACAGGGGCTGTTTCAACCAACATTTGATCCCATAAACCTTCCTTTAGAAAATGGCCGAGAAGCGTAGCTCCCCCCTCCACCATCAGGGAATTTAATTTACGGATATACAACTCATGCATCACCTGCGGCAAAACCGGTTGTGAAAAATCAATGGTGACATATTCCACATTCTCTCGGCTTATCGCATCTGCTACTGTCGTAAAAACCAACGTTTTTACCGTTCCGTCGAATAAATGATAATGAGACGGAATACGTAAGGTCCGGTCGAGTACCACCCTGACAGGCGACTTTCCCGCCCAATGACGTACCGTCAACGAAGGATTATCCAGCAAAGCCGTCTGTGTCCCGACCATGATAGCCGCCACATCCGCCCGCAAACGATGTACCCTGCGCATAGTCTCCGGAGAAGACAACACGACAGCCGGCGACGAATTATCCGTCCGCAGGCGGTCCATAAAGCCATCCGCACTCTGCGCCCATTTCAAATAAATATAAGGGCGCCGTTTTTCCTGGAAAGTCATAAACACCCGGTTCAACTCCCAGGCTTCCTTCTCCATTACGCCGGTCACCACTTCCACGCCTGCCTCCCGGAGCATCCTCACCCCTCTTCCCGACACTTCCGGAAAAGGGTCCAGACACCCGATCACCACACGCGGAATCTGTTTCTTTATGATCAGTTCGGCACAGGGAGGTGTTTTCCCATAATGCGAACAGGGTTCCAGGCTAACATACATGGTAGCCTCTTTCAACAAAGACTCATCACGGACCGAAGCGATTGCATTCACTTCGGCATGCGCTTCGCCATACTTCCGGTGATAACCTTCTCCGATAATTTTACCTTGGTGTACAACCACGGCTCCTACCATCGGATTCGGTGCCACACAACCCGCTCCGCCACGGGCTAATGAAATACAGCGAGCCATATATTTATTTTCAACCTCGACCATTTTCTTTGCTTATAAATGGTTTTTGCATTACTTTTGCATTAAAATTACAATTTTATGACCGAGACTGTCGCCTACATACAAGATACGCTTAAAGACTATTATCCGCTTAGTGAAATTAAAGCTTTCATTCGCTTGATAATGGAGCGCGTGTGCGATATCCAGCCGCATCAATTCTTACTCTGCAAAGATAAAGAATTATCCGATAAGGAAAAGACACAAATTTATAATATCGTAGAACGATTGACAAAATATGAACCGATCCAGTATATTTTCGGCAAAACCGACTTTTACGGATTCGAGTTTCTGGTAGACCCGTCTGTCCTGATCCCGCGTCCGGAAACGGAAGAGCTGGTCGAGCTGATCGTACATGATTATGCGAAAAAAAGCATCGACATATTGGATGTAGGCACAGGAAGTGGTTGCATCGCTATCACGTTAAGAAAATTATTGAGCAAAGCGCAGGTTTCTGCACTCGACATCTCACCCGAGGCCCTGAAAATCGCCCGAAAGAATGCCGGGCTCAACCGTGTGCAGCTCACGTTTTATGAAAAAGATATTCTTCAGCCCTCCAAAACAGCCGATTCCATAGAAGAGGAGTTCGACGTCATTGTCAGCAATCCCCCTTATGTCATGGAAAAGGAAAAATCGGAAATGGAGAAAAACGTGCTCGACTACGAACCGTCGCTCGCCCTATTCGTCCCCGACGACAATCCTCTGTTGTATTATAACAACATTACGCGTTTTGCCGAACAGAAACTGAAGAAAAAAGGGTATCTCTATTTCGAAATAAACGCACAGATGGGTGAAGCCGTCGTGAACATGCTGCGCATGATGGAATTCAAAAATGTAGAACTGATACAGGACCTGTCCGGCAAAGACCGCTTCGTAAAAGCACAGACATGGAACAGATAACCGAAGCAGAAATGTTACGCCGTGCTGCCACCTATTGTTCGACAGCCGAACGTTGCATCCAGGACGTACAGAAAAAGATCAAGGCTGCCGGACTCACTCAGGAGGAAGGCGAACGCATCATCGCACGCCTGCTTCAGGAAAAGTTCATCGACGAACACCGGTTCGCCCGCTACTTTGTGAATGATAAGTTCCGTTTCAACAAATGGGGACGCATCAAAATCGCTTACGAACTTCAAAAAAGAAATATCCCCGCCGCCATACGTACAGAAGCGTTGGAAGGGATAGATGAAACAGAATATGCCCATATCCTCCAATCGTTGCTAAAGGCGAAAAAGAAGTCGACCAAAGGAAAAGACGACCGGGATATTTACATCAAACTTCTCCGTTTTGCCGCCGGCCGTGGTTTTGAGAACCGCGAAGTTTCCCGTTGCCTGAAACAATTATTCAACGGTAACGATTATGAGGAAGATTTTTAATGACCTGCTGAATCTCTTCTTTCCTAAACTTTGCATGATATGCCAGACTCCTCTTGTCGGAGGGGAAGAACATATCTGCCTGAAATGTCTTTGCGACCTTCCCCGTACAGGTTACGATTTCCTGAAAGAGAATCCTGCTACATTCCTGTTCGCAGGAAAAGTTCCCGTTTACCGGGCTACCGCTTTCCTTCGTTATGAGAAAGGCGGCCACGTACAACAACTCATCCATTCCCTGAAATACCACGACAACCGTGAGATCGGCTTCCGGCTGGGACGCATGGCAGGTCTGCATTACCGGCAAGCCATCCAGTCAGACTGTCCCGACCTGCTCCTTCCCGTCCCGCTTCATCCCAGAAAAAAGAAAAAGCGCGGTTACAACCAATCCGAATGGATAGCCCGGGGACTGAACTGCCTGTTGCAACTCCCCATAGATACCACCAGCCTCCGCCGCATCAAAGAGACAGACACACAGACAAACAAACCGACCTACGAGCGCTGGCAGAACGTACAGGATATCTTCTCGGTGGTCGCCCCGAAAGAACTGGAAGGCAAACATATCCTCCTGATAGACGACGTCATCACCACCGGTTCGACCATCGGAGCATGTGCCGAAGCCTTACTGACCGTGCCCGGAGTACGGGTAAGCATACTGGCTGTAGCGATTGCCTGAAAAACAGCAAACAACTATAAATACAGAAAGCCCGACAGAGTTACTGACCGGGCTTTCTCCTGCACTCTCTCTTCACAGAGATAAAACAGAGTTACTTTATTTTTATTACTTTAGTATTACTAATACTGCTTGTTCTCCTGTCGCAGGGTATTTAGCTCATATAAAAAGCTGCGCAGTATTGAAAAATTATTTGATTAAATAATTGTCTGTTTATTTTACAATCGCTTTCACAGCAGCCTCGCCTTCGACAGCAACAACCACAACACCAGCAGGAGCAGCGATAGTAGCTTCGTCGGAAGTAATCAGCATGCTGGCTACAGTCTGGCCGAGAACATTGCTGATAGCCACTTTCTTGCCTTGTGCACCCTTAACGACAACAGCACCTTCTGTTGCAGTTACACTGATCGTAGATACGGAAGGAGTAACAGCATCTGTTGCCACTTCGTCATCTGCCTTATATTCTACGTCGAAGATCAAAGCATCGTCATCACGGGTAAAGAGATCGAACTTAGAATCGTCGTCAGAAAGAACCAGACAACCGTTCTGCATCTTCAACCAGTTCGCATTCACCGGAGCGATTTCGTCTGCAGGATTCACAGCGATCGATTCGATCAGGAATCTCTTATCGTCCGTTGCAGCCTTAGCCGGATTCAGATAACGGAAAGACCAGGTCACCGTTTTATGGCGGTCACCTCTCAGGTTAACGATATAGTCGGCTGAATATTTACCGGCTTTAACTGCTTCACGAACAGCCGCAGGATCAAAATCTTTGGCAGTAACGTCAGCAAACATACCGTTCAGGATATACAGGCTGTCACCTACATGAGCCGCTTTCACGAAACCAGCGCGAATATATTTCTTCCATGCGTAAACTTCTTCATTACCGGCTACAGCAGCAGAGTCTTTGAAATTCACCAGATATTTTCCGAATTCGAAGCCCGGAACAGCAGGTGTAGCATGACCACAATGTTCTGCATCGGTTTCCTTTCCATTTTTATCATAATGCTTACCTGTTTCAGTACAAGGCACACCCGGAGTTGCCGCTTTATCAGTACGTTCAATAGAGATCAGATACTGCGGTTTGATATAACCGGCACCACGATTCACCCAAGCCGTATCAACGATAAACGCTAATCCGGAAGGAGCTTTCGCGTCTGTGTAGATACCCAGGAAGTCGATACCTTTGTGAGTAAAGTTCTCGTTACCTTCGATCTGCAGGTATTCTTTACGATATTGTTCAACGAATCTTACAGTATCAGGACCGTCACCGGCTACCGCACCTTCCAGAGTCGTGTTGAAACGACGATAGAGAGGAGCATCATAAGGAGAGATCAGGAAAGAAGAAGTTCTGGCTTCTGCGATCAACTGTGCTTTCAAAGTAGCATCCTGAGTTTCGTCAGAAACACCGGCTTTAATTTCTAAAGGATTAGCACTAACTACTAATGTATAGAAATCATTTTTCTGTTCGTCGCTGGTTCTCTGTACATCATTATTTTCTTTGAAGAAGAATGTTACAAGATCAAAGTCAGGATCCGCAGAAATAGCGTATTGGTTTTCTGCATCTACACCGAATTTCAAATTACCATCAGCAGCAGGAACAGTCATCTGATAAGCCTGACGACGTAATTGCTTCAAACCACTGATACGACCGTTTGCATTTGCTACCGTATAACCATAATTAGCGATAGTACCTACAGCGTTCACTACGAACGGCTGAATATTGTCTTTAACAACCAACAGCGAATCCGTAGACTTGCCAATATACTTATCGCTTACATACGGGTTAAAGTAGTTGAATGTATAACGATTTACTTTCAAATCGTTGCTGTCAAAATTTTTGTAACCAAGCAAACTATCACCTAAAACAGTCAGGTCAGTGATCTGAATGAAGTTCAGAGAGTCTTTTGAGTCGATAGCCTTAACGCCACTCATTGAGATATTACTTGCCACAGAATAATAAGTAGCACCACTGTTCTTATACAACTGTATAGCCGGAGCATTAACATCGTTAGCAAACTCACGGTTTGTCAATGTCACAGTAGACTTGTCTTTCGCATATTCAGTAATATTGTCTTTCAAAACGACCCACTGGTATGCCGGCATATGAGCCACATTCTGTTCGTCAGCATTTACAGTAACCCATTCAGCCAAATCACCATTATCGTAGATCGGAGATGCCAGGTACTGACCTTTTGCATTTCTGATATAATACAAACCATCTGCGATTGAAGTTCTGCTATCTACTGCCGTTGCAGCATCAGACACAGAGAAAAGGAGGTTTTCTTTTGCTAATGTAGCATACGTCGGAGTTTCAGGAGAATAAAATGTCATCACCTCTGTCGTCGGTGTCAATAGAATACTCGACAATGTGCAATACTCATAAGGAGTACCGCTAGCCAAAGCAGTATACCAATGTGAACCATCAACATCAGGAGTCTCATCATAAGTGAATCTTGAATTTACTTTCGCTATAGAAACGAAAACACTGTCTCTAAACAGATCTTTTTCGATCTTGAAATTATTCGGAACCAGAGTTGACGCATCTTCACCGGTCTTCAATGCTTTACGAGCCAACTGGTATAAATTATTTTCATTCAGACCAGTTGCAGCATGAACAGCCGTGTCCACACGTAAGTACTTTTGTGTACCGAGTTCTTTTAATGTAACAAAACCTGAAATACCATCTTCTGCATGAAATTTCACGCCGCTGATCGCATCAACGAACAATGGTGTTTTGTTCGGGGTCATTGTGAAGTAATCACCGTTCGTCGCATCTGTCAAAACATTCAGATCGTCAGCTTTCATAACAACTGAAGTCGGTTTTACAGCCTGAATATCAGCATTGGTCGTACCCAAGCTACCCATGTTTTTATTAGCGTATTTATAAGCATACACATAATCTGTTCCGCTAATATTCGTTACGCCTAACGCCATGGTCGAGTCGGTGTCGATTGCATAAGTTAAACCTTTCACATCGGCTAAACCTGTTGCATCTGCCGAGTTCGCAACCCATGCCCATGCCATATTAACACCGGTAACAACCAAGCTAGGATCAGTAGCAACTGCCGGAGCAGTTACTGCGCCTCCGTCATCTGCAGCTACAGCGTTCTTCGGATCAAAAGAGATAGTCAAACCAGTAGCTTTATTTACAAATGTAAAGTGGTTTGAATTGGAGGCACTTGCGGCAATAGTCCATAGTGACTGATTGTAATCAGCATCTAAATCACCTGTCACTTTAACGAGTTTACCATCATCCAGTTTGAAAAATTCAGCCACAGACTTACTACCATCAGTTTCAGTAATCTGTTCACCAGAAAGCACATAATAGCCCTTTTCAATCTCTGTCACCTTATCCGCTTTCACCTGTGCATAGGCGGAAACGGAACCAAGCAGCAAAGCACCGGCTACCAAAGTAGAAAACTTTTTGTTCATAATCAATAAATTTAATTAATAATATTACTATACTAAAAGTTAATGTATAAAATCCTCTCAACCGTTGATATTCGTTAAATGACGAGTTTAAACGGTCGTTTTTTCTAGTCATTTTTTGAGCCCGGTTTTTATTTCATATCAAAAAGGGATAACTTCGTCCTTATTTTTCTATCATCCTGATAAGAAAGGTGATATAAACGGTAAAAAAGATTGGATAAAAGATTGTCGGTTAAAAAGATTGTTGTATTTTTGTGACGAGAAAAAAGGACCGTTTTCTTTAGTCACAAGATATATACTACCTAGATTTTGTAAATCAAAGCATAAATCACAAATATCACTTTATTCGAATTATTGATATAATTACGTTAGTGTACGCACACGTACGTAGTAATATGACATTTTTCCTATCAATACAGGCAAAAAGTAAAAAAAGATCAGAATCCTTTACTTTTTCATCATAAGAAAACAAGCCGAATACTCCACCCGATAAATAAAACGCCCCAAAAAGTTTTTACATAAATTAAGCCAACAATACTTCACACCGCGAATAAACAACGAAAGCCCGGCAGGTTAATCCTACCGGGCTTTGTTTTGTCTGTTTTCACTCTTCACAGAGGTGGAACAGAAGAACTTTATTTCATTACTTTAGTATTAATATTTACCGCTTGTTCACCTTCACAGGGTAATTGGAGTCCGATGACACCTCGCGGTAAACAATTTAAAATTATTTTGATTATAAATATTTCTTATTTTACGATAGCTTTTACAGCTGCTTCACCTTCAACGGCTACAACTACTACACCAGCAGGAGTTGCGATTGTTGCGTTGTCAGAAGAAACTACTGTGCTAGCTACAGTCTGGCCTAATACATTAGTAACTGTTACAGTCTTACCAGCTGCGTTCAATACCTGGATACCACCGTTTACTGCTACCACCTTAACAGTGCTTTCAGCGTCGATAGCTTCGTTTGAAGTAGGAACGTCGTCACCTTCAGACAGTGAGAAGATCTGAGCATCACGCATGATTTCGTCAATAGAACCTGTGTGATCATCATGGTCTTCAGAAGTACCAACTGTATTGTGACGTGCAATCACCGGACAACCGTTCTGAACTTTAATCCATCCACCATTGAATGAGCCTACAGCTGTACGTTCTGATTCGATGAAGAAGTTTTCTTCGTCTTCTCTGTCAATCAGACGCAGTGAGAATGTATAAGGAGAACCCATTACAGCCGGAGTCAAGCTCATGTCATCTTCTGTATCAAAGTAAACAGGATCAATAACGCCACCCTTTTCTTCTGCGACCTTCAACTCATCCAGAGTAAGTGCTGTTTTCTCATTCAAAGGATCATATTCTGACAAAATATACAGTTTACCATCTCTTAAAATACCTTCTATGAAGCCCAGACGGTCATAGCTTTCAAACTTGTAGTCTTTAGTAGAGTTCTTCATGTTGACCAAGAAACGACCAGTCATATAACCTTTGTATTCTTCTGCATGTCCACAAGGATCAGTCAGTTCATAACCATGGATCGGACAGTAGAAACCATCTTTTACAGTTGCTGTATCAACAGCGAACAAGAATTCAGGCATGATACCACCATTATCGCTAACCTTGAATGAAGCCATTGAAGGATTGTAACCTTCAGCCTGGTGAACACCTTCAGAAGTCAAACCTAGGAATCCGAATGTTTCAGTTCCATTTCCTTCATACAGATACTCATTAGCAGCACCTCTCTTCAGGAAGAACTTAACAGTTTTCTCAGCAGTCAAATCACGATACAACTGTACATCAGCCAACTTAATAGCAAATGTTGTGCTCGGTTCGCTAGGAATGTTGTTCAAGTCATCATAAGCCAATTTACTTGTAGATTCCAAAGAAGCCTGGCTTTCAGACTTATTATCGTTGTCTGCTTTGATCAATACATATGTTTCTGTTTTATTTTCACCCATTACTTCGTCAGATTTGAAGAAGAAACGTGCTTTTTTCAGTTTCGGAGTTGCAGCATCAGCTTCAGCTTCAGTCATAGCTTTATAGTAAGTCGGCTTGCCATTTTCAATTACCTGGTAAATCCAAGTTTTGTCATTGTCAACCAATGTTTCATCCAATACTTTTACATTGTATGCTTTTCTTGACAAAGCAGGAAGTTCTGCAACTTGGCTACCGAATGTAACAGCCCCGTCAGCAGCTTCTACAAATTCATAGTGACTCTTTTCACCCTTAGTCGGAACGAAGAACTTATCGTTAGTCAGGTTCAGGAAGTGACCATCTACCAGGTTATCATTCAGTTCGAATGTAAATTTCTTAACCAGCAAGTTATCACCAGCATCATAATAACCATGATCTGCTTTTGTCAAAGCATTTGTAGCTGTAACAGGATCAATAGTGTAGGCTACACGGTTGTTCAATTTTGCACCAGCAAAAAGACCATCAGTCAAATCACCTGCTTCAGTTTTATTAATAGCGAAGTATTTACCGTCAGTATCAACATAAAGTTGACCTTCGAATACAGTCTTGCCGAATTCACGGTTCTTAACAATTACTTGTTCGTTGCCTTTTTTCTCGATTGTCCACATAGTGGCAGGCATGTTGTTGTAATCTTGATTGTCTGTCGGAACATCCAATTGCATTTTACCATTGAAGTTGCATACGATATATTCGTCACCAACTTTGATAGTCTTCAGGTCAGAATCAAACGCAACACGTTTCAGATATGAGAATGACTGTTCGATAGAAGTTGTAACAGCAAAACCGTCTTTAGAAGCCGGAGCTACAGTAATAACCTTGCTACCATCTGACAATTTTACAGTTGTAAAAGAAACAGATTTTTCTGTATAATCATCTACACCAGCATTTTTAACAGAGTTAGCAGATGTAAGCTGAGTACCACCAGCGTTTAATGCACTTACTACACCTTTTTGAGTAAACTCTTTTGCTGCAACGCAATCAGCAAACGCTGTTTTTTTATTATATTCCTCATCTGTCATAATACCTGCATTCAACGGTTCGATGAATACGCGATCTTCTGTCGGGAAATAAGTAGCACGGAACATTGCACGTGCTTTCAAATAATTACCACCTGTCGGAGCAGCTGCAGCAATTACTTTCACGCTAGGAGATACACTCGGAAGTTTATTTTCTTCATAGCGTTCTGTACTGATCTGCAAATAATTTGCACCAGCCTTGAATGACAAATTGAAGTACTTATAATCATCACTGCCAAAAGCTGTTTCAGGAGTCGATACCAAACCGTCTACAGCTACAAATTCCTGTTCCAAAGCGTCTGCGCCTACCACGTTTTCTTCTTCAACCGTGAATTTGAAGTTTCCTTTACCGTCTGAATCCAAACGATTATTGAAGTCTTCTTTAGTCATAAAGAAAGGAGCAGCCACAACCGGTTTGATCTTCAAACCATCTGTAGGAGCTGATGCAGTAGCATCTGCAATAGTAACAGCAACCAAAGATGTTGCAGGAGCGGCATTACCATCAATCTGGCAATTGTAACCTTCAGTCACTAAAGCCGTATTGATTGCTTCACTTGCATCAGTTGCTGTTGCAGTTTTCAAATACATGACTTTCTTTTTGCCTTCTTTATTTGCATATACAGAATAAAGAGTAGAAAAGTCCATTGCATCATCACCGTTATCATTATTGATATACCAGTTCCAATCAGCAACACCTTTACCCAGTTCTTCTACATTACCTGTTACAGCCAAAATCTGATCGTAAGATAATTCATAACCGGTTTCTTTGTTTACGAAAGTAAACTTACCACCGCTTACACCATCTTCTTCACTGTATTTGATCTTCCATAGAGAAGCAGTCAGAGGAGCTGAAGAAGTTCCTAATTTCTCAACAATACGTAAATAAATCTTACCAGTCTCTCTGTTGCGTTCCTGAATCAATACAAATGCAGCGCCAGTATTAAATCCAGTATTTCCGCTTACTTCCAACTGATACCAGTAATTAGAGTTAATCTTTTTCACATCTTTGCTAAAAGTAGCACCTGTAACAAGATTTGCACCGTTAAATGCGGGATTCGTTGAACCGCCAGTAACGATTTTTGTATAGTCACCAGCACCCAGACGATACTCAAAATCAGTACCTGCATCATAATTCTGTGCAGCTACTGATCCGGTTACCAGGGCGGCAGCCATCAAAGTAAAAAACTTTTTGTTCATAATCAATAAATTTAATATTAATAATAGTGTTATAAAAGTCCTATCTATAACCCCGTTTAAATGTCATCAATTGTTAAATGACTAGATTAAACGTTCCTTTTTTCTCGCCACATTTTTGCTCCTCTTTTCACTTCGTGGAAAAAAAGAGGAATTTTGTACTAACTTTGCTATTATGTTGATAAGAAAGAATATAAGAGAAGAAAAAATATTTGTAAAAACATTGGTGGTTTAAAAGAATGTCGTAATTTTGCTGGCGAGAAAAAAGGAACGATTTTTTTAGTCACTACTTTCTGTTCCTTCAATCAATAATAATCATACTCTACAAGCACTTTTTCGACAAAGTAAAATCAAGCATTTTTCGCCTATACCCTTCAAATCGGTGCTTATGCGTCAGAACCCCGATGCCTAGTGATTTTGGAGCCGATAGTAACCCATCGGAGAAAAAGCTGTTTTCGGAACAAAAATAGTGCGGAGTCTCAAAAGTCTCAAAAATCTCTATCCTATTTCTGAAAATACGATATTTTTGCCAGGATCCGTTTTCTGGTAACAACCAGCTCCTAATGAGACCAGTAATCCATACTCCTGCGCTTTTTTCAACATCCGAAATACACTCGCGCGGCTGATACCGCGGACGCAGGTCTCCTGCAGGATCATTACCGAACACACGTACATTATAATATTCACGTTCAAAGATAACGATCCAGCTTTTTACGCTGAGCATTGAAAGCTCACAAACGTCGGCGCCCCCCAGAGAAAAAGCTTACGTCTTTTTGTCGAAAAGCTTACGTCTTTTTCAGAACGGGTAGGCAGCCATTTGAAATGAGTGCTGCAACGACTTTTCAGGACTACGGCAACTACTGGAAATGACTGTAGCAACTACCCAAAATAGCTTCTACAAGCGAGCTCCATAGAGTCACCTTTCAGCCTTCAGCCACTTTACAATATTGATTTATAATGCATTACCCTGAAAGGAGAATAAAACATGTCATTACATTTTCATCCTTCAGGATTAAACTATGATTATTAAAGACAGGAGAACCCTGAAGGCTGAAACGTGCATGATAAGTTCTCGTATGTAGCAGGTAAAATACATGCCTGATGATTCAAAATTGATAAAATATTAAGAAGATTGCTTCTATTAACCGCCATCCCCGACAGGCTACCGGCCGAACTTCTTCTAGAAGCTGACCGGTAGCCTTTTATTTTCAAAAATATCTTTTTAAACCTTCATTTTTTTCGGGTTCTATAAGGTTATCTCATTCAGTTTGCCTACTTTTGCAAACTGATATAAATATATATGTAGGATTGTATGAAAACACTGGAAAGATTAGTTGCAGAGAAATTATTAAAGATTAAAGCCGTTAAATTACAACCGGCAAATCCGTTTACATGGGCTTCGGGCTGGAAGTCACCGATCTACTGTGATAATAGAAAAACGCTTTCTTATCCGGCTGTTCGTAGTTTCATCAAATTGGAACTGGCACGTGTGATTAGCGAAAAATACGAGAACGCAGATGCTATCGCAGGAGTTGCCACAGGCGCCATCGCACAGGGTGCATTGGTTGCCGATCTGCTTGGACTGCCTTTTGTTTATATCCGCGCAACGCCGAAAGATCATGGATTGGAAAACCTTATTGAAGGTGAACTGAAACCGGGTTCAAAAGTAGTAATTATCGAAGACCTGGTATCAACAGGCGGTAGTAGCTTGAAAGCTGTACAGGCCGTACGTAACTTCGGTTGCGATGTTGTTGGTATGGTTGCCATCTTTACTCACGGTTTCCCTGTTGCTACACAGCAATTCAAGGATGCAAAAGTTACGCTGACTACACTGAGCAACTACGACGCCGTTATCGAAGAAGCTGTACGCACAGACTATATCGACGAATCGGAAATCGCCACTTTGCAGGAATGGCGCAAAGATCCTGCTAACTGGAATCCTGAAGCTTAATTTTTAACGACACAGGATGACAGAATTTGTAAGTGAAATCAAAACGATCCCCTATAACGAGGATCGTGTCTATGCAATGCTGTCCGACCTTTCCAATCTGGAACGGGTTAAGGACCGCATTCCACAAGATAAGATCAAAGACTTCGAGTTCGACAGCGACTCTTGTAGCTTCGCTGTCGATCCCGTAGGTAAAATACGCTTCGAGATCGTAGAACGCGAACCGAACAAAACAATCAAATTTACTACAACCAACTCGCCCGTCCCTCTCTTTCTGTGGATTCAACTGAAACAGGTGGAAGAAGCCGACACGCGATTGAAAATGACGATCCGCGCCGATCTGAATCCGTTTATCAAACCGATGGTATCAAAACCGTTGCAGGACGCTCTCGACAAGATTTCAACTGTGATTGCCTCCCTGCCCTATTAATTCTCCGCATTATGGCTCAGAAACTTTGGGAAAAAAATGTACAGGTAGACAAGGAAGTCGAAACATTTACCGTAGGTAAGGATCGTGAAATGGATCTCTACCTCGCTAAATACGACGTTCTTGGCTCGATGGCTCATATAACGATGCTGGAAAGTATCGGGTTGCTCGCAAAAGACGAACTGACGGTTCTGCTTGCCGAGCTGAAAAACATCTATGCCGTGGCCGACCGCGGCGAGTTCGTGATCGAAGAGGGCGTGGAAGATGTCCATTCGCAGGTGGAACTGATGCTGACGCGTCGTTTGGGCGATATCGGCAAGAAGATACATAGCGGACGTTCGCGCAACGACCAGGTGTTACTGGATCTGAAACTGTTCACACGTGCGCAGATACAGGAGCTGGTAGAGCTGACTAACGGCCTGTTCGAGGTCTTGATCAGCCAAAGCAACCGTTACAAGGATATACTGATGCCGGGGTATACGCATCTACAGATAGCGATGCCTTCTTCATTCGGCCTGTGGTTCGGGGCGTATGCCGAGAGCCTGGCGGATGATTTGCAGATGATGCAGGCGGCTTATAAGGTTTGCAACCGTAACCCGTTGGGTTCGGCTGCCGGATATGGTTCTTCGTTCCCGCTGAACCGCCAGATGACAACCAATCTGCTGGGTTTCGATTCACTGGATTACAATGTGGTCTATGCGCAGATGGGACGTGGCAAGATGGAGCGTACGGTGGCTTTCGCAATGGCGGGTATCGCCGCAACGCTTTCAAAACTGGCGTTCGATGCTTGTATGTTCAACAGCCAGAACTTCGGGTTCATCAAGTTGCCCGACCAGTTCACGACAGGTTCGAGTATTATGCCGCATAAGAAGAATCCGGACGTATTCGAGCTGACACGGGCAAAATGTAACAAGATACAGGGATTGCCTCAACAGATCACTTTAATATGCAACAACCTGCCATCGGGCTATTTCCGCGACCTGCAGATCATCAAAGAGGTGTTCCTGCCTGCTTTCGACGAACTGAAGGATTGCATTCGCATGGTAACGCATATGATGCGCGAAGTGAAGGTGAACGAACATATCCTGGAAGATGACAAATATGCTCTGTTGTTCAGCGTAGAGGAAGTAAACCGCCTCGTGCTGGAGGGTGTTCCTTTCCGCGACGCTTACAAACAGGTGGGTTTGAACATCGAAGCGGGCAAATTCACTCCGAATAAGGAGGTTAGCCATACACACGAAGGTAGTATCGGTAATTTATGCAATGACAGTATTTCTGCTCTGATGCAAAATATTATTGACGGTTTCTCGTTTAGTAAAGTAAACGAAGCTGAAAAGGAGCTGTTAGCATAATAATATGAAAAGGATATTTTTTTGTTTTCTTACTTTTATGGTTCTCTCGTGCAGTAAAACTATTGAGCCAAGTTTAGGTCTCTATCCTGTTTATTTTGAAGTCAATCTCAATACAGAATGGAGACTTCAAGCTTCTCAGGCTCATAAAATATTTACAAAAGAAAACACGAATCAGTACCAAGCAAACTTTGGGCTAGGCGGTGTGCTTGTATACAATGGATTCAGCAATAATGGAGGTTCTCAAAACGTCTATTACGCTTTCGATGCAGCTTGTCCTTATGAAGCATCTTCAAATGTAACAGTAGAAGTACAAGATGGTACCTTTGCTGTTTGCCCTAAATGCGGAAGTAAGTATGACATATCAAATGGACTGGGTAATCCCATAGAAGGCCCGGCAACTAAGGTCTTACAGCAATACCATGTCAATCAAAAAGATAAGACTTTATTGATAAGAAATTATTAAAAAAGTTCCTATTTTGTTTGCATATAAAGAAAAATAGTCTACCTTTGCACACGCAAACGGAAACAATGCGAAAGTAGCTCAGTTGGTAGAGCATAACCTTGCCAAGGTTAGGGTCGCGGGTTCGAGTCCCGTCTTTCGCTCATCTCTAAGAGAAGGGATGCTCGAATGGTGGAATCGGTAGACACGAAGGACTTAAAATCCTTTGGCCATTGCGGCTGTGCGGGTTCAAGTCCCGCTTCGAGTACAGTTTGATTTAATTGCGAAAGTAGCTCAGTTGGTAGAGCATAACCTTGCCAAGGTTAGGGTCGCGGGTTCGAGTCCCGTCTTTCGCTCGCTTCCAAAAGGCCTCGGTATTGCTTGCAATATCGGGGCTTTTTATTTAATATACTACCAAAAAGCCCCGCATTAAGCGAGGCCCTATCATCTATCCATTCTGTATCTTAATTAATTCTTATAATAAAGATGTTACCTGTTTCTCTAAAGCATCCTTTATAAAAGCATTAATAGAAAGACCTGCTTGTTTAGCCAGCATCGCAATCTTACTATGTATGTCAGGAGAAATACGTACATTTAAAGAGCCTGAGTAACTTTTATTGGGTTCGACTCCCTCTTGCTCACAATAAGCCAGATAATCGTCCACAGCCTCTTGAAAAGCCTTCCTTAACTCACCTACACTCTCCCCTTCGAAATTAACAAGAGCATTGATACCTTCTACCTTACCAAAGAAGACATTGTCTTTCTCACTAAAATTAACGGAACCGATATAATTTTTATAAGTTAATGTATTCATCGTAGCCTCCTTCATTTTATAAATCCTGCATCAATCAAATCATTTAATACCTGCTTCATTGCATATGCCTTAATAATATTTCCCGGATGTGGCTTATGTAGCATGATCGGACGTTTATCTTTATTCTTATAAATCATTCGCGACCCGGAAGTTTTACCTTTATTTGATTTTTCATAACCAAAACACTTCAAAAGCTTCTCCAGTTCATCGAATGTAAAATCCGATGGTAAAGTCTTAAAACGTTCTATTAATTTTTCCTTAGTTCCCATTTGGTAAATCTTTTTGGCAAATGTAACTATTAAATAGTTACAAGGATTCTATTATTCACGATTTAACACAAAAAAGGACCATAGCATTTCTGCCATAGTCCCTCCTTCATAGACACACCAATATTTACAACTATTGTATAAATATTTTCTTTACCTCATATATGTCTTTTCCTGGATAATCAGTTAAACGCAAATTTAAAAATAAATTTCTCATTTGCAATACCTTTTAGAAGGAAGCTCTTAAAAATTAGAAGATATAGAGATTTACTGACGTTTTGGCAAAGAAAAAGCCCGACCTGTCAGGGCCGGGCTTCTGTTTATACTGTTATATGAATCATTTTCCCTGCAGGCTGGCATCCATGGCGGCAGCAGCTTTACGTCCGTCGCCCATAGCCAGGATCACTGTCGCACCACCGCGAACGATGTCACCTCCGGCATACACATCAGGCAATGCTGAACGCATAGTATCCTGATCGACCACGATCGTGCCCCATTTGCTTACTTCCAGGCCGCTGAAGGCACGCGGGATAAGCGGGTTGGGAGAAACACCGACGCTGACGATTACTTCGTCCACATCGATCGTATCGATAGCTCCTTCGATAGCAACAGGACGGCGACGTCCGGAAGCATCCGGTTCACCCAGTTCCATCTTCTGCAGACGCATCTGTTTTACACGACCACGATCGTCACCGATATATTCGACCGGGTTATGGAGAGTCATAAATTCCACACCCTCTTCCTTCGCATGTTTCACCTCTTCCACGCGGGCAGGCATTTCTTCTTCGCTACGACGGTAAACGATCATAGCACGTTCAGCTCCCAGACGACGGGCCGTACGTACAGAGTCCATCGCCGTGTTACCTCCGCCGATCACTGCCACTTTCTTACCCTGCAACACAGGCGTATCGCTTTCGGGATTGGCAGCATCCATCAGATTAACACGTGTCAGGTATTCGTTGGACGACATGACGCCAATCAGGTTTTCGCCCGGTATGTTCATGAAATTAGGCAGACCGGCACCGCTGGCAGCAAAGAAGCCTTTGAAGCCCTCTTCGTGCAGGTCTTCATAACTGATCGTCTTACCGACGATACAGTTCGTGATGAACTTCACGCCCATCTTACGAAGTCCTTCTATCTCTACGTCCACAATCTTATTCGGCAGACGGAATTCCGGAATACCGTATTTCAGTACGCCGCCAATCTCATGCAACGCTTCGAACACCGTCACATCGTAACCGCGTTTCGCCATATCACCGGCAAAAGACAGACCGGCAGGACCGGAACCGATCACGGCAACCTTGATACCGTTCTTTTCAGCAATCTCAGGCACAGAAATCTGACCGCTCTCACGTTCATAGTCGGCAGCGAAACGTTCCAGGTAACCGATGGCAACCGGGGCCTTCTTCATCTTCAGGTGGATACATTTGCTTTCGCACTGTTTCTCCTGCGGACATACACGGCCACAAACGGCAGGCAAGGCACTGGTTTCTTTCAATACCTTCGCTGCTTCGAGAAATTCACCCCGTTCGATATTCTTGATGAATGTCGGGATATTGATACTTACCGGACAGCCTTCCATACAGGTTGGATTCGGACAGTCCAGGCAACGTTGTGCCTCCTGCATAGCCTGCTCTTTTGTCAAACCCAGGTTCACCTCTTCCAGGCGGGTATGACTGCGGTATTCCGGATCGAGTTCGTTCATTTCCACACGGGGAATATCCGTGCGTTCTTTATTTTTTTTGCTCTTGCGCAGTTCTTCCCTCCAGGGTTCGGAACGGCGGGCTGCAATTAGTTCTGCTGTTGTCATTTGTTTAAGTGGTTATTTCTTTTCAATATCTTTATAAGCACCCAGACGCATAAGCATCTCGTCGAAATCAACCTGATGAGCATCGAATTCAGGTCCGTCCACACAGACGAACTTGGTCTTTCCGCCCACCGTAATACGGCAAGCGCCGCACATGCCCGTACCGTCTACCATGATTGTATTCAGGGAAGCGACGGTAGGTATCTCGTATTTCTTTGTAAGAGCCGAAACGAATTTCATCATGATGGCCGGACCGATGGTTACACACAGGTCTACCTTCTCACGATTGATCACACTTTCCACACCGTTCGTCACCAGTCCCTTCGTGCCGTATGAGCCGTCGTCGGTCATCACGATCACTTCATCGGAATTGGCTTTCATCTGTTCCTCGAGAATCACCAGGTCTTTCGTACGGGCAGCCAGCACGACGATCACGCGGTTGCCGGCCTTATGGAAAGCCTCAACGATAGGCAGCAGCGGGGCTACACCTACACCACCTCCGGCACAAACTACCGTCCCTACCTTTTCGATATGGGTGGCTTGTCCCAGCGGACCTACCAGATCGGTAATATAGTCGCCTACGTTCAAATCGCAGATCTTTTTGGATGAACCGCCTACGGCCTGGATAACCAGGGTGATGGTTCCTTTCTGAGTATCTGCTCCTGCAATGGTTAAAGGGATACGTTCACCTTTCTCTCCCACCTTTACGATCACAAAGTGACCGGCTTTGCGTGAGCGGGCAATCAGCGGAGCTTCCACTTCCAGCTTCACGACGTTGGCAGAGAAATGTTCTTTACTTACAATTTTATTCATTCTAATCGCTACTGTTGATAGTTTATTTTGTTGATTTGCTTGCAAAAATACATCAAAAAAGTATATCTATTAGTATTTTGCCAAAGAAAAAGGCTTTATTCGAACAATCCTTCGTCACGGAGCAGCATCAAAATAGCAGAATGAGGCACGATCAGAAACTTTTCTTCATTAAAGTTGATCTCATAGGCTGCATTCTGCAAATAGACAGCCAGATCGCCTTCACGCGCCTGCAAAGGCAGGTAATGGACAGCTTCATCTTCCTTCTTTTCCCATACTTCATGCTCTTCCTTTTGCGAAGGCAGAGGAAAACCGGGACCTACCTTGATGATATAACCGCTCTGTATCTTATCCTGCTGTACCGTAGGCGGCAGGTAAAGACCTGATTTAGTCTGGCTCTGCGGATTCTTCGGTTTGATAAGCACCTTATCGCCTATCATGATGAATTTATCGATGTCTTTTTGGTCGATTGATAATTGCATAATAACTTAACTTTAACTATAGGATTAATGAGAACAAATCTACAAAATATCTTTATATGCGGAACAAACAAAGTTAAAAAACAACCTCACCACTTTGCTGTATCCTCCTTTATATCTATATTGTTTGCGTTTAACAATCAGATATACTATACCATGAAAACATTCCCTCTTCTATTTTTCACTTTCTCCCTGACAATCTGTTGTTCCGGCACAAAAAAAGAATCCCGGACGGAGGATACCGGAAAAGAGGCATCTGAAAAAGTTACTCTATCGGCTGCCCCCGTCTGGTATGAGGGAGAAAAACCTATCTACTTCAATGTAGAAGAGAACTATCCGGAAACGAATATCCGCTTGAGCGACCTCTCCGACGCTTTGTATATTCCATTGGAGACCAACGATACGACTCTCCTGAGGCAACGCGGCACCTGCGAGGGCAACGAATATCTGCTGACCAACGACTTTATCTACGCCCAGGAAGAGCAAACCGCCATTTATATATTCAAGAAAGACGGCAGCCTGGTCCGTAAAATCGACCACCGAGGCGGAGGACCGGGCGAATATAGTTACATTAGCAGCTATGCCGTCGATACCCTCCGGAAAGAGATATTCGTTCAAGATGCCAACTTAAAGAAAGGCTGCACATACGTCTACGACCTGGAAGGGAACTTCAAACGGACCTTCCCCAACAAAGCGAAAGAGATCGTAATACTCAACGACTCGCTCTTGCTCAATTACTTCAGATACAACCCCGGAGGCCCCCGCTATTCGGTCATCCGCAAAGAAGATGGAAGCACGGTAAAAAAACTACCGATCCGTTTCCCTACCCAATTGCCTCACGACAGCCACGGACGCCTGGCCTACGGAAGCCTGATAAAGAGCCCCAAGGGAGCCTTTATGGCTAACCTGGGCAACGACACGATCTTTGAAATCCGGCAGCAAGACCTGCAGGTCGTTCCGCGTATCATCGACCAAAGCCAATACCCCACCACCTTCGCACAGATACATCCGACGATCGAAACCGGGCGTTACCTGATGTTTTATATCCTCCGCAGCCATTCGTACAAACCGTATGTCGACGAGCATTTCTACATCTACGACAAGAAAGAGAACCAGATTTACAAGATGACCGACTATACGGATAATTCCTACTGGACACTGATGGACGACTATCCGCACATCACCAACTGGAATACGACGCAGAACAGCCATATTGCAGTTCGCACCCGCCAGGTATATGCTTTACAGGAAGCCGAAGGCCAACATGGGGACGAGGAACTGAAAAAGCTTATCGAAACACTCGACGACGACGCGAATCCGGTACTGCAGATAATGATATTCCACGATGTCGATCAAGTGAAGAAATAAACCTCGCATAAAACAACATGTGTCAGAAAACCGGACAACTCATCCGTTTCTGACACATGCTATTTTATATCCGACTTCGCTCCTGCGACAGTCATTCAACCGGTTTAAATGGAACGTCCCTTAAACACATTGGATTGTTCTGTCGGATACAGTGAACCGGTGAATGAAACACGGTTGCTGTTGAAGTTCGGGCTCACAGTAGCCGTACATTTATTGGAGCCTTTAACCATACGGAAAGTGACATTTGCTGAAACAGCTACACCTTGTACCATCATACTGAAAGTGACATTTCCTTTCTTGTCGGTCTTCATTTCGACATTCGAAGCGTTACCTTCTACAGTGATCCCTCCGATGCCGTTAGGTCCGGCATATGCTCCGTTGAAAGCCAACTGGATCGTTGCACGGTTGCCATCCATCGATACGAAGTTGGTACTAGGAGTGACATAAACAAAGCGTCCGCGTTTAAATTCCACACGATCTGCTTCGAGCACGAAATCTTTAGCGTTAAGAGCCTGGACAGCCTGTTCGAACAAGGCCATATTTTCAGCTTCCTCTGCTGCTTTCTTGGCTTCTTTCTCTGCTTTCTTGGCAGCCTTCTGTGCTGCTTTATCCTGTTGTGCCATCATTGTCCCTGAACCGGCACTAAACAGTAGGACAGCTAGCAATAATAATACTCTTTTCATACTTCTATTCTTTATAATTAATACGTTGTGAATCACTTTTCATTATATAGACAAATAACATGCCAGGAAGTTCAATTTACTCCTGTACTTTTTATGTTTTTAACATGATACCATAAGAACCCCCAGGCAGTTACGGCCGCAATGAAGTCTGAAAACGGCGAGGCATACCACACGCCGTCGAGCCCCCAGATGTTCGGGAAAATCAGCAGGGCCGGTATCAGGAAAAGGCACTGGCGGCTCAGACTAAGGAACATCGCTTTCCAGGCAATACCGATACTCTGGAAAAACTGGCTGATGGAGATCTGCGAACCGACCACCACGAAGACCAGCAAACTGATCCGTAAACCGTTTGCCGTCACCTCTATCAGTGCCGGATCGTTTGTGAAAGCACGAGAGATCGTTTCCGGGAAAAGGATGCTGCATATACACCCGATCCCCATTATGACGGTCGAAGTAATGATAACGAGCCAAAGGGTATCCTGCACACGCTTATGATGCCCTGCCCCGTAGTTGAAACCGACAATAGGTTGCATCCCCTGGGCGATACCGATGATAAGCATGACGAGTAACATGCCGACGCTGGTAATGATCCCGTTCGCACCGAGCGCCAGGTCACCGCCATGTACTTTAAGCGCATAGTTCTGGATAACGACTACCAGGCTACCTGCCAGCTGCATGGCGAACGGTGAAACACCGATCGTCAGGATATTCCACACGACATGTCCTTCCAGCTTGAACGTTCCCTTGTGGAAGCGGACGATACTGTCTTTCTGAATAAAGTGGTTCATCACGAAAGCGGTACTCAAGAGCATGGAGATAATCGTAGCGATTGCCGCCCCCTGTATACCCATATCCAGCCAGAAAATAAAGATCGGGTCGAGGATTACATTAGCTATGGCCCCGATCAGCATGGTGAACATGGCCTTTTTCGGATAACCGGAAGCTCGCATGACGGCATTAAAACCGAAGCTCAACGAAGTAAGGATCGTTCCGGGGACGACAATATTCAGATAGTCCCGGGCATAAGGGATGGTCTGTTCGCTACCGCCAAAGGCAAGCAGCAGGTCTTCCATCCAGATCATACAGGGGACTACCGTAAGGATCGTTATAATGAAAGTCAGTGTAAAGGCATTTCCCAGTACCTTCTCCGCCATATCGTTCGCCTTCCTCCCCAAGTGGATAGAGACACGCGTCGCGGCACCGGCCCCCACCAACATACCGAATGCCTGCAGGAAAAGCAGGATAGGGAAAGTCAATGTAAGCCCAGCAATCGCCAGCGCACCGACACCCTGACCGATAAAAACCCGGTCTACGATATTGTATAAAGAGTTCACCATCGTCCCGATCACCGCCGGGATAGCGTACTGTAACAGCAGACGGCTTACTTTCTCATTCTCTAACCGCCAGGTTATTTCATTTGCCATAATTCATCTGTACTTATCTTATTATATCTTTTATTATTCTTTCATTCTTAGTAACACTGCCAAGTTGCTGACAATAACGACACTAAGATACTTTTGTCAACACTATTATGTCAGTACCCGTAGCACTACCGTGCTGATGCCAATGACACTATTGTGCTGATAGGGGCGACACTTTAGTGCTAAATTCCTCTTCCCTTACCGCTTCAATCAAAGCAGCCACTCCGTCCAGTTTTCTCACTTTCCCATCAGGCAAAGTCAGCAGGAGATCACTGGGAGACAGACAATTTACATTTACCTGTCCCTCTTTCGCCGGGGCAGGACGGAAACCGTTCCGGATAAGGGCATTCCCCACCCAATAAGAGACAAGGAAGTCGCCCTCGACCCCTATCGGATCGACAGGAGCTTTGGTATTCAGTTTCCCGGTAGAGGGATCGAACACGATGCCCTCCTTACCGAAAAAGGATTCGAAGGCACCGCTCAATATCAGGTCTTCGGGTGTACCGCAGGCCATCGGGCGGCCTTTCTCCTGCAGCCAAAGACAGTCGCCCATCTGGATAGCCAGATCGAGGTCGTGGGTGGAGAGGAGGATGGCTTTATGTTGTTCCGTTGCCAGGCGGTGCAGCAGCACCATAGTCTCTATGCGGCTGGTGACATCCAGGAAAGCAGTCGGCTCATCCAGCAGGATGATCGGGCATTGCTGCGCAAGGGCTTTCGCGATCATAGCTTTCTGCCGTTCGCCGTCGCTCAGTTCGGATACGTAATTTTGTGCTTTGTGGGCAATACCGGCTGCCTCCAGCGATTGTCCGATGATCTCCCTGTCATGCTTCTTCAGTTGGCCAAAGAAACCTGTGTACGGGTGGCGTCCTAATGAAACGAGTTCGTAAACAGTGATTCCGCCCGCGTTTGTCTTCTCCGTCAGTACAACACCTACAGTCAGCGAAAAGTTGCTTTGTGAATAGGATGCCAACGGTTTTCCCATCAGGCGGATCTCACCCGACAACGGGGGCTGGAAACCACATAGGGTACGCAACAGGGTCGATTTTCCGGCTCCGTTCAGCCCTAACAGGCAGGTGACTTCACCGGGTTGGAGACGCAGGTTCAGGTCCTCGTGGATGATCTTGCGCCTGCCGCCTTTCAGCAGGTAACCTATGCTGAGATGATTTGTTTCTATTACTGGTTCCT
Organism: Parabacteroides sp. AF18-52; assembly: GCF_003479145.1. Taxonomy (NCBI): domain Bacteria; kingdom Pseudomonadati; phylum Bacteroidota; class Bacteroidia; order Bacteroidales; family Tannerellaceae; genus Parabacteroides; species Parabacteroides sp. AF18-52. The sequence goes on from NZ_QUGR01000002.1 coordinate 162,997, forward strand.
GTGTCCTCATCAGTCAAAGTATTGGATGTTTTTACGATTTACGATCACATAGATAATGACCGGAGCACCCAACATGGGGGTCACCGCATTCAGAGGCAGGATATTATTAGTTCCGGGCATGACCATCAGTATATTACAGAGTAAGGCGATACAGGAGCCTGCCAGCATCGTAACCGGCACCAGCATCTTATGATTGGACGAGCCTAGCATCAGGCGGGCAATATGCGGGACGGCAAGGCCGATAAAAGAGATAGGACCGCAGAAAGCGGTGGTCGTAGCCGTCAGCAGGCCGGTACAGAACAGAATCCCGATACGGGTCCGTTTGATCTTTATCCCCAGGTTGGCGGCGTACATCTCTCCCAGAAGCAAGGCATTCAGCGGCTTGATCAGCAGAATAGCCAGGAGCAGGCCGGTAATGGTGAAAAATAGAAAGTAAGGCAATTGCATGAGGGAGACTCCGGAGAAATTACCCAGGCCCCACATGACGAAGGCATGTACTTTATCGGTCGATGCGTAATAATTCAGTACGGATATCAGGGAGGATGCCAGATAGCCGATCATGATTCCGATGATTAGCAGCATAACATTATTCTTCACTTTGGCTGAAAACCAGATGATCAGTCCCAGGATACAGGCAGCACCGGCAAAAGCGGCAATGATAACTGCCAGATAACCGCTGATCGGCAATTCGGTCACCATACCGAGGGTACCGCCGAAGTAAAGCATGATGGCAGCTACTCCCAGGTTTGCACCGTCGCTGATACCCAGGATAGAAGGACCTGCCAACGGATTTCGGAACAAGGTCTGCAACAACAAGCCGCTGGTAGCGAGCGAAGCACCGGCAAGCAAGGCCGTCACCACCTGCGGGAAACGGGATTGCAGGATGATGCTTTGCCAGGCCGGACGGCCGATGTCTTTTCCCAGAAGGATATCTATTACGCTTTCCAAAGGGATGGATACGGCACCGTATACCAGGCCACCCAGGAATAGCAAGACTATCAGGATGGTCAATAGTATGGGGGGCCAGGTTATTCGTTTTTGCATATACTTTATTCTGTTGTTTCAGATGCAATTGTTTCAGATACTATCAAATTTGAATACTTCAATAATTATCAGATTTGAATGTTTCAAAGATTGTCAGTTTGAGCTATCCCCTTATCAAATTATCAAAGAGACTTCACCATTACAGGTTCATTTGCCGTCAGTTTTAACTGACGGTTTAGTAAATAATCTAGTTCTTTGGACTTTAGTCCCATTTTAAGCACACTCTCTATGCAAAGAGAAATGTGGCTAAAGCCAAAAAGAGAAAAAACTTGTAATCCGTCAGCTGAAGCAGACGGCAAATAAACCTGCAACTAAGTATGTCTTATTTATGACTGATAGCTTATGTTCGAATAAGCTCAAATCTTTCTAATACTCACTGCGTTCCTTTTCTTTGATAAAGCCGTTGCGGTAAGCATATAATAACTTTTCCAGATCATGGATCTGACGTTGCAGGTCGGCTCCCTTGTCGGTATCTTTTACCATCTGACGATGGGAACTCAGCTCAACCACAATAGTCGTGGAGCGGATATCACGGCCTTCTTTGATAGCTTGGTCGGTAGACAGGAACGGTTCGTGCTGTACCAGCTGGAACCCGCGGGAATGGTACACCAACGTATAACCGGCAATACCTGTTTCCGGGTGATAAGCCTTGGAAAAGCCGCCGTCGATGACCAACAGTTTCCCGTTCGCCTTAATCGGATTCTCTCCCTGGATGGAACGTACCGGCACATGACCATTGATGATGTGGCGATGTACACCCGTCACTCCGAACTCATCCAGCAGCCTGTCACATATCTTCTCTTCTTCACGTAACGTATAATAAGCGCCTTTTTCCTCTTTCTGCACCCCTTTATCGTCGATAAAACAGCGTTCGAAAGTAGCCATCTTGCTCTTATCGAATAACGGAGAGTCTTTTCCTCCCCAGAGATACCAGATATAATCCAGCGCAAAATCTTTCTCCGGAGAATCCTCCGAATCGAAATAGGCCGTACGGATCAGCTGGTCTACCTTATCCAGCAAAGCCTTTCCCTTATATTCCTGTCCTTCGATGCTGACGCTTTTCAGCGAACCGTCAGCGTTCATCGGCACAGAGGCATGAAACAGAAGGTTCGAATTACAAACCTGATACATACTTCCATGACGGAAAAGGCAACGCATATGTTTCTTCAACTTCTCACTGTATTCGAACGAGTGTTGTATCCGGCGGATCAGATCTTCCTCTTCGATCGACAAGGCATAAGGATCTTTCGGATTGAGCGTAGGCCAGTTCTTGTCTTTCAACTCGTATTCCTTTCCGTCCAGATTAATGATTCCACGCTTCAGGTCGATATGGTGAAGCAACAGACGGTCGTCCATCTCGAACTCCGGACGACGGCGGATAATCTCCCCTTCCAGCTTGAACTGGATGATAGTAATAGCCTTATGCATCTGCGAAATCAAGCGGATTGTCTTCTCATCGAAAGTCGAATCAGATGCATTGGTCTTCGGCATGAACAACTCGCAGGAATCGTCTCCATATACATCCATCGCAAAGGTAGCCAGCGGCAACAGATTGATGCCGTAACCGTCTTCCAGGGTTGCCAGGTTACCGAAACGCAGGCACATACGGATCACATTGGCAATACTGCCCAGATTCCCCGAAGCAGCCCCCATCCACAAGACATCGTGGTTCCCCCACTGGATATCGAAATGGTGGTAGTCGCAAAGCGTATCCATTATGATATGGGCACCCGGACCGCGATCGTAAATATCACCGATCACATGTAGCAGGTCGATCGTCAACCGCTGTATCAGGTTACACATGGCAATGATGAAATCATTCGCCCGTCCGGTCGATATGATCGTTTTGATGATCTGGTCTACATAAGCCGATTTATTAGGCTCGTCCGACGACTCATGCAATAACTCCTGAATGATATAAGAGAACTCCTTCGGAAGCGCCTTACGCACTTTCGAACGGGTATATTTGGATGATACATTCCGGCATACCCGTACCAGTTGGTTCAGTGTGATCAGGAACCAGTCATCCAGATCCTGCTCCTTACATTTGACCAACTCCAGCTTTTGCTCCGGATAATAGATCAGTGTACACAATTCTTTCTTTTCATAATCGCGCAGCGTATTGCTGAATATCTCATTCACCTTACGCTTGATCGCCCCGGAAGCATTTTTCAGGACATGGTTAAAGGCCTGGTGCTCACCATGGATATCGGACATAAAATGTTCCGTCCCTTTCGGCAGGTTCAGGATCGCCTCCAGATTGATGATTTCTGTACTTGCATCTGCAATGGTAGGAAAACTACGTGCCAGCAATTGCAGATAACGCAGATCACCAAACACATATTCGGGTGTTATATCTTTCGTCATAAATGTTTACAAACTTTTTCCGTGCAAAGATAAGCAAATACAAGCAGACAAGCTATCCCAATCCTATTATTAGGTACCACCCGGAAAATAAAAATCGATAGTTACGAATCATTTAAATACAAAGCCCCGAAAGAGAGATCTTCCGGGGCTTGTTTTTTGTCTGTCTTCACTCTTCACAGAGGTAGAACAGAAGAACTTTATTTTCATTACTTTAGTATTAATAAATATCACTTGTTCACCTGTCACAGGATAATTAACGCCGTTGCGCTGCGTGATACTCTATCAGAATTATTTGATTACAAATAATTTTTATTTTACGATTGCAGGTACTGCAGCTTCACCTTCAACCTTTACATAAACTACACCGGCAGGAACTGCGATAGTAGCTTCACTTGAAGTAATCACTGTGTTTACCAATATCTGACCAAGAACATTGCTGATAACAACCTTCTTACCATCAGCACCCTTAACTACTACAGAACCGTTGATAGTCGAAACTTCTACTGTAGAAGTAGAGATAGATTCATTATCCGTTGCCACTTTGTCAACAGTACCTAAAGTCAGAATAGCAGCCTGGTTCAATACCTGACCAAAGTCAGTAACACCAGTCGAACCATTACCGTCAATGATATCACCTGTATTATGGTTCCCGTTAGTGTTGAAGAACTTAGCAAGTACAGGTGTACCATTTACAAAGCGTAACCAAGCACCTTCGAATGAACCAACCGATGAGAATTGACCGTCGTTTGATTCCAGTAAGAAACCTTCTTCTTCTGTATCACCTACATAACGCAAAGAGAAAGCAACATTGTTATGAGTTCCATCCAATACAACTGCGTCATAAACAATACCTTCCTGATCTTTAGCCAGATAGTCAGGGATAATCAGGATATTTCCGTCAGCATCCGCACCTGTAATAGCATTTTCGCCTTTCAATGTATAAGGAGCTTTCAATACAAACAGTGAATCACCACGGTGTACTGCTTCAACAAAAGCAAGACGAGTGTAATTGTCATACTGGAATTTGCTTGCAGCTTCTACCTTGTTGATAGAGTTCTGGATAGAGTCGTTCAGGTTAACCAGGAAGCGGCCGCTTACATAACCCGGATACGATACTTTATGATCACAGCTAGGATTCAATCCGTGAGTTGCACCATGAGCATTTTCACCACAATAGAAGTATGCCTTTACGCTATCGGCTGCTACAGCAAACAGATACTGAGGCATACGATCTTTTGATTTAGCAACGTAATCAACATACAGACCTTCATGTTTTGTCTGAACTGACTTGTTTTCAACAGCCAGATAGTTCAGGATACCAGATCTTGAATCTTCATACAAAAATTCGTTTCCAGAGAGAGAAGACAATGTAACAGACTTCGCCAGGTTATTTACATATTCAGCTGTAGCTGCATCTGCGCTCAAAGATTTATACAAAGGACGAGGATCAACAGTCAAAGCAAATACATCAGAAGTTGTTCCACATAACTGATCGATATAACTTTCGTTAGTACCTTGTTTGATAGCCATCTTACCGGCTGTCTGGTTATTGTTCAGAACGATTTCCTTTTTATCAGCTCCGATCTTTGACCATTCGCTGGTTTCATTTACCAATGCATAATAAGGAGTACTGTCTACATTGTTATTTTCTTTCAGATAGAAGATAGCCCATGTCAGACCATTCTTTCCTGCCTGAATATCAGCTTCGTCAGCAACGATATAACGATGCATATGGTCAAGAGCAATATATTTATGGTCATTGTCAATCTTGTTTGCATCCTTTACTTTTACTGCATATACATCACGGCTCAACTGAGTTGCACCGGCTTTAGCGCTAGTATAACCATAAGCCTGAGCACCCTTGATCAGATGCAATTCATAATAAGTCGGATCACCCGGAATACCCTTGATATAATTATCTGTTGCACTGATGCCCAGGAACAAATTATTTACGTTAGCATTATAATGCTGCAATGCATATACATTTTCAGCCAATACATCGCTGGCAATTACAGAATAACCGGCTGTATTTGGAGTTTCAATCTTTTCAAAATAAATAGTATCACCACAAGAGAAGAAGTTATTTGCAGCAGTTGCATGAACTGTACCGCTGGTAGTCATACCATTTGCATATTCATGGTTGATAATATAATATTTACCATCTCCAGCATCATAAAGTTGTCCTTCGAAGCCAACTACACCATATTCACGGTTTGTAATTTTAACTCTCGGAGTTTTGTTATAAGTAGGATCTGCATTTTCCTTTTTAACAACATCACAACCTAACTGTTCAATAACCCATTGAGTTGCAGGCATACGTTTGAAATCCTGATCAGCTTCCAATACATCATATACCAGGTGACCACCCATATCGGCAACGATATAAGAACCGTCAGCACGTTTTTGAGTCAGCGTTACATCGTTTGCATTCGGATTAGCTGTAGACAGACGAACCAGATATACGCCATTATCAACTGTAGTGCGAACTAATGCTTTGTAAGTATTATCGAAAGTAACCTTCATCTTCATATCTGCATTATACTCAACAGCGCCTGTACCGTCACCATTATGATTGTCGCAATTGAATGTTACATAAGCAGGGTTACCAGGATATCCAACTATTCCCAATGCATGGCTGCTGGCAGAACATTTATAACCTTCTTTAGAAATAGCCATGAATTTAGCTTCATCAGCATTGATTCCGTAAGGAACGCTAACCGTCAACACCTGAGATTGGTTACCCGGAGTAGCAAAGTTTATTGCAGCCAAAGCAACCGGAACGCCTACAGCCTTATTAGACAGACAGTTTGCAAAATCAGAACCAGCAGTTCCATAAGCGACACCAGCATTGATTGTGTTCAGATATTGAGCCGGAGTCAATGCAGCCAAAGCAGCCAGGTTAGCAGTAACATCAGCAGGAAGAAGGCTCTTGTTCGGCATAGAAGCATTCAACGGTTCGATAACCAAACTATCGTTTGTCGGATAGTAAGTTACTTTGAAGTGGAAACGAGCTTTTGTAGCATCAATCTCTGCTGTGTTTGCGAAAGTAGCATCTTCCAGCTTCAAACCATTGTAATTGCTGGTAGTTGCACCTTCATGATAAGTAGTAGATACACGTAGATACTTGTCTGTAGTCTGATCTTTTCTGAACAGAATGCCATAACCTGCATATACAGAAGGCTGACCTGCAGTAATAATATTACTACCTTCAGCATTACTATAATTATCACGGCTTAAAGCGGCAACCTGAGTATCTTCTGCAACATAATCAGAAGCATCCAACGGATTGCTTGTCATGTTAACGTTGAATAAGAACTTCGCTAACTTTCCGGCAAGGTTTGATGCATTATTTCCAGCAGCAGGAGGGAATGTTTTATAAGAATCGTCCGCATCAATCATAGAATTGATTTCAGCAGCGCTCAATACCTTTGCTCCGGCAATTACCGGCTGGAAAGAGATAATATTCTGCAAACCACTAGCATCGACTTTAGCCAGGCTCTGAGGAGCACTTACTAAAACAACTTCATTGTTTGCATTCAAAGCCATTGCCATGACTTTTTTAGTTCTATGATAGTAAGAATAAACCAAGTGATTATCAAAACGAGTATCACCGTTATCATCATTAGAATACCAGGTCCACATATCATTGCAGCCATCCAAGATAGTTGCGTTTGCATTAAGAACAGCAGCTGCAGCATCTGCAGCAGTTAAGTTTACAGCTCTGGTATGATCGAAAGTCAGTGCATAACCTGTTTCCTTATTAATAAAGGTATAGTTATGACCGCTTACGGCATCTTCATCAAATTTGATTTTCCAAAGAGAGTGAGTCAAAGCAGCATCTTCAATTTTTTTTGCTTCCAGATGTAATGCTCCGGTAGAATAATCACGTTCCATAGTCAGAACAGTAGTGGCAGAGCCTAATGGAGTATCTTTCTCTGCATCCATACCGTGTTTTATTACCAACTGGTACCATTTGTCTGATTCGATTTTGTTTACCCCGTCACAATGTACAGAAGTGACTGCACTTTTTACCATGTCGGTACGATAAGGAATTTCCCCATTTCCAACATGATTTTGTTGAGCAGTTACCCCTACTGCGGCTAGCATGAAGCCAGCCATCAAAGTAGAAAACTTTTTGTTCATAATCAATAAATTTAATATTAATAATAGTGTTATCTAAAACCTGTTTACACAACTCGTTCGCTTGCTCTTAAATGTTAAATGACGAGTTTAAACGTTCCTTTTTTCTAGTCATTCTTTTGTGTATGTTTTGAGTTTATACTGAAAAGGACTAATTTTGTACTAACATTGTTATTCTGTTGATAAGAAAGGATATAGAGAAAGAAAAAAATATTGCTAAAAAGAATGGTGGTTAAAAAGATTGTTGTAATTTTGTGACTAGAAAAAAGGAACCTTTAATTTAGTCAGTCGCTTTTCTCACCTAAAGCATTTATTATCAACATATACACAATGCTTATCATTCTTTTTTTCTTAGACAAGAATGAGACTTTCTATATATAATGTACATGTGCGTACATTTATATTATTAGTTTCCCGAAGAGAAAAAAGTCTGTTTTTTAGCGACAACCGTTATAAATGAAGAAAAAGAGTAGAAATGTTACCCCAAACAACCTCTAGTACAGCCCTGGTTTCATTATATCCAGTAGTTTATTGTTCACATGATTTACAAAGAGACCGTTTTATATAACTCTCTGTGTAAAATTGTTTCGGATTTTATCTGTATCTTCGTAGGCAAATAGTGATAAAGCCATGAGAAAAACAATCATCCTTTTCATCTTCCTGCATGTCCTTTCTTACGCCTTCCCTATCTATTTTAAACATATCGGGATGAAAGAAGGACTTTCTCAACTTTCCGTTATGTCTATCTATCAGGACGAGCTAGGGCGTATGTGGTTCGGGACAGAAGAAGGATTAAGCGTTTTCGACGGCGTTCATGTAACAACACATAAACCGACTCTGAAAAACGAAACAAATAAAGAGACTACAGTCGGCAACAGTATCGATTTCATAACAGGAGATAATCAGGGGAATATCTATTTCAATTCTGACAATTCCCTCGTACAATACAATTTGCATACACAACAATTCAACAGCCTGAAACAATCGGGAGTCACAGCCGTTGCTTTCGGTAACGATCGGCTTTGGGTCGGAGTCGCTGATTCTGTTTTTATCTGGGACCCGCAAATAAAAGAATTGCAGTTTTGTTTTAAACTGGAATATACTTACCAACATGCCACCTGCATCTTTGTCGATTCCCAAAAACAATGCTGGATCGGCACGAATGCCGGATTATACATGAAGGAAGAGAATAAACCGTTGGCCTCCATCATTCTGAACGAAGATATTTACGGCCTGTTTGAAGACTCCCACGCAAATCTTTGGATTTCAGCCAGAATGAACGGACTTTATAAAAGAGAAACGTCCGGCAACTTTAAACGCTTCCGTTATGATCCGCAAAAAGCCGACAATATATCCAGCAACCAGGTCAGAGGCATCGTGGAAGACAACTTCGGAAATCTCTGGATAGGGACTTTTACCGGACTGAATAAATATAATCCGCATAACGATCATTTCCAGGTCTATACCCGAGATAACCTTCCGGGCAGTCTCGCCCACTCCTCCGTTTTCCCGGTTTATAAAGACCGTCAGGGAAGTATCTGGCTGGGAACTTATTACGGAGGTGTTCATTATTTCAATCCCGAAATGGACCTTTTCACCTTCTATACGGCGGATAAGTCCAGAAACGATTGTGTCAGTTTCCCCTTTGTCGGGCACATGGCAGAAGATAAGGACGAGAATATCTGGATTTGCACCGAGGGAGGAGGCTTGAACCTCTTCGACCGGCAAAAGAAAACATTTACCTATTTCATGGCGGATCCCGACAAAAACTCCATAGCCCATGACAATCTGAAAGACATAGCCTACAGCGCCAAGCGCAACAAGCTTTACATAGGAACCCATACCGGTGGATTATCTATCTTCGATATTCCCCGGAAGCGATTCCGAAATCCTTATTTTGAAGATCCTTCGTATGCGGTCAAAGCCGGCGACCGTATCAACCAAATGACAATCTGGAAAGACAAATATCTGGTATTCCTGACCCAATGGGGAAGTGTCAAAATGGATCTCGACACGGAACATATCAGCCCGGTTTTCCCCAGCGGGAAACAATATGGGAATCATTGCTTCGCCATCGATTCGAACGATTATATCTGGATAACCAGCGGAAGAGTGATTTATAAGATCAACATGGAGAATGAGGAAGACAAGACAATCTTCCGTTGCGGTGAGAACGGCCTCGGGGATCAAACCGTTACCACGATCTATGAAGACAAGAAAGGACGGCTCTTTTTCGGTACCTCCGGTGCCGGATTATACCTCTATGACAAAAAGAATAACTCTTTCAAAGGATACACAACCGAAAACAGCATGATCCTCAGTAACTATTGTTATGAAATTGAAGAATCCCAGCAGGGTTACCTGATCATTTCGGGTGATAAGGGACTCTCATTCTTCGATCCGGAACAGTCGATGTTCAAAGTGGTGGAACTGGGTACCGCTCTTCCCGTATCGGGTATCAATAAAGGGTGCGGACTGCTTGTCTGTAAAAACGGCGAGATCTTTGTCGGAGGAATAGACGGTTTAAGTACCTTTTTCGAACAGGACCTGTTCCGTCCTTCCAAAGACTATCAGTTATATTTCTCAGATCTGTATATTAACAACGAGCCGGTTTACCCTAAGGATCAATCCCGCATATTATCCGAAGCACTCCCTTATACGCAGGAAATCCATTTGAACCATAACCAGAACAATCTCATTCTGAATTTTAATTCGAATAACTATATCAATACGTTAAAGGAAACGGCCTATGAATACAAGCTGGAAGGTTTCGATACCAAATGGATCAGTAACAGCGACAACAGCATTCAATACACCAACCTCAACCCCGGCGAATACACACTGATCGTACGGGAAAAACAGTACGATACCAGAATCGAACCGCAAACGATCCGGATGGGAATAACTATTCATTCTCCTTTCTATGCGACACCATTATTCTACCTGTTGTATGTATTGGTAGGCGGAGGACTGATTTATGGCTTCTTCCGTTTCAAACAATCACAGTTGCTTTTAAGGACCTCATTACAATATGAACGAAAAGAGAAAGAGCGGATCGAGGAACTGAACCAGGCTAAGCTCCAGTTCTTCTCCAACATCTCACATGAGTTCCGCACACCGCTGACGCTGATCATTTCACAGATCGAGCTATTGCTTCAAAGTAGTTCGCTGGCGCCTTCTACCTATAATAAGTTATTGAAGATATACAGGAACACCCACAGTATGAGGGCTTTGATCAGTGAGTTACTGGACTTCCGCAAACTGGAGCAGGGACATGTCAAACTGAAAGTCTATGAACAAAACATAGTCCCGTTCCTGAAAGAAATTTATCTTTCTTTTTATGAGTATGCTTCCAGCCGGTCGATAACCTATCTTTTTACCTCTGAAAAGGAAAATATCAATTGCTGGTTCGACCCTAAACAGATGCAGAAAGTATTTTACAATCTGCTTTCAAATGCATTCAAATACACCAAACCGGGAGCGAGTATCGAAATGGTTATCGAGGAGAATGAGAACACGATCATCATTAAAATAATAGATAACGGCATCGGTATCAACAAAGAAGATATCAACAAGATATTCGACCGCTTTTACCAGGCAGGCAACCAGACATCGGATACGGCACAACCCAGTACCGGCATCGGCCTGTCGCTCACGAAGAGCATTATCGAATTGCATCATGGTAAAATACAAGTAGAGAGCACACCCGGATACGGCAGTATTTTCATCGTCCGCCTGCCTAAAGACCGGACGCATTTCAAAGAAGGAGAATGCCAGTTTGTCGAACCTGACAATGAAACCATACGCAACGAGATCCTTCCGGAAAGTATCATCAAAGAACTACCCGAAAGCACTTCCGAATTATCATTTGCAGATACAGACACGACATACACCGTCTTACTGGTCGATGATAACGAAGAGTTACTTCAGATCCTCAACTCCTTATTTTCACCGGTGTACAAAGTTTTACTGGCACACAACGGAAAGGAAGGACTCGAAATCGCACGCAACGAAAGACCGGATATTATCATAAGCGATATTATGATGCCTGAAATGTCCGGCACGGAAATGTGCCTGAAAATCAAGAATGATTTTGACATCTGTCATATTCCGGTCATTCTTCTTACAGCACTCAGTTCAACGGAACAGAGCATAGAAGGTTTGCAGCGCGGGGCTGACGATTATATCAGCAAGCCGTTCAATGCCAAAGTGCTGCTTGCACGCTGCAACAACCTGGTTCGCAACCGCATTATCCTGCAAAAGAAATTCAACGAACAAAAGGATTTCGATACGCAATCGCTTGCCAGCAATCCGATCGACCAGAAGTTTATGGATACCATAAACAAGATCATCGAAGAGAATCTGAACAATATGGAGTTCGATATGAATACACTGGCTAAAGAACTGGGATTAAGCCGCAGTTCCCTGTATGCCAAATTCAAGGCGTTGACAGGAATGACTCCGAATGATTTCGTGCTGAATTGTAAACTAAAACGGGCTGCTACCTTATTGACCGGACGGCCAGACCTGCAAATCGCAGAGATATCGGATATGTTAGGCTTCGGTTCTCCCCGTTATTTCACCCGTTGCTTCAAAGCACAATTCGATACAACACCGGCTGAATACAGAAAAAAAACAGGGAAAATGGAGTAAATCCATCTTCCCTGTTTGTAATTATCTTCACATTTACATCTTTTCGATGTCCTTTTTACGTTTCAATGCTTCGATGAAATAGTAATCGGCATAGTTCAACGGTACATCGATCTCCGAATTATGAGGAATACTGCCGACTGAATGCATCAGGATAAAGTTTCCGTTCGTGCCTAACGCAGCACGATAAGCCGGGGAAGCCAACGACGTCATTATGCTGTCGGCATAGGCTTTATACTCTGAGGCATTTTCAACATCCATCGTACTGATCTCATACAAAGCGGAAGCGATACAGGAAGCAGCAGAAGCATCCCGAGGTTCATTCGGTATATTCGGAGCATCCATATCCCAATAAGGAATAAGATCTGTCGGCATTGCTTTATGATTTTTCATGAAATTGAATGTTTTCAAAGCCTGATCCAGATACTTACGGTCGCCAGTTTCACGGTAGCAAACAACGAATCCGTAAATAGCCCACGCCTGTCCACGACTCCAGGCCGACTCATGTGCATATCCCTGTGCCGTATGACGGTTACGAACGGAACCATCTTTCAGACTATAATCGATGACATGGTAACAGCTGCCGTCCGGACGGAAATGTTCCTGCAACGTACGGTCTGCATGAGCAATCGCTATGTTATAAAAAGAGGAATCACCGGATAGACGGGTCGCTTCGAACATCAGCTCCAGGTTCATCATATTGTCGATAATCACCGGACATTCCCAACCGCGTTCCGACTGCCATCCTTTATCTACATTCCATGACTGGATTACCTGGGGAGCCTCACGAAAACGGGTTGATAATGACTTGGCAGCCTGTACCATCACATCTTTATAAGACGGATCGGCCGTCAGACGCAAACCGTTACCGAAGCTGCAATTAACAATGAACCCGATGTCATGATGCCAGGTCAGGTTCTTGGCTTCTTCTATGGCCCATGTATATTTCTGAGCGAGTGGAAGCAAGGCCGTATCGCCCGTCAATTCATACAGATACCACACCGAGCCAGGGAAGAACCCACTGCGCCAGTCTCCATAGCCGCAATAATAAACTGAGCTATCCTTTTTCAAAGTCACAGGATTCAGGCATTTGCCACTGGCTTCAATGACTTCTATCTCGTTACCGAGCTGTGCACGGGCGAAATCGATATTCTCGTCAATAAAACTCTTTTCTAATGTTTTAGGTGTTCCCCCGCAAGAGATCAGGAATGCGGAGAAAGCTAAAGCGATCCAATTTTTCATTCTTCTTTTATTTATTGTTTTGTTTAATTGTAAATGTGTAAGTACCGGATTTTACCATTTTTCCGGCATTCAAAGAGAGACGATAGATTTCTTTTCCCCATACGTTGGATAAACGCGGGTCATCCAACGCGACTGTCTCTACAGACGGGGTGAAAGTATTTTTATCATACAGCAATTCTACCTTTTCTCCGTTTACATCTATCCGGACGATTCCTTCCGAAGAGACATCGATCTTACCCCAGGTCAGGAAATTGACTTGATTCGGTTCTTTCAACTCTTTCAGGGTAAATGAATCCTGAATCTTCACTTCGCCCTTATTCTTATTTAATGTATACGAACGAACCCATTTGTCCACCCCGGCTTCTTCAGGATAAGCGGTAGCAATATTAGCGGTAAAAGTCATCCGCTTCGGGTCGAAAGAAGTCGCAGTCGCTTTATATCGGGAACCAAACGACTGGGGCACTCCGTTTATCATCGGCAGATTATGGTAGTTGCTCTGCATTGTCCAGATCGTATACCGTTCGTTACTGAATGTCTGGCGGGTATAAGTGCCGACACCTGCATCGATAAATACCGGAGTCGTATTTGAATACAAAGAGAAAGTACCGGCATCATTATGATTATGGCTTTCATTGTTATATCCACCTTTCGCAGCCAGGAAGAAACCTGCTTTATTCGTCATATAACAAAATTCCGTTTCCGGATACCAGGTATAAGCCGGAGACTGATAAGAAGGTTCCACCTCTCCCATCTCCTTTGCATACAGGAGACTTTGTAAGGTGCGGAACATATCTCTCCCGGAAGAAAGTGATTTTCTGGTTGACAGGCTGTTCAGATAAGCGGCATACTGCATCATCACATCACTGCCTACCGCCTTTCCGTAGCGGAAAATAATCGGGGCATCTCCGCCACCTTTCGCCGAGGCATCCGCGAAGTTAACCACCCAGCCATTCCCTACATAGGAGCGGGCAATATATTCACCCATATTTTTGATAATCGGCTGATCGAACAGACTGATCTTTCCACCGGTCCCGTCGTACAATAATTGCAGATAATCATACATCTTTCCCGCAGCATGTCCCCAATAAGAAGGACCTTCTTCGCAGGCACCGTCCGAATGAGTATAGTTGATGAATTTATCGACCGAGACCATTGTACGATGAACGGCTTCCGCCAGTTTCTCTTTATCGTTTTCCAACAGTAGGAAACATTGCAGTACATTAAAGTTACACCACGGATTCCAGTTGTTGACCAAAGTCCCGGGTTTGTAATTGAAGGCCATCCACCAGAAACGGTCTTCCTTCATATAAGTATCCAGTATTCTTTTCTGTAACTCATGGCGCAGGCGTTCGGAAATAACAGGATTTACTTTATCAAATTCGGTATGGAAGAAATAATAAGTCCAGGACAATAAGGAACCCAGGTCGCCGGCAGTCAGGTCGATCACATCTTCTTTATAATCGGGTAAAGAACGTTTTGAATGTTGTGCGCTCAAATGTGCCGACAATACCCAGGAAGTCATCTCACAGGACTGAAAAACACCATTGATTAGCTGATTGATAAAGCGGCCCTTTCCTTCTGCCAGTTCGGCCATTACCAGGTCGGCTATGGCTCCGTTGTTACTGCCGAAAGGATCTTCCATGATCCGCCGGTTTCCGCTACGTTCGTATTCGATATAGTCGGTTGCTTTAACAACTTTCCATTCATAATCCAAACGTTTTTCTCCTTGTTTGATGTAATCATTCCTGTAATCTCCCAGAAATTGCTCCCAGGCAGTGCGATCGGTATAATCCGGATAAGGAACCCATTGCCGGTCCATCAATAAAACGGATTTCAATTCAGGTATATCTGCCGCCTTTTGCAGCAGATCACGTTCGACATAAGCATTTGCTGATGCTATTATTCCGAATAGCAAACAAAATAAGGTTAAACATTTCTGTGTTCTCATGGTACTACTTTTTTGCTTTGATCACAAAAGTAGAAAGATTGTCTATAACAGAGGCGTCTATTTATCCATTTCATATGCACTTATCGTCCAAAGGCATGGATAAAAATAAGTCAAAAGGTTCTTTTTATTTCATTGTAAATAAAGGTATGTCTTAGTCTGTTAAGGTATTTGATACCACCTTTGAAGCAAGCTGTTTTCACATATATTAAAATATAACTTAGTCCTAATGGAACTCCAATCATACCGATGCAAATATATATGTTATTAATGTTAACGAGTGTATTAATTTATCCATTTAATATGCACTAATAGTCCAGCGCTTATTTATAAAAAACGATAATCTCCCTATTTTAAAGCCTTTGTATATTTAGCCTCCGGATAAGAATGTTAACGATATTCAATAATAATAACAGTGATGATTTAATCATTCCAAACATCTTTTCAGTATCTGCAACGCAAATACCAATGATTTGTCTTTCTCCGCTCTCCATTTATTTATCAGTGCCTTACCTAAAGTTACCCTAAAATCCACACCGTTTTCAACAGTCATTATATACTAATTGATCTTCAATCCTTTCGCCATCCAAATCAAAAAAACAGCGTAGTTCCATTAGAACTATGTGGTTTTTGCCAAATACCCAGGCTGAAACTCACGGAAAAAGAATCAGTAAACCGGGTAAACAATTAATTAATCATTAACTAAATCTGGTGTTATTATGACAAAGGATTTTAATCGTTTTTACTTATCAAAACAGATGTTCCTGGGAGCAACCCTGCTTCTAGCATCTGTAGGATTGGCAACGGCCAGTCCGGCAACAGGAACTACGGGTACAGCCTTACCGAACCCTGTTGCTGCTTCTCCTCAACAAGCCAAATACATTATTAATGGAGTAGTCGAAGATCAGTTCGGTCCGATAGCAGGCGCCAATGTAGTTGAGAAGGGAACCACAAACGGGACAATTACCGATATGGACGGTAACTTTACCCTGGAAGTATCACCTAATTCCGTACTGGTCGTTTCATTTATCGGATTCAAGGAACAACAGATTCCGGTGAATAACCAGAAATCATTACGGATTAAATTATCGGAAGACTCCCAGGCACTGGACGAAGTCGTTGTAGTAGGTTACGGTACGCAGAAGAAGGTGAACCTGTCCGGCTCCGTTACCTCCGTAAATGTCAGCGAGATGGCCGAAAGCCGCCCGTTAACTAACATCTCTACGGCTTTGGCCGGAACTGCACCGGGGGTACAGATCACATCCAGCAACAATATCCCCTCCAACAACGGAGATGCGGATATTAAGGTACGCGGACAGGGAACATTGAACAACTCCTCTCCCCTGGTTATTATTGATGGTGTGGAAGGTAATTTGAACAGCGTCAGCCCGCAGGATGTGGAAACAGTCAGCGTATTGAAGGATGCTGCCTCATCGGCCATCTACGGTTCACGTGCAGCAAACGGTGTTATCCTGATTACCACCAAGTCAGGTAAGGCCGGCAGGATGAAAATCGACTATACCGGTTATGTTTCTTTCCAGAGCCTGAACAAGCCATACGACGTAGTCACCGACTATGCCAGCTACATGGAGTATATGAATGAAGGGATGCGCAACAGCAATAAACCCGAGCCTTTCTCCCAGAACGTGATAAATTTGTGGCGTGAGAAGTCGAAAGACCCGAACGGTCTGAATGAGCATGGTATTCCGAACTATCTGGCATATCCTAACAGCGACATCTTCGATGTGTATGAAACCGGTGTTTCCCATCAACACAGCCTGTCAGCAACCGGAGGTTCCGAAAAAGTGACTTATTATACATCTTTCAATTATCTGAATAACCCGGGTATCCTGGAAAATTGCGGATACGAACGTTTCAGCCTCCGTGCCAATATCGATTCGCAGGTAAAAGACTGGTTGAAAATCGGTGTAAACCTGAGCGGATATACAGCCAATACAACTCCGGTCAGCGAGAACATCAACGATATCTATACCTACGGCTTAACCGGTGGAAACCCGGGTATCGCCTATCTGGACGACCAGAACCGGTTGGGTATCAATGCCAATAATGAAGATGACCCTCAGAACGCTACAAACAATCCATATAATCGTTTAAGGAATGTGAGCGGTAACATCGGAATAAACACGCTGAAAACCCGTATGTATGCGATTTTGACTCCGTTAAAAGGTCTGACTATCCAGGGTTCTTATACCTATGATTATTATGACAAACAAAAGGATTCGAAACCGAACTTCGTCCCGATGTATAATTTCCAAACAAATACGTTATATACGGATGGTGTGGGCCAGACAAGCATCTATAATTACAATGAAAAGACCTACAGGAATTTCATGGATGCCATCGCCCGCTACGAACGTAACTATCTGAATAACCGCCTGAGCACAAATATCATGATTGGTGCCAGCCAGGAACAATACAAACGTTCTTACTTCAGTGCCACCCGTAAGGATTTGCTCGACCCGTCACTGGGTGTAATCGGAGGAGCTATCGGTGAATCTTCCTCAACCGGTAATGTTACGGAATGGGCGATGCGCTCTTTCTTCGGACGTATCAACCTGGGTTGGGATGACAAATACTTATTGGAAGCCAACCTTCGTGCCGACGGTTCTTCCCGTTTCCAGAAAGATAACCGCTGGGGTTATTTCCCATCGTTCTCTGCTGCCTGGCGTATTTCGGAAGAAAACTTCATGAAAGACTTCACCTGGCTGGACAACCTGAAGATACGCGGTTCTTACGGTTCGCTGGGTAACAACACCCTGGGAAGCAACAGAGATAACGACGGCAACTACCTCTCGCAATCGCTGTATGCACAGACCAACTACGTATTAGGCCGTACCGTGGCAATGGGACTTTCTCAAACTGCCATCGCCAATGCCAATCTGTCTTGGGAAACGACCTATATCACCAACCTGGGGGTTGACTATAATATGTTTAGCAATCGCTTGAGCGGTAGTCTCGAATTCTTCAATAAGAAAACAGACGGCATTTTGATTGACCTTCCGGCTCCTATGGTTCACGGTAACGCGACAATTCCTAAGCAGAATGCCGCCCAGGTAACCAATAAGGGGGTTGAGTTCTCTGTGAACTGGTCCGACAGAGTCGGTAAGGATTTCGACTATAATGTAGGCTTCAACTTCACTTACATCAAAAACAATGTCGATAAATTTAAAGGAGACGAACCTTCGTACGACGGAGCCAGAATGTTGAAGGAAGGACTTCCTATCTGGTCTTTGTATGTCCGCGAAATTGACCGTATCATCCAGACAGATGCAGACCTGGCACTGGTTGAAACGATGTTGAATAACCCGGAAGTAGAAGGTAAGGTCGTATTCCCTTACGGAGTTCCTCAAAAAGGTGATATCCTGTACAAAGACCTGAATGGCGACGGACTGGTAAACGATGATGACCGTACCGTTATCGGAAATGGCAAGAACCCGACCTTCACGTATGGAGTGAACCTGGGATTCAACTGGAAAGGCATTGACTTCTCTACATTGATTCAGGGTGTAGCCGGCATTAAAGACGTATATCTGAGCAACCTGTATAAAAGTGGTGTCCGCCAGGGTTACCAGATGAACCAGGAAGTTATCGACGGACGTTGGTACGAAGGCCGTACGGATGCCAGTTATCCACGTCTGCTGGACTATAGCGATACCCGTAACGAACAGTATTCCGACTTCTGGGTTGCCAGCAAGGCGTACCTGAAAATTCGTAACATCACATTAGGTTATACCCTGCCCAGTCAATGGACCAAGGTTGCCTATATGGACAGAGTCAGAGTATACGGCAGTTTGGAAAACTTCTTCACTTTCTCGAAGTGGAAAGGATACGACCCTGAAGTGAGCGGCGTTACCTATCCGACCATGCGTCAAGCTGTAATCGGTATTAATGTTACTTTCTAATCAGAATGTCTAACTAATAAACAGAATTATAAAATGAAAAAATATATCATGTCTTTTTTAGCAGCCTTATTTACATTGACAGGCTGTTACGACCTGGACAGGGCTCCATACGACCAGTTGAGTTCCAGTACTTTCTGGCAGACGGAAGACCAGTGTAAGCAAGGTCTGATGGGAGTTTACGCCTCCCTGAAAAACACCGACCTGTACGGTAAAATGTTTATGATAGACGTCAACTCCGATGTCGCAGCCGGATATGACCAGTATGAAGCCCTTCAGCTGGGAACCTGTACCCCGCGTACCGGATTCCTGAACGGCAAATGGCAAAACGGATACAACGCCATTCAGCGTGCCAATCTGGCTATCCGCAGCATTGGCGAAGCTCCTATCGACGAAGTACCTAAAAACCAGATGTTGGGTGAAGCTCGTTTTCTCCGTGCATTAATCTATTTCCACCTGCTGGACTATTTCGGAGGACTTCCCATATACGACGAAACGACCGATCTGGAAAAAGAGTTCAACAACCTACTGAAACCCAGAAGTTCTGCAGAAGAAACACGTGCTTTTATCCTTGCCGACCTGGAAAAGGCATTGGGCGCCGGACTTCCCGACCAATGGAACGATGCAAACTACGGACGTGTTACATTGTCAGCAGCCCAGGCCCTGTTGGGTAAGGTTTACTTGTACGACAAACAATACGACAAAGCCATCGAAAACCTGGAAAAATCCCAAGCTGGACATGCATTACATGATGACTTCGCTGAGTTATTCACTCCGACGGGCCATACCAGTTCCGAAATGATTTTCTCCATCATCAACCTGGGAGGAACAGGAAACAGCTACGGTATGCCTTTATGTTTCTATGCCGGAACCCGTAACTCCTATGGCAGTTGCTGGAACAATACGGTACCTTCCACCAACCTGGTCGACATGTATGAATACAAGGACGGACGCCCGTTCGACTGGGACGAAGTATTCCCCGGCTTCAACTCCGACAACCAGGTTAAGGAACGTGTATTCAGATGCACGGTCAACAGCGACGGTTCGGAAGTACTGGATATCCCGGCTGAATCGGAAAAAGTAAAAGAGATGTACGAACAGCGTGACCCGCGTTTATCGGCCACCGTTATCGCTCCTTACACAACTTATCTGGGATGGAACCGTAACCAAGAACGTCTGATGACTTTCATCTTCGCGAAAAACGAAAAAGGTGACGTTGTTGCCGTAAACGAAAATAACGGTTTCATGCGAAACAATAAGGGGGGATGGGAAACCTATTTCTGGAGAAAATTTGTACCGGAAGGCGACTGGAACGGACAAATTACCGACCGTGCCCATACCCCTGTTAACTTCCCGATTCTTCGTCTGGCAGATGTTTATCTGATGTTGGCAGAATGTTATAATGAAACGGGCAACCAGTCAAAGGCTGTCGAATACATCAACAAAGTTCGTGCCCGTGCCGGAATCGCCCTGCTGAACAGCGGTCCTTCTTATCTGGCCGCCAATACAAAGGATGAAGTATTCCAGCGTATTTTCCGTGAGAGAGCATTCGAGTTGGCTGGCGAAGGTATCCGCGACAGTGACCTGCGTCGCTGGAAATTATCCCATACTCTATTGAACGGAGATGAATTCGGCATCACAGGAAAACGTATGCTAACCCGTGTATTCCGCGAAAACCGCGATTACCTGTGGCCAATACCCGCTACAGAAATCGAAATCAATCCGGATTTGACACAGAATCCGAACTGGTAATAACCCATCTATTTCAAAAAAAGAGGAGGTGTGTCAAAACATCCAAAATATAAAAATCCCCCCTGCTACAGCTATGTGTGACAGGGGGGATTTTGTTGAAAAGAGAGTTTTGGCACACCCTCCTCTTTTTCCTGACTTCGTCAATGCGCCACCCAAATCATTTCGGTTCATCGGCGAAGTCAAATAGTGAGCGTATCGCCCGATGTTTATCAGTCAGGAATAGGGTCTTAGTATAAATTTCTTCATTTTCAGGCATCTTCACTCTGATGGTAGTAATAGTTTTGACGGCATCAAGTACCTTTCCTACGCTCAGGTCAATGTTCTTTTCTTTGATAATTCGCTCCAATTCCTTATATATTTTATAGGCGACAAAGCAAATGCAAACATGTGTGCTTCTATTCTTCGCGCAGGCTGAGATACACGTGCGATCACAAGATGTCGCAAGATCTCGTCCGGTATGCGATTGAAGCCAATATTATCATAGATACAATCAAGCAGCAACTGAGTTCCGTTGATCAATACAGCATCCATATTGCCGACTACTCGCTTGGTCTCTTCGAGTTCTCGCTGACCTGCATAGCTGTTAATCCATCTTTAGGCGGCATCACACAAATTTTCCGTGTCTTCTATTGAGTCCGCGGTGCCAAAGCTCTTTATTTCCTCATACTTACCGGAGGATTTGCTTACTACAACGACACTGATAGTGCCAGAGCGGTTCTTTTTCTTGCGCACATACATGCCGCAAAATTACGTTTTTTAGCTTGCGCCACCTAAAACAAAAGATAACTCGTTGATAATCAATTCACGCCGTGGTAGCGCAGAAAAGTGATGAAGTCAGGAAAGAGTACGTCACACAAAATTACAGGGCGTGGGTGAGCAGATATAATGTCGCCCTGGATAGTATAGATATTTTTCCGAAGACCGTCTATATAACAAAGAAAATACCTGCCCGCCTTTGGGGATTGGGCTGTCTGTCGGTTATGGGGCAGGACGATCCGGACTGTCGCCATATGTCGAAGTGGGGGTGTATTACAGGATTTGGTAATTTGATTTGATATTAATACTAAAGTTAGCCGTCTTGCTTGTGAGAGTAGGGTGTTTTTTGTGTTTAATAACATAATATTTAGCTTTGTGGTATGTAGATAAAATAATAAATTTAAAGCATTTATTAACTCTTTGTAGTTCTATAATCCATTTGTTTAACTTATTAAATTATTATTATGAAAAATCTATTATTTGCATCAGTGGCTTTTATGTTGTTTTTTGCGTGTAGCAACGAAACAGTATTTGATGAAAAGGATGATTCTACCATAGATGTCGTTACAAAAAGCATTAACGATAACGGCCCCTTTAATTTACATGATTGGAGAATAGAGGTTATTGGGGCTATTATGTATCATGGCTTTGATATGGGTCCATATTGGTCGGATTATGAGAGTAAAGGGAAAACTACATTCTTGACCGGACCTCTAACAATCGAAGAAACAATAGCACAATTTGGAGGATGTGTAGGATATAATATTTTAGGTCTTACGGATATTTCAAACTGGCTATATTCTTATAATATGCGTTATAATATTATATCTTTTCCTGGTCCACCTGATGATTCTAACACAGAATCTGATGGCTCTAAAAAGGAAGAAAAGACTGCGTGGGAGAAGCTTAAGGATAGGTATGAAGGAGCAGCATTTATAGAAGAGAACAATTGTCCTCCAGGATCTTCTTTTACTTATGCACAAGCTGCAGCTATTATGGCTCGAATGGATAAGCAAAAAGACGATGAGTTTCTGCCTTTTGTTTATATTAAAGCATATCCCTCCACCTCTAGTTTCAGTATTATATGCTGGAGTCTTTACGGGGCAGTAAACAACAAGACGACAGGACTTATTTATAGCAATCCTTATACTAGGATAGCTAGTGGCATTTTAGAAGCTTACAATAATCATATATACTCTGGGGTTACGTGTAGCGACCTTAATTAAGAAAGAGGCAGTCTCAAGATTTGAGCAAATTATGGGTTTAAAGGTGCAAATGAAATACCAAACAGAAGTTATTCGCCAATTGATATACCATTAATTCGTTATGCGGATATAGTCCTTTCTTTAGCTGAATGTTTGAATGAACAGGGAAAAACAGATTTGGGGTGAACCTCAATATTCTTATACTTGGGGAGGTAACCATTTATACAACTGGGTTATTCCTAGGTCTGAAATTCTGATGAATGAAAACCTAAAACAAAATGAGGGTTGGATAGACTAATCCATTCTTATAAATTTCTATTTCATGAGGGTGTCAGATTACTTTGACACCCTCTTTCTATTATTCTATACAATCAACAAAGTGCGTGCTCGTATCGATTAGTATTCCCAACCCGGTGTAGGTATCAAATTCGGATTAAGCTCTGTTTCACTTTTGGGAACAGGCCAAGTATACCACTGGTCACCAATCCAATCATAAACAGTACCTCCGGTACTCTCTGTTCCGCCCCATGCATGCTGGGCAACTTTTTCACTGAATTTTGTTTCTTTCAACGTACGCCAACGCATTTCATCAAAAAAGTTTATACCTTCGTTCACAAACTCACGACGACGTTCGTCACGCACATAGTTACGTGCAGTTGTCTGATCTGAGAAGCTAGAAGCCATAGTCGGTATACCGGCACGGTCACGGACCTCTTTCACCTTGGCCATAGCACCTGCCAAGTCATTCTTTTCAACAAGTGCTTCGGCCCACATCAACAATACATCTGCATAACGAATGATAGGTTCATCTACCGGATTCTGCTCACGACGCAGGTATTCCAACCCCTCACCGATAAATTTACGATGAATATATTTAAATTCAGCCTGTGCATTCATAAAACCGGAAGCATAATAATCGTTCGGTAACTCCGGATTGGCATTCGGTTCGGCATTTGCCTGATCTGCATAATATTTACCAGCAACAGGCCAACGAAACGTGTACCACGCTTCTGCCGTAGAATTACTATTTACCCCCAAATAATTGGCATAAGGTGTCACAACATTGTAAGCCAAGCGCGGGTCACGATTGGCATATGCTGTTTTTAAACGAGCCTCATTACCTTCCGGCAAATAAATAGCCTGAATTTCTGCGGGCAATTTGGCCAGTTCCGTATCAACTGCCTTCGTAACCGTAGAATGGATTTCCTTTCCATTCACGAACTTATCGCGAATAAAGAATACTTTGCGATATTTCGTGTGTCCTTCGGCTGTCTCCATGTCAGTCACTTTCTTCCAATCAGACAAATAGTCCTCCCAAGCAAACTTTTTAACAGTCTGCCCATTCACCTCTTCATAAAGGTTTACCAACGCAGGAGTCACCTGCAAGTCACCCCAACAGCCACGGCTATCTTTAGCTCCCTGGGTAAATGCCGCACAATACTTTTGTATTCCCGTACCATATCCCGTAGGATCTTCTATATACTGCACTGCCAAAATAATCTCTTCACAACGCTCGTTAGCAACCTTGAACAGTTGTTTGTAGTCGGGGAACAATTTGTAACCACACTCACCTACCTTAGCAAAGTCTGCTATTGCTTTATCATACTCCTTTGTCAACAGATATGCCTTACCACGCAAAGCATAAGCAGCCCCTTTACTTACTCGTCCTTCTCCTTGGATTTGATTGTCAGGTAAATTAGGCTCAGCTATAGCATCGCTTAAATCCTTAATAACTTGAGCCCATATCTCCTGTTCCGAACTTTGAGGCTTGTCACATTCAGACGGGTTCACCGGTTCCGTATACAAAGGTACCCCTATTCCGCCATTACCGAAAAGAATGTTCAAACGATCGTAAAAGAATGCACGAAGTACTTTACACTCAGCAATCAAACGAGCTTTTTTAGCTTCATTGATAGGAGCATTTTCAATACCAGCTATAGCGGCATTAGCCCGATGCACACCGTCATACATCCATTGCCATGTTTTTAAGAAAAACCCGTTACTGGGATTGACCGATTTAGTAAACAAGTTTTGCATGCCATACTCTCCCTGTCCGGTCATACCAAACGCATCATACCCATAATAACCAATCATGGCATCGGCACCAATAATTTGATTTCCATGGAAAGGTCTCTGCAAGGAGTAATACACGCCAATAACGCCCTGGTCAACGCTTTCTTCGGTAGTCCACATAGTACCACTGGAAAGCTTATCATTAGGTGCCGTATCCAAAATATCCGTACAGGATGTTGCGACTCCGAAAACAGCCGCCAATGTTAACAAATTAAATATCTTTTTCATCTTTATGTGCTTTTAATTAAAAGGTTACAGACAGACCTCCTGAGAACATACGTGCAATCGGGTATGCGGCAAGCGAGCCACCCAATTCAGGGTCTACGCCTGGGAATCTATCGGATTTGAAAGTCAACAAATTTTCACCGGATACAAATACTCTCAAATTATTGATCTTTGCAGGTGCAACCCACTTCTTAGGCAATGTATATCCGATTTGTAATGATTTCAGCTTAACAAACGACGTATTATACAAATAGAATGTATTTGAAGGGGTAGTACCACCGGAAGTAAGCAGACGAGGATACTCGTTAGAGATTCGGGCATTCGGGTCAGCTGCAGGATCGTAGGAAGAACCGATGACAACGCCCTGCTCATTTTTAATGATGCCAGCATGTGAAGCTTCCGAATCGTAGAAATAATATCTGTTCCAAGCATCGCCAGGCAAAGCATCACCGGTATTAGTAATCATAGATCCATTTGCTCCTTTTGAATTAATGTAATGATAACCTCCAAAGCGTCCTGACCACATCATATTCAAATCAAAACCACGCCAAGAGGCATTGATATTAAAGCCCAAAGTAACCTTCGGAGTCGAGCTCTTACCGGTAAATTCGCGGTCATCATCATTTCCATATTTACCATCACCATTCAAGTCGGCCATGATCAAGTCGCCATACCATAAATTGGAACCATTCGAATTAATTTGTTTCAAATTATTATTGAAAGTATATCCGGCAGCCAACATCGCAGCCACCCAATCCAAATCGGCCTTCGTACGAATCATACCGTCACGAGGTCCTCCATTCGGATTAACACTACCGTCGGCCAACTTATAAGAACCGTCACCGGAATAAGGACGACGCAAGAAAAACTCATCTATCATGTGTCCTTCTACACGACGGGTATCACCTCCGGTAGAAACATCTGCCAAATTAGTATAACGCATTGTCGGATTACCCCAGATATCTTTGACATCTTCATCCAACTCATACCGCAATTCGCCTTTAAAATCGGTTACTTTATTCTTATTGAAAGCCAAGTTGATCCCTACGCCATAACGGAAATCTTTAATCTGATCGTTCCAACCCAAGTTCAGTTCAAGACCACGGTTAGACAAACTGGCTGTGTTTGACATAGGAGCACTGATACTACCCATTGTTTTATACATAATGGAATTAGTAAGAATATCCGAAGTCTTTCGCAAATAGAAATCAGCTTCCAAACTTAAACGTTGGTTAAGGAAAGAGGCATCCAAACCGATGTTATAAGTGGTCACTTTTTCCCAAGAAAGTGCCAGGTTTTGAATAGAAGATTGTATCAAACCATTTTGTACTCTTTCGTCAAACACATTGTTCACTTTCTTATACAAAGCTTGCCAGTCATAATTACCCCCTACGGTGTTACCCAACGAACCATAAGAAGCACGAAGTTTCAAATTGTTAACTGCATTTTTGACGGGTTCGAAGAAAGATTCTTCACTGATACGCCAAGCAGCAGACCCGGATGGGAAAAAACTGCTACGATGTCCGGGAGCAAACTTGGAAGAAGCATCTGACCGGAAACTGAATTCAAACAAATAACGGTTATCATAAGCATAGTTTGCACGTCCGAAATAAGATAATATAGCATTCACCGACTTGGCACTACCACCAATGGATTGCATTTCCGCACCAGATGTTATATCAGTAATACTCCAATCTATCAAACCTTTCTTTGTTGCACTGAATCCTGTAGTTTCACCACGATACTGCTCATAACCGAACAAACCTGCCACATCGTGTTTCCCGAATGTATTGTTATAGCGTAACATCAAGTCAGCCGTATAACTGGTCGATTCATACGAATAACGATAAGTCGTAGCCTGGTCCAAGACACCCAATCCTTCTTTCGGTGTTTCAAAACTCTCGCGAAAACTATAACGAGGCAGGTTTTGAGAGTAATGTTCGTCTTGGCGGCTGTACTGGCTCCAGTTGAATTTGGCTTCGGCTACCAAACCTTTCAAAGGTAACTCGACGTTGGCATACCATGTCGTATTGAGGCGTGTATATGTATTCTGTCCTCCATTGGCTGCCACTCCTTGCAAAATATTATCCTTCTGGGTTACTTCCGGATGTTCGCTACATCCATACTTGCCATCATAGATAGGAGTCTGCCCGGGCCATGCCTGAAGCAAATAAGTCATAGACGTACTTCCCGGATCCTTGAACTCTTTGGTTCCATAGGTTTGTGTTCCGAAAGTAATGATATCTGCTATTTTTGTTTCTATATTGGCACGGATATTGAAACGTTCCATGCTTGTATTATCCAATGTACCCGGATTATTCTGATAACCCAGCGAAAGCAGATAAGTGGTATTCTTGCTACCTCCCGACACATTGACACCATATTTCTGATAAAAGGCGGGTTCAAACAAAATTTGTGCCCAGTCTGTATTCGGGTATGCCAACCAGTTTGGAATCTGTTGCCCTGTAACAGGATTCGTATAGATTCCGTTCGGATTCAAATCAGCTTGACGCCATTCTTCAATACTTTCAAGGCTATAGTCTGGTGTATTGGCAGTCGGGTTGGCATTCAGCTTAGCAATATTGTGCAACTCCATGAAATCGGCCGTACTTGACATCAATTTAAAATCGGTAATCGGCTTTTCCTGTGCAAACATAGCATTGAAAGTCACTCTTGGGCTTTCGTCTTTTTTCCCTTTTTTGGTTGTTACCAAAATAACACCGTTGGCTGCACGTGAACCATAGATTGCCGCCGCACTGGCATCTTTCAAGATTGAGATGCTTTCAACGTCATCCGTATTCAGCGGAGCCATATCAGCAGCAACACCATCGACCAATACCAATGGGCTACTATTGTTGAATGAACCTTGGCCACGCACCTGGATACCGATACTTTCGTCACCAGGGTTACCACTTCCTTGAGTAACGCGTACACCTGGAGCCGCGCCCACCAAAGCCTGTCCGAGGTTCATCACCGGGCGGTTGGCTATTTTTTCCGCACTAACGGATGCTACCGAACCTGTCAGGTTCACTTTTTTCTGTGTACCATACCCCACCACAACAACTTCGTCTAACGCCTGTGAGTCTTCCTTTAGTTTAATAGTAAATGACGTTTGACTACCTACGGAAACTTGCTGTTCCGTATAGCCGATAAAAGTTATAACCAAAACAGCATTAGGAGAAACTTCCAGATTGAATTTACCGTCCATATCGGTGATCGTTCCGTTAGTTGTGCCCTTTTCGACAACATTGGCTCCGGCAATCGGTCCTAAAGCGTCCTCAACTGTTCCTGTTACTTTTTTCTTCGCTTGTTGAGGAGAAGCAACAAGCGCATCGGAAACGGGAATCTCTATTCCCGGATTGGCTGAAGCCAACCCCACAGATGTCAAAAGCATAGTTACTCCTAAAAACATCCGTTTTGATAAATAAAAACGATTAAAATCCTTCGTCATAATAACACCAGATTTAGTTAATGAATAAATTGTGTTTGCGCACACCAAATCACTACAACTTGTTGTGCAAGAATTTTAGTCCGTTCGTTTCACATAAAAAGGAAATAGTCCTAGCTGGACTGTGTCCATTTATTCATTAACTAATCATTAGATTTTGGCTCATCAGTAATTTTTTACAAATAAGAAAACAACTGAGAATAAAGCTCTGTCTCTTTTTGTTTTTCAATAGCAGAACAAAAGTAGTTTAGAAAAGTCGTTAGAATTCTATTATTTAATATTAATAGAAAAACAGTAATTGATATAACCTAATTTTGAGAAATGAATGTTCTATTTCTACCTGTCAGAACTTCAATAGTTAGTGCAAATTGACCATAATCTATGCACTATATTCATATACAGCCCATTACTATTGTGTTAATTTTTTATTTTTGGACAATAAATGCACCAATATTAGACAAAAATGTATGTTAACAGATCATACGATGTGTTACTTTTGTGCCGTACAGTTTTGTTTCATGATATGGACACAGTCCAGCTAGAACTACACTCTCCACAAAAAAAGGATAAGGCATTAATCAATAACACCTTATCCCATAAACATTTCCTCATCAAAAGAACTTCTTACAATTCCTGTTTAAGGATTATTCTTTTAACAGAGTAACTATTCGGTAGAACAGATCTCGATAATTAGTTTATCCAACCATCATTCTGAACCAGATTGCTATTTCTTTCACATTCCGTGCTTGGAATAGCCCAGGTATAAAGATAATCTCCACCCCATGAGAACGGATTTACGACAGTACCCCAGATTTCTTTGGAACCATCACCAGTTTTACACCAGTCACCGATCGTTCTCCAACGAATTTCGTCATACAGGTTAACACCTTCCAAAGATAATTCCCAACGACGTTCGTTACGGATACGGGTACGCATATTTTCCTGGCCACTTACATAAGTAGGTTTACCGGCATCTGTTGTCTGCAATAATGCAGCACCGGCTCTCTCACGTACAGAGTTTACCAAATCAACAGCTTCCTGCTTAAAGCCTTGTTCATTGATAGCTTCTGCCAACATTAAGACTACGTCTGCATAACGGATCAACGGATAATCCCAGGGGCAATATTCACGATTAGGAGTTTCAGACGATCCTTCCGCAACAAATTTGCGATACAGATAGTAGAACAAAGTCTGGCTATCCGTTCTCAGGTCATACGGTTCGACTTCATCCGAGTTGGTTGCCGGCCAACGCAAGGTATAAGTATATTCTTTTGAACCGATTGCCCCGTTATATTCAGCATACGGAGTAATGACAGTCGCTTCCAGACGAGGATCGCGATTTTCGTAGGCTTTACGCAAACGGGCTTCATTTCCGGAAGGTAGATATTTAGACATATCAGCTCCATTTTTCACGGCCAGTTCAAAACCTGCACGCAGTTTTGATTTTATATCTTCCGAATAAGTATCCCACTCACCGACAGTATCGCGGAGGAAGAAAACCACACGTTCTTTAGGAGTCATCTCATTATATCCCGGTAGGAAGTCATTCCAGTTAAACGGCTTACCGTCTGCACATTCAAATGATTCCACCCAGTTTACACTCGGCAGATAACTATTCCAGCAAGAACCAAAAGAAACACGTGAACCTAACCAGAATTGTGTTTTGGAACCATAATCTTTGATACCAATATTCTGTTCCGAGAAAATCATCTCATCACATTGTTCATTATCTGTTTTGAAGAGTTGTTTGTAATCCCCCTGAAACAATGCAAAACCGACATCTCCGACTTTACGCAAAGCAGCTTCCGCTTTTGCATAATCTTTCATCCACATATATGTCTGTCCCAGCAAAGCATATGCCGCACCTTTCGTTGCACGACCATAATTGGCATCACCTTTCGCATACTTATTCGGCAAATTAGCACTGTTGATGCAGTCGTTCAAGTCGGAGATAATAACTTCCCATACTTTGTCAGCCGTTTCACGTCCATTGGTACACTCGCTGTCTTCCACCGGTTCCAGATAAACAGGAACACCCTGGAATACACGGTTCAAACGGAAATAATAGTAAGCACGCAAGAATTTGGATTCAGCGATCAAACGATCTTTCTTTGCATCATCCAATGGAGCTTCCGGTAAATGGGCTATGGCATCATTTGCACGGTGAATTCCTTCATACAACTGTTTCCAGGTATCAGAGAACAAACTATTGCCGGCAGTAATTGTTCCATTCAACAAATCCTGAGGATCACGGGCCTGACCGGCAAATCCCATAGCGTCTTGTGTAAACATTTCATGTGCAACCTTTGCCTCGCGCAATGTGGCATAGATACCATTCACACCCATATCACACATCGTTTCATTTCCCCACATGGCTCCGGAACCTACCTTATCGTATGGATTCGTATCCAACAAATCAGGTTTACAAGCTGTCATAACCGAAGCAACAGCTGTAACAACTAATATTTTATTTACTAATTTCATTGTCTTTTCTCTTTTTTAGAATGTAACACTAATACCCGCAGCAAACTGGCGCAAAGAGGGATAATTTGTAGTTGCCCCCATTTCAGGATCCTGACCGGGGAATGATGTTATGGTAAACAAGTTTTCACCAGACAGATATACACGAACTCTTTCCGCAGAAACTTTTTCTGTCAAAGAGACGGGCAATGTATAACCGATTGTCAGATTCTTCAATTTCATATAAGTACCGTTGTACAAATAATAGTTGCTGGTTTGCCGACTCTGTTTTGAATTTTCCACCAAACGAGGGATGTAGCCATTCAGATTGGTTCTCGAATCAGTCGGATTTTCCGGATCATAGAAATAATGATCGTTTGCAACCCGTTCAGATGTAGCAAAACCATTTCTAATAGCGACACTATTATACGGATCTTCTTCCCAATACAGTTTGTAGCCACCGTTACCGGCCCACAACATACTCAAATCAAAGTTTTTCCAACTGGCACTGATATTTATACCATAACCGAATTTAGGCATAGCGGAGGAGCCCTGAAAATCATAGTCATAAGAACTGCCATAAATACCGTCGCCATTCAAATCGGCATAAATCAAATCACCGTAATAGATATTATTCTTACCCACACTCTGGTTGGGCATAAATTTGTAACCAGCGTCTATCATGGCATTCAACCATTTCATATCATCTTCCGTACGGATCATACCATCTTTCGGACCTCCTTTAATATCTACGGAACCATCGCTGTTGAAGTGAGAACCACTACCGGAATAGGTATTCAAGGTGTAGTATTCTTTGATCGGATGCCCTTCAACAATACGTCCTTTATCTTTATCGACTGATACATCACCGATGTTAGACTGCCATACTTTCTTTCCGTCTTTCTCTACCCAACCGGCCTCATATTTACCCAGGTATTTTGTTACCTCATTATGATTATAAGAGAAATTGGTAGAAACAGCATAATTGAAGTCGCCTACATGATCTTTCCAACCTACTGTCAATTCGAAACCACGGTTTGTAACCTCAGCTGTATTCATAGTCGGCGGAGTCTTAATACCCATTGTCAGATGCAGGTTCGGAGTTGTCAAGATACCGTCCGTTACCTTATTATATACGTCCAACTCTGCTGTCAAACGATTATTGAGGAAACCGGCATCCACACCAAAGTTCGTAACGGTTGTACTTTCCCATTCCAGACGGGAGTTGCCTATCCTGTTCTGCGCCAAGGCAGCGGCCTGAGCCCCTCCGAAAGAATAATTATAAGTCTTATAGGTAGCCTGATAACCGTAATAATCCTGATAGCCATCTTTATCTGTAATACGGTTGTTACCGATCTGTCCCCATGAAGCACGGATCTTCAGATTAGACAACCAGTCGATATTCTTCATAAATTCTTCTTCCGACAAACGCCATGCTGCAGAGAATGACGGGAAGATACCCCAACGCGAATCGGAATTGAAACGGGAAGAACCATCATAACGGAAGTTTGCCTCAAACAGATATTTGGACAGATAAGCATAGTTTAAACGGCCAAATACAGAACGAAGCGCTTCATCTTTTGCTGTACCAGTACTGGTCTGCATTTCTGTGGCAGCATCGGGGACGTTGATACTCGGGTCTATCAATCCTTTTTTCTGTTGCTTATGCTCATATTGTTTATAGAAATATTCGTTGTATCCCACCATTACATTCAAATCGTGACCGCCTTTGAAGCTCTTGTCATAACGCAAAATATTTTCCAGCGTATATGTTTCTTCTGCATACGACTTCCAGGTTGTTGTCATCTGGTCAGGAGTCGTTGCCGTAGAAGCAATCTCACCATTACTGAATGTATAGCGAGCCTGTGGGACTGTATGTGAGTTATATTCGTCGAAACGACGTCCGTAGTTGAAATTGAAGTCCCAGCTCAAACCTTCCATGAACTTGATCTTACTGTACATCGTCGTATTAAAACGGGAAGAACGGTTCTGCCCATCAGTCTGTTTCAGATATGCCCAGATATTATTAGCTGTAGAACTTTCTTCGGCAGCTTCCTTATACCCCATTTTACCATCATACATACCGATCAAACCCGGCGTAGTCTGACGGATAAAGTTCAACATACCGGTATCGGCGTAATTACCCTGCTCTTTATCGTTCATAATAGCATAGGTACGGGTTCCCAAGGTCAGCCATTTGTTTACATTTGCTTCAACATTGGCACGTAATGTGTAACGTTTTAAACCTGTATTTTCAACCAGACCCGGGTTGTCCATATAACCGGCTGACAATAAAAATGTAACTTTTTCGCTACCACCATTCACCGAAACAACATGATCCTGAACCAGATTATTCTTATACATTTCTTTGTTCCAGTCTGTATTCGGATAAGCCAGCCAGTTAGGAACACCGTTTGCATTCAAACCGTTCGGATCAGCGTTGGCTGCTTCCCAGGCTTCGATCGTTGCAGCCGAGAATACATCATTGTAACCCTCATTGAATTTTGCTTCATTGATCAAACGCATATGCGTAGGATAATCCGTTACAAAGTCCAGCAGATTGGAAGGTTGAGCCATAGAGAAAGTACCCGAATAAGTTACGCGGATCTTTTCACGGTTACCTTTCTTTGTCGTAATCAGAATGACACCATTAGCAGCACGCGAACCATAAATAGCAGCAGATGCAGCATCTTTCAATACTGAAATAGTCTCGATATCCTGTGGATTAACGGCATCCATCGAGGCCTCCATACCGTCGACCAATACCAGCGGACTGGCATTATTCAATGTACCTGTACCACGAACACGGATCGTTGCGCCATCGTCGGTCGGATTACCTTTACTCTGCATAACCTGCAAACCGGCAGACAAACCACCCAAAGCCGATGAAACATTAGTAATAGGACGACTTGCGGCTTGTTCCGTAAAGTCGACGGAAGAAACAGAACCTGTCAAATTCACTTTTTTCTGTGTGCCGTAACCTACAACGACCACCTCATCCAAAGCCTGAGAATCTTCCTTCATCTGGATCGTAAATGAAGTTTGATTGCCTACGGGAATTTGTTGCTCTGTATAACCGATAAAAGAAACGACCAGAATAGCATTTGGTGAAACGTTCAACGTAAATTTACCTTCCATATCGGTAATGGTTCCGTTAGTGGTTCCTTTTTCTACAACATTTGCTCCTGCAACCGGGCCAAATTGATCTTCCACTACTCCACTCACCGTTTTCTGCGCTTGCTGTGGAGATGCAAGCGAAACATTGGTACCTGAAGTACCAGGTCCATAAATAGACGAACTGGCAGATGCCACTCCAACCGATGCCAGGAACATTGTCGCTCCAACAAACACCGCCCTGGGTAAATAAAAACAATTAAAATCCTTCGTCATAATAACACCAGATTTAGTTAATGAATTAATAATTATGTACGCCAAAACCCCTTTTGTTTTTGAAGTACAAAGGATAATTAGTTTTGTTCGCTTAACTTAAATGCAATAGTTCTTGATGGACTATGGAGATTATTTATTAAAAAAATCCGGAGTTACTTTCAAGTTGGTATATTTCATCGAGTTCATTAAAGTTTTGGTATTTACCTGTTTATTAAATAATGTTGCCATCCGGCATGTATTTTGTTTGGATTTGCCAGGGAAACTTTCAAATAAAAAGACTCTTTTTCTATCAGAGGGAAATATTTTACCACAATAAACGGAATATAACACAAAACACTTATATATCAATTGCTCTCTGACAGATCAAAAGGTAAGACTCTGAATAGAAACTGCATTACAAAATGCAAATGCGAAAAAAGAACTAAGTTACATGTAATCAAGACATACAGCCATTGTTAATTTTCTCTTTGTGGACAATTTGTGCACTTCAATCAGACGAATTTATGTGTTCGCAAACAAAACATTCGATTACATTTGCGCCCATAATGTTTGCCTTTTAAATCTCCATAGTCCATCAAGAACTACATTCAAAACATAAAAAAAGAGATAAGGCATTAATCACTAACACCCTATCCCTTAAAGACTTTCCTACTAAAATTATTCCCAATAACCTTTATCCAATTATCATTCTTTTTGCAAGAACCACAATTTAGTAGAAAAAAACCATCTATTATATTACTTACAAGTCCAGTTCACGCTATCCGTTATACTGTTTTTCTTTTGAACGGCACGAGCTTCTATCGTATTTTCTCCATCCGCCAGATTTATTCCTTTCCACACAAAAGTTGCATAATTATCCGGTGTCTGTTTTCCCATGCTTTTGCCGTTCACAAACAGTTCTACCTCCGGCAAATTTGAGAAAACCATTACATCCGCCACTTGTGTAGTGCGATCGCGATGGCGGCGGTTAGCGATGTAAACGAATTTATCGTCTTTATTCCAGTTTGCTTTATAGTAATAGAAAGCATCCTTCTTCACTTTACGATCGAATGTAACCAATCCTTTGTCATTGATACCCGGGCGGTCGCCTTCCGTACGATGGGCTGCTCCGAAATCGAACAGGTTCCAGATAAAAGATCCCCAAACGAACGGACGTTCAGCTATTGCCTCCCAGTTTCCCATATGATAGAAAGTCTGGAAATTCTCCGGATGCCACCAACCGGAAGCTACGCCCGGCTTAATTGAATCCTGCTGATGATAAATACTGGCTCCGGCACCGTATTCACTGATAGCGATCTTATAGTCCGGATGGGCTTTATGATTGGCATCCAGCCATTTCCCCATATCAGAAGGAGAACCTCCATACCAGCCGAAATACTGGTTCCAGGCAATCACATCGGTAATTTTGCTGATATCGCTGTCATACGACAGGAAGCTGGCAGCCGTTGTCGGGCGCGTCGGATCTTCCTGATGAGCCAGTTCATTCAGTTCCTTAATATATTCTATCGGGTTATCCCCGTGTGTTTTCAATTCGTTAAACAATCCCCAGAAACAGATAGACGGATGATTATAATGCTGGCGGATCAACTCTTTCAATTGTTCTTTCCCATTCTCACGGAAAGAAGGCAGATCGTTGAATCCTCTGTCCAGATAACCGCCCGGCCCGATAAACGGGATCTCAGCCCAGGCCACGATACCATATTTGTCCATCAAATTATAAAAATAAGTAGCTTGCGGATAATGTGCCAGACGGATGGCATTCGTACCCATCTCTGCGATAATGGCAGCATCTTCTTCATGGTGTTCTTTATATAAGGCATTTCCCCTCTCCGCACGATCCTGGTGGCGGCATACGCCACGTAACTTCAGATGTTCGCCGTTCAGGAAAAAACCTTGCTCTGCATCCACATGGTAAAAACGAAGCCCCAACGGCTGAACCACTCTGTCTATTTCTTTACCGTCCCCCAGCAAAGTCACTTCCGTACGATATATAAACGGATCTTTCCGGCCATTCCACAAATGAGGGTTCTTAATGGAAAACTCCAAACCTGCCGTATGTACCTGACCGGCATCTACCGTCAGATTCAGATCCTGTTGCTGCACAAGCTTGTTTCCATCCCATATCTTTACATTCACCTGTACCGGCACGTTTTCAGACGAACTATTCGATACAAGTACTTTTGCCTTTACATCGGCCTGTTCTTTTGTCACCTTGTTTTGGATCAGATAGACACCGGGGGAAGCATAATCGGTCAATGAAATATTTACCGGATCGGTAATGATCAGATTCACATCCCGATAAATACCACCATAGAAATTGAAATCGCCGACCAATGGCATTATATCCAGCTGCAGGGCATTATTGACCTTTACCAATATCTCATTTTCAGCCCCATATTTTACCTTATCTGTTATTTCGAATACAAAAGCACCGTAACCACCTCTGTGTTCACCCAGACAAACAGAATTGACAAATACCGTTGCTACGGTATTGACACCTTCAAAACGAAGGAAAAGCCGTTTACCTTTCCACTCGGGTTTTACAAAAAGTTTCTTTTCATAATTTCCCATTCCGCGATAATAATCCTGTTTTCCGGAAAGGGCATCTCCACTGTTCCAGGTATGTGGCAAATTGACTCTCTCTGCACTGTTTTTCTGCACCTGGTGAGAAAAACGGAACATCCAGTCGTTATTCAGAAGTATCTCCTTGCGGGAGGCATAAGTTAATGTACTGCACAATACCAGCAGTAAACCGATAAGAATGTGTTTCATGTTATTTATTTCTTTATTCCGATAGCAAAGATAAAACGATCCTTTCAGGAAGAAAGGCACTTTTTGTCTAAGAAAAGGTACTTTTTTGTCCAAGTATGGCTTTTTATGAGTAACTGAGAGAAAAAAATCAGTAGCTTTATACCGAATCTTCATACCGTTCTTCATTGCTCATCTATACTATGTTAGACGATTTTCCCACCTATCTATTTAGCGGCCGATAATTGTCAGCCGTTCGGTTGATGATTATGAGCCAATCGGCCGATAATTATGAGCCGTTCGGTTGATGGTTGTCAACCATTGATTAGTAGCCGTAGTAATTTGAATTAGTAAGGCAGATAAATGAACACAGATCGCATAGAAACAAAAAAAGGCCCGGACAAAAAATCCGGACCTTTCAGATATTATAATTAAAAATTACATCGACTGTTCTCCACCGCCTTGATTATTTTCACCACCGCCTTTTGCATCGTCATTACTGATACCGCGACGTACTTTCTTGATCTGCCCTTTCATCGTACCGAAACGGTAGGATATACTGAAACGGAATTCACGGGCACTGCGCCAGTTGGTCGATACATCATGGAAACCATTTCCAGCAGTAGTCGTTTCCATCTTCATTGTCTTCCAGAACGGGTTGTTAGCACCCACAGAAAGCGACAATTTCTTTTTCAAGAAATCCTTGCTGATATTTATACCAGCAAAATAGAACGGAGACATCTCGCTCTGTAACTGAACCCATGAACCGAAATAACCACCATTCAAGGAAATACGGAAGTCTTTTGGTAATGTAAACATTGTTCCGGCATAGATGCGCTCACTAACCCCATCTTTTGCAAGTCCCAGAGAAGGAGCCTTTAAATCTGTATAATCCAAGCCTCCGTTCATATAAATACGGAACCAGGTATTCGGCGACCAGTTACCATACAGGAATATACCAACCTGCTGCTTCTTACCTATATTATCATAAGTATTCCACATGGCACCATTATATTGCGAACGAGGATCGTCTGCCGCAAAATCTGCTGTAAATGAATAACGTTCAATCGGATTATTTACAAATGTATAGCTCAGACTAGCATTGATGCTGAACTTCTGGGTAAACTTACTGAAGTTCAGATTCACATTATTACTCTTCTCCGAATCCAGGTTTGGATTACCCTGAGATATATTTTGCGGATTGACATCATTAATATACGGATTCAGATACCAGATGCCCGGACGCTGAATACGCATATTGTATCCCAAACGAATTTGAGTGGACATGTCTATCTGATAAGTTAATGTAGCATTCGGTACTACATCAAAATAATTGGTACTAAAATCCATATCCGGTTTACGTGCAAACTCAGCCTTTAAGCTTGTTCCCTCAGCACGTACACCTGCTTTGATTCCAAATTTATTTAAACGTATCAAATAACCGAGGTAGGCAGAATAAATATGTTGTGTATGACGGAACTGACTATTATCCCGTGAATGATCCTCCCAAATTTTGGTTGAATCATTATAAATCTGTTCCAACGTATTACTCTTATTCTGACGATTGATATATTTCACACCAGCTTCTAATGTTTGCTTATTAAAAATTGGAGTTGTATAATCGACTTGTCCTGTATGCTCCATTGTAGATGCATCGTTAATATTCCATTTCGGATATTCATTAGACAGATAATAATTAACAACATCAGACAGTTCCGTATTACTTTCATTGTCATTGGGTGATTGGCTGAAACGATAAGAGACAGTCAACAACTCATCCTTTTTGCTGGTTGAATGCTGATAATCCACATTCAAATCGGTAGAGCCGAAAGTCCCTTCAGAAACGCTGTTACGATGGAATTTATAAACCGGAGATGAATTGAATTCGTTTCCCAAAGGATTCAATACAGCATCCAGCTCCGATAAGTTTTTAGATTTTCCGCGGAACAAATTAGCACCGACGCTTATCAGATTCAATGTATCGATTTCATAACTTGCTTCCAGATAACCATATTGGAATGGTCCTTTATATTTACTACGTCCGTTTTCTATCAATTGGGTCGGTTGACCATCTGCCAACAAATCTTTTTCAGTAGTACGTTCACTATGTGAATCATTCCAGGGAGAGTTACGGTTGTTGTATCCATAGTTTGCCGTAAGTCCCAAATTACCAACCTTCAAAGACACATAACCACCGCCGCCAAAGCTACCTAAAGAACTGGCATTGGCACGAACCGTACCCGTATATCCCTGCATGGCATTTTTGGCCGTAATAATATTGATAATACCACCAACACCTTCTGCATCGTATTTTGATCCCGGGTCAGTAATAACTTCGATATTCTTGATCGAACTTGCCGGCATGCTCTTCAATACGTCTGAAGCATTTTCACCGCTCAACAGGT
This sequence comes from Parabacteroides sp. AF18-52, assembly GCF_003479145.1. Lineage (NCBI taxonomy): Bacteria > Pseudomonadati > Bacteroidota > Bacteroidia > Bacteroidales > Tannerellaceae > Parabacteroides > Parabacteroides sp. AF18-52. The sequence continues at coordinate 202,767 of NZ_QUGR01000002.1, forward strand.
TCGAAGGTTTACCATTCATATAAATCTTATAATTTGAAGACCCCTTCAACTGGATCTTGTCTTCACCGTCAACAGTTACCATCGGCACTTTACGGAACATTTCCAATGCATTATTGGTCTTAGCTTCCGGGTCATCCTCCAGGCTATACGTGATTTTATCCACTTCCACCGTTACCAATGGTTTCTGGGCAACGACAGTTACTTCATTCAACTGCTGAGAATCGTCATTCATATACAACTTTCCCAGATCCAGGCTTTTCTTGTTTTCAGACAAGGTAAAATGTTTTACTGCAGGGACTTTTCCCAGCGACTGCATGGATATGATGTATTTTCCGGGTTGTTTCAGGGTAGTGGTAAACTTACCGTCATCATCACAAGCCAACAATTTAATCGCTTTCTGAGGGGCATTTGCCAAAGCGATGTTTAACGTTGCATAAGGAACTGTTTCATTAGACAGGGAATCAACGACCTGTCCCTTGATCGTGTAGTCAGCGGCATTTTGGCTTTGTGCACGGAAAGGCACAACCATCATCAACACCAACACTAAGTAGAGCAGTTTTTCTTTCATCAAATTTAAAGAATTTAGAGGTTATCGATTGATTTATTATTCAAATAACTATTTAATTAAAGTGTAAACCCGATGCAAATGTAGAAGATTCTACGAAACGTTCGTATTTAACAGGATTAAAGATTTGTAAAAGATGTATTTTGCTGTTTGTTTAGATGAATTTCTTTTAAATTTGTAAGAGTTACTATTAATAAATATAGATATGAGAAAGATTTCATTCCTTTTAACCGCTTTATTATTCATTTCAGTTATGAGTGCACAGGATCTTAAAGTCATTAAACTCAATGCTCCGGACAAGACACGGGGAACAGCAGTCATGAAAGCTTTTTCCGACCGTCATTCCGACCGCGAATTCGCATCCAAAGAATTAAGTGCCCAGGACCTTTCAGACCTGCTATGGGCAGCCAACGGCATTAACCGGACAGATGGAAAACGTACGGCTCCTTCCGCTTTAAACAAACAAGATATCGACGTTTATGTGATCATGAAAGACGGTGCTTATCTGTATGACGCCAAAGCACATGCTTTAAACCCGATAGCTAAAGGCGATCATCGCGGGGCTGTAGGTGCCGGACAGGATTTTGTGAAAGAGGCTCCGGTTTCTCTTGTTTTGGTATCCGATCTTTCCCGTTTCGGAAATGTAGGTGATCATACAAAACTGATGGCAGCCATGGATGCAGGGATTGTATCGCAAAATATCAATTTATGCTGTGCCGGGATCGGATTATCGACAGTTCCCAGAGCGACCATGGATCAGGCTGCCCTGAAAAAGATCCTTAAATTATCCGACAGCCAGGTTTTGATGATGAACAATCCGGTGGGATACCCGAAATAAGAACGGACACCGACTAAAATAGCCAAAACCTTTTTTCACAAATGAATTGAAGATTATTATGTACATTTGCCGAAAATTTGACAAAATGCCTACAATTTTCATTGCCCTCTTTTGCGCTTATTTCGCAGGGAATATCTATATATTTACGAGGGGGGCACAAGCTCTCGTGGCCCAACCCTTTGGTGTGAAAGTACTTCTGACAGTTCTGTTTTGGAGTTGTGCGCTTTCATTTGCCGTCAGTATGCTGGCCAGGAATGTAAAATATCCGGATGTATTGGCACATACGATCCATGAAGTGGGTACCGGCTGGCTGGTATTTACCTTATATATGGTGCTGTTCCTAGTTGCATTCGATATATTCAAACTTTTCAACGGGAGTTTCAAATATGGGTTCTATATATCTTTACTACTGACTTTAAGCCTGTTAAGCTACGGATATTATCATTATCAACACCCAAAGACAGAAGTTTTCAACATAGTTATCAACAAGGTTGTCAACAACAATTCATCCCCGATAAAAGTGGTTGCTATCAGCGACGTTCACCTGGGTTATGGAACGAACAAGGCACAGTTGAAGAAATATGTAAACATGATCAATGCCGAAAAGCCGGATTTAATTCTGATCGGCGGCGATTTGATCGATAACAGCGTGACGCCTCTTTACGCAGAGAATATGCAGGAAGAGTTATCGCAGCTACAGGCTCCGCAAGGTATCTATATGGTTCCCGGAAATCATGAATATATCAGCGGAATAAAGAAAAGCGCCGAATTCATCCGGTCGACACCGATCAAACTTTTACGCGACACCGTGATCACACTTCCCAACGGATTACAGATTGCCGGACGCGATGACCGCCATAATCCGTCGCGCTTGTCTCTCCGGACATTATCACAAAACATTGACCCGGCCAAACCTGTTATTCTTTTGGATCATCAGCCGTATGACCTGCAGGAAACGGAAAAGGCCGGTATAGACCTCCAGTTCAGCGGGCATACACACCGCGGACAGATCTGGCCGATGAGTTTACTGACCGACCGCCTGTTCCAGCAAAGTTACGGATACAAACAATGGGGAAACAGCCATATTTATGTATCTTCAGGCTTATCGCTTTGGGGACCGCCTTTCCGCATCGGGACAAACAGCGAAATGGTGGTATTCAATATTGCATTCAAGTAAGGCAAGCAAAATATGAAAGTCTTTATTCAATCGATCGTAGCACAACTGTTGTTGAATCCCTACATCTTTTGGCGGGGTTATCAGGCAATACCGGCAAAAAAGAGCTGGCGCATTCCTTATACGTTATTCTTTGTACTTGAACTGGCTCTCTATTTCTTCGGATTTATTTTCCGCAAAGAATTGCCGGATAATATCATGACGCCTATTCAATATATCTGTAATTCGTGGTATATAGCGTCTGTCTATATTACACTTTCCTTATTGACGCTGGAAGTGATCAGATTGTCGAACCGTCTTTTCCATTGGTTCCCCCAGTGGCTTACCCGGCACTGGAAACAAACCAAACTGACATTGTTTTTTGTGATCATCATCGGAGTTACCGGACTGATGATCAAAGCCTATCTGACTGTCGCCCATCCGATCGTCAAAGAAGTATATGTGACTCTTCCGAAAGGTAGCAGCGAACGTGACAGCCTTACGGTTGTGATGATGAGCGACCTGCATATCGGAGAAGTGATAGGGAAAAAGATGGTACAGCGATATGTCTCTTTGAGCAATGCACAGCATCCGGACATGGTCGTATTAGTAGGCGATATAATGGATTACGAATCACGTTTTGCAGAAATGGAACATATCGAGGATGACCTGCAACAGCTAAAGGCTCCTTTAGGTGTATATGTCGTCAACGGCAACCATGAATACCGTGCCAACCGTTTCGCCAAATACCGCTGGCTGGCAAAAACCGGGACAACACTCCTGATAGACTCGATCGTACAACCGGATTCATCTTTTTACCTGATCGGAAGGGACGACTATGTCAATAAAAAGAGAAAAGCCTTACATACTTTAATGGCAGACATCGATACAACCAAACCGATCATCGTATTGGATCATCAGCCCTGGTCATTCGCCGAAATGGCAATGAACGGTGTCGATCTCGGCCTTCATGGGCATACCCACAACGGGCAGCTCTGGCCTTATCCCCTGTTAATGAAACTGATCTATGAATGTCCTTACGGGTATCATAAAAAAGGACCGACCCAGTTCTATGTCTCTTCGGGTATCGGTATAGCCGGGCCTCCTTACCGGGTGGGAACCGTCTCAGAGTTGGTTGTCCTGCATATTAAATTCAAATAAAACACTTTCGACATCATAAAAAAGGGAGTAAACTGTTCAGCTTACTCCCTTCCTTTATTCTCTTATAAGTATTATCCTATCGTCTGGTCGAACACATATGCTATATCACCGTCTCCGGTCGAAGCTTTCGTTTTTTCTTCAGCCGGAGCAACACCTTCTTCCGGTGTACTCAATGTCTTGTTATAAAGCTCCTGATCACCTAAAACTTCAATGGCTTTATCCAGCACTTCATCCTCTTTCAGGCTTTCCAGCAACTCCCCTTTCTGATAATAATAACGTTTCACGATCTCCGATGCCATAAGCTTCTTGATCTGATCTTTATAATGGTTGAAGTCACGGTCCAAATCAGGAGTCAAACGTGCCTCCAAAGCATTGAAGATAGTCGAATCGCTATCCATATAGCCTTCAAACTTAGCGACCTCTTTCAGGTTCTTGAGAACCTTTTCGCTCTGACGGTCGTATGTAAAGTTCTTTTCTTTCGCATAGTTCTTGAAAGCTTCGAAATCTTCGTCGGAAACGGTAAACTCTTCGACAGGAGGGATCGTTTTATGTTTCTGTGCCCAGTCCGTAACAAAATCCATCAGGACAAAATCGGTTGCCAGATAATACATCATGGTCGGCATTTCTTCCTCTTCTATCTCAAATTCCGGACGTACGCCACCACCGTCACGAACCGGACGGCCTTTGGAAGTATAGAACACAGAGGTCAGACTATCCGGTATGGCATCCACACTACCGTCCGCCTTTCTATGCGTATAGTCCATCTGCTGGATACAACGTCCGCTGGGGATATAATATTTACTCATAGTGACTTTCAGACGTCCTTCATAAGGCAGTTCGCGGGTAGATTGTACCAATCCTTTCCCATAAGAACGCTGTCCCACCAATACGGCACGGTCCATATCCTGCAAGGCGCCGGAAACAATCTCTGCTGCTGAAGCCGAATTACCGTTGATCAGGACCGCCATCGGCATAACCGTATCGATCGGTTCGTTAGAGGTACGATAGGTACGGTCCCACTGGCTGATCTTGCCTTTAGTAGATACCACCTCTTTTCCTTTGGGAACGAACATACCGACAATCTGTGTGGCACTTTCCAGCAAACCACCGCCATTGTTCCGTAAATCGAGGATCAATGATTTTATCTGATGATTCTTTTTCAAGTCTTCCAAAGCAGCTTTCACCTCCTGGGCACTCTTATCGGTAAATCCCTTCAGATAGATATAGCCGACACCATCGCCACGTACTCCGTAATAAGTAACCTGGTCGACCAGGATCTGCTTACGTATCAATTCCACTTCACGCGGTTTCTTTTCGTTCGGACGCTGTATTTTCAGAATCATTTTAGTATTGGGTACACCTTTCAGCAACTCGCTTACCTCGCTGGATGTTTTATTGCTCGTATCTACCGTATCGATAGCCAAAATACGGTCTCCCGCTTTCAGCCCCGCCAAAGCAGCAGGCATTCCTTCAAAAGGTTCGGTTACATATACACCGCCGTCTTTCCGTTCCCGGATATAAGAACCGATACCGCCATACTCACCCGTAGTCATTATTTTCAGTTCATCCATATCCTGTTCAGGATAATAAACGGTATAAGGGTCCAGACCGCCCAACATGGCGTTGATCCCTCTGCGAACTGTTTTCTCTACATCGACCGAGTCTACATAAAACATTTCAACCTCTTTCACCAGGGCATTGAAAATGTCCAGGTTCTTACTCACTTCAAAACGATTATCTTTCTGAGCTTGTGCGGGTATAATACTCCCAGCCAGGAGCAGTAAACAAAACAAACCTATCAATCTTTCTCGTCGTATCTTCTTAAACATAGAATATTTAGTTAATTAACGATGTAAATGTATACATAAAACCTATTTCAGGATAATATCGCATCTACTTTTAACTTTATTTGTTCCCATTTATCATCCGGTATCTGTGCTCCTATTACATCTATAATATAGCCTGCCAGCAGTGAGCCGATACGGGCCGATTGTTCTAAAGAAGCGCCGACGGATTGTCCGTACAGGAATCCGGCAGCGAAATGATCGCCTGCCCCTGTCGTATCGACAGGTTTACCTCCTTCTGCCGGAACTGCGATGATCTGTCCGTTGCTACCAATCAAAGCCCCCTCTTTCCCCAAAGTGACCAGAGAGACCTCAACCATTCCGGAAAGGGCTTTTACAGCCTCCTGTGCTTTTAATCCGGTAAATGCTTCCGCTTCACTTTCGTTGGAGAAAAGAATATCTACATATTTAGGAATAATATCATCCAACAATCCTCTAAAGGCATTGACGATATTAAAATTAGATAAATCGAGAGCTACTTTCAGCCCCAACGCTTTGGCTTTTTGCATGGTCGTACGGACCAAATCCTCATTTACCAGCAAATACCCTTCTATATAGATGCAATCATATCGGCTAAGGATCTCTTCCCCGATCTCATCCGGGGTAATTGTCGGAGCCGGGCCCAGAAATGTTCCCATCGAACGTTCACCGTCTTTAGAGATCAGCACCGTACAACTACCGGAAATTCCGTCGGTTTTTATAAAGTAAGGAGCTACATTCGCGTCTTTCAATGCTTTCTCATAGTATTCGCCGACAGTATCCGTTCCGATCTTTCCGATGAAGCCTGTATTTGCCCCCAGGCAAGCCATTGCACGCATCGTATTACAAACGGAACCTCCCGGAGCCTGACTTCTCTCCAGACGTTCCTGTGTTTTACGGATAGCGATCATCTGTTCCTGACCGATCATATCCATTGCACCCTTCGTTATACCTATTTCTGTGAGCACATCGTCACTATCTAACTGTAGTAAAACATCCACTAAAGCGTTTCCTAAGCCTATCGTATTCATTTTTTCAAATTTTTTCTGCAAAGATATTGCATATTTCAAAAAGAACCTCTACTTTTGCAGTGCAATTTCAGAAAGGGATGCAAGATGTCCCCTGAAGGTTGAAAATTCTTCCTTAGCTCAGTTGGTTAGAGCATCTGACTGTTAATCAGAGGGTCCTTGGTTCAAGTCCAAGAGGAAGAGCAAAAGACATCGGGAAAGACTGAAAGACATATTTTCTTCCTTAGCTCAGTTGGTTAGAGCATCTGACTGTTAATCAGAGGGTCCTTGGTTCAAGTCCAAGAGGAAGAGCAAAAGACATCGGGAAAGACTGAAAGACATATTTTCTTCCTTAGCTCAGTTGGTTAGAGCATCTGACTGTTAATCAGAGGGTCCTTGGTTCAAGTCCAAGAGGAAGAGCAAAAAAGAGATACTTCAATGAGGTGTCTCTTTTTTTATATATCTCCTATTGGAATCACTCATAACTAAGACCGAAAACAACATATTCTAAAGATAAAAAACAGATAAGATAGCTTGTACAAATTTTATTTGAGCATATTTTCACCTTGAACAATTATTTAATTCTATTATCTCCCAATAATCCTCTAAGCTAAGTTTTCGATTAAATACTTCATAAGGTATATCAGGAACCAGGATTCCATTTTCATCCATCCCCGTTACCGGAGAATCGTACTTATATTCAGACATTGCACATACCACACTGATACCGGAGTTAGGTAATATATAATTTTCACAATTCCCACAGAAATCAATTGGAGCACCAGCTTTCTCTCCTACAACTATCCCGACTTTCATTCGACGGAAATCAGCAGCAAAATCAATTGCGGCAGAATAAGTTTTTCGAGACTGAAGGAGAAAGACTTTCCCCTTGAATCCTTTTTTATTTTTAGGATAAACCACTTTGTCTTTCAATACTCCGGTCTCCACATAGTTCAACATAGCACCTTTAAATCGCCTTACTTTATAATTCAACAACCATCGCTTCAAAAAAAATTCTTTCGATATTTGTTCTTTCCATCCTTTCATCATGTTCTCTGCATTCGACTTTGCCATTGATTTATTTACATGATAACTTACACCATCTTTAACCTTTGCAACATTCAGATATTTAAAAATCAATTTATTATATTCACTATTTCCCCCACCATTTTTAGTAATATCAATAAACAAATATTTAACATGTTCTTTATCCATTATTTCAAATGCAGCCGATAATGCCCGTTCAAACAACTTTAAATCAGTTCCAATATCACAAGAATTATAATGAAATATTGCAATAGAATCTTTTTCAAAAAATTCAAAATTAAATGTTTGTTTATAATCTGCTGTATACAATATTTTTTTTGTTTCTACCGTATCCATTTTTACTACACCCGTTTCAAGATTCTTTAAACAAATCAAATAAGGTGGATGTATATCATAAAAAGAAGAGCAGAAAAATGGCAAATTAGAATTAATATATTCCTCCTTTAATAAAGAACTATACTCCCAACTAAGCATATTAGAAATTTCTTGAACTACATCTCTGACATCTTTTTTATTGATGGATAATATTAAATTATTTTGCAAAAACAAAGAGCTATCCTTTATTAAAAAATAAGGCAAGCTATCTTTTTCATGAGTTCTTCCCCAAATCTTATTTGTTAAAATCAAAGTATGACCATCTGTAAGCCCATTTATTCTCAATAACAACCGATTAAAATCTTTACAGTCCATTGAATCAACGACCTGTTTGGTCAACCTTTGCTGCAATGAATCAAATTGCATTGGAGTATATTTTTTATATAGATTCGGGTGCTTATTTCTCAGTATATCAAAATAATAATCAATATCCGTTATCATTTCTTGACGAGATAGCTTTTGGGCATCAGAAAATTGAATACTCAATATAAAAAACAAACAAAGTACATATGTAAAAGATATTTTCATTTGTATCAGATTATATTGTATGATGGAAATAAGACTCAAGATGATCCGTTTTATTGAAAAAGGTCGGACCATTGTTTTTAATCAATGATTTAATCGGGAAAAATATACGTTGCAATATACTATAGTCTTCTGTAATAATTTCAGCAGTTCCCGTTATTTCCTGTGAGAAGGGCAAATCTATGCCATAGCTTGTTTTCATACCATCCAGGAATTGTACCTCAACCTTATAAGTCTCTTTGCTCGGTACGGCAGATATAGTACGAATCGCACCTTTTAATATGCCATATTCCATATACGGATAATTATCAAGTTTGATATTGACTAACTGACCTGTTTTCACTTTTCCAGATTTGAGAACAGGCAACTCCAGTTTGCCAATAAAAAGGCCTCCGGAAGAAGGTACTATATTTGCGAAAGTTTCTCCTTGCGAAATATATTGATTTTCAGTCCAAAAAGTAGAAAATGATATTTGTCCGGAATAAGGAGAACGAAGCACATACATCTTATCCCATTGTCCTATCCGATCACGTAATGCTTCCAATTTCTGGCGTATATCGGCAAGATAACCCTGTTGCTGTTTGCGATAATCCAATTCGAGCTCCAACAAGTTTTGTTTTAATTGGGATAGTTGTGTTTTTATATTTGCCAGAGAAGCCATATTTCCTTCCTGAGAAATCCTTTTCTGAAGTAATACACTTTTAGATTGCTCCATTTCCATTGGAGAAATTATTTGTTTTTCATGTAAAGAAGAATCCCTTAAATAATCATTCCTGGCTAACTTCATCTCATTATCGAACAAATCAATTTGATTTTTAGCATGAATTACATAATTATTCATATATTCAATTTGTTCTTCCAATAACCTTTTGTTTTGAGCATGATAATTTAGTTCTACAAATTTACTGTAATTCACAAATGCCATTTTGAGATCGAGAAAATAAGGCATAACTTCACCTAACTGCTGCTCTTTGCTAAAAATCGCATCGACGGGACTTATCAATTCCGGCTGACTGTTATTATTGATCCAGGCATTCAGCTGTAACATATCTTTTGCAGAAGACGCACTTTCCTGTACTGCCAATAATTGGTTGACCGTAACAAGCTCTTTATCTTTAACGTCCAGATTGACTAAACGTCCTCCAACTTTAGAGACTAAAGCTATCGATGGATATTCGGTCGAAATAACAATTTTTGCATTGACAATATCCGGATATCTGAACATGGAACTACCAATTAGCAACACCAAAAAGATGATAAACATAACCATTATCCCTGTTCTCATCAACCAATTAGGCGTTTTTCCCAAAATGGCCTCTATTTCGTCACTCCTTACGTTCAATTTTATTGAATTATCCTTCAATTCCATATTAGTTTGCCAGTTCTAATTGGTTTTTAACTAAGTCATAATAATAGCCATGTTGTTCAACTAATTCCATATGAGTACCTTCGGCTACGATTTTTCCATGATCCAGAACAACTATTTTATCAGCTTTTTTTACAGTGCTTAATCTATGGGCTACAATCACAACAGTACGCCCCTGATAAAAATCCTGAAGATTATCAATAATAATACGCTCATTATTCGCATCCAGGGAATTAGTTGCTTCATCTAAAAAAATATATTCCGGATTTTTGTAAACAGCCCGCGCTATAAGAATACGTTGTTTTTGCCCTTGACTGATCCCGCTTCCTTCCTGCCCGATCTTTGTATTGTAACCCGCTGGCAGTTCTTCTATAAATTCATGAATATTGGCTACTTTTGCCGCATAATAAAGCTTGGTGGTATCCACTCTCTCGTCACCGATTGCTATATTTTCTGCAATTGTATCGGAAAAGAGAAAACCATCTTGCATAACAACACCACAAACAGATCGCCAATAATTAGTATCGATATTTTTAAGATTAGTAACACCGACATTTATCCCTCCGGATTGTGGTTCATAATACCCAAGAAGCATTTTCAATATGGTTGTTTTTCCACTACCGCTTTCCCCAACAATAGCTGTCACTTTATTATAAGGGAAAATAAGATTCAGCTTGTCCAATACAGGAGTAGATGAAGGACCTAAATAGCTAAAAGAAAGATCTTTTAGTACCAAATCCTTGTTCCCGGGTGATAGATTCTTCTGACGGGTTTCATTCATCTTATCTTCATCCTCCCGGAAATGCACTTCACCAAGTCTTTCCAAACTTATTTTAGCATCCTGATAAGAATGCACGAAACCTATAAAATTTTCAACAGGAGCTTTTAACTGCCCTATAATATAAGAGAGAGCCATCATCATACCCAATGTAATCTGACCTTGTATAACCAGATAAGCAGAAAAAACAGATAGTCCAATATTTAAAATATTAGAAATAAAGAATGCACCAATGCTTTGTATCTGGCTAACAGTCAATCCTTTTATGCTTACTTCAAATAATTCAGCCTGAATCGTCTCCCATTTCCATCTGATTTTACGTTCACAACCGTTCAACTTTATTTCTTCTGCGCCCGTAATCAATTGAATAATACTAGACTGATTGCGAGCAGATTTGTCGAAGCGTTTAAAATCCAGTTCTCTACGTATTCCTAAAAAAAGCATTACCCATCCTACATAAACAGCGTGTCCCAATACGAAACAAACTAACATCCAAATATTATAGTATCCTAAAATAATAGCAAAAATAAAAAAATTGAAAAAAGAAAATAGTGTACTTAACGACGTTCCTGTAAAAAATTCCTGAATCCGTGAATGATCACCTATGCGCTGCATTATATCTCCAGTTTTTTTAGACTCAAAAAAATTAATCGGAAGTTTCAGCATTTTTGTTATAAAATCGGAAATCAAAGAGATATTGATACGGGTTGTTACATGCAAAAATATCCAACTTTGCACAAACCCCACAGCTAATTGACTGAAAGATAATACAAATTGTGCAACTAATACGAGAATAATAAAGTTCAAATCACTATTCAAGACACCAAAATCGACCATCGATTGAGTAATGAAAGGGAAAAGCAACTGAATAATCATCCCCATTACCATTCCTAAAATCACCTGAAAAAAAAGTTTTTTATGAGGTTTTATATAGGAGAAAAAATGTAGTAAACTATATTTTTTTGATTTATCTATTTCTGACTCACTGTCTGATTCATAAAAAGATAAAGAAGGAGATAGCATCAGAACCATTCCCTTATCTTTTTCATTCTCCTTCGTACTAATCCATCCATCTAAGAATTCAACGACCGAATAAGTAACTAAGCCAAAAGCTGGATCAGCAACATATACCTTCCCTTCAAAACCTTCTTTTCTCAATTTGACTTTGATTTTATACACTACAACAAAATGATCTTGTCGCCAATGAATTATACAAGGCAGAATGACCTCTTTCCGCAATCTATCGAAACTAGTCCGAAGTCCCATACTCCGAAACCCGATCTTTTCAGCAGCATCGGAAATACCAAGCATCGTAACACCGTTTCTGTTTGCGAAACATAAATCACGTAATTTATATAATTCAAATCTCCTACCATAGTAAGCTGAAACCATTCGTAAACAGCTTGGGCCACAATCAGAAGAATCATGCTGTCGACAGAAAGGAAATTTATTCATTCTCTTTATTTCTTCTCATTTCTATTACAATTTGTTTATAATTTTCGACATCTAATTTGGGAGTTAATGGATATCTAATATCAGGTTCTAAAAATCCATTCTCAAAACAATTAATATTCGCATAATAATCTTTAATTATTGGAATTTGAATTTTTATTTTTGAATTTGGTAATATATCCCAAATACAACTTCCACAAAATGGAAAATATTGTCCAGAAATATCTCCTATCAACACTGCCATATTACAGACTTTTGCCATATAACAGAAAGTTGCTGCCGCAGAAAAAGTGTTATTTCCCATAATAATACAAACATCGCCCTCAAAAAATTTATTTTTTTGAGGGGACACATATATTGTATCCATAAGAAATCCATTTCCCTTAATAAGTTCAAGTTTACTATCAAATCGTTTATTATAAAATTCCGATTTCATTATTTTTTTTATGCCTTCAGCCTTAGCTACTCTTTTCATCACAATCATACACGAATCTCTACTCAAATAACTAAATACAAGTTCATTGGCAAGATCGGAACCACCTTTATTAGTTGATACATCTATTAACAATTCATTAATTTGACTAGCATTCAATTTACGAAAAAAAGAATCTAGAAATAACTGAAATTTATTTCTTTGATCTCCTGTCAATAACATAGAACTATTATATTGAAAAACAGCAATTGAATCTCCTATAAACAATGAATCATACGGCATCAAGAGAGGATGGATCAAAGAAGCAGTATCTACATCAATAACTGAGTCATAAACTCCATATTTACCCAACAAAGAACACCCATAAGCACTAAAACTTGAAGGTTTACTACCTAACAATATATTCATATACCTATTTTTAAGATTGTTTGCTATTTCAGGTAAGTACATAGTTGAAACCATAGAATCAACTTCGAGTGCCAATAATGATGCAGGAATACCATCAATACTAATTAATGTATCATGATTTAATAATATTATACTATCAGACATAAATAAAACTTTCGGAAAATGATATTTATCTATTGATGACGGTATATTAAGTTCATGCAATCCAGTATGGGAATCTAGAAATTTATGCATCTTAAAAAGTTGAATTTCAAATTCAGAAAAAGACAATGGGATAGAACAGTTTTTCTTTATTTTCAACTCCAAATCATCAAAAAAAACAGAATCATATTCTTGGTATAAATCGGGATGAATAGTCCGCAATAATGAAAAATAATAATTAATATCATCGTTCATTTCTTCCACAGATAACAGACTATTCCTATCGTTACAAGAAGTGCATATTATTAATAACACATATATAAAAACTAAGTATCTCATTTAGAATCATAAAAAGATTTATAACGTTCTATAATAAATGTTTCCGGAGTAACTTCAGTCACAGATAATCTACAATAGTTATTTACTTTATAATCTCTATTTTCAGATGTAACTTGAGAACAGGTTCCAAAACATATCGGAAGATGTTTACATTCAACACACTTATTATTCTCAAAAGTAGCTCTACCATATTTTTTAGCAAAAGCAGTCATATCCCAGACAATCTTACCCAAATCATTCAATTCTCCTAAAACATATTTTTCAGAATAATTTCGCGCAGTACATGTATATATTTTCGAATCGCAATTTATCATTACTGTATTAATTCTATCCATATAACATGCGTGATATTTTCCAACTCTAAAAGTACAATCCACCAAACTTATGCTATACCCCATTATTTTACATTCTTTCCTAATACTCAACAAAATTTTATTATCTGTTAAAATATCACTCTTTTTATAAGTTTGCCATATTCTTTGAAAATATGGAGATATATTTTTTCTATATTTCAATGGAATTTTATCCAATACAGTAATTAAACTATCATTTAAAGATGAATCTGTATAATTAAAACGCAAAGATATTCTTACCTCTGGTATGTTTTCACATATTAAAACTATATTCTCTATTATTTTACTAAAACTTGGAATACCTTTTTCATTTCTTATTTTATTATGAATATTTTCTTCTCCATCTATTGTTATCTGGAAACTACAAATACCTATTTCTTTCATTCGATTTATCATATCAAGTGTTATGAGATAAGCATTCGTAGTAATTTGTAAAGAGTATAATATATCTTTACAAACTTCTTTTGCATATATTGACAAAGGGTAAATTATATCATCGAAATATAAAAGAGGTTCACCTCCAAACCATGCCAAATTAAAACTTTTAACCTGCTTTTCTTTAACTATATAATCAATATGTTTCTTAATCTTTTCTATTGTTTCTCGTGACATTTTTCCTTTAACATGGTTTTCATAACAATACCAACAATTAAAATTACATTCGAGAGTCGGATTCAAGATCAAATTATAATACTCATTATTAAAAACAGTCAATTTATTACAAAGTCTTATTCTATCCACTTCATCTAATAAATCATCAACAATAAATCCCCATTCTTTTAATTTATTAAAAACACTTGGATAATTAATCTCAAATGAAATACAATCTTTAAACAATGACTGTATTCTATCATGTTCTGTTTTTTTTATAGGGAATAAAACTCCTGTGAAACCATTAAAATATATAACAGAATCATCTAAATCAACATAATAGTTATATTTACTTATTTTATACATAATAAAAATTATTCCAATCAGATTACAACATAATATTACCAATAAAATCATCCCTTAATTACATTTTCCTCAAAAAAGACTAGGCGGATATGTAATTGGAATACAATTATCTTGCGCTGCACAAAATTCATTTGGACGAGGAGGGGCAGAAATACACCCAACCCAATTACTTGGTTCAGATGTAGGACATGAAGAATCACAAACATTAACATCTATATCAGGACAAATACCAATATTACATGAACATACCAGAAAATCAATAATACCACGAGATGAAGAGGAAGCACCAGTCATGTATGCCATTTGCATCTTATTCAATGTCTCATCACTGAATAATTCAGATGCTTCATTAAAGTCTATTCCGAGTTTAGAAACAATTTCTTTTTGTAATATTTCTTTCTTTTTCATAATGTAATTTTTTATTATTAATATATGATTTGTTGCTTTGTATATTCATTTAATGATATATATGAATCAATATCTTTAGCAAATATTTGGTCATAATATATCTTTTGCTCCCTTATGCTTTCTTTTTCAACGGACAGTTCACTTAATATAGCTTTGTAAAGTTTACGATCAGAATCTTCTACATGCTTATATATACTATATTTATAGGGATAATTAAAAAAAAGCTCACTTAAATAAAGCAAATTATAATAATAATCAAATCCTTTCATTAAATATGGAGATTTCGTTCTAAATAAATGACCAGAATTGATATTTTTTATCAATTTACATCTTCCCCCCTCCAGCCATACCTTAATACTAATTAACTGCTCATCAAATCCATAAAATTTAAGTCCTTCCAACCCTCTCAAATATGTCCAATACATTTTATTTGTTGCGTATGCTGCACCTAATACACATGGTATATTTACAACATCCACTGAAGGTTCAATATTTCTTTTAATCCATAAAGGAGTTAAAACTAAATTAGTTGCAAAATCAATATAAGCTCCATATCCTAAACAGGACTCTGAATCTTTATATACAATATCTCCTGCTTTTTTTAAAGGTATAGTCGAACAACAGAATAAAGCTCGTTTATCCATGTTAAGTTCTTTGAGAATCAATTCTACCCAATCATTTTGAAAAAATCTCATGTGTCCATCTAAAAGAAGAAAAAATTCAGTTGAACAAAAATCAACTCCCTCATTTCTTGAAAATGCAACACCTTTTCTCTCTTTATGACAAATATATGTCAAATCAAATTTATTTATAATTGATTCATAATCATATTTATCCTCTGAAGCATCATTAATCAAGATAATATTTATTTCATCACCGGCTGTTTCCCGCAAATTCTTTACGGTATTATATATTTCTTCTCCTTCATTTAAGAATGGAATAATTACAGTTAATTCATTCATACAATTAGTTTTCAATTAAATGAGACATCATCTCACAATAATCCTTCAGTTCTATTATTTGTTGAATATAAAGATCTTTCAATATACTATTGATTGACCAGACTTTCATATATTTGATATTATCTCTACTCAACAAATAATCAATTACGTCTTTACGTATTATATATGAGTTATTATGCATTTGATCATCAAAGACTACACTGATTTGCTTATCATGTACCCGATAATAATATAAGATTTGCGGCAAATTACACAATTTGCCGCCTGCTAAGATAATATCTACCCACAACCTATAATCTTCAGCATATATAAATCGCTTATTATAACGGATATTGTGCGTTCGCAGAAAATCAGCCCTGATCACTCCTATGGTAAAACAATTAGCCTTAGTAAAGGCTAATTCTATTTCGTCAGAATCTAAAATCATTGGAATATAGACCGCTTCACTCGCGCCAAAGCGTTTAAGACCTGCTCCACAAGCCGCTATCTCAGGATTATATTCCATATAATTATATTGAATCAATAATCTATCAGGATGCATCTTATCGTCCGCATCCATCCTTGCGATATATTTACCCTTTGCACGATCCAATCCGGCATTTAAGGAATCTATAAAACCATGAGGATTATTAATTAGGAATATACGTTCATCGGTATATTTTTGAGCAATTTGTACACTATTATCTGTTGAACCATCATTAATCAAAATCAATTCAAAATCTCGAAAAGACTGATTTAAGACACTCTCTATGGCTTCTTCTATGTAGTGTTCTACATTATAGAAAGGCATACAAACAGATATGGCCGGTTCTTTTCTCATAGAACACTTTTTTTAATTAAGCGAGAACAATAAAATCAACGCGAGTAGACGATACAAATCTAACTAATATTATTTATGTATCACATTTTATTCAGGAAAAGTCAAGATATTAGCACATGTTACTTAACATCAAATCAGAATCCTACTTTTTAAAGCAGTTCTTACCTCCATATGATTACACATTCTCATTTATCATTTTAATTCACCGACACTTATCAAAACAGATATAAACAAATGAATACCAGTAATTTATTTATCATATTGAATTACATTCATATTATGAAAAAACGACCTACTTCGCTCTATTATCTCTTTATAATCATTTAATAACAAAACTCTTCTACCTCCCAAATCATATTTTATATCCGGTTGTAAAAAACCGTTTGTTGTTATGACATTGGGTTCATACCAGCTTTTCGATGTAGAGTACTTAAACCTAATCTTAGAATTAGGTAATACAGAATTAAACCAATTAGCTGAAAAAACAACCGGCTCTCCACATTCCTCTCCGACAACTATCCCCATATTTCTTAATTTAAATTGTGTTGAAAAATCCACTGCTGCTGAATAAGTACAACTACTTTGAATTAAAAAAACTAACCCATTAAATCCTTTTTTATTACCTTTAAATTTCATCTTATTATATAAAACTCCTGTCTTCAATGAATTCTCCATATTAGAAGCGTTTAGTTTGGTAGCTAAGAATCTTTTCACAGAATTAAGCTTTGACAATTCTCGTTCCCATATGACAGGAATTTTTGATTTATTAAGCTTACAAAAAGAATAACCTTTATATTCTTCAGAATTTAAATATCGGAATATAAGCTCATTAAACTCATCACTTCCGCCTCCATTTTGAGCGATATTGATAAACAAATATTTAATATTTAGCTTCTCTAAGTGACTGAATATAATCGGAAGCATTTTTTCAAACTCATTTCTTACAAAATGCAATTTACAAGTTGTATAATAGAATATGGCTATAGAGTCCTTCTCATAAGTTTCGAGTCCATAAGGCTTATCAAAAATTTTTATTCTTTTCAAATTTAATGAATCCGAATATAACTCATTGGTGATAATATTTCTACTTTCTATACAATATGGTGGATATATGTTATAGAAAGCTGATAAATAGAAAGGCATATACCTTTTAATATCTTCCTCCACAGCTTTCCGATTATCTTCCCAACTACAAGACTTTCTGATTTCAGCAACCAAGCCATTGATTTCTTTTCCATTAATTTTTACAACTAAACTATTATCATCAATAAATGCAGAGTCATTTTGAATAGAAAAAGGCATAATACAATTTAAATCTTTTCTTTCCCAATACAATTTTTCACGGTCAATACCTGTATGGCCGTCCGTATATTGATTTAGAGTCAATAAAATTCTATTGAAATCCAATATAGACATATCTATATTGATATGGGCCAATATATCTTTTTGAATAGAGTCAAACTGCAAAAGTGAATATTTAGCGTACAAGTCACAATTTTCATTTTTCAACGTTGTGAAATAATATATCACATCTTCATGCATTTCTTCAACACTCAATGTCTGTGAAAACGCAATGGAAGAATAGAAAAGTATACAAACAGATATGAACCACTTTTTTCTCATAGAACACTTTTTAAATTGAATGAGAACAATAAAATCAACGCGAGTAGACGACACAAATCTAATTAATATTATTTATGTATCTCATTTTATTCAGGAAAAGTCAAGATTTTGGCACATGTTACTTAACATCAAATCAGAATTTTGTTTTTTAAAGCAGTTCTTACCTCCATATCAATTGTATCATCGAACTTACGTGCATACAAACACAATGAAGATACCAGTAAAGGAAAATCGTCAAATCGTAAGACACGCGGGTATTCCGGACCTTTCTCCCAATCAATGTATCTAAGATTATTATTACATAAAGATTTCTTAAAAAAAGAATTCACCAACACGGTTTGAAAAAACATCTCATCGGGTATGTAAGTATTTCTGTAAAAGTCATATAATGGAGCTCCCGAAACACAATTCTGCTCAATAAACCGGACACAGTCATCTGTCAATGACCACCATTGCGATCCCCCATACGGATCAAAACCAGAAGGATAAATTCTTGTCATTCCTCGTTGCTTTTGAGCTTCAACAAGAAAACAAGCTCTTTCATATCCCGATTCATCAATAAGCCATTTATAAGTCAGTCTGTCCATACCTCCATTACCGCTCCAGTTTTGATAGGGCATAGGAAAATAGTTTATAAAATTCAAGCCATTATGCCGTTCAAAGAAATCTTTAATTACGCTATTGTTTTTTAATGGAAAATCCTGACCACTTAACAAATGGACATAATCGACCTTTATTCCAGTCTTTACAAGTAATTTAATCAAACTCATTGTAGCCTCAATTTGACTAAAACCTCCCCAGGATACTTTTACACGTTCATTACAAAAAAAGACATGATCCGGAATGAAATATTTTTTTTTCACAAAAGGGACTATATCTACTTTATTATCTACATGTACAAAAAAATAGTTACTGCCATCCTGCAGTGTATCTATCAGATCGGTTAACTGAGATGGATTTTTATGGCATAATATGAGATATGCAAATTTCATAACACATTTTATATGTTAATATACTTTTGTTTTCTAAGTCCACATATCAACGAAAACATAAATCGTGAATACATGTTAAAAGAGATTACGGAATCATTCAATTGTTCTTCTAAATAAGGAACAAGCTCCTTGGTAACTTTTTCCATAAGCATATTATCTTTCTTATCAATATGAGATAAAAAATAGGATATCATCTCTCTACTGATTTTCTGTGAAATGCTTATTTGTTGAATTTTATGTACAGACGAGACTTGCGTTTCGGATATACGGTATTTTAATAAAACCAATGGTATATTAGCCAACGGTCCGTATTTTACTAACTCTGTCCAGAATTTATAATCCTCTGCAAAAATATAATTATGATCATAACGTATATGATGATCCATTACTACTTTTCTTCGAATCATGGATGTAGGATTCGCTATAGCACAAAACAACATAAGTGATGTCAGCACTTCATCCGGCAATACTGGCCGTTTTATTATATTTTGCTCATTTCCTATAAATGTAAAAAAACTACCGCTAGCAACTATAGTTGTATGCTTTTCCATAAAATCAAATTGTACCTGCAACCTATTTGGCATCATTATATCATCGGCATCCATTCTTGCAATATACTTCCCCCGGGATAAATCTATACCATTATTTAAAGTAGTCAGGTAATCGTGTGGGAATATTTCGTACCGGATTCTATCATCCCCATATTCCCGGACAATGTCACAACTGCTATCCGTAGAGCCATCATCCAATATAATAAACTCAAAATCGTCAAAGGTTTGAGACAATACGCTATCTATAGCCTCCCGTAAATATTTATCTGCATTATATACCGGCATTAATACTGTTACTGAAGGCTTATTCCCCCCACTTGTTTCCGTTTTTTCCGATACTTTCATATTTCTCATGGCTATTATATATATTCAGGTTTTTACAAACATACATATTATTTTCATATGATTTAGAAACTGTTTTGACTTAACAAAAGTATTTATCAACAAACTGAAAAAATTACAGATTTACAGACTATCCGAATATCAAAACGTTAGATCAAGTAGTCAAAGAAGGAGTTTGTTTATACATCTGCATAGAAGTTATATTTTACACAAATCTCGAAGAGTTCACCAATATCAGATTGATCTTAATAATAAAATAATTATATCATAATAAAAGGTCAAAACAAAAACTCTAATTCTTATTTCTGATATAAAGGACAATTATCGAAAATAATAACACTTCAACAACTGACAGTTTCCGAATCATTCTAGAGACAGAAACTGTTCAAAAACATAAGATTATGAGCTTAAATACCTTTGCAGAAACAGCTCGTTGACTTATATTCACACTGATCAAAGCCTACTCTTGATTATTCGCATGCATAATACATAGAACAAACTGTAACAATTGACATTTACCCCATAGGCATAAAACATTTATCTCATTTTTTGAACGTCTTCAGAACGACTGGCCCCAACAAACCACTATCCCTCAACGGAGCGTCTTTGGATGGTCCGGAAATCGTCCAGGTCTTACGATTTTCTTCCGGTTGGCCGGCATCGTACACCAATCGGTTAAACCAGGTACCCGTAACCTCTACCGTCAATATATTCTTGCCTGTCTGAACGGCATCCGTAATATCCAGGCGATAAGGAGGAGTCCATAATACACGCAGCGGTTTTCCGTTCAGAGAAACACTGGCTATCATTTCTACAGCACCAAGATCCAGCGAATAACCGGCATACTCCTTCGCATTCTCTATATCGAAAGAGGTAGTATAGGTAACTGTACCGGAAAAAGCTTTCCCTTCCGGTGAAATATCCAGGTCTTTCCAGGCTTTCAGTTCATCCGTCTTTAATGAAGCAGGAGCGCCCCATCCATCCGGGAAAGCCAATGTCCATTCATTCCCTACCAGTATTGTTCCTGCTTCTTCCAATAAAACAGGTTTTGACTCACCCTTGCGATCATGCCGGAATACAACAAAACAGCTTCCAGCCCGGGGCATATCTAAAGAAACAACGGTCCGGTCTCCATCCTTACGGTTAACCGCCGGTTCCATTTCTCCCGTAACAGGGTCCCATATTTCCGCGTAACCTGAATTTCTGAAACTCAAATCGCCCTTAAAGCCCTGACCTTTAGGTGCAGTAACAAAATACCAGTCAGCTCCCTTTGTTTGCCTGTGCGACCATAACGCATCCCCTGTAGCCGTTACATCCGGAGACATCTTCAGCTCACGTAATGCTTCATCGAGAGACATGCCGCTTACGACCATTCCTTTTCCTATCCGGTTACAACCTTTCGACGCTTCTCCCCAAAGTGCATGAACCGCAGCATCGAAACGCTTTTGAGCCGACTCCTGTCCGGATAACGTGGCAAGTCCTTCCGGAGCATCTCCGATAACAACAGCACCTTCACGTACCAAAGCCAGAAGTTTCTCCAAGGTTTCCGGCAGCATCCGCTTGTTATCGTTCAACCATAATACGCTGTATTCGATACCTTCCGGAGTAACAATCTTACCATTCTTCACAGATAAACGGTTCAACAGAACATCCGGATTGCAATAATCATATTTGAAACCTTCCGGGAAAGGATAATTCTGATCCGGTTTATGGCTGATTTCATCCCCCAGATACCATAACACATCGGAAACAGGACGTCCACGTTCCAGCAGATAAGTACACCGGGAAAGATAATTAACAAACTCCGGCATGTATTTCCACCATGTTTGCAGACGCAGGAAAGGTGTTCCGATCCCTGAACCGAACGAGGTGCCCGGCGGTAAAAAGTCTATACGCGGATTATGTGTATAAGTATGGAATACAAGATGAGTCACTCCTTCGACACTATTGACATTCATTACCTCCTTCAGCATCGACAGATGTTCGTCCCAGGTCAGTTCAAAAGAGGTAAATGCTTCGGCAGCCACACGGGGTTTACCATACATCCGGGCAGCAGAAGCCGTCGGCTTAATCGGTTTGAAGTTATTTGAACCGACAAAACTTTCGGAAAGCGGTTGCCAGAATTCACACATCGGTATATCCGCATATTTGAAATATTCCAGTAAGTCGGCCGGGACTATATCCCCGGCAGCCGTTTCATACGAAACCGCCAGACCATTCTGATGTGCCAGCTGGACCATACGCCCGTAGAACTTATCTGCAAAAAGAGAACCGATCGTATTACGCCAATCCAATAAGAAGCGGGCTGTTGTTTCATGGTCATTCACCACGTAACCGAATACGGCAGGCAACCATTGACGAAGAGGATAACCCGATTTCAAACTAAATTCATTCTCCATCTCCTCCGTCCAGGTTTGTGTTTCACACTCCCAGCTATCCAACAACATACCATTTAACAAACCACCCTCCAACGGTCCGTTAGCCAGTCGGCCGATATAACTTGCATAATGTATATCAGGTCCGGTTTCCGACAATTTATTACATTCCCATCCGGTTCCTTCCTTTGGAGCCGGTCCGTTTTGTTTTCCGGTACAAACATGGCCGACCCGCAAGACCGTCCATTTTCCTTCGGGAACTTCCCAATTCAAATGTCCGTTCGCATCCATCGAAGAGGTGATGTCCTTTACCTGATCCAAAGAGACGAAAGCTTCGGGTGACTGTTGCGGTTCCTCTCCGGCACGGACAAAATCACGCAATGTCCATCCCGCCTCAGCTTCCCAGTTATTTTTCCGGGCGGCAGAATAAAGGCTCATATGTGAAAGAAGCAAAGGACGCTTATGGGTAAAAGAGATACGGTACGTCTTTACACCAGGTACTTCGGACAAGGCTAATGTAAAATACTTATTATCCTGCCAGCTGCTTTGCGGGGCATCTGTCTGCAGAATATCTTTCTCCGTTCCATCCGGCAATATAGCCTGAACCTTGATATTCACTCCCGGTTCGTAGCACCAGTTATAATTATAGTTACGAACTTCGGACAATTCGATTGTACGAAGAGGTGTCGGTTGGGAAAAAGAGACTTCCACCCAATGCGGTTGCCCTTCCTCCTGGTTGATCCAATGTCCCTGATCTTTATTTTCAATCAAAAAATCACTCCAAGGATAATCGATATTACTTCGGATAGATTGCGGTCGAAGCGGCTGGTTGGTATCATCCAGCGGAGTAGGAAAAGCCAGGACTGTGATATCTTTATAATCCCGCCAGTCTTCACTACTCGGTTGAGGAACCGCCAAATCCATTGCGACCTGTTTACCTCCGTCTATATCCGTCCGGCTCCATACCAGATGACGCATCGAATTTTCCGGTTTGATCCACGGACCGCCTGCCATCGACCAGCCCGGACAGTTCTGCATCGTAAAACGCAAACCCAACCGGCGGCATTCTTCTGCAGCATGTTTTATCGTTTCTTCCCACGAAGGGCTCAGGCAGGCTATTTGCGGTTCTACTCCCGGCCAGGGGCCGCCAAACTGTCCGTGAAACAACTGGATACCGGATAACCCGGCAGCTGAGAGTGCTTCCAAATCGGCTGTGATACCCGGTTTGGAAACATTCCCGCCAATCAGGTGGAACCAAGTTTCCGGATGATAAATTTTCGGAGGTGACTGAAAATTCTTCACATCATTTTCTCCGAAAGGTTTGTACAATTCTTTTAAAGACGGGACACCCGGTAAATTTGTCTCTTCCTGCAACGTCAATGTACAGGCGTTCAGGCTGACAATCCCAGCTATTACCACTGACATATAAACAGAACGTCTCATTATCATCCGATTTTAAATTGTATTATTATTGACTATTTTGACACATTCAAGACAAGACTATGCTTACCGGCTTCCAGCTTGATCACTTTATCGCCTTTTACATAATCAGGTAAATAAAGGGTCGCCGTACTATTTGCCGGAACAACCACTTCATACGTGATCTTTTTCCTGTTCCACTCCCATTTGGAGATGATCTGCCCGTAAGGAGAGTTATGTTGCGCTTCAAAATGCTTCAGTTCTTTTACAAAGTTGGGACGTAACAAGATATGTTTGAAACCGGGTTGTTCCGGATCGGGGAAAATACCTCCCAGCCCTTTATAGAACCAGCCGCCGATCTCTCCGAACATCATATGATTATCCGAAATATCGCGTTCAGCCTTCAAATCCCAGTTTTCCAGCAAAGTCGTTGCACCGTTGACAATCCACCAACCCCATGACGGATAAGTATCTTGCGCAGCTACTTTATAGGCCACTTCGGGATATCCGTTTTCGCTCAGGGCGTTCAGGATCGCTTTCGCACCCAGGACACCGACATCCAGATGGAATCCGGCTTCTTCCACTTTCTTTGCCAGGTTTTGTGCCACCTTGGCAATCATCTCTTCAGGAACGATCTTCCATTGCAAAGGAACACTCAGTTCTGTCTGGGAACCCTCTGCATATATTCCAGTTTCCTTGTTCAGATATTTGTCATTTACTGCCTTTTTGATCTTTTCAGCCAGAGCTGTATAATGTTCGTAATCTGCTTGCTTATTAAACAACCTGGCTGCATTTGCCAGAATCCTGGTATCGACATAGAAATAAACAGACGATGTAAATTCTTTATTTGAACGCGATTTAACCGGAACCCAGTCTCCACGTCCCCACGTTGTCAGATGGTTAGGACTTGTGCGATCCACATAATCGACATAACGCTTGATATTCTCGTAACAATCGGATAAAGGTTTGCTGTCACCATAAAACATATACAGGTTCCAGGGGATAATAGCTATCGTACTCGTCCAGTCCAATCCGTTGTCCGTACCATATCCCCATCCACCTGTAGGGATAATATCAGGAAGTACACCGTTAGGCTGCTGTTCATCCCGATGGTCTGCCAGCCATTTCTCATATACTGTAATACCGTCGAAATTATACAAGGCAGTTTCTATAGCAAAGTGACCGTCTCCTGTCCAACCGTTCTTTTCACGTTGCGGGCAGTCGGTCGGATAACCCATCAAATTCGAGAGATAAGCATTATTGGTTGCCCACCATAATTTATTGACAAGTTCGCTCGATGTTTTGATTGTACCAACAGGCGGAACATCGCTGTGCATAAAATAGGCAGTCAAACTATTCTGATCCAATTCTATCGGCTTATCGCTGGTTACTTCCACATAACGGAATCCTTTATAATTGAACTTAGCCATAAACTCATCTTCGCCACCGCTCAGGATCAGAATATCCGTCTGGAAAGGATCTTTTTCCTTATCTCCCCTGTAATAAACATCGATATTGGACATATCGATACGACCATTATCAAAAAGCCGTTCCCCATGCTTAATCCGAACCTCCGTACCTTCTTGTCCGGACAGTTTTATATTGGTCACACCCGACATATTCTGACCGAAATCGAATACATAGGTTTTATCATCTATCTTATTAAGAGATTTCGCCGGAAGAGTCAGTACATTATGGATCGGACGGATCTGTTGTGCCGTCACATTTTGAGAAGGAACACCTCTGAAACCGACTCCATGCCATTTGGAATCATCGAAGTCCGGAGTATTCCAGCCCTTTTGTTCTAGGCGGGCATCATAATGTTCTCCGGTATAAATACTATTGAAGGTCAATGCACCTGAAGATGTTTTCCAACTAAGGTCGGTTGGGATGGTTTCTACAGTTCCGTCACTGTAAGTGATGCGAAGGTCCATACAGAAAGTCGGACGGTTACGCCAGGGAGCCCGGTCGAAGTCCCAAACTGCTTTCGACTGGTGGTTATACCAGCCATTTCCCAAAAGGACACCGATCGCATTCTGTCCGTTCCGAAGTTGTTCTGTCACGTCATAAGCGACATACAGGTTGCGTCTGTCAAAACGGGTGTACATCGGATCCAAGCGATGATTGCCTATTTTCTCACCATTGATATACAATTCATACAGACCGGCAACAGCAATATAGGCACGGGCCGATTTGATCGTTTTCTTGGTTGCAAATTTCTTACGGAAATAAGGGGCTGCCTCATAATTTATATCTTTTCCATCGCCGATCCAAGCTCCTTGCCAATTCTTTATATTCATCATTCCTGTTTCAAAAGAACTGACCGGCGAAGATACTTCTTTATTTTCCAGATCGCCACCTATCACCTTCCAGTAATATTTAGCAAAAGGTTCGAGTTGTTTACCAGCATAAGTGATCAACATATCTCCGGAGTTTATTTTTCCGGTATCCCATATATCAGCTTTCCCATTGACAACTTTCATCGAGTCTTTATCCACCAACACACGATATGAAGTCTGTTTCGCTCCCTGCCTGCTGTCATCCATCCTCCATGAAAGACGGGGAGCCGGATTATCGATACCTATCGGGGTTTCAAGGTGATCACTTTGTAAGCCGGTCAAACGAACGGACTGCCCGTTAGCGCCGGAATAACTGAAGAAAGTAGTAACAGTAATAAATAATATAAGCTTTTTCATCCGCTTGTTATTTTATTGTAAAATCATTTATATGAATTATCTTAGTCAGAACATTAGCCGTTCCAAAGCTCTATATTCTAAGCAAAATATTGGTTATAAAAATGATTTTTGATGTAATATATTTGATAATATCTGTAATGATACCCTGCTTTTTTTAAAAACTCAAAAGCCAGGCTTCCAGATCTTGCAACATTTCTTTATTGTATTTGAAATCTTTCCTGCTGCCCCATCCGTGTCCTCCGGAAGGGTAGATAAAGAAAGAAGCCGGCACATTATTTTCCTTTAATGCCAGGTAATAAAGTGCACCGTTTTTAGTAGGAACCGCATCATCATCGTCCGAAAAAGCGATGTAAGCTCTCGGAGTTTCTTTAGTTACCTGCTTTTCATTGGAATACAGATCTTCCAGTTCCCGGGAAGCATCCTTTCCTAATAGATTATCATGAGTACCGAGATGCGTAAATGATTTATCCATTGTGATCACAGGATAAAACAACACCTGGAAAGCCGGCCTCACACTTGATTTAGCATGTGTTGCCATAGTGGAAGCCAGATGTCCGCCGGCCGAAGACCCCATGATCCCTATATCAGCCGGATTAATATTCCACTCCTTCGCCTTCTCTTTTACCAGCCGAAGTGCTTCTTCTGCATCAGAAAACGGGACTTCCCGATTTCCACGCGGCATACGATACTTCAGAACAACCAGAGTAATACCTAATTTATTAAAGAAAGGTGCCCACTCATATCCTTCATGCCCATAAGCCAAACCTCCGTAAGCCCCACCGGGACAAGCAATAACGGCACGTCCGGTCGCTTTCTCCTTCGAGGGTAAAAAAACACGTAACGAAGGTTTGTAATTCTGGATGTTGTCATCAAAAGGTGTCCGATCTATACCATTCGTATTCGGAAGTCCGTTGGTCCATAGATCTACATCAAACTCTTTTTCCGTAAATTGAGCAGCAACAGAATTGCTGAAGACAAGAAATGTCCAAAGAATAAAAACAAATGTTCTCATAATAATAAATTTAGAATCAGTTATATAAGATAGTGTGTATCTATCCAAAGAGAAAAGCCTGGTCCCTATCTGTAAACCAGGGGCCAGGCTCTTATAAAAAATCAGTTCGCACAATTAATAACCAATCCATTGCCTGACGGGACAAAGCGCAGGACATAGTCAGTATTATTGCCTTTAACGATATTACCTTTTTTACACGTTATAGTATAATTGAATCCTCTGAATTCCGATTGGATAGAAGATTTACCGAAATTCTTGAATGGCAACTGGTCGATCCTTTCCTGAGGAACTTTCAGTTCCAGTGCCCAATCCAATTTTTTTCCGGTAGCTTTACATGAAACATCGATCTTATCTTCATAGAATGTAAAGATAAAAGTATTTCCGCTTTTATCTTTGGATTCTACTTTCAATACACTATTCGAGGGTTCACTGACAACCGGGTCTGTCAGAACTACATCCGTTTTATTTCCATTCTTATCCAGTTCCACTACTCTGAGGCCCGTTTTATCTTCGGGTGTACTCCAGTAGAACCGGTCGATTACCGGCAATGTATAATAGAAAAATTGTCCGCCTGTACCCGGAGTATCCAGATATTCCGATTTCATTTTTTCATCGAATAAGTGAATATCCCTGAAGCAAAAACCATCTTTTTCCCAATACAGGTTAGAACGATAAAAGCGGCTGTTATACCATACAGACTTATTTCCTTCCTTACGGACATCAACCAGCGTAGTAATAGCAGTAGCCGGAGTTTTGGGGAATTGTTCCTTAAACCAACGACCGGATTCTTCGAGTGTTTCTACTTTGATCTTTCCGGCTTTACTTAATGAGTCGAATATCGGAAATTGAAGTTCCAACCCTTTGCCCATACCTGACCATGTAAATGAATTTTCTTGTCCGGCCTGCGCATAATTAAATGCCAGACAGGGTTCATCGACTATAGACTCCATGAAATATTCAACCCATTTTTTATCACCGCCTCCGTCTTTATAAACAGGTTCAAGAGTGATGACTCCCTGATGATTCGTTCCGATCCCTGCATCGTACTGGTACATCGGATCGCTGCCTAACATACGGAATACCGGTACCGGGATTTGGAAATCATCTGTCTGGGCAGGCATATAAGCGTTCAGCTTACTGGGATAATAAGCCTGGTTCCAATAACCGCCCCATAAAGTATATCCGTCAGTTCCTACCTGGTCTTTACAGTTGCAGGAAGCGACGATGCCATATTTTTTATACATATATTCCAATGTATGTGAATCAACATACCAGGAACCTACGGATTTAGGATACTTACCATAAATTTCCTTGAACTTTGCCATGTAGACATCGACCAGCTTTTCTCTTTCTGCCAGAGTATATCCCGGAGTAAAGGCGATATTGGCTGTCGATACCCATGAATGCTCTCCGCGCCATTTCAATCCGGCCGCTTCCACATGAGGCTGGGTGATTTCCCACCATGCACCGAGTTCACATTTAGAACTAAGCTTGGTTTTCATCAGTTTCTGGTATTCCGGATTGATCAGGGCATCGTACTGAAACAAGAAAGTAGCGGGAAAGTCATACCGATTGACAAGGTCTATCTGCTTTTCTACCGTTTCAAACATCAGTGCATCCGAATTTTCCAGGCGATAGTCTGTCTGGCGAATAAAATTGACGATGTTAATTATTCGCGGAGATTTCTCTTTTTTATTACTTGCCGTTTCTTTTGCTGTAATGCTATCTACCGAAAACATCAAAATACTCAACAGTAATAGTACAGTTACTTTTAAATTCATGATATTATTTTTTTATTCTTTATATCCTCATCTTTATCAAAAAAAGAAGAAAAAGCACACAACGACGCAAATTAATAAATAAAAATGCTTTTTACTTATTTGATATTTGACAAATATGTGTCATTTATGCGCTTTTTCTTCTTTCAAATTAATTATAGTATGGATTTTGCTCCAATGTATAATTACTCTTTATGATTTCTGAACGGGGAATCGGTAACCAATAGTGCTGCGGAAGGAAGTTACGTTCCAAAACAGTGATTTCAGTATATTTGAAATTACCATTTTCATCCTTTTCTATTTTCATACCGATAGAATTTTTGTTTTCATACTCATCCGCGATTTTCCATCTTCTCAAATCGAAATAGCGTTGGTTCTCAAAACTTAATTCTATTCTACGTTCGTTACGAAGCTTTTCAAGCAATTCGGTGCCGGTGGCTGTTACCGGAGGCATTTCTACGCCTTCACGGGAACGTACTACATTGATAGCTTTACGGCATTCTTCTTCATTACCTAAATAATACTGAGCTTCTGCATAATTCAGATAAAATTCTGCCAGTCTGAAGAAAGTCCATGGAGCAGTAGTCGCTTCAGATTCATTAATAACCTGATTTTCGTCATGGAATTTATGCAAATAGTAACCGGTCTTAGAGCAGTTCCAACTTCCAATAGCTCCCTGTTCGCTATCTTGTCCGTTTGGAACAAATGTTTCAACCTCACGACCTCTGAACATTGCTCCATTATGAAGAATGGTTGCATAAAAGCGAGGGTCACGACCTTCATACGGATTTGCCGGATCATAACCGGAACCTGTTTCTGCCGGCTTTTTACCGGTAGCTTTCATTTCATAATCATCCACCAAATTCTGAATAGGACAATTACCACCCCAACCTCCATAACCGTTAGGTGAGTTAAACAAGTTCACTCTGTTTGCATTTGCCTTTGTATAATAACGTCTGAAAATGACTTCGTCATTATCTTCCAGGAAAAGAGTTCTATAGTCGGAAGCAAGGCTATAACCCGGCAGATCGATGACAGCTTTAGCCGCATCACGTGCCAATTCCCATTTCTTCAAATCATTAGAAGTATTTACCAGAGGACTTGCGGCATACAACAGCACCCTAGATTTCAAAGCCTTACAGGCATCAGCAGATGCACGACCTTTATTTTCACCCTCCATCTTGGCCGGTAAATGTTCAATAGCCTCGTCTAAATCCTGTAAGATGAAATCAACGCACTCTTCATAAGTATTTCGTGTTACAGAATAATCGGAATCTTCCAATGTATAAGCTTTTGTTATAATTGGAACACCTCCAAAACGCCATATCAGATTAGAATATACAAAAGCACGAATAAATTTCATCTCTCCATACAGACGACTCTTTAGTTCTTCCGAAACCTGAGCTTCTTCATATTTTGTAAAGAACGTATTGATGTTACGCAAATACTCATACGCTGTATTCCAGTAATTAAAATTAGAAAATCGGCCGGAGTCAAAATTCTCAACATTATCCGGGTTCATTTCCCCTCTGGCAACAATATTAGAACTACCATCCCCATGGCGAGTATATGACTCATCTGTAGCCGATGATGACATTGCTTCATCAAAACCATTCGGATAAGCATTATAACAGGCTGTAACATAAGCCGTAAGTAAAGCGTCATCATTAAAAACGGCATCCTCTGTAAGCGAATCTAGCGGTTTTTTATCCAAAAAATCGTTACAAGAACTAAAGCTTAACAGTGCAGAAACTGCCAAATATATTATCTTTTTCATTTCTTTCCTTTTTTAAAAAGTTAAGTTACATCCTAGATTAAAGATTCGCATTTGAGGATAATAGTTACCTTCTCCACTACCTTCCGGATCTACATATTTTATATGATCCAGGGTAAACAGATTCTGTCCGCTCAAATAAACTCTACAATTGGATATACGCAGTTTATTAAACCACAAATTAGGTAAAGTATATCCTATTTCCAGATTTTTCAAACGTACGAAAGAAGCATTTTGTGTCCAGAAACTACACGGGTTTTCGATACCATAGTTGATAGTTCCACCAGCACGAGGCATAGTTCCATCGATATTATTTTCTGTCCAACGATCTTCTGCTCTCCATTTATAGAAATTTGAAGTGTTATCCATACGACTGATTACATCTTTTACTGCACGAGCCTGTCCCTGGAATAATACGCTAATATCGAAGTTTTTCCAATCAGCAGATAAATTCAGGCCAAAGATAATTTCCGGGAAATTAGTTAATTTCTGGCGAACACGGTCCAGTGAAGTAATTTCACCATCACCATCCACATCTTCGAAAATCAAATCACCCGGCCGAGCTGCATCCAAATGGGGGTAGGCATCCAATGCGGCCTGATCTTTAAAGATACCTATAGCATGATACTGTAGACCAGCTCCCATTTGGCCTCCTGTTTCATTCATATATTCATGTCCCTCACCCCATGGAGTTTCATCCATGAACAATACTTTATTTCTAGCGAACATA
The DNA here is from genome assembly GCF_003479145.1 of Parabacteroides sp. AF18-52. Lineage (NCBI taxonomy): Bacteria > Pseudomonadati > Bacteroidota > Bacteroidia > Bacteroidales > Tannerellaceae > Parabacteroides > Parabacteroides sp. AF18-52. The sequence continues at coordinate 234,970 of NZ_QUGR01000002.1, forward strand.
AAGTTTCCACTTGCACGGAAATTTACTTCACCGATCTTATTGAAATGACTCAACTGAATTTCCATACCCTGGTTTTGAACTCTTCCGATATTTTCATTCGGTAAATCGATCAAACCTGTATATTTAGGAATAGAGGCATTACGTTTTGCCAAAATATTAGAACGTTTTGTTTTGAAATATTCAACTTCAAAGCCTAAAAGTCCATTCCAAAATGTTCCTTCAGCACCGATGTTCCAGGTATCAGCCACTTCCCACGTTACATTATTATTAGGGAAACCTTTTTGATACAGACCGACCATATCAGTTCCACCAAATACGTAATTACGTCCCAGATTGTATTTCAGCAAATACTGGAAAGGATCGATATTGTCGTTACCCTGCTTACCAAATGATCCACGAATCTTCAAATTATTGATCCAATCGATATTATCCTTAATAAAGCTTTCTTCAGACATTCTCCAACCGGCGGATACTCCAGGGAAGAATCCCCAACGTTGCCCAGCCTGGAATATATACGATCCATCATAACGGAAGTTGAACTGAGCCATATACTTACCGGCAAAATCGTAAGCGACACGTCCGAAATAACTGCGGCGTGCACTTTCCGAGGCATCACCGGAGTTATCATAATAATCCTTGTTTGAAGTACCTGCAAACAGCTGGTCGATAGCCGTAGACATAAAGCTACCACGAGACGCCCAGAAATTATCCTTTCTATAGCTATTCTGTTCAAAACCTAAAATAGCATCTACTCCATGACTGCCAAATGTTTTCTTATACTTCAATTTAGCATTCAATGTCAATGACCAATCAGCTAAATGTTCTTGCTTCAATGAAGTCTGCTGAACAAGTGTGTTCATGTGTTCCGTATACGTATCAGTAGCCTCATCCCATGTGTAAAATGTCCAAGGCGTCTGCCATTTTTTATGGTCTTTTCCTATACGGTCATAAGCCATATAAGCATCTACTCCCAGACCATCTAACAACCAAGACAAATTCCAGTCTGCAGTAATAGTTCCATTAAACACTGCTTTCTTATCATATTCATAACCAGTCTTATCTGTAGCCATCACGATAGGGTTACTATCCAAACCATTCGTTGGCAATCCATTCGGATATTGAGCCAAAACGGTAGGATAAGATCTGGTAATACGCCAGAATATATCACCGGCACTCATACTCGGGAAATTAGCATCTTCCAAACGGGATGCGATATCTACCGAGATTTTCAGGTCTTTAGTGATTTTAGCATCGATATTTGAACGAACATCATATTGTTCATACTTTGTCGATCCATTTTTAAAAATACCATCCTGACTGGAGTAACCACCGCCTACATAGTAACTAACAACATCCGTACCACCGGAAACTGAAATATTATGCCTCTGTTGCAAAGCTCCTTTTTTAAGTACCTCATCCGCCCAATTTGTATTCGGATAATGTATTGGATCCTGTCCGTTTCTGAATAATTCAATTTCATCGGCTGTATAACGAGGATCACGTCCGTCGTAAGATTCCAGTTCATTCGTAACTTCAGCAAAAGTCGCAGCATCTGCCAAATCCGGTACACGTGTCGGTTGCTGTACACCAACATTGAAAGAATAACTGATCGACGGTTTTCCTGTTTTACCTCTCTTAGTCGTTACCAAAATAACACCATTGGCAGAACGAGAACCATAGATAGCGGCTGAAGCATCTTTCAAAACCGTAATACTTTCAATATCATTCGGGTTAAGTCTATCCAAAGAACCACGACCTGCAATACCATCGATCAGTATCAACGGATCATTATTACCGGTTGTACTCTTACCACGAATATTGATCGTTACTCCGTCAGCACCCGGTTCACCACTGCCATTACTTACAACCAGTCCTGGCAGACGACCCGCTAATGCCTGTCCCAAGTTCTGAGTCGGACTCTTGATGATATCATCGCCCTTTGCCGTTGCGATAGAACCGGTTACAACACCCTTCTTCTGTGTACCATAACCTACTACGACAACTTCCTCTAACGCCTGAGTATCTTCTTTCAGTACGACCTCAAAACTTTTCTTATTTCCGACTTTGATCTCCTGCGATAAATAGCCAATATATGAAACTTGAATTTTTGAACCAGCCGATACAGATAAAGAAAATTTCCCATCAATATCAGTCATGATACCGTTAGTCGTACCTGCTTCTATAACATTAGCCCCTATAATCGGGAGACCGGATTCATCAACAACCGTACCGGTTATAGTTTGAGTTTTTACCTGTTGGTTACTTTCAGGAGTAATCAGAATATGACTTCCCTGAATAGAGTATGAACAACCGGCATCTTTCAATATAGTATTTAAAACGTCACTTAATTTTGTGTTTGTATAAGGCTTGTTAATACGTTTATTCGTATTAACTAATTGGTCATTATAATCTACAGAAAGATCTGTTTGCTTTTCTATTTCAACAAAAGCTTCTTTCAGTGTCATTTGACCAGTAAGTGTAATTGATTGATTTTGAGCTTTTAGATTAAAAGAACAACACATGAAAAATGCAAAGCAAATAGGTTTAGCAAAAGTATTTACCATACATTTTCGTGATTTGTTATATATTTTCATAACTTTGTACATTTAAGAATTAAATTGAATACTATCTTTTTGATTTTAGGGCATATATAATGCTCCAAAAATCGGGATGATTTTCGATTTCAGTCCGGGAAGAAGTGATTGGCCGTCAGCTTCCCGGATACCTTTTTTTCATGATATCGTTATTTTTTTTAGTTATTACTGAATATATACATCATTGTTTACAATTTTATATTTAAAGTTAACTCCAATTCTTTTTAAAACAGTCAATGCATCTTCCAAGGACTCATGTGCATGGAAACGAACAGTAAATGTCATATTTGCAAACTTAGTATCATTATAATTGATTTTTACATTATATTGTCTTTCCAATGCCCGAAAAATATTCCCCAATGTTTCCTGTTGAAAAATTAAATAACCTTTTGTCCAGGAACTTAACCGGGAAGCATCCACAGAACACCTAACAAAAGATGCGTCAGCATGATTATAAACCAACTGTTCATTAGGATTCAATATGACAGAACCGGACGAACCTATTTTATCATCCACTTTAACTCTACCTGATTCCAAAACAGTCGTAGTCTCGTTTTCTTCCGGATAAGAATGTACATTGAACACGGTTCCTAAAGCTTCTACATCCAAGTAATTCGTCTTTACTATAAAAGGCCTTTTTGGGTCCTTCATTACTGTAAAATGAGCTTCCCCTGTTAGAAAGAGTGTTCGCGTATTTCCAAATTTTTCAGGGTAAATCAAAACAGAATTAGCATTTAACCAGACTGTTGATCCATCAGGTAAAGTAATTTGTTTTCTTTCGCCATTTGGAACAAAGCATTCCAACATATGCACATTTATTCCTGAATTTTCATAATACCATGTAGTAGTAAAAATACCTAATAGAGGTAATATAATAATTGCAGCAACAATGGCCAACCGATGATAGAATTGATTTTGCCCGGAATGAATACGTTTATTTACCTTTTTCAATTCTGCGTAAGAATCAAAATCCATAGTTACAGGCAAGGAATTCCATATTTCTTCCAATACTTCCTCTTTTTCGCGGGTTTGTTCCGGTCTGATAAACCACGTTGCAAACCGATTACACACATCTTTAGGAAAATCATTTCCAAAGAAGCGAGAAAGTAATGTATGTAGATGCTTTTTATCCATATTTTATTTAGTCTGTACTATTAAGACAAATGGGATAAAAAATACACACAGTCAAAAATGATTTTTTTTCAAATAAAAAAAGGAAGTACTACTTTTAAGACTTTTCTCAAATCAGATAAAGCCTGAGTTATATGGTTTTCAACAGTTCTTTTGTTGATATTCAGCTGATGGGATATTTCTTCATTGGAAAGACCATCTTTTCGGCTCATTTTAAAAATGAGCTTTCTCTGAGGAGGCATATTGTCAATTGCTATGTCCAGCAAAAGTCCTAACTCTTCAGCTAAAATACGTTCTTCCAGCAAATCATCCACCCAGATAAATTGATTTCGGTATTTTTCCAAATGATCTTCATGAATTGCATGTAACTTATAATAATTATAAATCTCATTTCGAGCCATTCGGTACAAATACGCCTTGAATGATTCGGCAGAAGCCGCAAGTTTCCGATGAGTCCAGACCTTAACGAAAACATCCTGAGCAATATCCAATACCTCATCTTCATCCTTTATAAAACCGAGTAGAAATCGTTTTACTAAAGAATGATATGACATAAACAACATATTGAACGCCTCATGATCTCCTTTTCCTAATGCTTCCAGATACTTAGCTTCTAAGTCTCTATCCATTTGCTTATCTTGTTATTTGTGGCTATTATCGTCTCAAAAGTATGTCATATTCACGGAAAAAACAAATAAGCCAATCATTTAAGCCTGCAAAAAATCAGGAAACCGATCCTTTGTCAATAATTCAACCACAGTTTGAAAGCACTAATCTTCTCGCGGCTCACAATGATCTTATCTTTAAAAGGCGGTATTACTTTCACGACCACTTTTCCCAGGAAATAACTCTCTATTTTCTGGATAGCCTGAACGCTCACCACTGTTTGCCGGTTCGTCCGGAAAAAACGGTCCGGATCGAGCTGCTCGCACAACTTATCCAGAGACAGATCTATAATGTACTCCTTATTTGGGTGGGTAACGGCAAAAGTAATCTTATTTTCAGAATAGAAATAAGCAATATCATCGACCTGCAGAGTAAACAGCTTGTCTTCGCCCGAAATAAGGAAACGTGTCCTGTATTTTTTCGCAGGGCTGGTTATATTCTGTAGTATTTCCAGGATATCCCCTTGTTGACCGAACGGCCTGTAATACTTAGAGATCAATTTCTCAAACTTCTCCAAAGCTTCGGTTAACCGTTCTTTATCGATCGGTTTCAATAAATAATCTATACTGTTCACTTTAAAGGCACGGATCGCATATTCATCGTAAGCTGTCGTAAACACGATCATACTTTCGGGATTCGCCTGTTCAATAAAAGAAAAAGAAACGCCATCGGTCAACTGGATATCCAGAAACAGGATATCCGGATGCGGATTGCTGTTGAACCATTTCACAGCCCCCTCCACATTTCCAGGCAATAACAATATTTCCCATTCAGGACGCAACTCCGTCAACATCTTGTTCAGCAGACGGGCTGCCGGAATTTCGTCTTCAATAATAGCTGCTCTTATCTTATTCATTCAGCAAAGGAATTTTGACAGTAAAACATGTTGAATCATTCTCCACAATAATATCCCGATTATTCATCAATTTATAGCGGGAGGACAGATTCCTGAGTCCGGTACCCGACTTTACTACATTTTGTTTAAGCCTTATCTGATTACTTACGACCAACATTTTCCTGTCTTCTGTAGTACTCAGATGAATGGTCATCGGATTATCCGAATTGATTATATTGTGTTTGATCACATTCTCGGTCAACAACTGTAAAGTAAAAGACGGTATTTTCTTTTCCAACAAAGAAGGATCGATCTTGTTGTCTACAAAAATACAATCCCCCAGTCTTACCTGATGCAGGAATATGAATGATTTCAAAAAAGTCAACTCCGAACTCAAAGTGACCAGTCCTTCCTGCTGGCTTTGCAAAATATACCGGTAGACTTCCGACAACCGCTGGGTAAACACCACGGCATTCCCCGGATTATATTCTATTTCCGAAATCAGAGTATTCAGATTATTAAATAAGAAATGCGGATTCAATTGATTCTGCAAGGCAACATATTGCGCCTTTATAGCGCTCTCTTCCAATTTATTCGCCTTTTCATGAAGGACGATCAACTGCCTGTAAAAATTCGCAACCATCGTGAGACTGACGATCACCATCTCCACCAGCCAGACAACAAAGATCATTCTAATACCAGCCCCTTTTAACGCGAAAGGTGAAGGAATCTCCAACAAAACCTTCACAATGGAAAACAACAGATAATTCAACAAAAACAAAAGTCCCGCCATCAAAATGCAATTAATCATCAATTGATTTTTCCTCTTTACCAGGAACTGATAGCTTCTCTTCTGCCATTCATTGATCAGCATTATACTGAATCCTAATGCATTAAAAACAAACACAACCAACAGGAAAGCCCAGAAAGAAATCAGCAGATGCTGGTGCTGCGGAGAGAGATCCGAATAAAGTACCATAAAGAAATAAGAGAAACAGGCTAATCCGGAAAAAAGGAAGAAATTAAAATAATGATTGTATTTGTTCTGCATAGCTTAATGATCTATTGTAAACACAAATGTAAGGTTTTAAAGAAATAAAGAGGGTATCTGATATCGATTTTCAGATATCCTCTTTATAAGAAAAATATATATCACGAACATATCAGAAGCAAATACCGACACGGAAACCCAGATTATTCTGTCCGTTCATCGAATAAGTCAGCAAATCCGTCTGGTTTGTGGCATAACTGTAATACAAAGCCACATGAAAACCTAAACGTTTGTCAGGTACCGGATAAATATTCATTCCCAATTCAGGCGATACATAAAAACCCCACGGATTCGAATAATAACGGACTGTCGTCATATAACTCGAGTTTTCCGCGTACATAGCTCCCAACCTGACACCGACATAAGGTTTCAGATAATCATTCTGCCCAAGACGGTAAGAAGTGGAAAGACCGAAAGGTAATTGGAAAGCCGACAACTGCTGGTCAGTCGTCAACGACTCGGTCGGCGATAATTGCAATGTCTGCCGGTCTACATATTTATGATTCGTATGAAAACTCAGAAACGCTCCCAACGACCAACGGGGAGTTACATAATACCCTGCTTCAAAATTCATTCCCCAACCACTTATTTTATCGGCAAAATCCGTACTGATCGGAGCATTCATCTGCCAGTCTACATTAAAATGCAACTTATCCTCTACCTGTGCCTGTCCTTTCAAACAGAAAACGGACAGCATCATCAACAATATGATTTGTTTTTTAAAAATGTATCTTATCGTTTTCATAATCTTCCGGTTTTATTATTTATCGGTATACAATATATTGAGATAAGGAGATTGTTCAAAAGCCTGTCCGACTGCACGAAGAGTCAACTGCATGTCGATACGCGAGTTGTTATACATTAGGCCTGAAGCATACGCATGCCAGATTACCGGCAGATCGACCTTCTTACTCTCATCAGCAGGCTTAGCTGTCAAATCGACCATTTCCGCAACAAAGGTACCCGTATCATAGCTATAAGAAACCGGGTACGGATAATACCAATCATTCCAAAATGGTCCCCAAAAACCGGCTCCCCACCAACCATAATAACCATAACCATAGCCCGGAGAAATGATCTGCGTGGTGCTTTGGGCATACGACAATTGCAAGCCGATATCAGCTTTATCCTTGTCATCGACCCGGGTATATCCACGGTCGTCCATCTCAGTCACTACCTCATTAATGATCTTTTGGGCATTCTCGTCTTTCCAGTATTGAGCTTTCATACCGCTACCGGCAATCAGGATGCTATCAGGAAGATAATAAGAACTGAATTTGTTAAACTGAATACTGTTATCATAATTCGTATAAACAGCATAATCACTGGACAGTTTATTCAGGTCCGGATCTTTCTCACAGGAAGAGAATAAAGCTGTCACAGCCAAAGCAAATAAAAACAACTTCTTCATACGTCTTTAAATTTTAAGTAACAGAATTAATTCAAAACTCACAACGAATGTTTTTAAAATCCATCCGATCATCTATTAATAACCAGTCCCGCCTCTTCGAATAGAGACTTATCCAAAACCTCCGGAATCACTTTTTCGTCTTCCGCGACTGGTTTACTCTCTCCCTGTACCGACCTATAGTCGGCACACGTAAACGAAGCTAACAGCCCCAACAGTAATGTGTTTGCCATTTCTCTCTACTATTTTAATCCTCCAATCATTCATTTCAGTGCAAACATATTATATAGATGTAATATAAACTTACTTTATTTTGCCGAAACGAAACAGGAATCTGCCGAAACGTATTTTTTCGTTACTGAAATGAAACAATACCTCGTCGACAGCAGGAAGGATTTTATATACGAAAAAAACACTTCCGTCTACAAATTCAAAAGCACTTTCCATACAGGATTATCTTCGCCGCATAATCATAAAACAAGATTGTTATGAACAAGCGAGAAGTCATTTCAGCAGTAGCAAGCCGCTCAGGAATAGCCCCGGAGGATTGCATCAAAGTATTCGATACGTTCGAAGAGGTTTTCAGTGAAGAAATAGCACGTAGTAAATGGAAAGGCACAATCTTCGAATGTGTTTACGATATCCTGACACGCATCAAAAACAAAAAAACAATTCAATAATGAATATGCATCGTATAATTACATTTTTATTCCTGCTTATCTGGTCTGTATCCATAACCAGAAGTTACGCCCAACAAACCGGAAACAATCAACCCGCACAAACACTACGCGGAACAGTTATCGACAAAGCATCCGGTCACCCGATGCCCGACGTTACGATCATGCTCCGGGATATGCCGGGAACAGGAACTACCACCGATGAGAAAGGCCAGTTCGTACTATCGGGCATTCCGGTAGGGCGACACAATGTAGAGGCAACTTTCCTGGGATACGAACCCGGTATATTCCGGGAAGTTCTCGTCACTTCCGCAAAAGAAGTGTATCTGGACATTTCACTGAAAGAGAACGTCCGGGAGTTAAGCGAAGTCGTTATCCGTCCGCAGATAAACAAAGAACAACCACTCAACAAGATGGCGGTCACCGGTGCCCGGATGCTCAGTGTGGAAGAAGCCAGCCGCTATGCCGGAGGACTGGATGATCCCGCACGCCTGGTCAGTTCTTTTGCCGGTGTAGCAGCCAATCTTTCCAGTAACGGCATATCTATCCATGGAAATGCTCCCCATCTGCTGCAATGGAGAATGGAAGATGTGGAAATACCCAACCCGAACCATTTTGCCGACATTTCGATACTGGGTGGTGGTGTCCTTTCCTCACTCAGCAGCCAGGTCCTAGGAAATTCCGATTTTTTCACCGGTGCATTTCCAGCCGAATACGGGAATGCTGTTTCCGGAGTTTTCGACATGAAACTGCGGAACGGCAACAACCGGAAAATGGAGAACACTTTACAGGCTGGGATATTAGGTTTAGATATCGCTTCAGAAGGACCGTTAAGTAAAAAGCATCAGGCTTCCTATATTTTCAACTACCGCTACTCCACGACCGGATTACTGAACCGTATCTATCCAGGATTGGATATGGGTGGTACACTCGATTACCAGGACCTCAATTTCAAACTGAATTTCCCGACACGTAAAGCCGGAACTTTCTCGGTGTGGGGAACCAGCCTGATCGACAAATACGAAGGTGATTTCGAAGATAATCCACAGGAATGGGAACATACCCGCGATAATTTCAAGTCGGAAGCCAAGCAATATATGGCAGCCGGAGGAGTCAGTCACCGCTATTTCTTCCCGAACGACGCGACACTGAAAACGACCTTGGCCGCCACCTATTCCGGAATGAATGCCACCGAAGATTCTTATGCACCGGACCATACTTTTACCCCGTTCACCTATCAGAAGTATAACAATACCAATTTAACCCTGACCTCTTCCTATAACAGGAAATTCAGTGCGCGGCATACCAACCAGACCGGTTTCACCTATACCCGGATGTTCTACGATATGAGATTAAACCTCGCACCGTATGAAACAGCTCCGTTAAATACCCTCTCCAAAGGGAAAGGACAAACCGACCTGATCTCTGTTTATAGCAGTTCTTCTTTTGGGATAACCAACCGGCTTTCTGTGAATGCAGGATTAAACAGCCAGGTCCTGACATTGAACAATCACTGGACTCTGGAACCCCGTTTAGGAATGAAATGGACACCTACCACGCGGACCTCATTTGCCCTGGCTTACGGTTTACACAGCCGAATGGAAAAAATGGACGTCTATTTCGTCAATTCCAAGAGTTCCGGCAAGGAATCCGTCAATAAGAACCTCGATTTCACAAAAGCTCATCACCTGATGCTGACATTCGGTTACAAATTATCCGATAACCTGCTTCTCAAAGTCGAACCCTATGCCCAGTTCCTGTACGATGTTCCGGTCATTGCCGACAGTTCTTATTCCGTCCTCAACCGGAGAGAATTTTATGTGGAAGAAGCCCTGGTTAATAAAGGGAAAGGACGTAATATCGGAGTGGATATCACATTAGAAAAATACCTGAGCAGGGGATTATATTACCTGATAACGGCTTCCGTTTTCGATTCCAGATACAAGGGTGGAGACGGTGTCTGGCACAATACCCGGTTCAACCGCCGGTATATACTCAACACTTTGATCGGGAAAGAATGGATGCTAGGGAAAAACAGACAGAATATCCTGAGTGCCAATGCCAAATTCACTTTACAGGGAGGAGAACGTTATTCCCCTCTGGATACGGAAGCCAGTCTGGCCCACCCGGATAAAGAAGCACAATATGACGAGACACGTGCCTATTCACAACAATATCCGGTGATGTTCATCGCCAACTTCACCGTCAGTTATAAAATAAACAAAAAGAAAGTCGCACATGAATTTGCGATCAAGGCACTGAATGTAACAGGTACAAAGGAATATTACGGTTATCATTATAACCTGAAATCCGGTGTGATGGAACGTAACGGAAACAGTATCCCCATCAGTAACATCAGTTATAAGCTAGAATTTTAAGCGTTTTACAGACTGGTAACAAATAAAGTAGTAATTTCGGACACTTAAAGAGGATGCCGCTATATGACAGACAGCCCTATAAATAAACAAACTTTTCTGTATCGGTTTCTGGTCAGTTCCAGATACAGAATAGCCCGCCATATCTTGTTGCTCCTGGCAGTGGCGGCAGTATCGCTCAACCAGAATATCTACACATACGGGGCAAAAGCAGAGTTATTGGACCATTACGTTTATCTGGCAGGTTTCTGTACGTTGATCTCTTATGTCATCGTCGGCTATCTCCATCTCTATCTACTGGTTCCCAAACTATTGCTTAAAAAAAAATATCTGGTTTATATCCTATATTCGACCAGTTCCGTTTTACTGCTTATATTGATACGGTACGTACAGGAATACTGGATATTTACTTCATCCGGTATTCCTCCGGTCAGAAGTTCTTACTTCAACATAGTCAGTATCCTGGATAGTTTATCGGATTTCATGCTGAACATGATCTGTATTACCGGTATCTCTATGACTGTTCTACTGAAACACTGGATGATAGAGAATCAACGGGTGAACCAACTGGAAAAAAAGCAGATACAATCGGAAGTGGATAATCTGAAAGAACAGGTGAACCCTTCACTGCTATTCAACACGCTGAACCGGACTGCCGTATTATCGAAAAGCGAACCGCAAAAAGCAGCCGATATGGTGCTGCAGTTAAGCCAGCTACTACGTTATCAACTGTATGACGGAGCACGCGATAAAGTGCTACTGAATTCAGAGATCACTTTTGTGAACAATTATCTGGCACTGGAAAAATTTTATTCCGATTCATTCGATTATCAGATCGTTCCGGATAAAGAACTGACAGGAGTACTTATTCCTCCTCTCCTGCTTGTTCCGATTATCCAGTATGCCTTGAAAAAAGCAGGGAAACAAGAATGCAGACCATCTATTCTCCTGCAAGTCAATCGGAAAGGACAACAAATTGTCATTATCTGCCGGTTTAACGATACCGATACACCGGTTATCAAAGAGCTGGACGGCTTCAATGCACGTCTCGCCCTTCTCTACCCGGATAGCTATTCATTATCCGTTACGCAGGACAAAGATCAGGGGATAAGTACTATTCTATTAAAATTGAATACACATGGTAAATAATACAGATCATATAGTTCCTGATTTCCTGCTAAATCCGCAGAAAAGGATCTACAGGCATCTCCTGTTACAACTGGTCGTTTTCCTTATCACGATCAATGTATTCTGGGATACGCCGGACGAACTGATTATTACTCCGCCACGTATCCGCTCATGGATCGGTTATTTCCTGATTATAAACATGCTCATTTATGTAAATGCTTATATATTAGTACCACGATTTCTGCTAAAAGGGCGTCTCCTTCTTTATCTGATAACAGCATCGGGCCTGATCCTCATTTCTATTGTGATATTAGGCACTCTCCAAACACTTTTTGAAGATACACGTTTTGAGAGCCTGCCCACCAGCCAGTCGGTAATCCTGTTAAATATCCTGTCCTCAACGATATCCAGCGGCTTACTGGTAGCCGGTTCGTCAGCCATGATTCTTTTTAAACATTGGATCAGCAATAACCTGCGTGTCAATGAACTGGAAGCCGCCACCCTGCAATCGGAACTGAAATTCCTGAAAAGCCAGATCAATCCGCATTTCCTGTTCAATATGCTGAATAATGTCTATGTGCTGATCAGGAAAGGGCGTGATGAAGCAGCCGAAGTATTGTTCAAGCTGGAAGACCTGCTGCGTTATCAGTTCAATGACAGTACCCAGGACAGGATCCAACTCAGTTCGGATATTCGTTTTATGAACGATTTCCTGAATCTGGAGAAAATACGCCGCGACAATTTTAATTATACCATTTCCAAAGAAGGCGATATCAACAGTGTATGGTTACCTCCCCTGCTGTTCATCCCTTTTGTTGAAAATGCGGTCAAACATAATACGGACGGAGAGAATGCTTCATTCGTATATATTTCTTTCAATGTGCAGGATAACCGGTTGTTTTTCCGGTGTGAAAATTCAAAGCCTGCCGAAGAGGAAGAAAAGAACAACCGTATCGGTGGCCTGGGACTGAAAAACATCCGGAGGCGGTTGGAATTATTATATCCCGCCCGCCATTCCCTGGAAATCATAGAAGATAAACAAAGTTACATCGTTAATTTATACCTGGACTTATGAACTGTATCATCGTAGACGACGAACCTCTGGCCCGTGAAGCGGTAGAGATGCTGATAAATGAAACCGGAGAACTGACGCTGGCCGGTAGCTTCAATAATGCCACTTCGGCGGCCCGGTTTATCGGAGAACATCCGGTCGACCTGATCTTCCTGGACATCCGCATGCCTAAAGTAACCGGACTGGAATTCGCCCGTACCATACCCAAAAGCACCCTCGTCATATTCACAACTGCCTATGCCGAATATGCAATCGACAGCTATGAGGTGGACGCCGTCGACTACCTGGTCAAGCCGATTATCCCCGAAAGATTCCAAAAAGCAGTAGAGAAAGCCAAAACATATCATGCACTTTTGCTGACAGAAGAAAAGGAAAACATAGAAAATGTAGAAAGCGAGTTCATGTTTGTCAAATCCGAACGTCGTTTCTTCAAAGTCAATTTCAAAGATATATTGTTCATCGAAGGATTGAAAGACTATGTGATCATTCAGCTTCCCGATCAGCGTATCATCACTAAAACAAGCATGAAAGCGATACACGAACTGCTTCCCAAAGCATTCCTTCGGGTGAACCGTTCCTACATCGTCAATACCCAACAAATAGCATCTTTCGATAACAACGACATTTATATCGACAAATATGAGATCGCCATCGGTAACAACTACCGGGATATATTCTTCGATGAATTTGTTGCAAAAATGGGGAGGGTATAATCAGTCGACCGATAAAACAAAATACAGACAATAAGTAAGATAAGCTCAGTCCGGAAGGTAAAAAATTTACTTTTAGAACTGAGCTTTTCTATGTATAAAATACTATTTTTGTTAAGGCTAACGATAAATTCTACCATCATGAAACGACTACTGTTCTTCTATCTGTTTTCTCTCTGTTCTTCTGCCATCATGGCCCAAAATACGATTTATGTATCATCCGATGCTAAAGCTATAGAAAACGGAACGCTTGAATCTCCCTACCAAACAATCGAAGCGGCCTTGAAACAAGGGCTTAATTCCACCGGAAACGATACTGTCCGTATCCATGTCCAGGCGGGTTTCTATCCTTTAAATAAAACGATCCGGATAGAAAAAACTCCTTCTGCCCCTGTTCTCATTGAAGGAGATGAAAAAGATATGCCGGTATTCAGCGGGGCGATCACTCTTACTTCCTGGGAAAAGACACCGCAGGGATGGTGGAAAACACATATCGACGAAGTAACACGCTATGGAGTAAAGATTGAACAACTGTATGTTAATGGGAACAGGGCTATCCGTGCCCGGACACCCGATAAAGGATGGTTCTTCGTGGAAGGAGCTGAAGAAACCGTTCATTATAAAGGGACAGGCCGATCCCCCGAATATGCGACACAACGCATCAGGGTAAAACCTGAAGATATGGAATCACTGAAAGGACTTTCTGCTGAAGAACTGAACAATGTTATGGTCATGTGTTACCATAAATGGGACAATACCCGCAAATATCTATCCCAGGCAATACCTGATTCTGGTTATTTCTTCCTGAACGGACAAGGGATGAAACCCTGGAACCCTATAGGGAAAGGAAGCCGGTTTATTCTAGAGAATTACAAACAAGCCATGAATACCGAAGGGGAATGGTTTCTGGAAACATCCGGCGACCTGTATTATATACCGCGTAAAGGAGAAGTGATGGAAACATCTGTCGCTTATGCCCCGGTTTTAAACAGATTACTTTCTATAAAAGGCGATAAAGACCGTCCGGTTAAGAATATTACATTCCGAAACCTGTCTTTTGAACATGCGGGATATGTAATGCCTAAAACCGGGAATGATCCGGCACAGGCCGCCTCACCTGTCGATGCAGCTATCCAACTCGATCACGCAGACAATATCCGTTTTGAGAACTGCGAAATAAAGCATACGGGAAACTACGCCATCTGGTTCCGGAAAGCTTGTACGAATTGCAAACTGGAACACTCTTATCTAACCGACCTGGGAGCCGGAGCCGTTAAGATAGGGGAATATGAAACACCCGACCCTGCATATCTCACAAAGCATATTACAATCGATAACAACATTATCCAAAAGACTGGATTCGTCTTCCCTTGTGGAGTCGGAGTAGCTATTTTCAATTCATCCGACAACAAAGTGACTCACAACGAAATATCCGATCTGCTTTACTCCGGAGTTTCTGTCGGTTGGGTCTGGGGATACGGAAAAAGTTACGCTGTCAACAATGAGATCGCTTACAACAATATCCATCATATCGGTTGGGGAGAACTGTCGGATATGGGGGCCGTTTATACCCTCGGCATCTCACCCGGTACCCGGGTTTGCAATAATGTGATCCATCACATTTATTCTTACGACTATGGAGGCTGGGGACTTTATACGGATGAAGGAAGTACAGGTGTCGTTATGGAGAACAACCTGGTATACGGTTGTAAAAGCGGCGGTTTCCACCAACATTACGGAAAAGAGAACATCATACGAAATAATATTTTTGCCTTCAACCATTACCAGCAGTTACAATTTACAAGGGTTGAAGATCATCAATCCTTTAGTTTCACTTCCAATATTATATTAATGGACCACGGAGTATATCTTGCCGGCCCCTGGGACAAAGCCGATATGGATATGGATTACAATTGCTATTGGGATTTACGCGGTAATGCAGATCCAAAGTTTCTGGATTATGACCTGAAAACATGGAAAAAGATCAAAGATAAACATTCGATCATACAAAACCCGGGATTTAAAGCCCCTTACCAACTGGATTTCCAATTCAAAGATCAGAAAGCAATCCGGAAAATCAAATTCAAACCGTTTGATTACCAGAAAGCCGGAGTTTACGGCAGTAGCGAATGGATACAAAAAGCCCGGATGAGCAAAGAACGGGAAGAAGAATTTGACAGGATCATCCGGAATAGGGAGGAATCGGTATCTGCCTTATATGATAGAACTATATCTGATATATAAATAGAATACCTTTGGTTATCAGAAGCTAATGAGCTACTACACATAGGGGTATCACAATTTGTGATACCCCCTAATTACAATTTAGGGAGCAGTTTACCTTTTGCTTTTACAGAACAAGGAGTTGCTATGTTATCTTCCGGTTGGATATGTCATCCCGAAAAAATAAAGTATTATCTTTGCAGCATGGGAAAAAATAAGTTAGCAAAGTTTGACGATATGGCGGAGTATCCGCATGTTTTCCAGTATCCGTTTGCCGTTCTGCAAGAGAAAGGATTTGAGTTGAAAGGACACTGGCACAAGGAGTTTTTCAAGAATGACAATCCGATCGTACTTGAATTGGGTTGTGGTAAAGGTGAATATACAGTAGGACTGGCACGCCTGTTCCCCGACAAAAATTTTATCGGTGTAGATATCAAAGGTGCCCGCATGTGGACCGGAGCCAAAGACTCTTACGAATCGGGTATGACCAACGTTGCTTTCCTGCGGACCAGCATCGAACTGATCTCACATTTCTTCGCAGCCGGAGAAGTAGCCGAAATATGGCTGACCTTCCCCGACCCACAGATGAAAAAGGTCAATAAGCGCCTGACTTCTACCCGTTTCATGAAGATGTACCGCGAAATACTGTCAGGCGACGGCATTGTCCACCTCAAGACAGACAGTAACTTCATGTACACTTATACCTGCGAAATGGTAAAAGCCAACAAATATCCCGTATTGTTCAGCAACGACGACTTGTATCACTCAGGATTGGTAGACGATATCCTGTCTATCAAAACCTATTACGAACAACAATGGCTCGACCGCGGACTGAACATCAAATACATCAAGTTTGTTTGTGAAGAAAGAGACGAACTGATCGAACCGGACGTTGAGATCGAACTCGACCCCTACCGCAGTTTCAACCGGAGTAAGCGCAGCGCACTGGCTTCCGGCAAATAAGACAACCAATTATACAATTATATTATGGCTATATATCCTAAACTGATCATGGACGCACTGGCAAAAGTGCGTTACCCGGGGACAGGGAAAGACCTTGTCGAAATGGGCATGGTAGAAGACAACATACGGATCGACGGCAATAAGGTTAGTTTCTCCCTCCTTTTCGAGAAACCCAACGATCCGTTTATCAAATCAGTCGTAAAGGCTGCCGAAACAGCTATCCTGACTTATGTAGGTGAAGATGTAGACATCAAAGGAAACATCGAAGTACTGGCACGTCAGGCAGCACGTCCTGAACCGGATAAACTACTTCCGCAGGTAAAAAATATCATTGCCGTATCTTCCGGTAAAGGAGGTGTAGGTAAAAGTACAGTTGCCGCCAACCTCGCAGTAGCTCTTGCCGGGCTTGGTTATAAGGTAGGTTTACTGGATGCCGATATTTTCGGCCCTTCACAGCCCAAAATGTTCAATGTGGAAGATGCCCGTCCTTATATGGAAGAGGTAGACGGACGCGACCTGATCCAACCGGCAGAGAACTATGGAGTAAAATTGCTATCGATCGGTTTCTTCGTAAACAAGGAAGATGCGGTTTTATGGCGCGGAGCTATGGCAAGCAATGCATTGAAGCAACTGATCGGCGACGCCAACTGGGGCGATCTCGATTACTTTCTGATCGACCTGCCACCGGGAACAAGTGATATTCACCTGACAATGGTACAGACACTGGCTATCACCGGTGCCATCGTAGTCAGCACTCCGCAGGAAGTTGCCCTTGCCGATGCCCGCAAAGGTATCAGCATGTTCACAGGCGAAAAGATCAATGTGCCGGTATTGGGACTGGTTGAAAATATGGCCTGGTTCACCCCTGCCGAACTGCCGGAAAACAAATATTACCTGTTCGGAAAAGAAGGAGCCAAACGTCTGGCAGAAGAACTGAATGTCCCGCTGTTAGGACAAATACCTATCGTACAGAGTATCTGTGAAGGAGGTGACAACGGAACACCTGTTGCCCTGAATCCTGATACGATCACTGGAGCCGCATTCCGCAATTTAGCAGAAAACGTAATTGAACAGATCAATTACCGCAATGCAAACATGGCTCCCACACAACGGGTACATGTTTCAAAGACGTAATCTTTAAAAACAGAAATCATCCTATAAAGAAGAAGGTATCCTTTTGGGGATACCTTCTTCTTTTTGTCATATAGGCAGGGGTTCTTTTGCCTGGAGGTTAACTCTTTAAATATTATCTTAACCTATCTTATATATTTTATTTTCAGCAACGGCAAGTACGATTTTT
Source organism: Parabacteroides sp. AF18-52 (assembly GCF_003479145.1). Lineage (NCBI taxonomy): Bacteria > Pseudomonadati > Bacteroidota > Bacteroidia > Bacteroidales > Tannerellaceae > Parabacteroides > Parabacteroides sp. AF18-52. The sequence continues at coordinate 253,103 of NZ_QUGR01000002.1, forward strand.
TACCGAAATAAACAAGAGGGAACATCCGAATCACCTCGACTGTCTCTTTGTTTTTCATGTCACCCCAGACTAAAATATATTTTTACTTTTTTATTCTTCTTTTAATTCGATGACATAATCCTTAGAGAACTAAGGTGATAAAATGCTTTTTGAAAGGCTGGTTGATTCAGTGTATGCTTCTAAATCTCCGCTGTTGGATAAATTATGTTAAACGATTAGTTAAATTTAATAATGCAGATTGTATTGTTAAGATTTATTTCACTACTTTGCATCAATATCGGACTTAGTTCTCTAAGAACTTATATATTGTTTAACTTTAAATTATCCGCACATGGATTTAGTATCATTGAAAAGAAAACGGAAATTGATTGTGATTCTGCCACTTTGCGCAAGTTTCATTAGCAGTTATCCGCTCTACGCCACCGCCGGTCCGGATGACACCCCGGTGTTGAAGATTACCCAAAGCACGCACCCATCCAAACGAACTGTCGAAGGAACTGTGTTTGATGCTTCCACAGGAGAGGTGTTGATTGGTGTAAACATCCGTATCAAAGGAACAACAAGCCAGGGTACTATCACAGACACTGAAGGTAGGTTCACGATCCCTGTTACAGGCAGTCAAACAGAGTTGTTATTTTCTTACATCGGTTACAAGGAACAGACAGTAGAGGTTGGCGATTTGGGAGTCCTCACTGTAAAAATGCAATCAGACAACGAAATGCTGGATGAAGTGGTTGTTGTAGGTGCCGGTACGCAGAAAAAAGTGTCGATTACAGGTGCTATTACATCAGTTGAAGGTATTACTTTAAAAACTCCGACTTCTTCGCTTACCAATTCTTTAGCCGGAAAATTGGCCGGTGTCATCTCGACTACCAGTACCGGTGAGCCCGGACAGGCTTCAGAGTTCTATATTCGGGGTATCAATACTTTCGGAGGGGTGGCAACTCCTTTGATCCTGCTCGACGGAGTAGAAATATCCAGTGGTGACCTGAATCGTATCCCGGCAGAGTCCATCGAAAGTTTTTCTTTACTGAAAGATGCATCGGCTACAGCCATCTACGGTAACCGAGGTGCCAATGGCGTTATGTTGGTTACAACTAAAAGTGGTGCTGAAAATTCGAAAACAACTGTCAACGTATCTTTGGAAACATCTTATTTCCAACCGATGAACAAAGTTGAATTCGCCAACGGTACCACGTTCATGCGAACCTATAACGAAGCAGAGCAAGCCCGCAGCCTCACACCGATTACCCCAAGATATTCGGAAGAACAGATTCTGAATACAATGAATGGAGTCAATCCATACATTTATCCGGATGTAGACTGGTACAAATTACTCTTCAAAGAGGGAAACTTTAACCAGCGCGCCAACATTAACGTGCAGGGCGGTGGTTCACGCGTCAAATATTATATGAGCTTGCAAGCTAACCACGATACGGGTTTACTCGATGCTCCATCCGATTACTACTACAATCCGAACATCAACAATTGGGAATACAATTTCCAGAACAACATCTCCTATAAGATGACCAGCACGACCACCATCGATATGAGAATGATGGCACAAATAGGAAACAGGAAGGGCCCCAATTACAGCACCTCAGACTTATACAAGAGCGTGATGGTAGCCAATCCGGTATCTTTCCCGGCTTATTTCCCGGCTCAAGACGGTGACGAACACATCCGTTTCGGTAACACACTGATCAAATCGGGAAAGTATGGACAAAACCCGTATGAATACATGATGAGTTCATTCAAGGAAAACAACTACAACACCTTGAATACCTCAATCGCCATCAATCAGGATTTCAGCTTCATCACCAAAGGGTTATCTGCCAAGGTGTTGGTAAATTTCAAAAACTATTCATCTTCTGACTACAACCGTACAATGGCATCCTACTTCTACGAAGCAAAAAACGGTTCTTATAACCCTGAAACAAACGAATACGAACTCACCCTGTTGCGAACAGGCGAAGACTTCGTCAAGCAATCGGACATCAGTAAAGCTGCCGACCAGACATTCTACCTTGATGCACGGCTAGATTGGAAACGTAGTTTCGGTTCTCATAACATGACGGCCATGTTCATGTATATGATGCGCGAATACCGGAACGATGCCCTACCTAACCGTAACCAAGGTTATTCCGGTCGTCTTACCTATGATTATTCCAATAAATACTTGCTGGAGTTCAACTTCGGTTACAACGGTTCCGAACGTTTGGCTAAAGATGACCGCTTCGAATTCTTCCCGGCAGCATCTGTAGGGTGGATAATCAGTAGCGAAAAATTCTGGGAACCCATCTCTGAATATGTTAATCACTTTAAAGTCAGAGGTTCTTACGGATTGGTTGGTAGCGATGCATTCAACAGCGGTGCACAACACTTTCTGTATCAAAACCAAGTGGGTATCGGTAACGGTAGCAGCTATACCACAGGCTTACCGACAAACTCAATCGAACGTAGCGGACACTCTTTCAATATATTGGCCGTACAAAATGCAGGATGGGAACACGTTAAGAAATTAGATATCGGTACCGACATCTCACTCTTCAACCAGGTAAACATCACATTCGATTATTTCCATGATCATCGCGACCGTATATTGATGAAACGTGCTTCCTTCCCCAAGATACTGGGATACTGGGGTTCTACCCCTTGGAGTAACATCGGAGAAGTGATAAACCAAGGCGTCGAATTAAGTGTTAACTGGAATAAACAAATAGGTAAAGACTGGATTGTGGATTTCCGCGGAAACTTCACTTATAACCAGAATGAATACAAATACGTAGACGAACCGGATTATCCTTACGTGTGGCAGACCGATACTGGGAAACCGCTGAACACCTTGAAAGGTTACATAGCAGAAGGTTTATTCACAAGCCAGGAAGAAATAGACAATTGGGCGGACCAATCACAACTGGGTGCCAACATCATGCCAGGTGACATCAAATACCGGGATATAAACGGGGACGGACAAATCACTTCGGAAGACAAAGTCTTGCTATCTACCTACAATAATATGCCTCGTATCCAATACGGTTTGGGATTGAATGTCAGATACAAGAAAATCGATTTCGGTGTATTCTTCAACGGTTCGGCTAAACGCAAAATTATGATTAACTCCGGTTACGCTCCCTTTATCTCGGCTGGCGGTGATGGCGACAACTCCGAAACTCTGCCCCGTAACCTGATGCAGTGGATTGCCGACGAACACTGGTCTGTGGACAATCCCAACCCCAACGCCACCTATCCGCGTTTAGGCACTACCGATGCCGACATATCCAACAACACGCAAGAAAGCTCTTACTGGTTACGTAACGGGAACTTCCTGCGATTCAAAACATTGGAAGTCGGTTACAATTTCCCACATTGCCGTGTTTACTTCACAGGAGACAACCTGGCCGTTTTCAGTCCGTTCAAATTGTGGGATCCGGAACTTTCATGGAACGCTTATCCGTTACAGCGTACCTTTAATTTGGGAGTTCAACTTAGATTTTAAAAATACAACACACAATAAAGATATAAATATATGAAATTCATACAAAAAACCAATCGACTAATAAAAGCATCATTGTCGATATGCCTGCTGGGATTATCCGCGTGCAGTTATCTGGACGTTATTCCGCCGGCACAACCAGATTACGATGACACGATGAAAGATGAGGCCACTACATTAAGTTTTTTATTCACGGCCTATTCTTACATACCCGGTACGAATCCTTTCATCTATCAGCATATTGAAAACTCGGCAGACGAAATGGTACATCCCAAAGATTGGGGTGTAGAGGAGCAGCAAATGTTATTTGGAACCATATCCCCCTCATCCGATCCAGCCAAGTGGGAAAGTATTTACAATTATATCGGTTACGTCCATTATTTCATGGAACAATTGGAGTTATTACACCCCGTAGGTGTCACGGAAGAGGATAAAAATCAATACCGGGCCGAGGCTTATTTCCTGGAAGCCTACTACCATTTCCGGGCATTGGAAGCATTCGGACCCTGTCCGATCATTCCGGCAAAAGTAGACCAAAACATCTCGAAAGACGACATTCCGGGACGTTCTCACTTCGATTACTGCGTCGATTACATCGTAGACAAATTGGATGAAGCGGCAAAGGTACTTCCCGTAAAACGTGAGACAGCCGACCTGGGACGTGCCGATGCCACTATTTGCAAATCTCTGAAAGCGCGAGTTCTGTTGTATGCAGCTTCTCCATTATGGAACGGTTCGTTCTACAATAAAAATTGGCGGAACCTGAACTACGAAACACCCGGATACGGAACAGAATTGGTTAGCTCCACTTATGACAAAACGAAATGGGACCGTGCTCTGACTGCTTGTAAGGAAGCCCTGCAAGCTGCCACAGATGCAGGCTATGAATTATTCGATATCGAAACAGCCAATGCGATTGCCGACCGTATGAAAATACCATTGCCATTTATTCCCGGCCTGGAAGAAGACACGGAGAAAAACCGTGAATTCAAAGAACGTGTCCGTATGTTCCAGTATTTGTCTACAGCTACCGAAGGTGACAACAACAAAGAAATCATCTGGGGACAGATTGTATCGAGCAGCGGACTGGGAGAAGTAAACCCGAACATCAGCCGCATGCCCGAAAGAAGCATAAAAAAGAGTGACGGCAGTTGGGCCGGAGGTTATTCAGGCTGGGCTCCCACTTTAAATGCAGTAAAACGTTTCTATACCGTAAACGGTGAAACTCCGGAAAACGATAAAAACTTCTACCCGGAAAGTAAGTGGTATGAACGTTACTACGAAGGAACTTCAAGTCCTGAACTGGAAACAGATGGTCTGGATAAAGAAGACGTTAAAAATGACATCATCAAATTCAATGTTCACCGTGAAGCCCGCTACTATGCATGGATTGCATTCGACGGCGGTCAATATTCACCTGTTATGGTAAATAACCAACCTCTATGGTTAAACTTTAAGAATTCCAACACCAATGGTTACAGACCCGGTTTACGCAATGTGTCAGGTACCGGTTTCCTGACAAAAAAGTTCATCACACCGGATCTTATCTATAACACCTCCGGCGGACTTAGCGGAAGCCGTATACGGGCACCTTTCATCCGTTTGGCGGAACTGTATTTGAATTTAGCAGAATGTTATGCAGCTCTGGAGCAGACAGACGATGCACTCAAACAATTGAATGTCATCCGCAAACGTGCGGGTATCAAAGAACTTACCAGTTCAGATTTGTCAACAATGAGCCTAACCGAATGGATCCGCAACGAACGTTTCGTCGAACTGTATCAGGAAGGCCACCGTTATTACGATGTACGTCGTTGGACTATCGCTCCCGAAGTTCTGAAAGCCGGTGAACGCTACGGACTGAACGGTATGACCACTGACCCTTCGTTTGAAGAGTTCAACAAACCGACGCTGATAAACCAGCCGATCAAATGGGATAACAAACAGTATCTGGCTCCTATCCTAAACAGTGAGATATATAGTAATCCGCAATTGGTACAAGCTCCCGGTTATTAATCTAAAAAACAATTTGTATGAAAACAAAACTAATATTGGCGGCAGGAGCTTTAATCATATTAGGAGCCTGCAACGAATCAAAATATGAATTGGAGAATTTGGTTCCGGAACAATACCATAAAGTAATGTATATAAACAATTCCGGCACAAAAGATTTGACCTTATACAACACAGGTGAAGACAATACATACAACCTCTCCATTTACAAAGGCGGAAGCGAACCGGGATTAACAGCCAACGTTAATATCGGTGTGTTACCACAGGAAACCGTCGACAGTGAATATAGTTTGCCGGAGGGAGTAAACTATAAGGTCATAAGCCCGGAATGCTATTCTTTCGAAGCTACCCAGCTTAGCTTTTCATCCGAAGAGCGTTTCAAAAACGTGACAGTCTCCATCAATGTGCCGAACGTTGAAAAGATTATGGCTAATAATCCCGAAGCTACATGTGTGTTACCTTTGTACATTTACAGTGAGACTGATTCCATAAATGTAAATAAGGACGAAGTATTTCTCAAAATAACGCAGGTACTCACACCGACATTAGGCTTCACAACCACCGATCTCACTTATAAACCGTACACAATCGGTTTTACAACTGAAACAGCCGAAATAGACTTCGGACTCGATACAGACAATAAATGGGATATCGACTGCCAATTCGAAGTAGATGCCAATTATGTGGATGAATACAATGCTAAAAACGGAACCTCTTTCGTAGCCTTACCAGACGATTGTTATTCATTTGAGAAAAGCATGACACTTGCTAGCGGAGTAACTACTGAAAAAATGGTCGTTACTATTAATGGAAGCAGCCTGCAACCCATCGACTATATGTTGCCTGTACGACTTAAGGAAGCATCGCTGTTCGAAGTTTCCGAAAAAGCCTTGTATCCGTTGGCTATCCGTATTGTCGGTAAGGAATTCGACCGCTCAAGCTGGTCCATTACTGCCAATACCGAAGAAAAGAGTGGCGAAGGTGTTGGTAACGGTGTAGCAACAAGCCTGTTAGATGGTAATATCAACACATTCTGGCACTCACAGTGGCAAGGTGGTTCAATCAATCTGCCTCACGAACTGGTAGTCGATGTTAAGGAAGTTGTTACCTTCTCCCACATCGGATTAACGGAAAGACAACATGCTCAATACAAAGACGTAAAAGCCGGTGAATTCTTCGTTAGCTCCGACAAGCAGACATGGACTTCTGTCGGTAAATTTAAAGCAGAGCAGGTATACGAAAACCAAATATTCCCCATAACTCCAACGAAAGGACGTTATTTCAAAATACAAATCACCGAAAGCAACAGAGAGCAGAACTCATCTCTCGCCGAGATTTATGCCTATGGTATAAAATAACCTCATATGAAACAGGTTATAGGACCTGCGATAGAGGGGCTATCCACTTTTGGATAGCCCCTCTTGTTTATTTTGATAATAATTCGCACTTATCATTGCATAAATAAAACACAAACAAAGGCACAGGAAAAACTTATAGACAAAAAGGCTTTTGATGGGATTTAGCAAAGGCTATTTTACTGTTACAAATTGCATGCACCAATTTATTTTGATGAAAAAGTAAAAAATGTTCTTTTTCTGTTAGGGTAAAATCGGATCAAGTTGTTCCTCTCATAAAAGCAAAATATGAAAAAACATTTATTACTACTAGCCATGTTCATTACCTCCTTATATGGCTGTTCATCTAAAAACAGTGAAGTTCAAACTTCATCTGATATAGAAACAATTCCTATAACAGACTTTGAAACAATTTACGGAAAACTTTCCGATTTTGCAGAAGAGGTAAAAATGATCCCTTTAGAGTTTACAGACGAATCTATATTAGGAGAAATAAGAAAAGTCGTAATGTCAGATAAATTTATCTTTATAATAGAACAAACTAATCGGGAAGGTGTATATGTATTTGATCATACCGGCAAGTATCTGTATCGCATAGGTACCCAGGGAGAAGGACCAGAGGAATTTGTTCATTTATCAGATTTCTCTATTGATGAGGAAGAAAACGTGATTTATCTGTGCGATAGTCCCAGGAAAAGGATATTAGCATTCACTTTTGAAAATAAGTTCATCAAAGATATACCGATGGATTATGATGCCACGTGCTTTGAATACCAAAATGGACTCTTTTTCTTATACAAAGAATATTCGCAATCTTGTACACCTTCTTATTCGTTAGTCGTTAAGGATCAAAACGGAAACTTAGTCGAAAAATATTATCCAATGCCAAAAGATGTAGTAGAATATAACTCCGCCTGTATCTTTCGTAAAAGAGAAAACAATATCCTATTCGCACAAGACTTAAATGACTCTGTTCTTCTTTTATCAGAAAACAAGCTAACCCCTTTATACTACATTGATTATAAAGACAGAACTATGAGTGAAGAAGATAGAAGCGATTTAAAAAATCATGTTCGTCCTCCCCTGGATATACTTTTAGAGAAAAAGACATTAGGAGGTATCAGCGATATATTTGAAATCCATGATAAAGTTTTTATCAAACATATAGATATAGCTATTCCGATGCTGACCGTTTATGAGAAGAAAAAAAGATATGTTAAAACATTTCGATTTCTAGAAGATGAATTTCTATTTCTTGCAACTGGACACCCTATTGGTCAATACAAAGATTATCTCCTTTCATTACAGGAGCAGGAACAGATACAAAACAGCATGGACTACTTTGATACCTGGATAAAAGATGGGTATTTAAATTTAGATAAAAACAAAGCTGATGAATTAAGAAAAATGATAGAAGAAAAACTACCTAACAGAAATACAGATGAATGTAACCCAGTCCTCTTTATGATAAAAGTAAAGAAATAAAAAAAAAGCAAGGGCTCACGTCAGAAACCCTGCATATCTTTTTCCTGTACAGAAAATAGCATCCCAACAAACATTGAATATCATATCAAAAAGAGTACCTTAAAGCGACTAAAAATGATCTTATGAAAAACTATTTTGCTATTACAATTTGTATCCTTCAATTTTTTTTGATGAAAAAGTAAAAAACTTCATCTTTCAGCTAGGGCTAAATCAAAAAAAGTTGTTCTTCCTACATTATATATAGATATATGGTAAACTTTAAATATATACTATTATTAATAAGCATTACATTATTAGCTTATTATCTCATATTCCAAAATGATTTTCTATATTGGGGGAATGGTCAATGTATAGATTTGATCCGTGTAATAGATAATCAAGGGGGAGGTCCTAATGAATATCTGAGACTAGGAGAAATAAATATTAATATTACGTCTAAGGAACTTATAATAGCAGATGCAAAATATCCATAGCTAACAAGACAATATAGTGAAAGAACAAAGTGTCTAATATGTAATTCTCAATAATATGGAACAACTTATATCCAAATTCCTCTGTTTCTCCTTGGTTGGCCTACTTGGTATGGTCATTGATTTTACTGTAACATATATCTGTAAAGAGCATCTGAGATGGCAAAAGTATCTGTCAAATACATTAGGTTTTCTGACTGCTGTTTGCTCCAATTTCATATTTAACCGATCTTGGACATTTGAGAGCCGGAATCCGGCAATAGGAAAAGAGTTTGCGACTTTTACATTTGTATCATTGATTGGGTTAATGATAAATAGTGCAGCTTTATGGTTGTTGCATCAACGTCTGAAAGTTCCTTTCTATTATGCCAAAGTAGTAGCTACAGGAATAACAGTCGTATGGAATTTCTTTGCTAATCTATGTTTTACATTTAATGAATCTTGCCCGTGAAGAAGGGGCGTTTTTTAGTAGAAGAACGGAGCTCTAAAGAGGAAGAGCAGAGTATCAGTTTCCGGAGAGGAAAAATCTCAATAGATGCGAATATTAAACGATTACGCCAGATCATTCAAATAAAACACTTAAAAACAAAGTAGAAACTAAACTTCTGTTTATATTTGCAAATGATATGCAGACAGGCAAAGCGTTGCCGGATGCAACTTATTAGCAAAACATAAGCGTTTAAAGATATTATCCTAACAATGAAATCTCGACAATTTCAACTACTCTGGATAATAGACAACAAAACGCTCATGTTCTTTTCCTTGTTATACACTGACAGGTATATTATGTACTTGTGTATTCAGGATAAAGAGCGTGAGTCTGTTGTTTATATCAGAGTTGTGGGCAGTCGAGAGCCTCATTGTTAGATATATCAACAGTTCTCACGCTTCCTTTATATAAACTATCCACTTCGGGAACTGATGGATAAAACTCCATTTGGATTATGGGCCGATCACTTCTAATACAGCAACTAAAGGATGGCAATGAAAAAGTCTTTGAACAGATAGTTAAATCCTACTGGCCTCGTTTATATGCATTTGCCAATATTTATGTGATAAACAAAGAGGCTGCAAAAGAGATTGTGCAGGATACATTTCTGGTTCTTTGGAGCCAAAGGAAGTATCTGGAAGATAATACCTGCCTGATCACTTATCTGATGGTTGTCGGTCGTAATAAATGTCTAAACTATTTAAAGAGCCTGCAACTGCATACAATACCGATAGATGATCTGAATGAATATACCGTTTATCAAAGAAGCAATGTATATGTTCTTGAAGATGATTCACTGGAAATACTTATCACAAAGGAATTGGCTCAGGCAATAGCAACCTCTTTAGAAAAATTACCAGCGCAGACCAAAGAGATTTTTATGCTAAGTCGATATAACGGACTCAAGAATAAAGAAATTGCAGACCAATTAGGTATTTCAACAAAAAGTGTTGAATATCATATCAAAAATGCCTTAAAGCAACTAAAAAGCGATCTTATAAAAGACTATTTTACTGTTGCCATTTGTATCCTTCAATTTATTTTGATGAAAAAGTAAAAAAACTTCATATTTTCATTAGGGTAAAATCAAAAAAGGTTGTTCTTCTTATAAAAGTCATTTGTTAATCTAAAATATTCAATAATATGTTTAGTCATAAGTATATACTATTTCTAATAATTCCGGTTTTTATTATTTATTTCCCTATTTTGGAAAATGATTTTCTTGATTTTTGGGATGATCAGTGGGTTGTAATGAATCAATATACAGAAAGAGGGATCAACTTAGATAATATATGGGCCATACTAACAGATTTTTATCATGGTCAATATGCTCCATTCAATGAATACTTGTATTTACTCCTATTTAATATCGCAGGCTATAATCCTTGCATTTTTCATTTAGCAAGCATATTGATACATTATATAAATGTCTATTTAGTCTTTATAATACTAAGACAACTCCTGATATCATCCAATAGAGTAGATATGAAAAATGTGAATCTAATTTCATTTTTGACAACTCTTTTATTTGCAATACACCCTTTTAATGTTGAATCCGTAGCATGGATGAGCGCATCAAAAGTGTTGGTCTATGCATTATTTTATCTATTAGCTACATATACTTTTTTACTATATTTGAAAAACAACAGGTTCATATTCTACATCTTTACATTAATATTATTTTTCTTTTCTTTTTGGGGTAAAGAACAGGCTGTAACATTTCCAGTCTGGTTATTTTTAATCCTTTTATTCCTTAATAAACAAAAAGCATGGCACTTACTAGTTCCTTTTCTATTTTTATCTTTTTGGTTTGGTATAACGACAATGATATCTCAAGGAGTTAACGGAGAAGGGGTATTGACAGAAAATACCACATATTCATTTGGTCAAAGATTCGTTTATGCATGCTATTCTTTTTTTGAATATCTATTTAAAAGTATATTCCCTATAAAGTTATCTTATCTCTATCCATTTCCTTCACAAGTTGGAGAATCATTGCCCGTATGGTTATTAACATACCCTTTATTGCTACTTATTTTATTTGTAGCATTTAGAAAGCAGTTAAGCAGATGGCCTATAGCTTTAGGATTACTCATCTTTACAATACATATTATTATTGCTCTACATATCATACCATTATCACGATATGCTGTTGTAGCTGATAGATACGCATATATATCTACTATTGGTATTTGTTTTATCATATCCTATTATTCCGTTAAACATTTGAATAACAAACTAATATGCTGCCTTCTTGTTATTTATATTTTATATATGGGAATATATGCAAATCAAAGAAGTTATGTATGGCAAAATACTGATACATTAAAACAAGAACTTCGCAGCCTTTTACAGCAGCGAGAAAACTATGATATAGAGTATAATAGAACATTTGGTCGTCCTTTCTCAAAATAACTTTTATAAATATTAAACAATTACAATTATGAAGAAGATTTTTAATTCAAAAACAATTGGTTTGATTGCGCTCGCTTTAGCAATTTGTTTAAACTATGTACATGCTATAAATAATTATGGTGTGTTAGAGAATAATCTCTATTGGAAGGTTTTAGGACAAACATCGAGCAGTGGCGATGGCAGTGGTGAAAGTAGCGGAGGAAATACATCTCAGAAAAACTGTCCTCCGGGAGGTGGTTGCCAAGTTGGCGGTTGTGGAGCTAGTTATTGCGAACTAGAAGCTATTGGAGCTATTGGAGGTGAAAGAGTTAAAGTACATGCATATCCCGGTTATTTTGCTTGTTGCTATAAAGAATGGGGAACATGTTATGCACGAACATATTCACAAAAAGATTGCTGTTCTTTTTAAATATTGAATCTATAACACATGCATTATGAAACATTTGATTACACTTATACTTTTTTTGTCTTTTTTTTCTTGTTCATCTCCTCAAAAAGAAAAGTCAAATAAAAAAATTGAATTAATCCAATTAAGTCCAGAAAAAGAGAGAAAGCTTTACTTCTCTGAAATAGTAGACTCGATATCAATTATAGTCTTAGAGACTTCAAATCGATCATTATTAACTGATATTTCTAAGATTGATTACGATGATGGATATTTATTTATATTAAACTCTCAAGACAAACTAGTTTATTCTTTTGATAATAATGGAATTTTCAAATCTGTTATTGCTAATAAAGGTAATGCTCCTGGAGAAATATTATATCCTCAATGTTTTGCTTTGGATAGAGTAAATAAAGAAATATGGCTGACAAACAATAATTCTTTCTATAGATACAATTATACCGGAAAATATTTAGGGAATAAGCCATACAGTCTTTCATTCAGTGATTTTTGTATAGAAAAAAGTGGTAATATTTACTTTTACACAAACAAAACTAATAATTCTCATATCGGAGATGGTTTTTTAACAGGAGATATAACAATGCTAAGTCCCCAAGGAAAAAAGAAAACATGGTTTAAATCAAAAGCAGCTTTACAAAATGAGCCTAATAAGTCATATATGAGTTTTTTCACAAGGATTCCTTTTTCTGAGCAAAAAGATGGTAAAATAACATGTCATTATGCATTTAGTGACACGATCTACTCTATACATAAAGATTATATAGTTCCTTCATATGTCATTGATTTTGGCGAAAATAAATCAAAAATAGACTTGGATCAAATATCAGGACCCGATGTGAAAGAGTACATTCAAACTCATCCCAAAACAGTATGGTATACACGGGAAGTTATAGAGACCCCTAATATACTTAGATTTTCATACAATTTTGGGTTTGAGTCTTATGCAGATGTATATTACAACAAAAATAACGGTCATATATTGGAAGGTAAACCAATAAATGATTTACTAGAAGGATATATCAAAATATTAGGAAATAAAGGAGATACAATTATTGGATGTATATCAGCTATGGATGTACAATTAAACGATAAACTTTTTTCTTTCATATCTCAAAAAGAACAGAATGAATTAAAAAAAATTACCCCGGATAGTAACCCTATTCTAATAAAATTTACATTAAAAGATTTTTAGTATAAAATTATGCGAAAAGACATAGTTATATGGAGTTTTATATTTTTATCATTTGGTTTCTTATATTATTTAATGTATAGAAATTTGAATAAAAATATTTCTACTATCGCGAAAGAGGTAAATTCATTATCACAAAAAAATGAGCTACTAAAAAATGCTTGGTTTGAAACTTTATTATCTGCAGGCTATGATATTAATACGAACTTATCATTAATAAATGATACCAGTTCTGTCTTATTGAAGAATATTGTTCTAGAGAAAACTTTAATAGTCAGGTTATCGTATGCAGCCTGTCGACCTTGCCTCGAAAGAGAATTAAGAAATGTACATAAACTAGAAGAAAAAAGAATACCTATTATTATTATAGCATCTTATCCGAACAAACGTTCTTTAGATATTTTGCTAAAGCAATACAACATATCTTCAAGAGCCTATTTAATGTATCCAAATCAAAAGATGTTCCCTTTTGATGGAGATGTATCACAGCTTTATATGTTTATTACAGATCACACTCTAACAATAAATAGTTTTTTTATCCCGGTTCAAATGGTTGATGACGTTTCAGATACTTATTTCAGATACATTGAAAGTCTTTTTCTATCAAAAAGAGAAAATTCAAATTTCCCTTCAAAATAAACCGTAACAAGATTCTCTTTTTATTAGGAACAACTTTGTAGTCTAAATTAGAAATGAATAATATATTTAGAAAGAGTAGGGTTTCCGACGGGAGGTCCTGCTCTTCTTTTTCCTGCATAGGAAATCAATACCACTTCTCATCAAAAGTAAATCTAACCCTAAGCTATACCGATACACAGAATAGCTGCTCTTTCCAGATCGTCTCAACTACACTCTTATCATCAAAATGATAGACGATGCTAGGTTCGGCACAAAGACTACTTGGGTTTGCTATATCATATTATACCCCGAATAATGTCAAGGCAGAGAACTGCACTTTATCAACATCAAGGTCTGTTTTACTTTCACGCTGACGGCTATTATTCAGACAATAATCCGTATTCAGACTCCCGTCTACACACATCTCCGCCATTGCTCCCGCAGAAGCATAAAGAAATAAACAGCCTTTCTTCCAGATGGTATAATTCACTTTCACGGGTATTCCGAGATAGTGCAACTGCTGTTCCTGCTTGTAATAGTCATCTTCACCGACAGTAAGTTCCAAAGAAAAGGAAGTATAAACCAAAAACAGAGCAACCATACGAAAACTAGATATTCCCCATAACTCCAACGAAAGAACGTTATTTCAAAATACAAATCACCGAAAGTAACAGAGAGCAGAACTCATCTCTAGCCGAGATTTATGTCTACGGCACGATAGACTATTAATAATGCCCTAAACCAATTAAGATGAGATTTAGCAAAAGACTATTTTACTGTTGCCATTTGCATCCTTCAATTTATTTTGATGAAAAAGTAAAAAAACTTCATCTTTCTGCTAGGGTAAAATCAAAAAAAGTTGTTCCTCTTATAAAACCAATTCTCGCAAGCTTAAACATTTCGTGAGAATGTATATTTTATTATTCAATGAAAGGTTGTCATTAATAACTATATAACACTACTCATTATGATTAAAACAGTTAGGCTTTATACATTATGTATATTATCACTTTCAAGCATTTTTTCATGTACAGATAATATATCTGAAAGTGAAATCACCACTATCAAATTAACCCCTAATAAGGAGAGCCATTTACTTTTATCAAGCATTATTGACTCTCTACATATTCTACCATTAGAAACAACAGAACAAGCACTTCTAAGTAATATAGATAAACTCGAATATGACGAAGGATTATATTTCATTCAAAATGAACAGGATATGCTTATATACATTTTCAATAGAAATGGAAAATTCAACTGTAAACCAGCAAAGAAAGGACAGGGACCAGGAGAAATTCGTTTCCCACAAAATTTCGCTTTGAATAAAATGGATAAAGAAATCTGGTTGACAAATAATAACTCATTTTATAAATATAATTACGCAGGTAAATATCTAGGTAACATACCATATAGTCTTGGCTTCAATGATTTTTGCATTGAAAAAAGTGGTAATATTTATTTTTACACAAATAAAAACAATAACTCTCATATTGGAGATGGATTTTTAACAGGAAATATAACCATGTTAAGTCCTAAAGGTGAAAAAAAGACATGGTTCAAATCAAAAGCAGCATTAGAACGTAAAACCAATGAGTCATTAATGAGCTTTTTCACAAAGACTCCTTTTTCAGAACAAGAAGATGGTAAAATCACATGTCATTATGCATTTAGCGATACGATCTATTCTATACAGGGAGATCATATAAATCCTTCATATATCATCGATCTTGGTGAAAATAAATCAAAAATAGATTTAGACCAAATATCCGGTTTCGATGTAGACAAATTTATTCTTGCTCATCCTCAGACAGTATGGTATGCTCGAAACGTCATTGAAACTTCAAAAATAGTTATGTTTTCATATAGTTTTGGTTTTGAGTCTAATGCAGATGTATATTACAATAAAAGTAATGGCCATATATTAGAAGGGAAACCTATAAATGATTTATTGGGAGGAAATATAAAAATATTAGGAAAGAAAGGGAAGAGTTTTATTGGATATATGCCTGCTACAGATATACAACTAAGTGATAAACTTTCTTCTTTCATTACCCAGGAAAAATTGTCGGAACTAAAAAAAATCACACCTGAGAGCAACCCTATTCTAATAGAATTCACATTAAAAGACTTTTAATAAAATCATAAAGAAAAGAGCAGGGCCTCCCGTCGGAAACCCTGCTCATCTTTTTCCTGTACAGGAAATCAACATCACATCTCATCAAAAAGCAAATCTAACCCCGAACTGTACCGATGCACAGAGTGGCTGCTCTTTCCGGATCGTCTCAACCACACTCTTATCATCAAAATAATAGGCGATGCCGGGTTCGGCATAGATACTAACGGGTTTTGCTATATCATATTGTACCCCAAGCGATGCTAAGGCAGAGAACTGCACTTTATCAACATCAAGGTCTGTTTTACTTTTACGCTGACGGGTATTATTCAGATAATAATCCGTATTCAGACTCCCGTCCACACACATCTCCGCCATTGCCCCCGCAGAAGCGTAAAGAGATAAACGGTCTTTCTTCCAGATGGTATAATTCACTTTCACGGGTATTCCGAGATAGTGCAACCGCTGTTCCTGCTTGTAATAGTCACCTTCACCGGCAGTCAGTTCCGAAGAAAGGAAAGTGTAAACCAATCCGCTCTCCAGCGAAAAACGGTCACTGATCTTTTTCTTCACCGTCACACCTGCAGAAAGAGGGAAACGATGTTTCACCTTTGTCCCCGTCGGGCGCTGGTAATTTTCAGCAGCGATCTTCTCAAACATTGTAAAATCATCTGCATCCCGGAAGTAAGGAGCATTCGACGCCACATTTTTCATATAGTCGTCGAATGTCCCTGAACCCGGGTTATTATTCACACTTACATCCGAACGGGTTGCCGACATGCTGAACATCTGCAAACCTCCTGTGGCAGAGGTATTGCCGTTAAACATATTTCCGGCATATAAACCGAATGTCCATCCTTTCGGGGAAGAAGCAGCTTTCACCGGAAGCGGTTCATAACTCTTCTCCGGAACATATTCGTACCGTCCGCTTTCCACTACCGAACGATTATTGTACGAATTATTTTCCACGACATTCTCTTCTGTTATCTCCGCATGAAAATAGGCAGAGATAGACATGTACACTTCCGACACCACCTGCGACAGGTCAGGCAATTCCGCTTCAACCTTTTTTACTTTAGCTACCAACGTCTTAGCGATCGGTTGCGGTTTTACAGGCTCAACAGGTACGACCGGTACAGGTGTAACAGTCGGATTCTCACTTTGTGGAACAGGAAGAACGATGTCCGACAAGACCGGTTCTATCTCCTTATCTATCCCCATAAAGTAAAGAGCAGAACCCAAAACTGCCAAAAAAGACACTGCTGCCGCCAACCAACGATAAGGGAAGCGACGAACTTCAGGAGCCGGAGCGAACGCAGCTTCCAGCCTCTCCCAGCCATCCTCCGGTAACGGCAAGCGGTATTCAACCGACCGATTCCGGTATTCCTCTATTAATTTATCTTCCATCTTCATCTTCTGGCTTCTTTCTGAATGTAATCGTTTACTTTCTTTATCAGCATTGCTTTCGCCCGGCACAACTGCGACGATGATGATCGTTCGTTTATGTGTAAAAGCTCGGCAATCTCTTTATGACTTCGTTCTTCAAATGTATATAAGTTAAACACAGTGCGATAGCCCGTCGGTAACTCCTGGACGAACTTCATCAGGACCGACGTCGGGATCTGTTCGATCTCCTCCGGAGGCTCTTCTTCTGTTTCAGCAATAATATCAAGGGGGACTACTTGTTTGAGGACGTCCTTTTTTCGAAGGTACTCCAATGCCGTATTTACAAATATACGGCTCATCCACGCTTTCAAACTCCCTTCTCCACGGTACGAAAAACTTGAGAAGGAGGAGAATACTTTCAAAAATCCGTCATGCAACAGATCGTAAGCTACGTCCATACCTCCTGTGTACCGGAAGCAGATGCTCAACATCTGTTCCGCATAAGTATCGTAGAGTTCTTTACGGGCTGCATTTGCACCCCGCATACACTGCTTTATCAGTTCTGCTTCACCCATCAACGCCGCGCGTGTTTATTATATAAATGTATTGACTGCGGGAATACTGCATGCGATTTCAAAAATTTTCTGCCAAAGTAGTAAAATAATACGGATATATCTCCTTCCACAGGGAAATAAAAGAAGTGACGTTTCAACCTTCATCCCCTATAAGACACTATGTATAAACGACTTGAACTAAACCTTCTCAAAAAACAAAGAGATGTATCTTTACGACACATCTCCCCTAAAAAATAATTTCCGGTGACCCGGTTTTCTTTAAACACACAATTATCTTGTCTGCATTTCTTTTACAAACTCATCGGTTGTATATACTTTTTCAGCCAACAATGAGAAATTTATAAAAGCAGCAGTATCCGCATCCATACCCTGTATTCGCGCTGAAGCCGTAGCATCGAAAACGACAGCGGCTTCGAAACCCCGCTCCTGCAATTCACGTAAATGGGATTCTGCACATAAATTACCTGACATACCGCAAATCACGACTTTATTGATCCCCCGTTTCCTCAACTGAAGGATCAGGTCGTTGTTTTCAGGACCGAACAGTTTGTGAGGAGCTGTAACAATAACTTTGTTTGTATTATTAATGTAAGGCTTATAGATATCCAGCCAGTCCGCTCCGGAACCTTCAAAACCTTCACCTGTCAACTGTCCCTTTCGCTCAAACATGCCGTTCTCATGCATCATTTTCTCTACAGGACCTTCGAACGTCCATTCATGGTCATGTTTGTAATAGTAATGCGGAGAGATGAAAACCAGCATATCTTTTTGAGCTGCCACATCAAATATCTGCCGCAAATGTTCTACCGTACCGTTCTTGGTTATATTCTCCCCAAACAATCCCCAACCTTTACCCTCTTCACTAAGGAAATCATTTTGAGGGTCAGTCATTACAATAGCAGTATGCTCATCAATAATAAATTCGTCTTTCGCTTTCTTCTCTTTCATTTCGTTTTCTTTTTTGTTTTCATTACTAACTCCGGCAAACACCATACCTGTTCCTGCAACCAAAACCAAACAGGCGACTAAAAATCTTTTCATTTTCATTGTCGTACTTCTTTCTAAGTGATTATACCTAATAAGTGATTGTCTTTTTGCTATAGCGTTTCATACCACTCATTTTTCTGATTGCAAAGTTACAATGCGGCATACCGTCCGGGAATAACAATATCGCCATTACATTTAGCAATTATCCCCAGGTAAAATTGACAAATCGACAGGTAAAACTGTTATCAAAGCAAATGATGAAACAATCTAAGGAAACGAAATCTACAAAATTTCGAACAGTCAGGATCAATCGAAAATAACACACGATCAACCTTTCCTACAACAGAACTCTCCGGAAGATAGCCGAATGACCTGCTGTCGTAAGATTCAGATGCATTATCTCCTAACACAAAATAATAATTCTGTTTTACCCGGTAAGACGAGTCGGCTCTACCATTTATATATATCTTTTTCTTTCTTACAAAGGAAGAAGCATACTCATTATCAAGTATCTTCTTTAGACTCAAATAGGTCTTTTCATTAAATGTAACAGTATCCCCGGCTAAAATAATCCCTGCGACTCTCTTTACCAATAAAATATCCGGCCTCTCAGGACTATTAAAAACAATGATATCAGAGACTCTAGGATTTCTAACACCTCCAACTCTATGATAGCCCCAGGTTATTCTTCCATCCTTTTGTCGTAAAGTCGTATTCCATGTAAACACATTTATTAATGGAATATCACTCCAACGAGCTGGTAAACGAGCACCATAGGTCAACTTATCTATCCACAACCAATCGCCGACAAGAATTGTAGGTTCCATACTGGATGACGGAACAACACATATATCTCCTCCAAAAATCCTTACAATCACACATAAAAAAGTGATTATAAACCATATTATAAAAAATCTCCTCATCTATTCGTTTCTGAAAAGCCATTTTTAAAATACCTATTTTCTATTAGTTCAAAATAAGTATTTGCAACCTGAGGTTCATATTTATCAGGGACAAAAACATGACTCGTTCGCTTTGTACTATCCAATATAAAGCAATAAGGATAATTTATCTGTTCACAAGGAATGGGTAATTTATCGATCAAATAAACAGGATATTTAATATTCAAACGATCTATCAATATTCTAAGTGCTTTCCGATTTTGATAAGAAGCGAATAAGAGAATTCTTTTGTTGAAAAGATCACTATTATATAATCTCATCACTTTTATCAGCAGAAAGCGAACACATTCATCGCAATTGGTTTCTGAAAATCTAATAACCAAGCAAGGCGTATCTGTTGGAATTTCTGACAAACTAATTTTATTTTTATTCAAATCATGAATTACAGCAGATGTATCCAATATAGAGTTATCATTACGGATACCTAATTTGAAATTATTTTCCAAAACTTCTAGCAGTCTATCATCTTCTACAGATTGTTTTCCAGATACCAACAACGTTTTATCTTTGAACAAATTCAAACATATTACACTTAATAATATGTTGACAAAAAGTAAAATACCAATTACGATCTTATACATAAAACTAAAATTTTAACTCGTAGAAGAACAAGACAGGATTACTATCTTCAGTCAAATCTTTATAAAACTCGTCGATTTCCTCCTTCTTTCCTAGTTTGTATAGTTCATTTTTATAAGCAAGAACGATATCCGGACGAGCATCTACAACTACCGTATTATCACCATAGCGAGCTTTAGGTGCATCAAAAAAGCATAAAAAAGGACTATAGCGAATGTCATTACAACAAAAAGTACGCTGTTTAGCATTTGAATAAATTCCAAAACGGTACCCAGGGAATCCTGATTCAAAAATATGAAATATAGCGCCATCCTTCAATTTTATAAAATCTCCATTGAAAAATGGATTATTTCGACGATGTTCTCTCAATAAATCATCTGTTATATCTTCATTTAGTATCATTGGTTTAGCTCCTTTTACATTCAAATGATAAGCTAGCTCAATACCATTTGGGGTCAACAGATAAATAGAATCTGTATTCGGACTATTATATAGAACCTGATCCCCAAATTTTCGAATCGGTTTGGAAATTGTACTCGTATATTCCTTCCTATAATAACTCTGAAAAGCTGAAGAAGAAACATTTCCCAATAAATCTGTAACAACCAAAAGCGGCTTATAGTATTCATTTTCGTCTGATATAGCATTCCCTTCTGAATCATATCCGGCAATCAAATTATCTGTTACAAATTCGCTAGAAGAAAACCAATATGGACATTTTACAGATTGAACAAACTGACCATCTATAGTATAATATTTTAAGCTAGTACTGCCCATATCTGTTACAACAAGCATTTTTTTATTCGGAGTTAATGAAACATGGGTAAAAAAAGCATATTCTTGAGGACCTTGTCCTAGTGATCCTATTTGATTTAGATAATGGCCTTTCATATCATAAACCGTAATCGTTTTAGATTTCCAGCTATCCACTACAATGATTTTATCATCAACAAACAAAAGTTGAGAAATTTCTCCTATAAGATTATCACCCGTAGTTTCTAACTTGACATAGTTAATTTCAGTCATCAAACTATCATAAGG
Source organism: Parabacteroides sp. AF18-52 (assembly GCF_003479145.1). Classification (NCBI taxonomy): domain Bacteria; kingdom Pseudomonadati; phylum Bacteroidota; class Bacteroidia; order Bacteroidales; family Tannerellaceae; genus Parabacteroides; species Parabacteroides sp. AF18-52. Next base: position 274,686 of record NZ_QUGR01000002.1, read on the forward strand.
CAAGCAGTCTTTGTTTAAATCAATATGAACTTCCACCGGTTCCTCTACACATGCCAGAGAAATAGAGCTAGTAATCTTTTTTTGAGATTCCTGAGATGATTTATGACATGCCGCAAAAGACAAAGAGATCACAAGAATTCCTACTAAAATTTTATTCATCGTTATATATTAATTAGATACAACATCAAGAAATTCATATCCATGACAGGAGCATACTATCCTGCATGAAAATCAGCTTGAAAAACCTTAAAATAGGCAAGTACACAAACTATCAGTAAAAGACAATAGGCAATTCTTTCTCTCATAATAGAATTTTAATTTATAAGATTCTAAAGAAGAACAACTTTTTTTCAATTTACCCTAACAAGAAAAACGAGAAAATAGGTATTACATGGATAAATAATCCTGTTCGATACAGGATAAAATTATCCCCAGGTAAAATTGACAAATCAACAGGTAAAACTGTTATCTAAAGAAATACGTTATTCTTTTATTTTTGCAGGGAAATGACAGATAATAGAAGTATAATATGAAAAAGTATATATCAATTCTGGCAGGGCTTCTGATTGCAGGGATAGCACTGGCACAAAAAGGAGGAAGTAATATGAATAATCAGGAAAGTAAATTCAGTGTAGACGAAACAATGAAGCGTATCGAACTGATACTGCATAAAAAGGATATTCCGGTATTCGCTAAGTTCGATCATGGGAAAAATGCGGAAGAAGCAGGTCTGAAACTACGCCCGAACCAGGTGATCGTATTCGGTTCGCCTAAAGTCGGCACTAAGCTGATGCAGGAAAATCCGGCTATTTCCATCGAATTGCCACTAAAGATATCGGTATGGGAAGATAAGAATGGGAAAGTATGGACTTCTTTCCTTCAAATGGAACGATTAGCTTCGGAGTACGGATTGGAGAAAGAACCGGTTATCGGAAAGATGCAGGAATTGTTGGAAAATATAGTCTACCAGGCAGCCGGAATAAAGGAGGATAAGTAAAAGACTATTACTTTCTGGTTCAAAAACAATAGTGTTCTAATATAAAGCATACTATCTTCCATATTTTTGACCTTGGTCAAAAACGTTTAGCACCTAGGTCGAAAACGTTTACTACCCAGGTCAAAAACGTTTAGCACCCAGGTCAAAAATATAAAAGATAAGGGTATTTGGATTAGAAAGAAATTGTATTTGTATTACAAAACTACTATATTGACAACAAAAACAAGAAGGTTCCTCAATCCATCAATAAACCTCCAGCTCATAAATACGAGCATCGCGGCTACCGGTTTCCTGCGCCGGTTGAGCAATCAGCAAACGGATGTAACGAACCGATTCAGGTTTCGTTAACAAACCGGTCACTTCATTTTTACGGTTGTCATCCAGACGTCCTAACGTTTTCCACTCTTCCGACAGGCTATTCTTTCCCTGAAGGAAGCAAGTACGGGTTACATAAGAATGACTTTCCTGCCCGGCATTCACCAGTTTCCAACCGCTGACCTTCCTGGTTTCTCCCAAATCGAAGTCTGCATAATTAGGCATACCGGTAATATCACACCATTTCGTCTGCGTATCTCCGTCGATCATACGTTCGGGAGACTCTTCATCATTGACGAATCCTGAACAAGCAATCACCTTTGCCCCTTTCATCAGATTTACTTTCGGAGCATTTGCCTTATTACCGTTCTGAGATTTCAAGGCCGTACGGAATAGTGCAGAAGCCGGAGAAACCTGCGGATTTTCTTCTTTCACTGCTGTTGCAGCAAACAATACAATATCTTTATTATCCGGCAGAATCAATTGGGTTGCCCCTTTGGGAATATCCATACCGAATTTAAACATATAAGTATATTCATACGCTTCGTCTCCACCCGGAGCATGACGGTGAGTTCCTACATAAGCGATCTCCGCCTCTTTCAGGAAACCTTCCGTATGGCCCGTATGACCCCATTGGCCGATAAAGCCTGTATATTCGGGAACTGTTATCGTCTGTTCCGTTTTACCCAGTCTGAAGAGACCTTCGTTGTCACCTTCTCTCGATGCGGCCAGGAAGTAAACGCGGTTATAATTGTTTCCAGCCGGCAACTCTATCGTATCCCCTTTACAAGTCAGACCGTTGGCAGCTTCTTTTTCACCCAGAATGAACGGAATGGAATTGATTACGATCGAATCGGGCAATAATTCTGCGGCATAAGAATAACCGGAAGAGAAATCTGCTTCACGACGGAATTCATTCCAGCTGACGCATTTTTTATCATAATCCAGAGCCAGGCTTGCATATTGGGGGTTATCAACCGGAGCACCTGACGATTTGAGTTTTACCTTAAAGGTTTTCACCGAATTAGGCTTGATAGATACCTGCAACTTATTTCCATTGAAGGCCGCTTTGCCTATTGTCTTCTCTGTTCCGTCGGCTTCGCTTGCACTGACAATCGCATCTGCAAAAGAAATTTCGGCAGTCTGTTCCTTCACTCCGCCGGTTTCATATACACGAACTACCAGTTCGTCGGATGCCTGGGCTTTCTTTAGAGTCTTGATAACGACACTTGTGTTATCCGAATTGACAAAAGAGAAAGATTTACCCAAACGGCCGGTATGTTTGTTGGCAGCAAAAGCCATGATCGGTTGGTTCAACTTATCGGCAGAAACACCCGTCTGTGCTTTCTCGAACGCTCCGGCATGAGGCAGCAAACTATAAGTAAATGTATGGTAACCAAAGTCCTGACGATCCTGATAAGCATAACCGCCCTTTGTTTCCGGTGTATGAAGCAAAGTCAACCGGAGCGTATAATCGTTCGGTTTGTCCCAACCGTACTTGCTGTCATTCAGGACAGATACGCCATACGAACCGTTTGCATCCGTCAGGTCTGCCCAATACTGTGCATACACTTCATAGGCTGTCAGCGTATTATTTCCTCTCTTAACGCTTCCGATACCCAGATCATAGGTTGCTTCCGGGTTTGCGATACTCAACGGGAACTCGGCTTTCAGCAGCGCATTGGTCGATTGCCAGTCTATTTCATTGTAAAAGTCGATACGGTCGGCACGGCTTCCTTCGTACAAACGGATATATTGTTTGAATACGGACTCTCCGTGGCGCTTTTCTATACAGAGAGACTTTCTCAATTCTCCGTTCTCGATCTGAGAGATCTTCACATCTCCGGTGATAGAGATCGGTTCTTTATCAGTCGTTTCTTTGATAATCTCCCAGGCAGGCCAGTTATACGATTTGTTCTCCGTAAAGAGAGCCAAACGGATTGCTTTGCCTTCCTTCACCAGTTCTTTATTGTTCTTCTTATCGAAAAGAGAGATGATATCTCCTTTTCCATCCAGCTGTATCTTATACAGAGAGTTTTCCAATGTGTTCGCTTCAGAAGAAACCGTACGGGTTGCCGAACCTCCTTCACGCACATCATAAACGGCATAGCCGCTTGCCGGAACGGAAGCAGCAATCAACACACGGGCTTTTCCGTTTTCATAAGAAAGCATCTGGGTGGCTACTTTCTTTCCTTTTTCATCATAAGCGATCACCCCTTTCGGTGATTTCGGCATATCCAGTACAACTTCTACCAGATCGGTTACCGGAAAAGAATGCGCATTATGCAGGATAACCGGAGTACCTTTTACACGGGTATCCAACTGACTGGCTACGCCACTCATGGAGGATGTCAATACACCGGCAAACTGTTTGAGGGAGATCAATTCATCATTCCATGAGAATTCATAGGCCCGGGGAATACTCGTACCCGTCAGGTCGTCATGGAACTGGTGAACGATAAATCGCTTCCAGGCATCAGTCAGTGTATTCAACGGATAAGTAGCCGTTCCCAACCAGTCTGCAGCGACAGCAGCATTCTCGGCGGCATTTGCCAGGACTTCGTTCTGGCGGTTATATAGTTTCATAGCGGCTTGGGAGGTGTAACAACCGGTTCCGTGCACATCCATCAACAGTTCGCCGTCAAAGACTGGCAGTTCAGGATGTTTGCTATAAGGCATGAAGTCTTTGAACATCTGGTCGCTGGTGGCACTGATCACTTCTACCGGACCATCGCCCTTAATACCTTTTTCAACGGAGCGGACAGAGGCAAGATTAGGTGAACCGCCCGTATCACCTGTTCCGTAATAACGATAAACGATATTGAACGGATTACGTTTGCTAAGGTCCAGCAGATACTTGCTTTCGGACAGATCTTCGTCTTTCCATCTTCTGCCGTAGTCATATCCGTGAGCCAGCATGATAGAGGCGCCGTCCACTCCCTTCCACATACCGATCATGAAAGGATGTTTGCTTTTTCCGTAAAACGGATTGTTACGCCAGTCGAGCTTCTGGGATGAGAAACCGATCAGTCCGCAATGGGAAGCGATCGTCGGCAACGTCCAGCCGAAGCCAAAGCAGTCGGGCAGGAAGATATCCGTGCTTTCCACACCGAACTCTTTCCGGTAGTACTCCTGACCGAGCATGATGTTGCGGATAAACGACTCGGTAGAAGGCACCAGCACATCCGTCGCATCCCAACTACTGCCGGAGATATGCCAACGGCCGTTCTTGATATACTCTTTCATCTCTTCATACTGCACCGGATAATATTCCTTCATCCAGGCATATTTTACACCGCCTTCGAAGTTGAACACATAGTCGGGGTAGCGTTTCAACAGGAATAGATTCTGACTGAGCGTATTCCAAACATACTCTTTGATCGTTGTCTGGATGTCCCAGTTCCATTGGGTGTCCAGGTGGGCGTCGGCAACCATATAAGCCTTCGCCTTTTTGTCTTGTTTGTCGGTTTGGGCAAACGAGGCATTCCCGCTCGAAAGGATTGCGAGCGAAAGGATTGCTAATGATAATTTCATTTGTCTAAAAAATTAAGTCTGCAAATGTATAATGAATTATTTAATCTCACCGGATCTATTGATAAAAAAAGCCTGCCGCTCAATTGAAACAGCAGGCTTTTCATCAAATTAAAAACACAAATCAGTTCTGGCTTATCTTACCAGCCAGGGTTCTGTACTAGAGAGGGGCATCTTTTCAACTCTTCTTGCATAATGGGCCACAAATATGATTTCGGAGCTGTAAACACACGATTGTCTTCTACGACAAAACGCTCCATACGATATTTTTTCCCATTCACTTCAATTTTACCATTCGGGTCTTCTACCGGCTTCATACCATGAGACTGACGCAGATCTTTCGGATACGGCCATTCCGTAGCCTTCACGTTAGTAGTTGTACTATAATCCCCGGGTTGGAGATAAAGACGGGAAACCCAATAACGATTATTTTCATAGAATAACTCTACGCGACGTTCACGTTGTATATATTCTTGCATCAATTCTTTATCCGATTTAGCAGCCGGTGGCATTGGTGCCATAAAAGAACGGGCACGTACCTTGTTGATCAAATTATAAATTTCTTCATTAGGACCTGACAGCGTATTAACGGCCTCACAATAAATGTAAATGAATTCCGGTAAGCGCCAAATAGCCGGTCCGTTGATAGTATGACCACCATGACCGCGATCCCAACCGTCTTTATAGAACTTTCTCAAATAGTAGCCAGTATGAGATGCCTGATCCAAATAACTACCGGCCACAGCATCATTGCCTTCAGCCGTATTCAACTGGTTACCTCCATACCAGGAACCATGATAACGGATATCACGATATAAACGCGGATCACGTTGAATACCTTCATAAGGATTGCCATCATCGTATCCATCTTTTTCTGCATGATTGCAATAAACCGGATAACCATATCCATCCGGGCCGATATACTCATATTCATCTACCTGTTCCTGTAAGGGACGTTGACGGGCATGACCACCTTGTGACGGAGGCAATACGTCGCCGGACCAGCCTGTGTCTTTATCTTTTGTTACGAACCAAACCCATTCATCCTGGATAGCATTCATATCAAACATCATCTGCCACAAACGCTGCTGAACTTTTTTATTATTCGTATCGGTTTTTCCGTCCACATCCCTGAAGTCATCCTCTGTATACGTTTCATATAACTTATAACGTAAAGAACCGTCTTCTTTTGTACACTCCAAAACCGCTTTGGCAGCATCTCTGGCCGATTCCCAACGTTTCTGGTCATAACCGTATTCAGACTTGAACAAACGATTGTCGTTAGGCAACTCGCCACCATTCCAAAGAGGTGTGGCTGCAAGCCAGCGAGCCATAGCTTTCAACCCTAAACAGGCTCCTTTATCTACACGACCGAAATATTGTCCGCCATTCCAGCTATCGACACGATTATAAGCCGAGTCGGCATCTGCACAAATCTTTTCTACCATCGAATGGAACGATTCTTTCTCGAAAGTCATGTCATCCCCCGGATTTATCACATGATCTACATAAACAGCTTCACCGTAAGAACGGATCAACAGTAAATGCAAATAACCTCTCAGGAAGAACACTTCGCCAATACGTCTTTTTAAATCTCCTGTACGTCCATCCTGCGGATTGTCCGGTGTGTTATATTTTTCAACACCTTCCAGTATGATATTGGATGAACGGATGGTAGAATACAGATCATCCCAGTATTGTCCTGCACTACTGCCTGAAGGCATTCCCTGCGAAGGGCCATAGTTCCCTGTATGAAATTGGTGAGGAATTGCTCCTTCATGGCTACTGGCACTACATTCATCCGAAATACTGGACAAACTGAAGTGATTAAAGTAAATCAACGGATGCTGTGCATATTTTGCATGTGCATATAAGTCGGTTACTAAAGACTCTACTTTTTCATAACGGCTGAAAACCTGCTGTTCAGTCGTTTTGTCATCCGGCGCACGATCCAAATAATCATCACAGGATGTCACACCTAATAATCCTGCCACCAAACCGGCTAATATATATAATTTCTTCATTGTTGTTCGTTATTAAATTAGTAAGTAATATCAACACCAAAATTGAATATGCGCTGGATAGGATACCAAGCTCCGTCTCCTTCTTTTGTTTCAGGGTCAACATCCACATCACCCAGGCTGTCAAATGTAACCAGGTTCATACCTTGTACATAAAAACGGACATTCTGCAATCCGGCAAAACGAATAGCGCTTTTAGGTAAAGTATATCCAATCTCAACATTCTTCAAACGCAAATAAGAAGCATTGTATAAGAATAAACTACTGTTTGAATTCTTATTATTGTCATTTTTACCAATCGTCAAACGAGGATAAGTAGCAAAATCTTTGGTCTCTTCAGTCCAACGGTTTAAGTGCATTGGTTTTACCTTACCGATCTGGTCTTGATCATATTGCGGGAAATCCCATACACCTGCACCATTCAGCAAAATGCTGGAGTTGGCAGCTCCCTGGAATAACAGACTTACGTCAAAACCTTTATACTGAAGACCGAGAGGAATACCGAATTGAATTTCCGGAGTACGAGGATTACCCATTGCCCGACGGTCGTGTTCATCATCAATCTTTCCATCTCCATTCAAGTCCTTATAAACTACGTCACCCGGATATAATGTACCCCAAGGCTGGAAACCTTCTCCATTGTTCATTGCGTTCAAACGATCGGCTTCTGCCTGGTCATACACGAAATGATCTACTTCATAAACAAAATATTCGTCGATTCGCTTACCGGTATTTGCACGCCATTCGTTATCATACGATACTTCATTCATGAATGTAATCTTATTTCGTGCAAATGTGAAATTAGGTTTGATATAATAACGGAAATCATCTCCTATATTACCATTCCAACCGATTTCAAAGTCTATACCTCTATTATCCACAATACCGGAGTTAACAAAAGGCGCATCCTTTCCGACTATTCCCGGATATCCTAATTTTCCGGCATCGCTTAAATTGGTAATAATATCATAACGATGTTCATAGAAATAATCTGCCGAGAAAGTCAGACGTTCATTGAAGAAAGATGCATCGATACCGATATTCAACTTGCGTGCTTTTTCCCAAGTCAGATTGGGATTCGCAAAATTACCTTCTTTTAATGCACTATACTCGTTTCCGAATTCATTTACACCATATGAATACTTATCTCCTTCCTTGAAGAATTGCAGATAAGCAAAACGATCGTCGTTATTATCAGAAATTTTATCACTACCTACTAAACCGTATGAAGCTCTCAATTTCAGATTGCTCAACCATTTATCAGCACCCTGCATAAATTTTTCACGAGAAATAACCCATCCGATAGATCCGGCAGGGAACGTTCCGTAACGTTTGCCCGGAGCGAAGTTTTCAGAACCATTATATCCGATATTGAATTCAGCCAAATATTTATTCTGAAAGGCGTATGTAGCCCTTGCCGTCAATCCCTGGTAACGATAAGCTACACGATTATCATAACTCCGGTTCGAACGGTTTAATAAAACCATAGCCGTAACGTCATGATCATTAAATGTACGCATATAATCCAGCTTTAACTGATAATAGGTCTTACTTTCAGCTGCATTATGGCTAAATGCATTTCCGATTGTCTCATCTTTGTCATACCAGGGATTTCCTAAGACATACTTACCTGTATAATTCGAATTATTCATATAATATGAACCGTAGCTCCCATCTGCCGGCTGGAATGTGGCATATTTAGTAAAGTTCATATAACCATCCGAACGATTCCCGAGTTCCCGTCTGACCCAGTTACCTTCAGATGCATCGTATGAGAACACCCCTTCCACTTTCAAACCTTTCGTTATAAAATCAAGCTTATGTCCGATTGCAAACGATCCGTTCAGATAAGTATTCTTTTCAACCAGATATCCGGTTCTTGACAGCTCTCCTAAAATATTTTTACGATGTTTGTAGTCTCCATATAGCATACCATACGGATTATTCAATACATAATCTTCATTATCCGGATTATCATTGTCCGGGAGTGTGATCGGCAAATAGGGAGGCAATGTATTACACAAACTAACGATTTGGGAAGCTGTCGTTCCCGGAGCATGACGATCCGTGATACGAGCACCTAAATCCACCCGCACATAGAAATCTTTTGTGATATCGACATCGACATTCGCACGGAAATTATAACGTTTAAACCGTGCCTGTGTATCATGTTCCGTCAAATTCGTATGCTCATAGTTTCCGCTCTGAGAATAATAGTTGGCCATCACGTAATAACGTGCACGCTCGGAACCACCTCGGATAGACAAACTATAATCCTGCTGCATACCAGGTTTAAATGCATAATCGAAATAATCCCAGTTATAACCTAAACCATCGGAATTATCTCCTTTTGCCATTCTGTAATTATTAATAGCATCCTGTGTAAACAGCTCCAACTTTGAAGGATCTGTTCCCGGATTACTATTTATCATTGCTTCATTATATAAGGTTGCATAGTCTGCAGATCCTAAATAAGTCGGGAATTTAACCGGGGCATTCGTTCCTACCGATGCTTTAAAATTCACACTCGGTTTTTCAGAAGCCTTACCACGTTTAGTCGTAACAATGATAACACCGTTAGCACCACGTACACCATAAGGAGCGGTGGCAGAAGCATCTTTCAAAATTGTAAATGTCTCGATTTCTTCAGGAGCCAGATAACTCATGTCGCGTTCAACACCATCGACAATAACGATCGGCGATTTGTCTCCGTAAGTACCCATACCACGGATACGAATGTCAGCTTTATCCACACCAGGTTCACCACCACCGAATTGGTTTGCCATCAAACCGGGCATTCTACCGGCCAGGGCATTATTCAGGTTTGCAGTCGGGCTTTGTTTTAAATCTTTAGTAGTGATGGTTGATACGGAACCGGTAATTGTGGCTTTTTTCTGAGTCGTATAACCTACTACTACAACTTCTTCCAATGCTTTGGTATCTTCCACCAATGTAACAGCCAGCATCTTTTTCCCGTCGATCTTTATTTCCTGAGGCTGATAACCTATATAAGAAAAGATCAGGCTGGCTCCTGAATAAGGGGCAGTAATCTCAAAATTACCATCCGCATCAGATATAACACCTGTCATGGTTCCCTTTACCATGATATTCACACCTGCCAAAGGGCCGAATGCATCGGAAACACTACCTTTGACCTTAAAACCTTCCTGAGAAACAACAGCTACTGTTGGCTGTGCTTTCTCTACAGGAAACAATATTACTTGCCCGTTTTCTACTTTGTACGAACAATTCTGATTAAGCAGCAATAGGTGTAAAGCCTCTTCCAATGATACATTTCCGGAATTAAGATTTACAACAGCCTCATCATTCAATACATTATTTGAATAAATGATGCTAACACCTGCTTGCTCCTGAAGCTGTTCCAGTGCATTCTTTAATGTAGTATTGTTGAACGATAAACTCACCTGCGATTTCAAGACATTTGCATACATGGTCAGTGATACACAACCACATAGCCCTACGGCCAAAAATCGTCTCCAAGGTCCCCGTTCATGCGGAACAGCTTTTCTCATGCTAGACTTCTTTCCCATAATAATAGATTCTTTTTGTTAAACAATAATTTTCCTTTTACACAGTCTTTCATAATGCTTCAATTTTATATGGATGACTTTTTATCTTTTATCAAGAATAATTTTTGTTTTTGCGGGTTATAGTTCGGAATAAGAATTCTCATCAGGACATCCATCGTTTCCTCTGCGGTGTTTTTTAGGTCAAGATTTCCTGATATCAGATATTCCAGGTATTTAGGATTAAAAAATTCGATTTTTATATTGTACGACTTTTCCAGTTTACGGATCACTTTTTCCAAAGGCTCACGATTAAATCTCAACCGTCCTTCTATCCAAGAAATATAATCTCTGACATCCACTGTTCTTAATTCATCCAGGCCGGAGTCTGATTGGTAGACATAATATTGATTAGGAGTAAGTTCTATTTTACCGGCATTACTTTCCAGGCCAATCTTACCTGTGACTAATACCGTTTCAAATAAATTCTGCGTTTTATCGACTGAAACATTGAACTTTGTGCCCAATACTTCTATAGCTTTACAGCTTGTCTGTACGATAAATTTTCTCCGGGATTCTTTGGATACTTCGAAATAGGCTTCGCCATCCAAATAAACTTCACGTTTATCTTTTGCAAAGACAACCGGATAAACCAGGGAAGAGCCGGAATTAAGATAGACTTTGGAGCCATCTGCCAGAATCAGTGTTGAACGTTTACCATAAGGGACATAGATTGTATTCAGATCACTTTTATCTTTTTTCTCTTTCGGAACAGTCACCGTATCATTGATCACGATCTGTCCCTTTTTATCATAGGCAACAACGGATGTATCGGACAACTCTATCTCCTTTTGATCGCTTACCGTCAATGTGATCTCCGTTTTATCCGTAATTCCGGCTAAAGCCTTTTCATATTCATAACGATCTTTTTGTTCGAAAGGGAATAAAACGACAAACAGGATAACAGCAGCCGAACAAACAGCCGCACCGATATAAGTAGCCAAACGATAACGTTTCCGACTTATCTCTTTCATGATCTGTTGTACATCGTCAGCATCCACATTCCCGGTACGGTCTGCGCTATCGATACTGATAGAAGCATACACAGCCTGCATATTCCGGAAAACTGCCTTATTTTCTTCGCTGGCTTCAATCCAGCGAAGAACTTCACGAGCTTCATCCAGTGTACATTGCCGTTCTATAAAACGTATAATTAAATTGTTGTCCATATATCCTCTTTTGATGTCAGATGGAAGAGGAACAACATTTTTTAATTTTACCCTAACAGAAAATGAATCTTTTTTTTACTTTTGATGAATATTTTTTTCAGACGACAAATAAATGTCTGAAAATCAGCAATAATATTAAAGTAGTTATTTTTTTAAGATGAGATACAAGAAAACAAAAACAACGGAAATAAAATATTCCTGGGACAGATCATGTCTCAAATGACTTAATGCCTTGTTTATGTGGAATTCAACAGCTTTTACCGTTATATTCTGATGCTCGGCTATCTCCCGGTTCTTAAGACCTTCATAACGGCTCATCATAAAAATAGCTCTTGTACGGGAAGGTAGTTTAGAAAGTGATGCTTCTATAGCCGATGCTAATTCTTTTGTTACTAAAATCTCTAGTGAATCGTCTTCCAATACATAAATATTACTCCGCTGATAAATAGCCGATTCTGTCAATTCATTTATTTCAACCTTTTCAAACTGCAGACTTTTCAAATAATTCAGACATTTGTTCCGGCATACAACCATTAAATAAGTTATCAGGCAAGTCTCATCGTCCAGATTTTCCCGTTGTTTCCACAGAATGAGGAAGGTATCTTGTACAATCTCTTTGGCGGCTTCTCTATCCAATACATAAATTTGAGCAAATTTATGTAAACGCGGCCAATATGATTCTACTATACCTTTAAATATCTGTTCGTTACTCTCTTTTAGTTGCCGTACATTTATGTCCATCAGAAATCGTAAACTTTGAATTTTATTCCCAGTATACTTAAAATGACTAGAAAAAACGATCGTTTTTTCTAGTCACTGTAATCCAAACACAAAAACCATACTAAAGCATTATATTTAAGCATCTTAAGCACGATATAGCGACCTATTTCACAAAAAAGCAAGATAATATCCGGCAATCAGATCATATAGAGAATACCATCCTTGATCACTGTATCTACGATATTCATTCCGATATTATAAGGTAAGAACTTATATGACGGATATTTCAATAATATCAAATCAGCCTTCTTCCCTACATCGATACTACCGGTCTTTTTCGCCAATCCTAAAGCGGCTGCACCATTTATGGTCAGCGCCGTTAAAGCTTCTTCGGGAGTCAATTTCATCTGGATACATGCCAGGGCAAATAACATTGGAATAGAACATGAGAAACAATTCCCCGGATTATAGTCAGAAGCCAATGCTACCGCACAACCGGCATCGATCATTTCACGTCCGCGGGCATAAGGCTTATTCTGTGAAAAGGAACTAAAAGGAAGCAAAGTAGCAACAATCCCGCTACATGCCAGACGTTTGATACCTACGTCTGAAACATACAGTAAATGATCGGCACTCACTGTCTTTAACTTTGCAGCCAGTTCCGCCCCATCAAAAGAAGCGATCGAATCTGTATGCATTTTCAATTTAAAACGCAGGCTGCGGGCAGCACGGAGCAAACGTTCTGTCTGCCGTAAAGAAAATAAGCCCTGGTCACAATAAACATCACAGAAAGTTACCGATCTCTCCAAACGAAGCTCCGGCAAAACTTTCTCTATCATATAAGTAATGTAATCATCTGTCTGATGAGTATATTCGGAAGGAGTAACATGTCCTCCGAAATAGGTGGAAACAACATCCATCGGATGCTCGTCATTCAAGTCTGCCATAACTCGAAGCTGTTTCAACTCCGTATCAAAATCCAGACCATAGCCGCTCTTCCCCTCTACAGTCGTTACTCCCATATTAAACATTTCATCCAGACGTTCATAACCGGCCTCCCACAATTGCTCAAAATCACAAGAACGGGTAGCACTGACAGTTCCGAGAACATCTTCGCTATATTCTACAGGCGACAAAGAATGATTCTTTTTCAAACGTTCGGAAAATACTTTCTCCCGATAACCTCCGAAAAGAAAATGTGTATGACTATCTACAAAACCAGGAAGCAAAGCCCGTCCGGTCGCATCGATTTCCAGATAATCGTCTGCATCGACTGTACGCAAAATATCATTAGTCGGTCCTACGTGTGTGATTATACCGCCTGAGATGACGACAGCACCGTCGTCAATAATATGAAGGTTAGACATTTCCGCTCCTCTTTTAGCAGCAAAACCAGAACAGGTAATAACTTGTGAGGCGTTTCTTATTAATAATTTATCTCCTTCCATTTTTTCTTTTCATTATTCAGGTCTAAACACATGTCAAATCTCTTTTTTCCGACAATTGTTCACCCAAATGTAGTCTAAATTGATGACGTTTTAACTCTTATCCACGATTCATTAAAGTGGGCTACAAGGTAATTATTTAGATGAATCCGAACAATTCCGGTTTATATGTTTAGAAGCATATCACAAAAAAGAAAAAGGCCACCCCGAAATGAGGTGGCCTTTTCTATAATTCTATGACTTCTGCTTCTTACTTAGCAAGTTCTGCAGCAGCTTTTTTGTTTATTTTCCTCTTCTGCAATTCGTATGCAATCGGAGTTGCAATGAACAGCGTAGCATAAGTACCGATGATAATACCCAACAAGATAGCAAACGTAAAGCTACGGATTGTGCTACCACCCAGGATAAAGATACACAGTACTACAACCAATGTAGTCAATGATGTATTGAATGTACGGGATAATGTAGAGTTCAATGCGTCATTAATTACCTGATAACGGTCACGTTTCGGATACAGGCCGATCGTTTCACGGATACGGTCGAATACAACCACGGTATCATTGATAGAGTAACCGATAATCGTCAGGATAGCCGCGATAAATGTCTGGTCGACCTCCATAGAGAACGGTAATACTTTCCATAATAATGTATAGAAAGAAATGATACACAATGTTGTTACTGCAACTGATGCAAATGCACCGATTGAGAATGAGAGATCACGGAAACGGAGCAGGATATAAGCTGCCATACAGAACATCGCGAAGATAACCGCCATGATAGCGCTGTTCTTGATGTCGTCAGCCATACTCGGCCCTACTTTCTGAGAACTCTGAATATAAGTAGTTGTAAACTGATCCAATGTTGTTCCTTCCGGAAGCAGCGGTTTAACGCCTTCGAACAGTAATGATTCGATTTCCCGGTCTACTGCAGGATCTGCATCATCGATCTTAAAGTTGGTAGATACACGAACCTGGTCCGGAGTACCGATCGTGATAACACTTACAGCACCATCCAGTTTTTCATCCAGCATATTACGAACTTCATCTGTCTTTACATCCTGATCGAAACGAACGATATAGTTACGTCCACCAGTGAAGTCGATACCATTATTCAAACCAATTGTCATCATGGAGATAGCTCCCAGAATGATGATACCTGTAGGGATCAGATAACCGATTTTACGGGCACCCAGGAAGTTGATCTTCGGATTAGTCAACAGGTCTTTTGTGATAGAAGTTACGAATGTTACATTCTTCAGTTTATCTTTAGCCAGTAATGCTTCGTAAACAATACGAGTCAGGAACACAGCTGTAAGGAAGGATGCGAACAGACCGATGATCATAGTGGTAGCGAAACCACGGATAGGACCTGTACCGAAGTAGAACAATACGACACCAGTAATGATAGATGTCAGGTTGGAGTCGAAGATAGCAGAGAAGGCATTGCTGTAACCGTCGGCAATAGCTTTACCTAACGATTTACCGGCTCGAAGCTCTTCTTTTGTACGTTCGTAGATCAACACGTTAGCATCGACCGCCATACCCAGTGTCAATACCATACCGGCGATACCCGGCAAAGTAAGTACAGCCTGGAAAGAAGCCAGGATACCCATTGTGAAGAAGATGTTCAACACCAAGGCACCGTCTGCGATCAGACCCGGGATAATACCGTAGAATGCACACATATAAATCATCAACAGAATCAAAGCCAGTGCAAATGAAATAACACCTGAACTGATAGCTTCCTGACCCAGTGACGGACCGACAACGTCTTCCTGTACGATATGCACAGAAGCTGCCATCTTACCTGATTTCAATACGTTCGCTAAGTCCTTCGCTTCTTCCGGAGTGAAGTGACCAGTAATTTGAGAACGTCCGCCGGTAATTTCATCGTTTACGTTCGGAGCAGAATAAACCATGTCATCCAGAACGATAGCGATCGCTTTACCGATATTTTCTTTTGTCAAACGAGCCCATGCTTTAGCACCTTCTGCGTTCATAGCCATGCTAACCTGTTGTTCAGAACGGCCGGCTTGCTGAACGAAGTCAGCGTTAGCATCCGTTACAACGTCACCACCTAAAGCAGGTGTTCCGTCACGGTTAGTAACTTTGATAGCATATAATTCGAAGAACTGTTCTTTTTCATCGATTGCTTTTACACCCCATTTCAAAGACAGGTTACGAGGCAATACGTCTTTCACCTGTTTCATTGCCAGATATTCGTTGATCTTAGGAATGTCTCTTACGTTAGCTACACCAACGGCTGCACCACGTCCTAACTGACCATTGTACTGGTTGATCTGCAGCAAAGCAAACAACGGATGCTGTTTTGCAAATTCTTCCATAGACTGGTTAGCCTGAGTTTCAGGTTTATCCTGAGCGATCTGCTGCAGCAAAGAATCAGCTTCGCTTGTAGCAGCTGCATTATCTGTTACAGTTTCTGTAGCAGTTGCAGTCGTATCCGTACCGTCAGTAGAAACACTTTCTGTTTCAGTGACAGCAGCTTCGTCATTATGCTCTTTCAGAACTGTTGCCAGTATATTGTCGGCAGCAACCAACTGCTGGTAAACTTCCGGTAACTGATAAGTTTCCCAGAATTCCAGGTTTGCACTACCCTGTAACAATTTACGTACACGTTCAGGTTCTTTTACACCAGGAAGTTCCACCAGGATACGTCCTGCTGTTTCCAAACGCTGGATGTTAGGAGATACTACACCGAAACGGTCGATACGGGTACGCAATACGTTGAATGAATTATCGATAGCACTTTTCAACTCATTTTTCAACACTGCAACAACCTGGGCATCTGTACTCTGAGGAGTAATTTTATCTTTCAATTCGAAAGTACTGAAAACAGCAGACAGGCGTGCACCATTGTCCAGGTTCTTGTACTCTTCTGCAAACAAGTCAATGAAGTCTCTCTGACTGGTTGCCTGGCGTGCATAGGCTAAATCCAATGCTTTGTTGAAGTTTTCATCCTGGTTGTTATTTGAAAGTGAGCGGATAACATCTGCCACATTCAACTCCAGAACGACGTTCATACCGCCCTTCAGGTCAAGTCCTAAACTAATTTCCATTTCACGGCACTGCTTAAGCGTATAGCCCAGCCACACCTTCTGAGTAGATAATGAGTCCAAATAAAGACTCTCTTTCGACGGATCCCCGCCTGCATACTCAGCGGCTTTATTGTTGTAATATCTTGTTACAAATGAGAACGATAGATAGAACAAACATACAAGCGTAAGTAACACCGCGAAGACCTTTACAAATCCTTTGTTTTGCATTTGAATCTTGAGTTTATGTTATTACATTATTTATTTTCGTTTTTTCACAGGGTGCAAATATAGGCTTTTTTTCTTTGTCAAGTAGTAATTAGATTAATTATTTGTCACTCTCATAGTTAATTTCAAACACAAATATATATCTTTGCCTGTAAAAAAACACAGAATTCACCATGAGACAGCTATTATTCTTATTATTATTTATTCCTTCCCTGCTTATAGCACAGGAAGATCAGAAGTATTTAGCCGGAGCCGTTCCTGAAGATGGCGGCAAAGTTATCTTTACCAAAGAGATAAGTATGCCTTCACTTTCCAAGGATCAGATTTATAACGTCATGTACACATGGGCTGAGAAGTTTTTCAGCGAAGAAGGCCGCCGGTTGGTTTATTCAGACAAGGACAAAGGAGATATCGCAGCAGTAGGCGAAGAATATCTGGTGTTCCAAAGCACAGCATTGTCACTGGACCGTACCTTGATGGACTATCGCGTAACGATTGAATGTGAAGACAACTCTGCCAACATCAAACTGGCCGGCATCCGCTACGAATACAATGTTTCTTATCAACGTGAACCGGAAAAATATACAGCAGAAGAATGGATTACCGACAAATACGCTTTGAATAAGAAAAAAGACAAACTAAATCGCGGCAACGGTAAATTCCGCCGCAAGACAATCGATTTTGCAGACGAGATGTTCCGGAGCGCCAGTGAAGCATTCGGTGTAAAACCGGCAGCCGTAACAGTTCCGGCTTATGCTGTTACTCCAGCCCAGGAGCAAACGACCCAGGTTGTAACAGTACCCGCACAAAACATAGCTCAGGTTCCTGCAAGCAACAATACGGAAGTTTGCCAGGGTTTAAGCGCGTTCGAACCGGGTAAGGTTCCGTCAACCTTACTAAATATGTTACCTGACAGCAAAATGGAGGTAACTCCGGCCGAAAAGGAAAATCTGGTGGAACATTATGCTACCTGGAAAGAAATGGGTAAGATGTTTGGAAAGAACATTGCTTCCATCTCCATCAGTCCGGAAAGTGAAGTTTATAAAGCGATCAGAGATAACGACATCTACACGATCTCTTTCAAGAAAAAAGATGATCCGGAAACCTGGTTTATGATCCAGTGTATCAAGCAAGGAGAATCCAGCGAAGGAGCACAAAAAATAGTGATCGGAGAAATACTTAACGTATGGATCAGATAAACAGTAAGATAATGAAGAGATTAGTAATCCTGCTACTGTCGATATGCCCTATGCTTGCCATGGCACAGGGGCATAAAGGCAGTGTAGAGGCATGCGCACCCATGAAAGAGGGTAAGGTTTGTTACAGCGATGAAGTAGATGTCGAAGGCATGAAAAAGGGCGAACTGTTCAACGCAATCGACAAGTGGGCCAAAAAGAATTATGGGAAAGATGTTTTCCTGTCAAGCGTCACTTCCAGTAAGTCGAAAGGAACGATATTTATCAACTCCAAAGTCGAATTACTGCTGAACGAAACGGACAAGACAATCGTCAAATATAAAATGAGGATTTATTGCTTCGATGAAAAATACACAATCGAACTGACCGATATCACTTATCAGTACGACCCGAATAACGAAAAGAAATACAAGACTTATCCAGCAGAAAACGTCATTGCCAATAATGGAAAAAGTAATACGATCGCATTAATCAAAGATCCGTTACTTTTCTGTAATGCGACATTTTTCTTTGCAGAGAATCTGTTCGGCGATGTATTCGATGCTGCAGAAGATAGCAATTGAACAACAGAGTTACATACTCAGATAACACCACAATGGATAATGGTCCGAATATCGTATTTTATCAATGGTACAGTTCATCGACTTCATATTCTTTGAATGCAATATATTATCGATACGGAACCAAAACATATTCTGATTGTAAGTAACTCCCATCCCCTGTCCCGATTCGGCAAACGAATCGACCAAAGGTCCCTGAACGGTGCGATGGGCATATGAGATAGGCGTGTCGTTAAAGTCACCACAAACTACCACATAATCACCCTTTGCCTTAGCTATTTCAGCAGCAACCACTTCAGCTTGCCTGGCACGCATTTTAAAAGCCGGTCCCAGCTTCTGCTCCAATGCGCCCTTAATGCCGTCAAAAGTATCCGTACTGATATTTTTAATGAAAGCGGTGTAACGGCTCCGGTCTTCCATTGTCAGCTTAAACGACTCCAAGTGATTATTGATCAGGGTCAATGTCTTTCCATTCACGTTCAGTTCATGGACAGAAGAACCATTAAAATCACTTTCATATTTTATTCTCCGGGAGTTTGAGATGGGATATTTAGAAAAAACAGCAATACCAAAATTCAAATACCCCGATGAATTAATAGGAATAACAGAACGGTAAGGATACATATCCAATGCCTGATAAACCTTTTTCGGAGTCAGGAATTTCTCTGATTTACCCACTGCATATTCCTGTAGACAAACGATATCTGCTCCTGAGTTAGCGATATATTCTATGATCTTATTGGGAGACTCCTTCGTGTGGTCTTTGTATGCAAACCCCATCACATTATAAGTAAGCACCTTCAATACATTTTCCTTCGGGATATCCTTTACCCGGCTATGATAAGGAAAATACTTCTTCACAGGTCCCCAGCAGATCAGAAAAGAACATAAACCGATCAACAGGAAACGCCATTCCCACAAAAACAGCCAATAGAGAGCAAAACAAAGATTCAGGACGCATAAAACAGGAAAAGCCAATCCCAAATAGGAAAATCCCAGGATAGTATCAGGAGAAACACGATCTGAATAGGCTGAAGCAATTAACAGCACTACGATCAAAACATTGGCAAGAACGAACAATGATTTGAACAACAACTTCAGTGTCTTCATCCCTTCACTCATTTTTTACTCGCGTCAAATAATTGTCTTTTTTCATCAGCCGAAAGGCTTTCGTATCCGGAACGTTTTAGTTTATCCAGAATAGCATCTATATCAGCCGACTCCCGTTGTTTACGGGCATTATACTCATAATCGGTTTCTGCACGTTTATAGGTCACCTTCATTTTAGGCTTTCTTTTCCCCAGATTCGCTACCCAGTCGAGCACGCGGTTCATCGGAGCAGTCAGATCTTTTCCTTTTTTGATCTGCATGGCAAACCAGATACCGAACAAGGCGCCTCCTATATGTGCAATATGTCCGCCGGCATTATCAGAGGTAATAGCCAGCAGATCGATCACAAAAGTGAACAATGCCAGATAGATCAATTTGATTCGTCCGATCAGGAACAAATTAATTTCCAGATCTTTCCTGTAGAACGATACCGCAAAAACAATTGCCATCACCGAAGCCGATGCTCCCATCAGATAGCTGGAAGAAGCTACCGTCTGAAAATACGGGAAGATATTATAAGCAAGCATAAACAGAACTGCACCTGCAATACCGCCTAACAGATACAATCCCCCCAACTGACGTTCGCTGAAGAATGTAAGGAACAGTCCACCGAACCAATACAACCAAAGCATATTAAAAAGAATATGCAGGAAGTCGAAATGGGTAAACATATAAGTGATAACCGTCCAGGGCCGGTACATCAGAAGTTCCGGCGATGAAGGCATCTGTAAATATTGTAAAAAAGGTATGCCGGGAACATTAAAAAGCAGAAATATCACTCCCAGCAACCGGATCAGGATAAAAAGCCCTACATTAATATATATAAGCTTAGCCAGTATATTCCCTGTCCGGAATGTATTCTTCAGATTAGTAAAAATACTTTCCATTGCCTGCATCTTTCTTTTTCCAGTAGCGAACCATAAAGTAGCCGAACAACATCCCCCCTAGATGGGCAAAGTGTGCGACTGTATCTCCACCAAAACTGGAAACACCCATAAATAGTTCAGCCAAACCATAAAACACAACAAAATATTTAGCTTTAATTGGGATCGGGATAAACATCAGGAACAAAGGAACATTCGGAAACAGCATGGCAAACGCCAGCAGGATACCGAACACGGAACCCGAAGCACCTATCGTGATCATCATATTCAGCGACGGATCCATCCGGACCAATTGGAAAAGCGACAACCCGTTGGCACTCGCAAAAGACTGAAGGGAATATGCCCATACCAGTTCCTGTATGATACCGGCACCGATACCTGTCACCAGATAAAAGGTAAGGAAACGTTTCGGTCCCCATACATTTTCAAGTACACGTCCAAACATATACACCCCGAACATGTTAAAAAAGACATGAGCAAAGGAATGTGTATCGTGCATGAACATATAAGTAACAAACTGAAACGGGTAAAAATCTTTCACACCCGGGAAGTGCAATCCCAATAGTTGCACCAAATCTATCCCTACTTTCGGTAAAACCAGACTGGCTACCCAGAAAAGCAGGTTGATAATGATAAGGTTTTTTGTAACGGGCGGTATACTATTCAAGAACCCGGAGCCATTTTGATTCATCATATACATATCAATTTGCGGCAAAGGTAAATATATTTTGATTGTTTTTTCTTCAAATAGTACTAAAACATAGTAAATCAATAAAAAAAACAATGTTTTTCTTTGCAGAATATTAAATAAAAACTACATTTGGACCGACTTTTAGGCTATCACAGAATTGTTTAACATATTAATTATCAAACCATCATGAACAAAACAGAATTTATTACATCTGTTGCTGAAAAATCAGGATTGAGCAAGACAGATGCAAAGAAGGCAGTTGATGCTTTTATTGAAACAGTATCCGATGAAATGAAAGCCGGAGGCAAAGTTTCTCTTTTAGGTTTCGGTTCTTTCTCTATCAGCGAAAGAGGTGAACGTAAAGGTGTTAACCCAGCTACCAAACAGACCATTACAATTCCAGCTCGCAAAGCTATTAAATTTAAGGCCGGAGCTGAGTTGAACGAGAAGGTGCAGTAAAGTAATCAGGTTTATAGCATAAAAAATAATTCCAGAGAACATCACTGCCCCCTGGAACCCACACTAGTATTAATATTAAACTTACCTGATTTACAGGTCAGTATTTTATGTCGAATTTATGATGACGGGGAATGTATTTTCCCGTCATTTATTTTATACAAAGATGCTGCTTTTCAATAAATTATCCTCACATTTACGGTTCTTATAACGCATCTGGGGCTCTTCCCCGGCCACTATGTAAACAACTAACGAGATTCGAGTTTCATTTTCCGAAACAATCAATGCAATGCCATTACCTATTCCTCACAAACTGCACTACTGGAAAAAAAATGATACACATTCCAAATATTGCACCTGTTTATAGTCCGCCTTCATTCTGAAAATACCAAGTCCAACCGTTTATACTAATTCGCAATGCAAGCCACGGGTCATTATCTGAAAAGAAAAAGATGATCTTGTATTCACTCTCCCGGTCCAGATACTCTTGCGGAGTCATATTATGACCTTCAATCTTTGTCATTATCAGAAAATCGGTCAGATTGATATTAAATACTTTTTTCCCAGTCGCTTTTTCTGTTACCACAAAGCGAGCATTACGATCTTCTAAAAAACGCATCGTATTCAGCTCGACTGTTGCCGCTGCAAAATTCTTTTGCTCTATATGATATGGCCGGTAACTGAGAACATCATCATCCAGCAAGGAATTATTGTATCCCAAATATCCGTTAGATTCTATGATCTCATAATCATAAGCATTTACATTCACCCCCCAGGAGTCTTCATTACTACCCTGGAAGACAAACCGGACTTTGTTGGTATCTTTTATCAGATTGATCACCTCTGTCTGATGGGTTGTCCCGGTAAAATCAACGTTTATAATTTCTCCATACCACAAGGGTTCCACCTCTTTATCGATGATAAGGGATTCTTCACGCTTCAGGAGCAACTTCAAATCAGAAATAGAAGAGACACCTTTCTCCAATGAAGAGATATCATAGGATTCATGCGCCCCTCCCCATGCCATAAACTGATATTGCCCGACCGGAAGTACCACCGGCATCAGATAATCGCCTGTCGACAAGGCTGTTCCTTCTTCTACTTGTTTGAACAGGAATTTTCCATCTTTATCAAAGACATAAAGCTCTACTTTATCGACCTGTGCATGAAAAGCATCCGCAAATTCCATATTATAGTCATACTTGAACTTAACAAGCAGACGGCATTCCGGCAGATCCTCATTAAAGCTGTCACACGAGGTCATCAAAGAGCCGATAAGGATAACCCATATGGTAATGTGACGTAATAGGCTTTTTAGCTTCATATTCTTTCTTTTCTAGTTATTCTATATAGAGAGGAAAAGATATTTCTCTTTTCTCGTTATTTCCAATTTAGTGGACAGAACATTTCGTTCCGTCAAAATAAAAATCCCAAAGTTTTTAAGTCTCCGGAAACTTATTTGTTAAAATTGAAGTTGTGGGAGGGTTTCTCCCACAACTTCTTATAAAAAATCAGATCGTCCATTCAAAATTATAAATCTACTCCCTGCTTATACCAGGTCCAAGGATTAATATTGATCTCTATAGAGAGGAAGGCTTCTTCTTCCTCATCCTTCTTGTCTGTATCTGGAGGAGGAATAGTCGGATATCCAGGGTTCTTAATCGAATTAATAGTAATATCATATACCGAATTACGTACTACCCCAAATTCTCCAAGCTTGTTGTTTGTATTATCCTCATCATTATCATGTTTGATCATGATAGTATAATAGGAATCTCCTCCCTTATAATAAGAAACAGAGCCATAGATATCAGCACCGTGAGTACTAACTCCAGCTTGCTTAAATGATTCTGCAAGTTCCTTAGCTCCTGCCTCTATTTGACTGTCGCTAGAGCCATATTTAGTTGTAAAAGCTTCTTTCGTTAGAAGAGCAACCGCATCCACATCTACAACAGATTTTCCTTTCAAATAAGTAAGGTAAGTATTGAATGTAGTAGTCAACGAAGTAGGAAAGTTATCAGAATCATCACTTTTATATTTTGAAACCAATTCAGCCTCAATATATTTTATAAGCAAGCCATAGGAATAATAACCGGAACCGACCTTAATCCAATCATTTCCGGATATAATCTTTCCTGAATCATCGACATCAGCATCACTGTTAGTTGTTCCATTATAGACACCCCCATCGTTCGGAAGTTTTAATCCGGTAGGTGCGATTGTAGCTTTCAGCAATACATGTGTAGTATAGGCTTGATAATTATCAGCTTCTTCCTGAGTATTTTCCAAACAATACAATGCCGGTATCTTAGAGGCATTAGGACCTGTGGAAGGACCGGCTGTTGCAGCTGACCACTTACCTGTTGCGGTGGCATCAGCCTGAGTATAGAATTCGTAATTATCCGTATAAGGAGATGCACCGATATTAGGCATACTCGTCTTCTGACCCTCAAAATTCGGATCTTTCCTGTAAGATCCGAACTTCCATATATCATATGGAGATATACAAGTACCACGACCACCAGCTGCTGGTGTTTCCATCCACGTCTTGGATCTTTCAGACATCGGGAAATATTTTTTATTCGTTACATTCAAAGCCCATCCAACAGTAGCAACATCGATACTGTTTCCTGTATAATTAGCATCTGCGAACAAACGTACTTTCGCAGCGACACGATCGACAGTCAGTTGTTGCGGTTTACTTTCCGCTTCCCCCGCAGTTGGATAGGTTACCAAGTCTATATCTTCTACATCAACAGTGCCACCAGTGTCTGTAATCTTTGTTGGTTCCAGCTTTCCTTTGGCATTTGTCATCATAAAGTTATTTGTGCCAGCACCAATCACAGAAGTCACATCAGTATTTACAATCGCTGCGTTTACGGTAGATAACTTAGCATTTGTTAAAGTTGCCGCAGTTTTAAATTCTGTGGACGGATTTAATACAACCATAAAAGCTTTCGCTGTCTTTTTTACCTTGAATGCACTTGTCGCAGTTCCACCGCCTTGTCCAGGTGTATTTATTTCCGGATCACTAGACCCCCATAGCTTTACATCTACCACGCTCGGATCAGGAGTAGGAGTATCCACATGGTTATCAAAGAATACAACCATCATTTCATTCACCTTTGTCTCATTTTCAGTACCATTTTCAGTATTGGTGGGAGTATTCAAGGATTTGGTCGTTCCTCCTGTTCGGACATTAAGGGACACCCAGGCTTCTCCATCTGTATTGTCGACACCACCGCCATCTCCGCCGCCATCCGGCAAACTTTCACTACATGCTGCAAACAGTAATGCTGCGCATGCCATCATAAATAGATTTTTCTTCTTCATTTTACTCAAATTTAATTAGTAATTTTTACTCATTTATTTATCTCATTTTATTCTCTATCTCAACTATATTGATTCTTTTCTTTTCCAATTCTTTCAAATTATTTTTAGCCGCTTCCAATCCCGAACGGGCAGCAGTGTTCAAATAATTCTCTGCCGTATCATACTCCTCTTTCAACAGTGCCAATACACCCATCGCATTATCGTATTCCGACTGAACATTTTTTACCGTCAACCGATTCAGATAACGCTCTGCCGCTACCAGATTTCCCTGAGAAAGAGCCGCTGCTGCCGCATTTATATTTGCTACATCATTCTCCGGATACATCCTTACCGCAATTTCAAAAACTTCTACAAATTCTCGGGAACCGACCGGATAACTATTCGCCACCATGAACATTTCATTCAGGCTCAGATTCTGCGGACGTCTTTTGATCACCTCTTTCGCTTCATTCACATCGAAGTTCTTCACGTTATAATTAACTTTACAAACGGCAACACGCAAACCCGGATAAATATTTTTCAGTAAATACTGATAAGGTACACCTCCGCGAAACTGTTTTAACTTCGCCTTTCGCTCGGTATCTATCGAATAAGTATCGATAATAGCCAATATCTCATTCTTATATTCCATATCTCCGGCATCAAGTACTTTCACAAGGCCCTCCCAGTTTTCACCACCAAAAACAGTACGATACTGATCTTGTGAAAAATCATACCGGGATAGCAGATAATCGCGTAAAGCCATAGCACGCCCTTCCGATAAACGTTTATTGTTCGCCAAAGAACCTTCCGGAGAAGCATAACCGATAATATCCAACCCTTTTACTTCGATACTCGGATCGGATTTCAATTCATCGATCATTGAACGGATCTTTGCCAGTTCCTGCGGATTGTTCATATATTCGGGACGAATATTCGTTTTATTCACCTCGAAATCCAGAAAACTTTCCACTTGTATGTCACGACGTTTGATATCTTCCACCACAGGTTTGATAAAAGCCATGTGAGGCACAACGACATAAGGTTCCGGTATATGCTCCAATGCAACCTTATCGGCAACCGGCTCCACATTCATTAATAATGTTTCTCCGCAACCGCATTCATCCCGTTTCACGTCCAGATGAGCATCTGCCATCCACGGCTCATAAAGCAAAGCATACCGGTACTGAATCGTTTTGTCGGTCCGCTTATTTAGACGTTCAACCAGATAAGGTTTTTCATACACAGCTTTCTCTCTGGCGCTCATCAGGGAGAGGGTACGTTCATACACACGATATTCATCCTTTCCTTTCATTGTGACTTTCGGTAAACTATACATCTTTTCTGTAGAAGTCAGTTGCGGAATAAAATCTACACCACGGGTAGATTTCACTTTCACACCGTCCAACACGATCTCCATATGGATATAAAGAGAATCGCCAACTTGTTCCAGTTGTACCGGATTCACAGTTATAGCCCCTTCATAAGAACGCGATTGTCCCATTACCGGAAAACAGCCCAGGTATAAAACAGCCATTACGCATATGATGAATTGTATATTTCTTCTCATTCTCATTTTATTATTTAATCAGATAAATAAATGATATACTCGCTTTTGTCGGTCCGAAATAATTTCGTCCCGTATCTTTCAGTTTGGAACCGCACTCCGCACAAGGATATTTCTCATATTCGATACGTGCATATCCCAATCCGACAGAAGCTTCAATACTCCAACGTTTTTTCAATATCCAGGAATGGCCGATCGACAATCCTCCACCATATAAATGTCCCTGATACCGGTTTTTCTGCATGTTATCACTAAATAGTCCCGGAAGATTTCCAACATTAAAGTCTGCATAATGTGCATGTAATCCGACAAATGTCCGGTTGAAACGCTCACAGAACCAATAACGCACTTCCGGTTGTATTCCCCAATGACGTAAACGTCTGCCGTTATCCGGTTTCCAGGGATTATAATTGACCGGAACATCCAACGTCCATTTAGGAGCCAGCCCTATTTCCAGGCCAAGATTCATGGTTGTTGTCAGATCGTACAACAGATTACTCTTGACCGCAACCTTCTGCGCTTTACTCCCGGGAACAAAATAACCGAGCATCAATAATATCAGTATAAATACTTTTTTCATCTATATGACTTTTTATTTACTAATTACCCAATTGAGCAATATCTATTTTTATACGTTGTGTAAAACTTCCTGTTGAAGAAGAACTACTTATTGTCGTAAGATTTACCACTCCCCTTCTTGCCGTACCGGAGGAATTGGGTTCCACCTCTACAAATATCTTTCCATCGTCCACCGTTATATTGGTAGTATCATTACGCGACACCATAGATGAAGGACGCAATTTGATCCAATTTTTAGTGGACGTCGCATCATCGAGAGAAGCTGAAAGACAATAATAGTTTATTGTTCTACCCGAATAACTCTCCCCAGAAGGTATATATCCAAGTACTTCCCCACCTGAAGGGACCGCACTTCTTTGTTTTATTTCTACGACTTTCTCCAGATTGCCTAAATTAAGCGTAACATGAGCCTGATCTGCCAGTCCATTTGAAATAGAAGCCTTCGCTGTCGTTTTTCGTGGATTGGTAGATTCTACAATAGGTATTATTCCATCACTTGGCGAGGTTAACCTAAACAGAGCCGACGAGATATTGCCGCTTATTGTTTTGGAGTTAGAGAAATTTATTGTACAGTTAGTTATAAAATCGAATATATTATATTCAACTGCACTACTGGTATAAGCTATAAAAACAGAATTACTCACTCCAAGGTAGTAAGAATCATTAGCCACTATTTCATGTGTATCACTGTCATCCACCAGCAACTCGGTTTTCAGGTTCACATTAGACGCACCAGATAGCTTAGCATCAGCAATCGTTTCATACCCCGCCCCTGATACTTGCTTAATCTGAAATATATAGGCATAATTACGTAACAGATTTTTCGGATTAAATTGGTCATACATATTAATCATCGACATCTTATAGTAATAATCTTTTCCTTCGTATTCTCCCTGAATAATCATATATGTATCATTCTCTCTTGAATTCGTTTCATAAAAATAAACCGGCTTCCCATTTGTATTCTCTCCTGCCGCATCGATCAGATTGGACGAATAAGAAGCATCCTTTCTATACTCCGTCAGATTGGTTACACTACTCATTATGTTTGTACTCAAATTGTGCAACTGCCCCTGCCGAGGGACATTACCGACCGATGTTATTCCTTTGAATTTAAAATTACCAGCCTCGTTAAAAATAAGAACATGCCCTACCACACGCGTCATTCGCAACGGAGTATCATCCGAATTCGCTATTTTGGTTGTATTATCTATATTCGTCAAGCCTTGCAGCAAATAACTCATTGGAATCGTTTCCCCATTGTCATACGGCATATATTTTCCATCCGAAGGAGTAAAGAGGTCAGTCTTCAGATTATTACAGACAACCGATAATTTATCCCCGACAGCCAGACCAGCGGGAAAATCCACAAAATTATACACTTGTGAACCGTAGTAATATTTCTGCTTTGAATTAGCCAATATCAATATCTGATAACTGGCACCATCGGTTTGTTCTGTCAACAAGACATACCTCTTCCCTGTCCCGATCATTTCAAAAGCCTGCACAGCCTCTACAAAAGTGGCATTGTTGTCATTTCCTCTGAAAACCAGTACCCAGGGCTGCATTCCGACACTCCATTCATCCGCCGCTCTAGTCGTAGGAAGATTATGAGAGTCAGCACGATTAAAAATTTCAATTCTCACCTTGCCATCAGAGGGCTCATCAGGACCTGGCAGATCCGAGATAAGCACCTCATGGTTACAAGCCGACATAAACATGAGTATGAAAAAACAGCTTAACCTAATTATATTATATATCAACTTTCTCTTCATTTTTTTACACACCGAATTGTATTCCCAAACAAATGACTGGTAGATATGGGTTTTGTCGCATCATAATTGAATTCAAAATTCCACATATTACCATAAGGATTACCATTCTGTACTCCAGTGGATGTATCCGTCCACCCCGGAGCAACAGAAGAGGCCCAATAATATCCGGTTTCACCAGCATATTCCAAGCTGCCATCCAGATACCATCTTCTCCCTGCCGACGGCAAGAACAAAGAAGCTTTGGTACTTGCATTGAAAAACAATGTACCGAGATAAGCAGCTTCCGTATTATCCAAACTAACCCCTTTATATTTTTTAGACGATCCGGCAGGTGCACTACCTGTGGACGGGTCTCTGCTATCTCCCACAACCATATTCCTCTCCATAACAGGACGCCTGTCAAAAAAGCCATCCGCATAACATCCGTATAAGAGTTCTGCAAGAACACCAGGAGTATACAGTACCGGCTTATTAGCCGATTCAAATGGTTGATTTACTGTGTTCCATGACGCATCACCTTTCATGGGAGACGTGAACAAAGACATTCTCCAATCCGACATATAAACCTGAGCATCCGTACTATTTACTGCCCTTCGATCCAACGGACCGTCTGTCGGGCGGTAATACCCGGGAGGACATACTTCATAATACTCCTCATATTTCACACCCGACGTTGCTCTCCAGTAAGAGAAAGCCGACAACTGGATAAAATATTGATTCCCTGGCCAACCTGTGACACTCCAGGGGGAAACACTACCCAGATTCTTATTAGTCGGATGATATGCACGACGTCCCATAACTGCATTAGCTATCGGTAATCCCCATTGAAAATGAGCTCCGGCCTGAGTCGGATATTTTACAAAATCGACTTCAGTAGCAAGATTACTATAATTCATCTCATAATACTTCAAAGTCGTATTCGGGGTATTTTTAAAAGTACTCACCGTCAAATTATACGGAGAGAATTTAGCTCCGTAACTGGAAGTTCCGGACTGTCCCCCGCCTCTCATCAGATAATCAGGCTCTTCACCCTGGCGAATATATAATTGGGCTGTATAAGTAGCATTACCATGAGCATAAGTGACATTCACTACCCCATATCTCGGAGCACTTCCTTCGGCTCTTGTTTCTGCCATGCCAATCCGGAAATAAATACGTCCTCTCCCTTTCACGGAGGTACCACTTTCCCCCTGATATTGATTAGGTGTAACCGGATATTTTTCCGGATCACCAGGATTGTCAGTTCCTATATAAGGGTCAAAACTGGGAGTTGTACTTAATACTATAAAATCCCGGCCCCCGTTTGCTTCATCCACTTCTGCCGTCCAGGCATCCGCCACCCCCCATCTGTTTCCACTGATTACTCTTTCACCTTTTTCACTATTTCTGAAAAAAGCACCTATATAAGAATCATAGCCTTCAGCCTTTGATCCGAAGTCAAAGCGCACTCCATTTTGATTTACAGTGACATCAATCGTCTTTTTTATAAGATTTGTTTTACTCCAATAATCATCCGTACCTACCAATGTGAGTGTATAGGTCTTTGTTCCCGCCACATTGGGTTGGTCCAGTAAAATATCCATATAACCATCTCCCGTCGCAGGATTATAATTGAATCTTTCATTTTTATTCAAATTACTATTATCAGACCTGTAAGACAAGACATTAAAGACCTGGCTGGTTTGTAATTCAGCACCGGTACTCCGATCCACGACTTTTTCATCCACGAATACATACGGCATATTCGATTTAAACGAAATTCGTGCCCCGTTAAAATCAGTAATATTCACCTTTGTATCCGAAACATTCAATATTCTATTCCCTGGTATCTCCCAACCGATCCAATCATAATTCCAGTCAGACGCTATGATATTCACCAGTAAAAAATCCTTTATAGTTCCAGTAAAATCCAATTTCGTATTTTTCGGCAAACTATAATTTGCATCCGGTTCCGAACTAATAGCCAATCTACATGACGGGTTATACCTCGTTTCCATATTCAATGTGAAAATAACAGCTTTCGACTCATCGGTTGAAGAAGCTGGCTCATTGGCAGGTAAAATGATACGAGAAATTTTCTTAGCCCATGTAACACCGGCAATCGTCGTATCTGAAAAATAACTTGCATCGGAAGTCCTTAGCAATTGGCGGGTCACACTTCGTTCAATAGTACCTGTATAATTATCTGTCAGAGCGACCTTATCAGGTATATTACTGAATGTAACGCCTTTAAATTCTGTTTCAAAATCATCAGCTGCCTTCAGTAACACGTCAACACGAACTCCCATTCTGTTCAACTTCAGTTTCAATTCGGAGACTATCGTACCACCACTCAATTCCGCTCCTGCCCCTTTGGTCAAAACCTTAACATATTCGATTTCCTGCATCATAGGAATATTCTTATTCGAGGCAAAAGCATTTGCCGGATAAGCAATATTGTCTAAGTTGCTATATGAAGTAATCGCATCCAAAGCAGATGAAATCAAAGACTCCGTCGGTTCATTTGCCAAAAATACAAAACGATAAGTTCCCGGATCAATAGGATGTTCTACCGTGTTATTCACTAACTGTCCTGCAGAGTACAGGACATTGGATATACATAAATTTGTCACATGGTCAAAAGCCAGGACACGAAAAGAACTTACATAATAATCCTCTGCAGTACCCGGGTGAGTACCACTTAGTCCGAGTCCACTGATCGACAGATAAGAACTTTTTGTACTTTTATTAATGACTGTTTCATCTACACAAGATGAAAAAGCAATCAAAAATAAGAGACAAACCAAATTTATGTATGTGCCGCATTTATCCAACATCATCTAATAAGCCTTTTTTGATCTCCCATGAGATTTTGTAAAATTCTAGTGCTATTGGCTC
This sequence comes from Parabacteroides sp. AF18-52, assembly GCF_003479145.1. NCBI lineage: Bacteria > Pseudomonadati > Bacteroidota > Bacteroidia > Bacteroidales > Tannerellaceae > Parabacteroides > Parabacteroides sp. AF18-52. The sequence continues at coordinate 306,758 of NZ_QUGR01000002.1, forward strand.
TTACTCTATAAAAACTACCGACTCTAAAGTTATATCCCATCATTAACGACCACTATTTATTTTGGCGTAACTTTAAGCATATAAATTATCCCAAAAACACTCTTTCTATATCATTACAAAGATCGTAAATGTCAAATAAATCATTGCGCGATAACCGTTTCTGATATCATACACGCATTATACAATATATCTCCTATTTCACAACACCCCCACGGGTATTTTACATTTTCCGCAACTTTCTCGACATTTTAACTATACACACATGCTAACCATACATAATTCAACGGCTTTCGCATGAAAAAAGCAAGTGATCATCCAAAAAGAAGATTTATAGTAAAGGCTCGGGTTCCTGCTAATTCAAAATACCTATACGCAGGTTTTTAGAAAATAATCATGTACCTTTGCATCCAAAATAAAATCAGAATATATAGAAGTAAGAATATGGTTATTGAACAGCAGATCACCGGTGCGATCATTGCCGGAATTAAAGAACTGTACGGTGCCGAAGTTTCAGAGGCCCAGATTCAGTTACAGAAGACAAAAAAAGAGTTTAAAGGACATCTTACCCTGGTTGTATTTCCTTTTCTTCGTACATCCAAGAAATCACCGGAACAGACAGCCCAGGAAATCGGCGAGTATTTGCTGAAAAATGAACCGGCTGTATCTGAGTTCAACGTAATCAAAGGTTTTCTGAACCTGACCGTTGCCGGTCCTTGCTGGATCGACCTGTTGAATACGGTCAATGCACAACCATCTTACGGGATCATTCCTGTTACGGAACAATCTCCGTTGGTGATGATCGAATATTCTTCTCCTAACACAAACAAACCCCTGCATCTCGGTCACGTACGTAACAATCTGCTTGGTTACAGTTTGTCAGAGATCATGAAGGCAAACGGGAACAAAGTCGTTAAAACGAATATTGTAAACGACCGTGGTATTCATATCTGCAAATCGATGCTCGCCTGGCAGAAATGGGGTGAGGGCGTTACTCCTGAATCATCCGGCAAAAAAGGCGACCACCTGATCGGTGATTTCTATGTATTATTCGACAAGCATTATAAACAGGAACTGAAAGACCTGGAAGCAAAGGGCCTGACTAAAGAAGAAGCTGAAGCTCAATCTACGCTTATGGCTGAAGCACGTGAAATGCTTCGTAAATGGGAAGCCGGCGATGCCGAAGTCCGCGCATTATGGGAAAAGATGAATAATTGGGTTTACGCCGGTTTTGATGAAACCTATAAAATGATGGGGGTAAACTTCGACAAAATATACTACGAATCACAAACTTACCTGGAAGGAAAAGGCAAAGTAATGGAAGGTCTTGAAAAGGGAATTTTCTACCGCCGTGAAGATGGTTCGGTATGGGCAGACCTGACAAAAGACGGACTGGATGAAAAGCTGTTACTCCGTGCCGACGGTACTTCCGTATATATGACACAGGATATCGGTACAGCCAAACTGCGTTTCGACGATTACCCGATCAACAAAATGATCTATGTCGTTGGAAACGAACAAAATTATCATTTCCAGGTATTATCCATCCTGCTCGATAAGTTAGGTTTCGAATTCGGTAAAGGCTTGGTGCACTTCTCCTACGGAATGGTAGAACTCCCGGAAGGAAAAATGAAGAGCCGTGAAGGTACTGTTGTCGATGCTGACGACCTAATGGAAGAAATGATCGGCACGGCTCACGAAATATCTCAGGAACTAGGGAAACTGGATGAAATGACTCCGGATGAAGCGAATAATATTTCCCGCATAGTAGGATTAGGTTCACTGAAATATTTTATCCTAAAAGTCGACCCGCGTAAGAATATGACCTTCAACCCGAAAGAATCTATCGACTTTAACGGGAATACCGGTCCGTTCATTCAGTACACATACGCCCGTATCCGTTCCGTTTTGCGCAAAGCTGCCGAACAAGGAATTGTTCTTCCCGAACAATTACCGGTTAACACCCCTATTTCGGAGAAAGAGGAAGGGTTGATCCAGATGATCGCCGACTATGCAGTGACAGTGAAAGAAGCAGGTAAAGAATACAGCCCGGCTTATATCGCCAACTACATTTACGACCTGGTGAAAGAATATAATCAGTTCTATCATGATTTCTCTATCCTACGTGAAGAAAATCAGGAGATCAAACAATTCCGCCTTGTACTGTCAGCCAACGTAGCCAAGATCGTAAAATCTGGTATGTCGTTGCTGGGGATCGAAGTTCCGGAAAGAATGTAATCAGATCCAATACATATATAATATAAAAAAACTCCTGCTGAGAAATCAACAGGAGTTTTTTTATGATCTATCGGATTATGCTTTTTTCTTTGTCGTTCGTTTCTTCGTTGCCGCAGGCTTTTCTGCAGCTTCGGTAACGATTTTCATACATTCTTCATAAGTCAGTTTCTCCGGATTCGTAACTGTCTTCGGTATCCGGTAATTGGCTTTCTTATAAGTAATGTAAGGACCATAACGGCCATTTAATATTTCCAATTCAGGATCTTCCTCAAACTTCTTCAGAAAACGTTGTTCATCTTTCTTACGCTTTTCATCGATCAACTCGATCGCTTCTTCGGCCGTAATGGAAAGTGGATTCATATCCTTCGGTATAGAGACAAATTTCCCATCATGGCGAATAAACGGTCCGAAACGACCGATAGCGGCTACCATATCTTTACCTTCATATTCGCCGATCGTGCGAGGCAGATCGAACAATTTCAATGCTTCTTCCAGCGTGATCGTTTCGATAGACTGGCCTTTCATCAATGTTGCGAACTGAGGCTTAGGAGCCTCTTTGTCATCCGGATGAGCCTGACCGATCTGTACAACCGGACCATACCGACCGATTTTTACAAACACCGGATTGCCGCTCTTAGGATCTACGCCCAGCTGACGTTCACCGACCTTATGCTCTGTTTTCACGGCGGCTGTTTCTTCTACGATCGGATGGAATAACTTATAAAACTTATCGATCGCTTCTGTCCAGACCATATCTCCTTCAGCAACAGCATCAAATTCCTTTTCCACACTGGCTGTAAAATTATAATCCAGTACATCCGGGAAATAAGACATCAGAAAATCGTTCACAACCGTACCGATATCAGTAGGCATCAGCTTGTTACGGTCTGCACCGACAATTTCTTTCTTATCGACTTCCTTGATCTTATCTTTTGCAAGCGTGATCACGCTATAAACACGTTCCACACCATCCTTATCGCCTTTGATCACATATTCGCGATTCTGTATCGTCTGAATGGTAGGAGCATACGTAGAAGGACGACCGATACCCAGTTCTTCCAGACGGCGCACCAGACTGGCTTCCGTATAACGCGGCGGACGCTGAGTAAAACGTTCCGTTGCTACGATATCGTTCAACGACAATACCTCATGCAATTCTACCGGCGGCAACAGACCATTCTCCTGTTCCTTTTCGTTTTCATCATCGTAGCTTTCACGGTATACCTGAAGGAAGCCGTCGAATGTGATCACCTCACCTACAGCTACAAACTTTTCTTTCTTATTATTGATACAAACGGAAATCGTCGTACGTTCCAGTTCGGCATCCGCCATCTGTGACGCAATCGTCCGTTTGCGGATCAATTCATATAATTTCTTTTCCTGTGCCGATCCGCTGATCTCCGTATTACTTATATAGGTAGGACGGATAGCTTCGTGCGCTTCCTGTGCCCCTTTGCTCTTCGTGTGATACTGGCGGAATTTATAATATTTCTCTCCATAAGTTTCCAGGATAGCCTCTTTGGACGTTCCTAACGCCAGGTCACTTAAATTCACCGAGTCGGTACGCATATAAGTGATCAATCCGGATTCATACAGACGTTGTGCGATCATCATGGTCTGCGACACAGAGTATCCCAACTTACGGGCAGCTTCCTGCTGTAATGTTGAAGTAGTGAAAGGAGGTGCAGGTGATTTCTTTACTGGTTTCTTTGTGATCTCGTCGATACTAAAAGAGGCAGATTTGCAGGATTCCAAAAACTCCATTACCTCTTTTTTATCTTTCAGACGCTTGTTCAACTCCGCTTTCAGGATCGTTGTCCCGTCAGGAAGCGTAAAATTAGCTATGATACGATAGGCTGCTTCCGAGACAAACTCATTGATCTCACGTTCACGTTCTACGATCAGGCGGACAGCAACCGACTGTACACGACCGGCAGACAGTGCTGGTTTCACTTTCCTCCATAGAATAGGAGAAAGTTCAAAACCCACGATACGGTCCAATACACGACGTGCCTGCTGTGCATTCACCAGGTCGATATTGATATCACGCGGCGTTTCGATAGCATGCAAAATAGCATTCTTGGTAATTTCGTGGAAAACAATACGTTTAGTATTTTCCGGTTTCAATCCCAGAACTTCGTACAGATGCCAGGATATAGCTTCTCCTTCGCGGTCCTCATCGGATGCCAGCCATACCTGTTCGGCTGCCTTCGCTTCGGATTTCAATTCGGAAACCAACTTCTTCTTATCAGCCGGAATCACGTACTGCGGAGCATAATTGTGCTCGATATCGATACTAAATTCTTTTGTTTTCAAATCGCGGATATGACCGTAACTTGACATAACCTTAAAATCTTTCCCGAGGAATTTTTCTATGGTTTTTGCCTTGGCAGGTGACTCCACTATTACCAGATTCTTTTGCATAATCACTTTTCACTTTTTAGAAATCGAGTGCAAACTTACATAAATAATTAACGTAACCGTACATCAGTAACAAAAAAACAGTTTTTTAAACCGTGATTATTATGTATGTAAGCACTTCAGAATTATCTTTGTCCACAAAATATCACATTATTTCAATATGGAAACAATCAGACAACTTATCAACGATAATAAAACAGAAGAAGCCTTGCGTTTGTTGGATGAATACATAAAAAAAAATGCTTCAGACGATGAAGCATTTTACCTGCGTGGGAATGTATATCGTAAAATGGGCGATATCCGACAGGCATTGAATAATTACCTGACAGCCATAGAACTGAATCCCGATAGTCCGGCACAAACGGCCTACAATGCCCAGATCAAAATATTAGATTTTTATAACAAAGATATGTATAATCATTAACAGCTCTGCCCATATATAAAAGTGTTTTATTGAATCTTTTCCCGCAACTCTTTCAATAGCTGGATATCTTTTGTCCGTATTTTACCGCTACGATCAGGTGGACAATTCAGGATAAGGATATTATCATTCTTTGTACACTGATGATACAGTTTTGCCAACTCGTCAACTGGTTTATATTTTTTGTCGGTCGTATTATAGAACCAACGTTCGCTGATACAAATGGTCGATTCCCACGGCATATAATACTCTTTTCCTTCATGAGTAAAGACTTTCGGATCATTATCAGCAGGCAGATAGGGATCTCCCAGACGGAAATCACTCGGGAAGTAACGGATCGGATAACCTTCCTGCTGGTTTTCCGGCAATACAGGATGAGCATCAGGATTATCCGGCAAGCCGATCGTCCAGTTTATACCGATCTGGCAATCCGGCTGTCTCGATTTTATCGTCTGATAAATCTCTTTCACCGGCCAACGGTAATTCTCTTTTTCCCAACCTCCGTCAAACCAGAACTCTACAATATTGGTATGCGGCTGCACAATATCGATCAATTCATCTAATTGGTAAAGCATGTATTCATTATAGGCGGCGTCTTTACCAGGATCTTTCACATCTGCATTCACCTTACGGTCCCATAAAGAATAATACAGTCCCAGACCGATATCATATTTTTTACAGGATTTTGCTATCGATTCAATTACATTTGTGGTATTACCCGAACTCGCTACATCATATTCCGTATATTTACTATCCCACAGACAGAATCCTTCATGGTGTTTTGCCGTAAGAATGACATATTTCATGCCGGCCTCCTTTGCCGCCCTGATCCATTGATCGGTATCGACAGTCGTCGGTCGATAAGAAGAGGCTGGCTTGGAACCATCCGTCCATTCCTGATCCTGGAATGTATTCAGTCCGAAATGGATGAACATCCCATATTTACGGGCAATCTGTTTTTGCTGTGCTGGACTGGGTCGATGGGAAGGGACTGGTAAGATCTGTTCCTGCCCACAAACGAAAGGTATGGACAAGAACAGAAACAAGAAATTAATTATTATCTTTTTCATGGTAATAGAATTTTATACCACAAAAATATCATTCTTTTCTATTCGGATATATTCAGATTTCGTTATATAGTTTGCAGAATCCGATATTACATCTCTTAGAAACGCCAACCGACATTGAACTGAAGGACACCGTTACGGCTTTTTCCATCCAGGTCGGAAGCACTAATACCTAAACTACTATTTTTATTTATAAAAGAAGCGATATTGTCTTTATCAAGAACATTTGTCAATCCTATATTATAGCTTAATGAAAACATTACACCCTGAGATGTCTGATAACCAGCACCAATCGCTACCGAAAAATCAAATGATTTAAACCAATCGCTGGCAATATCCGTTGAAACAGAGGTTCCGGATTCAGATGCTTTTAACTTTGAAGAAACCTTGATTCCTATCTGAGGACCTGCAAATAAGTTAAATCCTTCATAAACATAGCCTTTAAATAAAAAAGGAATATTCAAATAATCATTCTTAAATTTCACTGAAGCACCACTTTCTTTCAGTTTAGATCCTTGCATCGAATAGAATATCCCCGGTTCTATTGCAAAGTTATCAGTCATCATCACTTCACCGGCTACACCTACATTCAGTCCCGGTTTCATACTTCCGTCAATATTTGTCATATTGGCAAAGTTCAAACCGATCTTCGGAATAAAATGAAATTCTTGTGCACTTGCCTGAAATGCGACGAAAAGCAACAATAATAAAGCGATCTTTTTCATACTACTAAATTGTTTTAGATATTAAACACAAAATACTATCTCAATAAATTTAAACAATTATATACGTTCCATAAGGCCCGTTTTTACTCATAAACACGGACCAAAGATAAACACTAAAAGCAAAATAAAAACATTTTTACTTTTTTTAACCGTATACAGTATAAACGTTACCTGATCGAAACTATTACAAAGAAAATAAAGTTTAGCTCACTTTTCTAAAATATTCTTTTCGGTCATTCGTCACCGATATATAGATAGGCTATCCAAACAATTACAATTTTGAATTACAACAAACCGAATGAACGGAATTAGAAATGAATCGTATGAAGACAAAGACAATTTTATCATTTATCGCTACTATATTTTTACAGCTCCTACCTGTATCGGCCCAACAAGTAACCATGTTGGGAGATTCTACATTTGTGACTACCTCATCCTTTCTCCTGGACGAAGTGACCGTAACCGCTAAATCGGTTATCAATAAAGGAGACAGACTGTCGATATTACCTTCCGAGACTCAGCGAAAAGGTTCTACGAACGGAGTTGATCTACTAAATAAAATGCAGTTATCCCGTATTATGGTAGATGTAATATCCGGAGAAATAACCACCCCGGGAAATGGAGAAGTACAATTGAGAGTCAACGGGATACTTGTCACCTATCCCGAAATAGCAGCCTTGAATCCGGAGGATATTGTCCGGATCGAATATCACGACAGCCCGGGAGTGCGTTACGGAAATGCCGCTGTAGTAATAGATTATATAACATGTAAAAAAGAATCGGGAGGCGGCATCCGTGGCGGTGCTTTTCACAGTATCGGAAAAGATCGTACCTCCATAGACGATATGCTTTCCGCAAACTATAATAACGGCAAATCAGAATTTTCAGCTAATGTCCGCTTTATCCAGCGCAAAGGTGACTGGATACGTGAATACGATGAAAAATACCTATTTCCCGATCACGAACTAGAACGAAAGGAAATAGGAGAACCCACACTTTTTAATAAAAAAGTACTGTATTCAAATCTGAATTACAGTCTGCTGGAAAAAGATAAATACATCTTCAATGTACAATTCCGGTATAGCTATAACGATTTTCCCGCCGGATATGAAGATCGTAAAAGCAAGCTCTACTCATCGGGGGTGGACATTCCTCTGTCTATTTACGACCATACGGTAGAAAAAAATCATATCCCGGCTCTCGACCTTTACTTTCACCACAATCTAAAAAGCAACCAGTCATTGATATTTAATCTGGTCGGGACTTATATAGAGACCAAGAATACCCGTATTTATCAGGAAATAAGAGAGAATATCCCTGAGACAGATATATTATCCGATATTTCAGGAAAAAAGTATTCATTGATAGCAGAAGGTATTTATGAAAAAAGAATAGGAAAAAGTCAATTCACCGGAGGTATAAAACATATCCAGTCTTATACGGATAATAAATATACAGGAACAGCAACTACCGATGTAACGATGAATCAAAGCGAAAGTTTCGCCTATGGAGAATACCAACTGAAAACAGGAAAATGGAGTTACATGGCAAACCTGACTCTCTCCCGCTTCTATTATAGCCAACGCAATAATAAGAATGAAAAATATGCCCTGCAACCGTCTCTACGCGTCACTTACAATCCAAATCAGGACCTATCTTTCCGTTACAGTGCAGCTTTGAAGAATAACACTCCCTCTATCGCTTATCTCAACGACGTGGAACAACCCATTGACGTATTACAAGTACGAAGAGGAAATCCCGGCCTGAAATCGTTCCAAAGCATCAATCAATCCTTCAATGCAGGATATAACAAAGGTCTTTTCGGAATAGACGCATTAGTAACCTATAATTATGAGCACAAGCCGATCATGGAATCCATATTCTACGAAGAGGGTAAATTTGTCCGAACATACGATAATCAGAAATCTTTTCAGAACCTAGCTTTTGAAGTAGACTTCCACATAAAACCCTGGAAAGACCACCTCAGTATCTCTGTTATTCCCGGCCTCAACCGCTACATCAGTCACGGCAACAACTATTTACATACCTATACAATGAAATTGCTTCGTGTCAATCTTGACTTTTCATATCGTCACTGGCTCGCCAATTTCGCAACCATTGTTCCTCCAAACCGATATGTTTATGGAGAACAATTGATGAAAGGCGATTTGATGCACACACTCATGGTTGGATATAAAATGCCGGCCTGGTCGGTAATGGCTGGGGTATACAATCCTTTTATCCGTACTTACAGATCTGAAAACGAAAACTGGTCGGCCCTCAATCCTGTAAAATCGGATATTCACAGTAATAATATGGCGAGAACGGTAGTCATTAAATTCAATTTCAATCTCAATTTCGGCAAACAACTGAAGAACATCCGTAAAGCCGTCCAAAACATGGACAACGACCCGGGTATCATATCAGGAAATAAAGACTAACAAAAACGGAGCTGTACCAAAAGGATACAGCTCCGTTTTTCGTTTTATAAGCTTTTAATACTTACTTCAGCAAGCTACAAGGACAAAGATTATCTTTTTCGATATCTTTGAAGTAGTTGTATGTACCTACTTTGATATCAGCACAAGCAGCTTCATCAGCCACGATGATACCTTTCGGGTGCATCTGTAAAGCAGTGATTGTCCACATCTGATTGATGGAACCTTCAACAGCCTGCTGCAAAGCACGAGCCTTGTTATGACCGTTTACCATGATCAATACTTCTTTAGCATCCAGTACAGTACCTACGCCAACCGTTACAGAAGTTTTCGGTACTTTGTTCACGTCGTTATCGAAGAAACGTGAGTTAGCGATGATCGTGTCTGTAGTCAACGATTTTACACGAGTACGTGAAGACAAAGAAGACCCCGGTTCGTTGAATGCAATATGACCGTCAGGACCGATACCACCCAGGAACAGGTCTACACCACCCACAGCCTTCATTTTTGCTTCATAAGCAGCACATTCAGCTTCCAGATCAGGAGCGTTACCATTCAGAATATTTACGTTTTCCGGTTTGATATCCACATGGCTGAAGAAGTTATTCCACATGAAAGAATGATAACTTTCAGGATGATCTTTCGGCAGACCTACATATTCATCCATATTGAAAGTGATGATATTCTGGAAGGAAATAACACCTTGTTTATTCAGCTCGATCAGGTTCTTGTACATTCCCAGCGGAGATGATCCGGTAGGCAATCCCAGTACAAACGGTTTTTCTGCTGTCGGATTCGCTTTCTTAATCTTTGCAGCAACATAATTAGCAGCCCATTTTGAGAGTTGCTCGTAATCAGGTTCAATAATCAGTCTCATAACGTTTGCGTTTTTTTCAGTTGACAGTTGACAGTTGACAAGTGACAGATATAGTCACCCTCCTCCGCGCACCGGAACTGATAGGTTATTAATAGTTTTTTTAGATCCTTTTTTAACTGTCAACTATCACTTGTCAGCCGTCAGCTGTTTCGCCATCGCTTCGCCCAAAGCCCAGCATTCTTCATACTTATCGGCTTTCAAGCCCTGTTTTTGTTCAACAGGAGTACCAACAGTTTCCCATTTCATCTTTTCTCCGAAAGCCGTCAGGCGTTTTACCGCAGCACCGGCCCAGGTAAATGAACCGAAGTAACCATACAAACGGTTCTTCACCTCGCGCATTTCAATCTTGCTCAGAATAGCTTCCACTTCCGGGAACAAACTGTTCGAGTAAGTCGGACTGCCGATGATGATACCTTTATATTTGAATACATCTTTCAATATATAGGATGCAGGACTCTTGCTAACATTATGCAACACAATATTCTTCACGCCATGTGCCGACAGCGATGAAGCGATCGCTTCCGCCATCTGTTCCGTATTACCATACATGCTTCCATAGATAACGACAACACCGTCTTCTCCTTCATAACGGCTCAGACGATCGTATATCTCAACCGCTTTCTTAGCATATTTACGCCATACAGGGCCATGAGTCGAACAGATCGTTTCGATACCCAATACAGAAAGTTTCTGTAAAGCACGCTGTACCGGATTACCGTATTTACCGACAATATTGGAATAATAACGGATCATTTCTTCCCAGTAATGATCCACATTCATTTCCTCATCGATCACACCGCCGTCCAATGTACCGTATGTACCGAAAGCATCGGCAGAGAACAGCAACTTGTCCGTCGAATCGTATGTCACCATCACCTCCGGCCAGTGCACCATCGGAGCCATATAGAAAGAAAGCTGATGACGGCCGATATTCAGCGTATCCCCTTCTTTCACTTCGTAAAGTCCGGTCGTTATATTGTGATAGCCGTCCAGCATACCAAATGTCTGCTTATTACCAATGATCTGCACGTCGGGATATTGCTGGCGCAACAGGCGGATACTTCCGGCATGATCGGGTTCCATATGGTTCACGACCAGATAGTCGAGCGTCCGTCCGTCCAGTGCATCTGCTATTTTTTTCAAAAAGATATCAGAGTAGCAAACATCCACCGTATCCACCAATACAGTCTTTTCGTCTACAATCAAATATGAATTATAGGAAACACCATACGGAAGCGGCCACATATTCTCGAAGAGGGCCTTCTGACGGTCGTTAACTCCTACGTAATATACCTTATCTGCTATTTCTTTTAACTTATACATCTCTTTAATTTCGTCTTTTTAATTCTTCGTAATTGTTCGGCTTTCTCGTCAGTGCTCTCCAAACGAACCAGCAACCGGCCAAAACAAACGGAAAACTGAGCCACTGGCCCATATTCAGCATCATACTATCTTCAAAAGCCTCCTGATTGTTCTTCAAAAATTCGATGAAGATACGCGATCCGAACACGATGATCATAAAGACCCCGAAAATAAGTCCTTCGCGTTTCCAGGCTTGCTTTTTAAAATAAAGCCACATACATATCCCGAAAGTGACCAGATAACACAGTGCCTCATACAACTGTGTCGGATGGCTGGGTACCGTAAAGATTGGCTCCGCTCCCATTTTCCAGGCATGTAAGTTCTCGATAAAACGGAATCCCCACGGCATATCGGTTGGATGTCCGTATATTTCATGATTCATGAGGTTACCCAGACGGATCATAGCCGCAACCAGCCCGGTCGGAACCACCAGCTTGTCAAACGTCCACAGCATACTTTTATGTGAGACACGTTTGGAATAGAAATAAATGGCGATCACAATACCTAACGTACCGCCATGACTTGCCAGTCCGCCTTCCCAAACCTTGAATATCTCTATCGGATTAGCTAGATAATATCCGGGATCATAAAACAGGCAGTGTCCTAGCCGGGCGCCGACCACAGTTCCTACCATAGTATAAATAAGCAAGGAATCGATCCATGCAGGAGGAAGTTTTTCATTTTTCCACATCCGGCTCACGATGGTGTAACCAATCCAGAAGCCGATGGCAAAAGCAAGTCCATACCAGCGAATTTCGCGTGAACCAATGGAAAAGATGGCGGGGTCAGCCGTCCAGGTAATAAAATCAAGCATATTTTTTATATTAAACTAGTCGTCTGATCAAGTCTTCTCTTTCACCGCAGATCATATCGATCACCGGTAATTCGATCATAGTGTAAGCACCCGGCTTTTGTTTGAAACTTGCGCGGGCAACGGCAACCAGGATTTGTGCAGTAAGAGCCGGATTGTTGATCTTCATGTCAAATTCAACCAACTGGTTCTGTGTCTTGCCTGATACACCTTTGCGCACCAGATTCACACCATGTCCCATATCCAGCAGGTTATCTACGCATTCTACCTGCATCACATGCGTTTCATCGTGTGCAAAATAATCGTCGGCTTTGATAGCAGCAGCCACCTGCTTGAAATCATAACCGTCTTTCACTTCGATATATACCATGCGGCGGTGAACGCCTGTACCCATCGGGATCGTCATCGACAAAGCGGCTTTCACACCTTCGATCGCTTTTACGGCAACCGTATGTCCCATACTCATACCCGGTCCAAAGTTTGTATAAGTAATTCCTTTCGGAACCATTGCTTCCAGTAAGGCGCGAACAACAGAGTCGCTTCCCGGATCCCATCCGGCAGAAATAACGGCAACCGTATTATGTGCTTTGGCTACAGCATCCAGCGAACGGCGCAGGTCTACGATACCTCCGTGGATATCGAAGCTATCTACCGTATTGATACCTAATGAAAGAATTTCTTTAGCGAATGATTCAACGCTACGGGTAGGAGTTGCCAAAACGGCAACGTCTACTTTATCTAACTTAGTGATACTGTCAGTTACAGTATAAGCTTTCAGTTCGTCTGGTACGTCATTCGGATTACGACGTACAACACCTGCTACTTCAAAATCGGGAGCAGCTTCCAGGGCCTCTAACACATACTTTCCAATGTTGCCATATCCAACGATGGCGGCTCTAATTTTCTTCATACTTTAGTTTTTACTTTTCAACCAACCGCAAAGTTAATTATTTATGGCGAAAATCCATCCGAAGCTTATAAAGAAAAGTTATGAGGTGATAAATGACCTGTAACGAACGAAAGCTTTACCGCAGACAAGAGGTAGTGCCATGCTATTGGCATTACCTTGTCATCGTAATGGCAATGGTCTGCCATAGTAGTGTCACTACTCCAGCTACGGCATAGTTTAATAGTCAGTTACCTTTTTATTTCTTATCGAAGAATGCATCGAAGGCATGTCCCGAAGGCTGGAAATCCACTTGTTTAACAAAGGCACAGGATTCACGCGCACCATGTTCGCGGTCCATCGCACTGTCTTCCCATTCAACCGACAGCGGTCCCTGATAACCGATATCGTTCAGAGCACGGATAATCTCTTCGAAACCGATCCGGCCGCGTCCCATACTGCGGAAATTCCAATAACGGCGGGAATCGCCAAAAGTGGAATGACCTCCGAACACCCCGATCTGTTTCGGGGTATCACTCCAATAAACATCTTTCATATGTACATGGAAGATACGGTCGGAGAACTGATAAATAAAATCGACATAATCGACGCCCTGATAACCCATATGGCTCGGGTCGTAATTGAAACCGAAGGCCGGATGGTTGTTCAATGCTTCGAGCGCCTTACGGGCAGAATACGTATCGAAAGCAATTTCCGTCGGATGAACTTCCAGACCATAACGGATACCCAATTTCTGATACTCGTCCATAATTGGTATGAAACGACGGGCAAAATCGGCATAGCCGTCTTCAATCATCTGATCCGTAACAGGAGGAAAAGAGTAAAGCCAGTGCCAGATAGGACTACCTGTAAATCCGGCAACCACATCAATGCCTAATGCTTTAGCGGCATGAGCCGTTTGTACCATATATTCGGCTGCACGCCGGCGTACGCCTTCAGGTTCTCCATCTCCCCAGATACAATCGGGCAGAACTGCTTTATGCCGCCGGTCGATATTATCGCAGACAGCCTGGCTGATCAGATGGATCGATATACAATAAAGTTTCAGGTCATATTTACCCAGCAGTTCTTTTATGCCGTCGTAATAGGCCTGATCCGTACGACGAACATCCAGATGGTTGGGTAATCCCAGTTCCAATCCGTCATATCCGAACGCTTTCGCTTTTTCACAAACTGTTTCAAGGGGTAAATCTCCCCATTGAAGGGTACATAAAGTTACTGGACGTGCCATTTTCTTTTTAATTTTAAGGTTATTACATTGAGTCTGTTTTCTACAAATCTAGAAAAAGTTCTGCTCATAACCGGCAAGTTCTCTCCTTAATATTTTTTAAATTCCGAAATTAGTATTTCCTTTGTGTAGATTTTATCATTAATAACTCCTTTGCTATGAAAAAGAAAGAATTATGTGCAGTTGCCTGCCTGTTTTGGCTCGCAGGTTGTAATGATCCGGCTTCGGACGAGGTTGAAATTGTAAAGAATTTATTTCCCGTACAATTCAGTATTCAACTTCAAAAAGAGGTACTTCCGTTCCCTTCTACCCGCAGTATGCCGCCCAACGTGTTCCCTGAACCGACAGTCCCGGATAAAGAAAACCCGGATAAAGAACTAAAGGACTTCTGCTCGACAATCGAATATTTGGTTTATGATAAAAATGACCTGGAGGAACCGGTAAAACACCATATATATAATGTAGAGACCGATAATGATTTCAGTATTGTATATGACACATTGCCTGCCGGTAACTATCAGGTCTACTTTTTAGCTCATCAATCGAAGAAGTCTTTATTTGTGAAAAATACGTTTTCGTTCGACAAGCTATCCGATACTTTCTATGGCACAAAAGTCTTCAATGTGGAAAAGACAGAAGAAACGAATATGGATATTGACCTGGAGCGGATTGTAAGCAGGATAGAGTTTAAGGCTATTGATCCTGTACCGGATGTAATAAAACAATTCGATATTTCGGTAAAAAATTATCCGGCCAAGCTGAATATACTGACCAAAGAAGGACTCGCTTCCTCCGAAGAACAAAGTTTCACTTATTT
Source organism: Parabacteroides sp. AF18-52 (assembly GCF_003479145.1). NCBI lineage: Bacteria > Pseudomonadati > Bacteroidota > Bacteroidia > Bacteroidales > Tannerellaceae > Parabacteroides > Parabacteroides sp. AF18-52. Next base: position 322,067 of record NZ_QUGR01000002.1, read on the forward strand.
ATTTAAACCAAATGATAAAGGACAAAGCGGAAAGACTCATTCTTTCTACACATTCGTAGCATCCGGCAGCAAAAGAATATCTGCCACACTTACCTCAACCGACATAGACGGACAGGTTATGCGTTGTAGGACAGTGACTGATATTCTACCCATCGCTAATAAAGTAATCCGTTATACCGGCATTCTATATACACCACCCAAACCCGATGACTCGGAAAACACCTTCAATCTGATCATTGGAAACAATGGGGAATGGAGCGAATCGGTGGAAAATGAGTTGCCGGAATAAAGGTTGTAAGGTTCAAAACTTACCAGATGTGAACGTAGGGGCGGGGTCTGCCCGCCCATCTTCACCGGTTGTTATATTATCGTCGCAAAGGGCGGGCAAACCCCGCCCCTACAGAACCTGTTATTTGGGTTCAATTATTTCTAAATTTGACATATTTATCCTATCATATATTATACTGATCTGCCTACATTTTAATTTTATTAAAACATAAACTATCTTTGTATCTTCACAAAAGAGAATCGTTATGAAAAAGAAAAGCATATTTAGTCTTATTTTATCACTTACCATCCTTTGCGGATTCAACAGTTGCCAAGATAAACCGTTCGACCCTGTTGATGATCCGAAAGATTTATTGTGCAATGGCTCCGGATGGTTTCGCCAATACATCGATTATGAAGGATTTGACTGTGACCAAAAGATAATATTCTCTTCCGATGGCAGAGGAAAAGAAATAATTGTATACTATGACAATTTCTTTCCAGAAGGCTTTGAAGAATCCACTTATACGTTCAGATGGTATTGGGATGACGAGTATCCCTATTCCATATTCATAGATTATAGCGATGGAACTTCCTCTTATTTTGGAGATATGTACATAAGTTCATACGAATTATCCGGCGTATTGGATGATTATGATGTTACTTTCGAACCCTTTTAACCTTAAATTGTATCATCAAAAGTAAATATTATGCCAAAATTTCTTATTCTACATACTTTCTAAAACTTATCTGAATTATAGTTGTTTCATTCATAAAGAGAGCAAGAGTCTCATAGGGTAAAAATCAGGGCGTAAGGCGTCTGAAACAATAAGGGAGGTTCTTCTTGGATGTTTAACAATTTGTGAGTAAAAGTACGATGAGAAGAGGAATATTGATAATATGCATTATTTATGCATTTGTCAGTGGCATAGCAGCACAAGTAAAAGATAATAGAAACCATTTACCGGCTTATGCAATCAAAACAAATGCATTATATTGGGCAACGACAACCCCGAACCTGGGGTTTGAAATAGGGCTATCCGATAAATTTACACTCGACCTGTCGGGGAATTATAATCCATGGACATTTTCCGACAGCAAGAAACTCAAACACTGGCTGGTTCAACCCGAACTACGTTACTGGACCTGCGAACGATTCAACGGACATTTCTTCGGACTCCATGCACATTATGCCGAGTACAACGTTGGCGGCATCAAGATGCTAGGACTCAAAGACCACCGTTATCAGGGCAACCTCTACGGAGCCGGTGTTTCCTATGGTTATCATTGGATACTCAATAAGCGCCTTAGCATAGAGGCGACGATCGGAGTTGGTTATGCTTATCTGGATTACGATAAATATCCCTGCGGCCAATGTGGTAGTAAAATAAAAGACGGCCACAGGAATTATTTCGGTCCCACCAAAGCTGGTCTGAGCCTCATCTATATCCTCAAATAAACAAAAAAAGAGTATTACAAATTAAGAAACATTTTACATATATTTTTATATGTACAGCCACTCTTATGCCTCATAAACGCATAAGAAACCACTAATGACAGACAGGAGGGAAAGACTTCCACACAGAGTATTAATCATTAATAACAGAGAGTTATGAATTTCAGAAATTTATTTACAGCTTTATTTGCTGTAGCCACTTTATTTGCATGTAGCAATGACGATGAATCCCCGGTTCCCGATGCGGGTGGTCCTAAATCCATTTCCGTATCATTGGCAGGAATGCCGGGAATCCAGACAAGAGCCTCAGAAGCCGGGAATTTCCTGACTAAAGATACTATAAATGTCAACAGCGTACTTATCAATCTGACAGATGCCAGCAACAGTGTCGTTGTATCAAAGACAGTAAATAAAGATGTTGCAGCCGATTCCGATTGGAGCAAACTGACCGGCACAGGAGAAGGATCTGGTTTAAAATTCATCAATGTACCTCAAACCGTTTCCAAAGTATATATCTATGGCAACCCGGGTAGTGCGGTGGTAGATAACCAGGTAACAACGACACTCGACCAGCAGCAGGGATCAGGCGTATTGTATTCCGGCGTCGATGAAGACCTGACACCGATCGTCGCCGAACCGGTCGAACCGGACCCGACTTCCGGACAGACCTATACGGCCAATGTGACCATTAAACCGATCCTTGCCCGTATACAGATTAACAGGATCTATTTCACTGACAAAAAAGAATTTACATTCACACGTCTTGTCGGAGGAAAAACAGAAGAAGCCAAAGTCACCTGGACAGACTTTACTGCAGACCTGAAAGGTATCTACCTGAATAAATTCTTCAACACCTATCATGATTCGACAAATGTAGAAGACCTGTACAGCAATGCTTCAGCCGTGAACAATATCGTGGAAGGCAAATGGCTGTTCAATCAGCCTACTCCCAACGATGCCGCAGCATATGCCAGCTACAACAACTATTCAGGAGGAGCTTATCAAACAATAAATATGGTTCCTGCGACAGGAAAGAGCTATGCATTTAACTTCTTCCCGGGATCAGTGGTACCGACAATACATCTCGACCTGACAAATATCAATGTAGTAGGCATGCAGTCCACCAATACGACAGCATTCAACCCATCGCTGGCCAACAAGGCACGCTTCGCCAACATCGTGAAGTATTTCAAAGCACCGGATGTTGAAATGACGGCTGCCGACTTCAAACCGGGTACGATCTATAATATGGAGGTCGAACTGATACCGATGCTCGATAATGACCTGGAAAATATTCAGTTTAACGTATTGGTTCATGTAACGATTGCTCCTTGGGCAGAAGAAACGATCACTCCGGGATTCGACCTGGATCAGTAATTTCCAATTTCAAAATAATTTCAACATACAGAACAAATGAAACGAATTATATATTTCAGCATCATATTATGGGTTGTCCTGATGACCGGTTGTATCAAAGAAGATTTGGCTAGTTGCGACACCAACCTGGTCTTCAGATACTTCGGAGATGGGACAAAGGATATATTCCCTGAAAAAATAGAAAAAGTGGATCTGTATGTATATGGCGAAAACGGAGCACTAGTACAAACGATCGGACTGGATCAGGGCGATTTAAGACGCGTTCAGGGAACTCCCCTCAATCTTCCGGCAGGCAAATACCGGATCATTTGTTGGGGAAATTCCCGGAACGACACCCGGATCGACCAGGCTTCAACTTTAAACACTGCTTTGGTTGCAGCCCCTCACTATTTTACAAAAGAATTGATCACCACTAATGACAGCCTGTACATTGGAAGCAGGGACATTGAAATATTTCAGGATAACTCAAGTGAAGATACCGTTTATTTCAGCAGCTCGCACATAAAAATGTATATTGAACTGGTTGGACTGGAAGAGGCTGCTCTGGCAGATGCCACATCACCGATCGACATCGAGATCGGTAATCTGAGCCCGACAGTAGACTTTGCGAAAACATTCTCTTCGGAGAATGTTTCGTACAGGCCGGTTGCCCGTAAAGAGGAAAATTCACCCGCTTTCGACACAAAGTTCAATGTTTTGCGATTCAACGACGATAACGGCATCTATATCAATCTGATAAGAAAAGAGACTAATAAAACAATATATACATTGAAGCTAAAGGATTTCATGCAAGATAACCGGATCACGGTCAACGGGATCAACGAAGTGACGGTAGGGATCCGCTTCCGTTTCAATGGGACCTCGGTCACAGTCAAACCCTGGGATGAAGAGGTGATAATACCGGGCCTCGGATAAGCCCCATAAAGATATGAAAATCAAGAATAAATATATAGCGACAATAGGTGTTTTCATTGTCGCCCTGCTGGCTACATCCTGTACTGAAGACCAGGATACGAATCAGACCTCGGCGAAAATGGATGCACGACTGAACATGACTATCTCCACTCGCGCAACAGCAGACAACCTAAGCAAAGGGGGGGACGGTAAGTTTTCAAGCCTGGCTCTCTATGTATTCAACAAAGCCGATGGCAGTCGTGAATACACCGAACTGGTTCCGGTCATAACTCCGCAATATACGGATGAGTTAATCCGATCGGTCCAGGTTTCACCACAGACAAAGATTATCTATACCATAGGGAATTATAACGATCCGGACAAGGTCTTTTCAATTCCGTCAAAAGGAGAAATCGCTTTACAAGAATTAGGTGACCTGACTTTACAGGAACTGGAAAACCTGACCATTTCGAACCGGAACGGTTTCAGCGATACTAATATCCTGATGGTCGGTAGGAAAGAAACGCCCATAGAAGATTTTCTGACAGAGGTAACCGTGCCAATGGAACGACTGGTTTCACGACTGGACATTTACATGTTCAAAAACAGTAAGTATACGGACAGTGAAGTAGTCGTGAACTCAATCGAGCTGGTCAATCAAGTTACCAATACGCTCGGCAAATATCAAAATGAGGTCATGGTTTCGCCAGTCGAAAAAAGACAGGAGAGCCGGACGATCAGTTCCGATAATACGCTGGAACGTGTACCCGAAGACCTCTCCGTTATCACACCGGATAAGGCGGTGGCTTCTTTCTACAGTTATCAGAACATAGCCGGTCCGGGGGCGCCCGATTCGCTGATCACACCTTATTTACGTATTTCTGTGACAGTAGACGGAGAACTTTATAAATACAAAGGTTACATAACCGACAACGGGCAGACGGATAATAAATACAGCCTGAAACGGAATACGGTATATACGGTCATGGGGATCATCGATCATCCGGACAATATACTGGAGCTTAAAACTATCACTCTCCCCTGGACCAAATCTGTTTCAGAGATCGGTCACGTGGTAAAGGATGGAGATTATGAATTCAGTGCAAACAATACGAGTGCCACTGACGGGATCATACAATATCCTTATGTACAGAATGGGGAGCCACAAAATAAAACGTCCTATGTCAGCTATAACTTCCGCCTGACAGGTCCGGCAGGAGCTATCTGGACAGCGACATTAACGAACGGTTTGGAATTTACTTTCGGGAAAGAAGGATCGACTGCCGGGAAACTGGCCATTTCAAAAGGGATCGCAGGAGATAATATCTACGAAATAAAAGTCGGGGCAACAAAGCCGTGGGGAGGTTCTCAACGCGAAGTACGGTTGTATATCACCGTCGAAGGGGAAAAACTCAAGATCAATCCGCTCCAGAGTAACGGATCACGAAAATTCCCGGGTGACAATGATACAGATATTCTGATCACACAAACAGAATATAAATAAAAGGAGAAAAGGGTTATGAAACGAAATAAGAATTATATCATATTATGCTTATCGGTGCTTACTTTATTGCTTTCTTCCTGTAGCCAGGAAGAGCTAGAGAATAAGCCTTTTGCCGATTCCGGTAAAATAGCGATCCGGTTATCATTGGCGCAACCCGGCATCACAAAAGCAGATACGGAAACCGGTGAAGACAACCTGAATGAAAACCTTGTGAAGACACTGGATGTGTTCATTTACGGGGAAGGAGAAGATGCCTGCTTTTTCTATCAACATATAAACTTAGCCTCCGGAAAAGCGGTAAGCGGAGAATACACAGTGACTCTGAACGCCAAGCAAGAACAGTTCAACCGGGATAAGACATATAATACATATGTTGTAGCAAACTATTCACAAACTGTTCCGGCGAATGGTCTTACCCTTTCCGAACTGAAAGCACAAGCCGTTTCAACCCTGGACCCCGATAAAATACAGGATAGCTTTTTGATGGATGGCACGTCCGCCCAGATCCTGAACGATGGTGTGATAATGAACAAAGAAATTACTGTGCTATTGAAAAGGGCTGCTGCTAAAATACGGGTGTCAACAGCTTATACAAATAGTTTTTCAGCTTTGAAAAGCGAAAATATCAGCAAAAAGCTGTACCGGTATGCAACCAATGCATCCGTACTCGAAACAGCAACACCGGCTACCCCGCAGCTACAGAGCATGGCTGGTTTTACGGATATCGCCTCCGGTGCAGGCTCGGACAAGACGGTCGTCTATTCATATCCGAACGATTGGAGCCAGGATCAACAGAACGAAACATATCTGATCATGAATATTCCGATAACCGGTCCGGATGGAAAAGAATATACGCAGAATTACTATAAGGTGCCTGTCAATTTCCGGTTACCGTCCGATGATACGGCTAATCCGTCCGAAGAACAGGAAGCCGAACGGGACGCTATCTATAAACTGGAACGTAACCATTTATACGATATCACGATCCTGGTAGACAAACCAGGGTCTGAAACACCGGAATCTGCCAAAGAGATCAGTGCCAACTATACGATCAAAGACTGGACAACGAAAGAGGTATTGGTTTCGGTAGAAGGATTCAACTTTCTCTACGTGGAACAGACAACGATCACGTTACCGAACCGTACGAGTTATACAACGACATTCCAGTCATCCACCCCGGACGTCGAAATAACGGATATCACTGTCAACGGAACAACTGTCACAAACGGGGCTAACGGAGTCGATATAACCTGTTCGCAAGGAGTTAAGTCAGGAGACATTGTAATAAACAGTACGCTTCCCGGAAACTTTGTTGCGAAAGAGATCGAATTCACAGTAAAGAACGGAATCGGTTTTACACAGAAGGTCACGGTTACACAGTATCCGGCCTTGTACCTTAGTTCCGATATCTCAGCGGAAACACCAGGCGGCAGCCAGGGACAGAATAATAAAAAGATGTACGTGATCGGTTCTTTTGTTGCCGACTTCTCCTCGTTGCCCGATCCGGATGAATTCGATGAAGATTTCGGTAGCGGATATACACATTATGCCGCCAATCCTGCACTGGGACGATCGTATGCCGAATACATCAGGAATAATGCAGTTCTGGGTTACCCGCTGAGAGATGCAAACAACGAGACGATCGATACGGAGGAAAATAACCGGCGTATCTCTCCCCGCGTGATGCTGGCTTCACAGTTCGGAGTAACGACATCGGACAGTTATCTGAATTCCAGAAATAAATGCTCTACCTATGTTGAAAGAGATGAAACGACCGGTGAGACTTATTCGGACTGGCGTATGCCTACACTGGCAGAAGTATATCTGATCGACGTACTCCAGAACATCAAGGCTGCCGAAGTAAAAAAGATTCTGGAAGGAAGCTGGTACTGGAGTGCCAGAGCCAGTAGTACCGTACAATTTATGGACCCCAGGGTCGGAGGCGGTAACGGTTTCAATCCGCTACGTTCTTCCGTACGTTGCGTGAGAGATGTTAAATAGTAAAAGATGAAAGTTATGAAAAATGTTATCATATATTTAATTGCTTCATTCGCTTTATTCGCCTGCCAGGACGAATACGAAGTGGAGAAGCCCGGTATTCCCGGTAAAGCGACCTTGAAGATTTCCGTGAATATCCCGGAATACAGGATTGCCACACGTGCTGCCTCTTTCGAAAATAATCTTTCGGACGTATGGTTGCTGACCTTCGACATGAACGGACTCTTCATCGGACGTGTCCATGCGACCGACCTCGACAGCCAGGAGACGAATGGCGTCGGCAACGGCTCTTTCAAAGCGGAAGTATCCGAAGAAACCAGGATCGTCCATGTAGTTGCCAATTACGACAACTGGTCTTCATTCGACGACAAGGCTTTCGTTGAAAAAGATGAAAAAGAACTTATGCCTGCTTTATACGGCAGCAAGATGGTTTTCTGGGGAAGAAGTGAAGTTTCTTCCCTGACCTCGCCCTTGAGCGTAACCCTGTTCCGTAACCAGGCAAAGGTGACGGTTCAGAATGAAACAGACAATTTCACTGTCACCGGCTACGCCCTGGCGAATATAGTTTCAACAGGAACAGTAGCTCCTTTCATTCCGAATATGGAACCGAACCCGTTCGCCATCCAGGATGATATCACAACTTTACCTCTGGGAACCCTGTCAAGAACAGACCAAAGCGATACCGATTGTAATCTGGAAGATAAGTATATGTTCGAAAATCCGAACTATTACGAAAATCAGTCTTTCCTTATTATCAAGGGACGCCTGAAAGACGGCTCGGAATTATATTATAAGATACAATTCCTTGACAACAATAAAAGACCTTATACAATCGTCAGGAACTTTCAGTACAAAGTGATCATCAAATCTTTCAGCGAAGACGCAAAGGGTAGTAATTCTTTTGAGGATGCCAAGAAGGCAGAGGTATCCAACAATATCTATGCCGATATATTCAAAGATTCACCCTCCATCTCCGACAGCGATAACAACCGGCTTACCGTCAGCAACCTGAACTTCCTGTACACGCAGGGAGGTACCTTGAACGTGACCGCCCATTATACGGAAAATGAAGTTCCGAACGACAAAGAGATCAGCGTATCTATCCAGGAAGACAGAGGCAACATCATCAGCGGCCTGTCGTACGACGGGAATGGAAATATAACAGCACGTATTGCCCGGGTATATGCCGGACAGAATGAAGCTACAATCTCGGTGAAAGCAGGCAAGCTCTCCCGTACGATCACAGTCACATCGAGTACGTTGTACAGTTTCAGCCCGGCAGCTTTCACTCCGGAGTTATACACAGGCAAGGACCAGGATATCACATTATCTTTCCGGATACCGGATGGAATACCTAATTACCTCTATCCGCTGAAGTGTGAGATCACAACTCAATATTTATATCCGACCGATCCGAATAAAGATCTACAGATCAACTTCACCAACGGAGTATATAAATATGTATACTGGGCAGAAAGTCCGGGTGCCAAAACACTTAATTTCAAAACAAGCCTGGATAACAGCAATGAGACTGTCACCATAGAGAACGACTATTTTAAGACGGCAGAGATCAATCTGGTATCACGCCAGTTTGAAAATGTATCTGTCAATAACAATAACATGATCGTTTACGGTAAAGGAAATACTGCGACACTCAGGTTTACTATTCCCGGATATGCTGATTATCCACTGGAATATCCGCTTACCGTCTTCGTCGCCACAACAAAGCTAACGACGTCGCAAGCCGGATGGACAGCCGTGAATGGCGGTTACAGTTACACCTATAACCAGGCTCCTACCGGAGAACAAACCGTAGCTTTCACTTCTACGCAGGATGATAGCGGCGAGCAGGTAACGGTCAGTGCATCGGGGTTCAGTAATGCGACCATAAATGTCGAAAATCTGGTGAATAAAAACACTTCAACATCGGGAGAGATACGTGTTATTATAAACGGAAGGACATATACAATACCGAACTATACGATCTCATCGTCCGACAGAAGTATACTCGATTCATTCAGGACCAATAATGCCAGCAATTACAATATTTCCGTCAAATCCGGATGCAAATTATCCGACACAGTTTCACTGACAACAAGTTCCTATACAGGTACATTCACCGTCAGGGAACTACTATCCGGACAACGTCTGAATCTACAATAAGAAATAGAATATTATAAAAGGGATATTCCCGATTAAGAAGAAGGACCGTATCTGAAGCAGAGGCTTAGATACAGTCCTTCAATATTTTAACCTGGTAGTCTCGCCGGGAATCGAACCCGGATCTAAAGTTTAGGAAACTTCTATTCTATCCATTGAACTACAAGACCAACTTTTGTATAAGGTGCGGCAAAAGTATAATCTTTTCCGCAAACTGGCAAGTATTCAGCCGGTAATCTGATCAATCAAAAAGACTTTGCATCACCGAAAGTGATTTTATTTCGGGAAATTCCGGCAAATGCAACCGATAATATTCAACAATACGATTGATAACCCCTACCCTGTCCTGCCGGGAAAATGAATATAATGACATATTTTCAAAGCTAATTTTCAGTAACCGGGCAAAAAAGAGGCTCTCTTCACGGGTCAGGTAATGCCGGTGCATAGGGACACGGTCCACAAAGACCCCGTTCTGCATATCAAAATAGCAACCGGCCGAATAAGAATCGGCATTCGGATAGATACCCAGGTAATGAAGCAGACGCAGCAGGAATACCAGATGAAAATTTGCCACCCCTTTATCGGCATATTCCAGCAAACGGATCGATTCATACAGATAATCGAAAAGCCGCTGGTCCGGTTCAGTATCCTTCACCACTCGCAGCAACACCTCCGCCAGAAACAGTGCCAGTACATTCTTCACCGGATTGCAGAACACTTCGGTGAGCGGATAACACAGTTTCGTTTCACGTATCCGGTGCAGGTCGCGCTTATTCAGATGCTCCACTTCCATTTCCAACACCGACAGAGGCATGAACAAGGCCCTGGATACGGTCGACTTCTTTCCCCGGCTGCGTGCAACCAGATAAGAAGCGCGTCCGAACGCCTCCGTATACATATATATAATAGAGTACTTATCGTTATATGGAATAGCATGCAGGACAATCCCGCGTGTTTTACATAACATATCTTCACCGCTTTATGGCAGACAAAGATACAAAACAACAAACTATTTACGATATTTGCAGGTTATAATAGTATAAATACATTTGAGTTATGTTAGATCTTACTACCCCGTCGCTTTTGTTTTCAGCCATATCATTGATACTATTGGCCTACACCAACCGTTTTCTTTCATACGCCAGCGTAGTCCGCGCGTTAAAGGAAAAGCACCAGCAGACACACGATCCGAAAGATATTGCCCAGATCGCCAACCTCCGCAAACGGCTTTACCTGACCCGCTCGATGCAGATACTCGGTATACTCAGCCTGTTGCTTTGCGTGATTTCCATGTTCTTCATCTATATTTCATGGCAAATCATCGCCGCCTGGATATTCGGTATCGCCCTGCTGCTCCTGGCAGCTTCGCTATGCGTATGTATCTGGGAAATAAACATTTCCGTCAAGGCTTTAGAAATACATTTGCAGGATATAAGTTCTAAATAGAAGTTAAAACGAGAAATACTATTAAATTTTCCCATGAAATGTTTTGGTAGTTCAGAGAGAACATCTATCTTTGCACTCGCAATCGGGAAATCAACAATCCCAGAGCGCTGAAAGTGAGAACTTTGACATGATGGCCCATTCGTCTATCGGTTAGGACGCAAGATTTTCATTCTTGAAAGAGGGGTTCGATTCCCCTATGGGCTACAATAAACAAGATTAAAAATTCAATAAAGAATAGCTAAGAAATGGCAAATCACAAGTCATCAATCAAAAGAATCAGACAGACAAACACAAAACGTCTGCGCAACAGATATCATGCAAAAACTGCAAGAAATGCAATGCGTGTACTGCGTGCAACTGAAGACAAGAATGAAGCTCAGGTTCTGTTACCTAAGGTGTGCTCTATGCTGGATAAGCTTGCTAAGAAAAACGTTATTCATAAGAATAAAGCTGGCAACCTGAAATCCAAACTGACAAAGCACGTCAACAAACTTGCTTAAGGAATAGGTTATACTATATATAGTATAAGCCGGACTCAACAGCCCGGCTTTTTTAACCCAGATGGCCCATTCGTCTATCGGTTAGGACGCAAGATTTTCATTCTTGAAAGAGGGGTTCGATTCCCCTATGGGCTACTTTACAAGAGGTCGGATTAGTGATAATCCGACCTCTTTTCGTTTATACTCCCACCAGCCGTATTTTTTGCTATTTTCACATCACTTTTACCTTCTAAGTCGATTATTTTCACTACATTTGTTAGCATTTTTAGATATATAGAAATTTAGTGATTTTAAAGGATAGAAACTCATGAGTGAAGAAATGAAGAATACTTCCGGAGAATACTCTGCGGACAGTATTCAGGTACTTGAAGGGTTAGAAGCAGTACGTAAAAGGCCGTCCATGTACATTGGCGACACCAGTGAAAAAGGTCTCCATCATCTCGTATACGAAGTTGTTGACAACTCGATCGATGAAGCGTTAGCCGGATTTTGTTCCCAGATCGATGTGGTAATTAACGAAGACAATTCGATCACAGTATCGGACGATGGTCGTGGTATCCCTGTAGATTTTCATGAGAAAGAAGGTAAATCAGCTCTGGAAGTAGTTTTAACAATCTTACATGCCGGAGGAAAATTCGACAAAGGGACCTACAAAGTATCCGGAGGATTACACGGAGTCGGCGTATCTTGTGTGAACGCCCTTTCCACTTACCTGAAAGCTGAAGTTCGCAAAGGCGGGAAACTGTACATGCAGGATTATTCCTGTGGTAAACCGCTCCATGGCGTGGAAGTGATCGGCGAGGCCACTACTACCGGAACAACCATCTCTTTCAAGCCGGATGCAACCATTTTTACTGTAACGGAATATAAATACGAAATACTGGCAACACGTTTACGTGAACTGGCATTCCTGAATGCAGGTATCAATCTGACATTAACAGACAAACGCGTTCAGAAAGAAGACGGAACTTACAAATCGGATCTATTCCATTCGGAAGAAGGTCTGAAGGAGTTCGTTCGCTACGTAGACCGTTCCAAAGAATCCCTGATCCCCGATGTGATCCATATCGTAACGGAAAAACAGGGTATTCCTGTAGAAGTTGCAATGACATACAACACATCTTTCAACGAAAGCGTGTTCTCGTATGTAAATGACATCAACACAATTGAAGGAGGTACGCACCTGGCTGGTTTCCGCCGTGGTCTGACACGTACACTGAAAAAATATGCAGAAGATTCCAAACTACTGGAAAAGGCCAAAGTAGAGATCCAGGGCGATGACTTCCGTGAAGGTCTGACAGCCGTTATCTCTATCAAGGTTGCCGAGCCGCAGTTTGAAGGACAGACCAAGACGAAGCTGGGTAACAGCGAAGTGACGGGTGCTGTAGACCAGGCAATCGGTGAAGCCCTCTCCTATTATCTGGAAGAGCATCCGAAAGAGGCGAAGATTATCGTTGAAAAAGTTGTCCTGGCTGCCCAGGCACGTCAGGCTGCCCGTAAAGCACGCGAACTGGTTCAGCGTAAATCGCCGATGACCGGTGGAGGACTTCCCGGCAAGCTGGCCGACTGTTCATCGAAAGACGCTTCTATCTGCGAGTTGTTCCTGGTCGAAGGGGACTCTGCAGGCGGTACGGCTAAACAGGGCCGTGACCGTGTGTTCCAGGCAATCCTGCCGCTCCGCGGTAAGATCCTGAACGTGGAGAAAGCAATGGACCATAAAGTATTCGAAAGTGAAGAAATTCAGAACATCTTCCGTGCTATGGGTGTTACTATCGGTACAGAAGAAGATCCGAAGGAATTGAACCTGAGCAAGCTCCGCTACCATAAGGTGATCATCATGACCGATGCCGACGTGGACGGAAGCCACATTGCCACTTTGATTCTTACTTTCTTCTTCCGCAGAATGCGTGCCCTGATCGAAAACGGATATGTTTATCTGGCAACCCCTCCTCTCTACCTCTGTAAGAAAGGTAAAGTGGAAGAATATTGCTGGACAGAACAACAACGTCAGGCATTCATCGACAGATTCGGTGGAGGTAATGAAAACCAGATTCACACGCAACGATACAAAGGTTTGGGAGAAATGAACGACCACCAGCTGTGGGATACGACCATGAATCCTGATAACCGTACATTAAAGCAGATCACGATCGACAGCGCAGCAGAAGCTGACCAGATCTTCTCCATGTTGATGGGTGAAGACGTAGGTCCGCGCCGCGAGTTCATCGAAGAAAATGCTACATACGCAAATATTGACGCTTAATAAGTGGACAGGTGACAGATGACAGTGGACAGATAACAAAGAAAAAGAACTGTCAACTGTCACTTGTCAACTATCAACTAAAATAGTTTTGTTATGAATAATCAAGTCCGCCGTCCGAGTTTAGAAGCCTTATTCAGGGAAGTTGACAATTTCAATCCGAAAAAAGAAAAACTTCAGCCCCCCCGCATAGGAATATCTTCAAACCGGAAAGACGGACTTTCCTGTATAGCCGAGACTTATGTACAGTCTGTTCTGATGGCTGGGGGTGCTCCGGTGCTGATCCCGGTTATAACCGACCTGGAAGCTCTCACAGCGATTGTTTCCGGCCTGGACGGATTACTGATGAGTGGCGGTGGAGATATCAATCCGCTCTATATCGGAGAAGAACCGATACCGCAGTTACAGGATGTGGATACCTTCCGCGATGAGTTCGACCTGATCCTGCTCCGGTTGGCTACCAATCGCCAGTTGCCTGTCATGGGTATCTGTCGCGGGCACCAGCTTATCAATGTGGCATTCGGCGGCTCCGTCTATCAGGATATTTATTCGCAACATACAGGCGGCGTATTCAAACACAGTCAGGCAATGCCCCGTGAACAGGCTTCACATTCCGTCCGTATCTCCGATACCTCTTCCCGTCTTTTTGAAATACTGAAAAAGGAACCGGATGTACTGGTCAACTCGGTACACCACCAGGCAGTCAAAGAGGTTGCTCCCGAATTCAAGGAAACAGCCGTTGCTCCCGATGGCATCAACGAGGCGATGGAACATCCCGAAAGAGAGATATTCAGTATTCAATGGCATCCCGAAGCAATGGCATCCAATGGCGACAAGTTGATGCTCGAATTATTCAGGCATCATGTAGAAGCGGCACGTCTGTTCAAAGAAGCCAAACGTATCCACAGCCGGAATGTTATACTCGACTCCCACACCGACACACCGATGATCTTCCCCGGCCAGTTCAATATCGGCCAGAAAGAGGGCGGTAAAGTGAATCTTCCGCTTATGGAGGAAGGCATGGTAGATGCAGCCATCATGGTTGCTTATATCCCTCAGGGAAAACGGGATGACGCATCATTGCAACAGGCAACGGCGTTTGCCATGAACCGATTGAACGAGATACATCGCCAGATGGAAATAAACCGCGGCAGAATGAACATCGCCCATACCCCTCAGGAAGTATGGGTAACGAAAGCTGCCGGCAAGAAAGCAATCATGCTGGGTGTGGAAAACGGTTATGCCATCGGTAAAGATATCAGGAATATAGCCCGTTTCAAAGAACTGGGTGTCAGCTATATCACGCTCTGCCACAATGGTAGCAACGATATCTGCGACTCTGCACGCGGAGAAGCCGAATGGGGCGGCCTTAGCCCGTTCGGAAAAGAAGTGATTGCCGAAATGAACCGGCTGGGTATTCTGGTAGACGTATCGCATGCTGCAGAAAGCACATTCTATGACGCACTGGAAATAAGCACACAGCCGATCATCGCTTCGCATTCTTCGGCACGTGCTTTATGCGACCATCCGCGTAACCTGACCGACGACCAGTTGAAAGCATTGGCCGCCAAACAGGGTGTCGTACAGGTCTGCCTTTATAAGGGATTTATCAATGAAAATGCTGAAAAAGCATCGCTCACCGATGCCGTACGCCACATCAATCACATCGTGGACCTGATCGGCATCGATCATGTAGGCATCGGTTCCGATTTCGACGGCGACGGCGAACTGATCGGATGCCGGGCTAGTAATGAACTGATTAACATCACCGTACGCCTTCTGAAAGACGGATACAGTGAAAATGATATAGCAAAGATATGGGGAGGCAATCTGCTGCGTGTCATGTCACGTGTGCAGTCAGCCTATAATGGATAAACAAAAAACAAAAACAGAGATGATGCACATTCTGTATATCGCCCTGCTGGCATGTTCATTAGCAGCATGCAGTCAGGCCAAAAACCAACAAAAAGAGAATACAACGGTGAGCCAGGCAGTACCTCAAACAAATACGCCGACATTCGATGCCGACAGTGCCTACACATACGTAGAGAACCAGGTTAAATTCGGTCCGCGTGTACCTAACACCCAGGCCCATAAAGATTGTGGCAATTACCTGGCTTCCGAACTGAGACGTTTCGGAGCAAAGGTATATGAGCAGGAAGCAACCCTCACTGCTTATGACAATACGGGACTGGAAGCTAAAAATATTATCGGCTCCTATAACCCGGATAGCGACAAGCGCATCCTGTTGTTCGCCCATTGGGATTCCCGTCCTTATTCAGATGAAGATCCTGATCCCGCCAACCATCATAAGCCGATAGACGGTGCCGACGACGGAGGCAGCGGTGTCGGTGTTTTATTGGAGATCGCCCGCCAGCTCAGTATAACCAATCCCGGTATCGGTGTCGATATCATCTTCTTTGATGCGGAAGATTACGGCGTACCTGAATTCAGCAGAAACAAATACAATGAACCGACCAGTACGACCTGGTGCCTGGGTTCGCAGTTCTGGGCAAAGAATCCGCACATACCCAATTACAAAGCAGAATTCGGTATCCTGCTGGATATGGTAGGATCGAAGAATGCCGTATTCTATAAAGAAATGACCTCCATGCGTTATGCAGCACGCTATGTCGATGAAGTATGGAATACTGCGCGTAACCTGGGATACGGAAAGTATTTCATCAATGCGAACGGCGGAGGTGTCACCGATGACCACGAATTTGTAATCGAAGGGCGTAATATTCCATGCCTCGACATTATCAATTACAGTGAGGATGGCTTCGGATGGTACTGGCACACACAGAAAGACAATATGGACAATATCGACCGCGAAACCCTCAAAGCTGTAGGGCAAACGGTTCTGGAAGTAATATATAACCGACAAAAGAAATAATACGAACGATGACTATCAACGAACTTCAGGACAATGTTATTGAAGAGTTCTCAGCCTTCGACGACTGGATGGACAAGTATGCGTTGCTGATCGACTTAGGCAACTCCCTTCCCCCGCTGGAAGAAAAGTATAAAACAGAAAGTAACCTGATCGAAGGTTGCCAGAGCCGTGTATGGCTGCAGGCGGACTATAAAGACGGTAAAATTATATTCAAAGGTGAAAGTGATGCAGTGATCGTGAAAGGTATCGTTTCGCTGCTGATCAATATCATGTCGGACCATACACCGCAGGAGATACTGGACACCGACCTCTATTTCATAGATAAGATCGGTTTGAAAGAACATCTTTCCCCTACTCGCTCAAACGGTTTGGTGGCTATGGTCAAACAGATGCGTATGTATGCGTTGGCTTTCCGGACAAAAGAACAAGGATAATTTATAAAAGCATTTCAACAAAAGTTTTCAGAAACAAGTCCTTCATTCCTTCATCTGTAATATAACTAACTAATTATTGGTTATTTACAGATGAAGGATTTTTAGTGTAATGAAGGAAACAGTCTTCTTTTCGAATTAATACATCATTATCCTTCCAGATATTGATGTCTGTTTAGGTTTAATTCTTCAGGCAAGAAGTGAAGCTTAGGTAATAAGCAATAACAGACCTCATAACTACCTGTTATCTAAAACATTAGCCCTCCTCTCTTGTTTGTCAGATGTCAAACGCTTATATCACAGCTATCGAACAAGCGTTTGACATCTGACAAACAAACGTTCGATAATTGACAAACAGAAAAGAAGAAAGGATAATTGACCTAAGGAGTCACTGGCTATGTACTAAAATAGAATAGGCTAAAAAATATAAAACACAAGAAAAATCCTTCATATATATAATATTCCTTCATCCATAGAATAACCACAATCAAGCGATTAGTCATATAGATGAAGGAATGAATGATTTATTTACGAAAACTTTTATTGTATAGAAGTTCTGTCATCCCGGGACAAACCCGTCAGGACAGGCTCTTATTCGGTTATCTCAGTTCCATAATACGGTCTGAAATCATCGTTTGACTTATATACGTAATAAGTCGTCGGATTCGTATACGGATTATTGTAATGGAAAATGGCAGGATTGGCATTCAGCTCTGCCTGATTCCAACCCGGAGTCCAACCGACAAATACACCGTCCATGTCGAGACAATGCTGGTAACGTTCGCAGTTCGTTCCTTTATAAGCACGGTGGATACCCAGTTCCAAACGCTTAGCGTCAAAGTAGTTGACGCCTTCACCCCAGAACTCGACACCTTTCTGGAAAACATACTCATCCAGAAGCGCATCGGCAGTCGTTGCCGTGCAGGTATAAGACGGGTTACGGGTCTTCACGATATCCTCCAAAATGGCCGCTGCTGCCGGTACACCCGATGTATGAAGTGCCGCTTCGGCTTTCAGGAAATACATTTCTTCAATACGCATGATCGGGCAATCGACGGCACCACCGATCGAGTGTGTCCGGTAATCACCGTTGTGCGGACGGAACTTCATATTGACGTACAACCATGGCCATGACTGGTAACCGTTGGATGAATTAATACGTGAACGAATCCACGACGCAGAACTGTTATACTTATATTGATACTTATCAGGTCCGAATCCGGAATAGTCGTCATTCCAGTCACTCTGGGTCGTACTTGTGCTTATGTCGTTGACCGACCATTTATTGTTGACGAACTTGCCGTCTGCACTTCTTTCCACCAGATACGGCTCACCTTCTTTCTGGTTCTTCGACTCGTAGAAGAAGTTAGGAGCCAGCCACGATTTCTTGCGGAAGTCGTTGTCTGAAAGACGTTCGTACCATTTACGGTCGAGCGAACGACCGACACGCCAACCATACACACTGAAGGTCGTCTCTGTCCCGAAGATCATGGCGAAAGAGAATGACTGATTATTGCCGGTAGCAGCAGTGGTGTTACCTTCCGAAATGGAAGTTGCCCACATCCATGAGTTCTGCGAGTTACGGTTGTTGAAGCCGTTCACCGGATCCGTCCATTCACTTTCCGTCAACGGAGTACAACCGGCTACAGAAATAGCCCTGTCCGCATATTCGCCGGATTTCTGCCAGTAAGAGGCTTCATCCTTATAGGAAGCTGATGTTTTCACACGGGAAGCCAGGTTAGCATATGTACGGGCATACAAACCATAGACAGCCGCCAGGTTAGGCTGGGTTTTATCGGTGCGGGTATATCCTTCGAGATAGGTTTCAGCCTGCTGCAAGTCGCTCAATATCAAATCATAGGCTGCATCCACCGTCGCACGCGGGTTGCTGGAAGCCTCTTCTGATGTGGTCTTTTCCGTTACGATAGGCACGCCCAGGTTGGTCAGGTCGTTTTCAGGCGCCACATAGTTGTAGCGGCTATCCGTAGGTTTCTTATATTCCATGATCTGTACCAGGTCGAGATAATAAAGGGCACGGTAGGCATAACTGATTCCCAGATAAGACTTCTTCGTATCATCCATATCGTTCACATCGATCATGCCGATGATGTCGTTTACATTCTTGATGTAAGAATAATACAGGTAAGAAGGGTACAGTCCACGGTTAGATCCGGTAGCACTTATTGCCCCATAACAATAGGCACCCATCGTGTTATAACCGTTACTGCCGGAACAAACAAACTGGCCTGTACTATGTTCCAGCATGGCACGCATACTGGCGTAGGAGATCATTTCTATACCGCCGTCTTCATTTATATATCCTCCCATCGAGGTATAAATAGAGTTTACCATTCCCTGCAATGCCGATTCCGACGCCTGTATCTGGTCATTCAGCACGTATTCAGTCGGCAATGTTTCTTCAATACAGCTACTTAAGCCCAAAAGAGCCGCTGCAGCCAATAAAATCTTATATTTCTTCATGATGTTTTCTTTTTAGTGTTTAGAATGTCAATGAAATACCGCCCGAGATAGTACGTATCGGAGAATAAAGTTCCGGGTTAGTATATCCTTTCAACGTATAGCGAGGGTCGAATCCCTGGCGTGCCGAGAAGTAGAACAGGTTTTCACCCGAGAAGTAAACACGTATGTTCTGTATTTTATACTGTTGTGTCAAACTGGATGGCAATGTATAGCCCAGATTGATGTTCTGGATGTTCAGGTAGCTTGCATTGGTGATGAAACGGTCTGAACGCGAATTCTGCGAATATGTTTCTGCAAACTGCAAACGTGGAACACTTGAACCTCTATTCTCCGGCGACCAGGCATTCAGCATGTCTGTATGCCAGGTTGAAGAAGTGGCTGTACTGGTGTGCATCAATGTCGAGTAGGTATAATCGTATGCCTTACCTCCCAACTGATAGTTCAGGTTGATGGAGAAATCGAAACCGCGATAGCTCAAAGATGTACCCAAACCACCATAGAAAGCCGGAAGCGCATCGCCGATCAGGTAATCGGTAGCCTGGTTGACATCCTTGGTCATTTCTTGTCCCGTCACATTTCCTGCATCGTCGAGGATATCTTTATGGAACAAGGATTCTCCTGTTTCAGGATCCAGACCGGCAAACTTAGGTAAGTACCATGTGTAGAGTGAAAGGCCTTCAGCCACGAAATATTTGTATTTGGATACGAACGACTTATCCAGGTTGACGTAACCGTCATGACCGTCTACCTTGGTTGTCTTGATTTCATCCGGTAAAGTCAGTACTTTGTTCTTCACATGGGAGATATTGAAATTAACATCCCACTTGAAGTCCTTATTCCGGATCAGCGTGCCTTGCAATACCAACTCAAGACCAGCATTACGCATATCCCCCATGTTAATGAAATAACTGGTGTAACCGATAGAAGGAGGTGTATTCAGGGAGAAGAGCATATCACTGGTTTTCCGGTAGAAATAATCGAGGCTACCGCTTAGGCGTCCGTTGAACAGGTCGAATTCGGTACCCACGTTCCAGTTTGTATTGGTTTCCCAGGTGATATCGCCGGAGCCTTTCTGACGCCATTGGAAAGCAGGCTGGTCATCGTTGTTCACTACCGTATAAGAGTCGGCATACAAATAATCGCCGATATTGTCGTTACCCTGTGAGCCGACAGAAGCCTTCAGTTTCAAAGAATTCACCCAAGGCACATTGAAGAACGACTCCTTCGAGATAAGCCAGGCACCGCCGACCGACCAGAAGTTACCCCAGCGGTGATCTTTCGCGAAACGGGAAGAAGCATCACGACGGTAAGAGACCGAACCGAAATATTTTGCATCGTAGTTGTACATCGCACGGAAGAAATACCCTTCGTTATTATACGTATTGGAATAAGAATTCGGAGTATTGTTCAGATTCAGAAGTGTCGCCAGTTCCCATGAGTTATCGATCCCGAAATTACGTCCGGAAGCGCTCAGTGACTCATATTTGTAATTGTAATATTCATGACCGACCATCGCGCTCACGTCATGCTTGCCGAACTGTTTGCCGTAATTCAGCAACTGTTGCGTATTATAAGTAAAAGTACGGTAAGAGGCCTTATAGAGGGTACCGTTATCGGACGAACTGGTGTAATAATCGACAAAAGGACTTTTTGCCTCCGTATAACGCCGGTCGTAATCATACGCATTGGCATTGAACGTGAATGTCAGGTCCTTGGTCAGATTTACATCTACATAACCACTGGCGATAAACGAGTTACCGGTTGTTTCATTTACATTATACTTGTTATTGAAGATACAGTTGCCACCCACACCACCTGCACGGTTCAAGTCGTAGGCCTGAGCGAAGTCATACATATTCTCTCCCCATTTATCGACCATGATGTTCTTGTTTTCATCACGGAAATAAATAGGATAGACAGGAGCCTGGGTCTTTATCGTGCTCCAGATGGTACCGGTACCGATCGTACCTTCGGATGTCTTGCTGTAATCATATTTGGAGTAGTTGAAATTCGCACCGACTTTCAGCCATGTCTTTGCCTGGTAATCCAGTTTTGCACGCGCCGTCAAACGTTTCTGCGTGGAACCTTCCTGGATACCATCCTGATCCAGATAACCGACAGAGGTATAATAATTAACACGTTCGGAAGCACCGGAAACCGACACGTTATATTCCTGGCGGAAACCGTTCTGTAAACCGATATCCTCCCAGTCGTCGGCCTGCAACCAAAATTTCTGTCCGTTATAGTTATAAAGAGACCCCATAGTCGCTCCCGGGTTCATGGTTCCCCCCTGTTGAATGAAATCCTGTCCGTCGGGAACGGTATAGACCATATAACCCGGGCCTACCCCACTGGAAGAGCTGGTCAGATGCTGGTTTGCCAGAGCATGAGCATCGGTAGCCGACATACCTCCACCGCCTTCTGTTATATAATAGTTATACAACATCTTGTAATATGTTTCGTAGAACTGCTGGGAATTCGTCGTCTTATAGTTCCGAAGACCATTGGAGTTAGATCCCCATTTAGCATCGACAGACACTTTGGCTTCTCCGCTCTTTCCTTTCTTTGTCGTGATCATGATCACACCGTTGGCACCACGGGCACCATACAGCGCGTTGGAAGCAGCATCTTTCAAGACAGTCATCGACTCGATATCGTTGGAGTTGATCAGGTTCAGATCACCGTCGAAAGGCATACCGTCCACTACGATCAGCGGTTCCGTATCCGAAGAAATAGAACCGAAACCACGGATAGTTATAGAGGGCGAACTACCCGGCTGTGAAGAAGCGTTGCTCAACTGAACACCGGCAACACGTCCGGCTAATGCCTGGGCTGGGTTACTTACCTGTGCTTTCAAAAGATCGTCCGCCTTCATTATACCGGCAGAACCGGTAAAGGCTTCTTTTGTACTTTTACCGAAAGCAACCACTACAACTTCATCCAGTGCCTGGCTGTCTTCCTGTAATACGACCTGGATATTGTTCCGGTTCCCCGGCCGGATAGTCTGGGTAACATAACCCACATAAGAGATTTGCAGCGAACTGCCTGACGGGATAGATAACTCGAACTTACCGTCGAGATCTGTCATGATACCGTTGGTAGTACCTACCTCAACAACACTGGCGCCGATCACCGGTTCACCGTTTTCGTCTTTCACTACCCCTGTTACTCTACGGGTATTCTGAGCCGTCGATGTTGCTCCATACACCGCAATTGCGGAATGGCTACCATTTGCACTTAATTCTGTCATTGCCTGTTTTGCAGAGACATTACTCTCGGCAGCCAACGGCAACCCCAGACAAAATAAAGCCATAGGTACAAAAATGACTTTCTTAGTGTAATTCATAACTTAAATAATTAGTGATTATAACTCATAAATCAAATACGAAGAGAAGATACTAAGCATATATGCATACGGGTATGGCGAATATTGCCGATGCATGTAACTTCATCCATTTAGTGTTTGTCGTCATGTTAAAAATTAATTAATGGTTTTTACTATAAAAAAAGACCACAAAGGCTATATTTCATAGCCTGCCCAAAAGCACAATCTGACAAATCAGACTGTTTGTTATCCACAATTTCTCCTAACTTCTTAAACCTGTATTCATTAGTGTAATAGATATTTTGAGCATAGTTCACGTAGGACTCTATCTAAATATCAGTATACAAATATACTATTTTTTATAAAACGAGCGCGGTTTAGTATAAAAAATAAATAAAAAAAACATATTGTTGCCAATTTATGTATTAAAAGACTTCGTCTCATCCTTTAATTGCTGGAGTCCTACGTGAACTCCGGTCATAAGAGAAAACCCAACAAAAATATTTATTCCAACTACTCTAAACCCAGGTATCCGGTACCTCTTTTTACTTTACTTCCTGTACTTTTACAACCAAGGATAAGTGAATCTTCTTTTCAGAAATAAAAAAAGGTATGCCGAAAATCGACATACCCTTTTCTATTTCAATCAATTCCGATTACTCGGTGATTTCAGTACCATAATACGGCTTTATCTCATCATTAGACTTATAGACATAATAGGTCGTCGGATTTGTATACGGATTATTATAATGATAAATAGCAGGATTAGCATTCAACTCTGCCTGGTTCCAGCCCGGAGTCCAGCCAACATATACGCCGTCCATATCAATACAATGCTGATAACGTTCACAGTTCGTTCCTTTATAAGCACGATGGATACCTACTTCCAGACGCTTAGCATCAAAATAGTTGATACCTTCACCCCAGAACTCAATACCTTTTTGAAATACATATTCATCCAGGAATGCATCAGTAGTCGTTGCCGTACAGGTATAGGTAGAATTACGTGTCTTCACAATTTCTTCCAAAATTGTAGCAGCTGCCGGAACACCCGATGTATGAAGAGCAGCTTCCGCTTTTAGGAAATACATTTCTTCAATACGCATGATCGGATAATCGACTGCACCACCAACCGTATGAGTCCGGTAATCGCCGTTATGCGGACGGAACTTCATATTAACATATAACCACGGCCATGACAGGAACCCATTAGACGAATTTATACGTGAACGGATCCAGGACGCAGAACTGTTATACTTATACTGATACTTATCAGGTCCGAATCCGGAATAGTCGTCATTCCAGTCACTCTGGGTCGTACTTGTACTTACGTCATTTACCGACCACTTATTATTGATAAACTTACCATCAGCATCTCTTTCCACCAGATACGGCTCTCCTTCTTTCTGATTCTTCGATTCATAGAAGAAGCTAGGATCCAACCATGATTTCTTACGGAAGTCGTTATCCGAAAGACGTTCGTACCATTTACGATCGAGCGAACGGCCGACACGCCAGCCATACACACTAAAAGTCGTTTCTGTTCCGAAGATCATCGCAAAAGAGAACGATTCATTATTTCCCGTGGCAGCCGTAGTATTACCTTCAGAAATAGAAGTTGCCCACATCCATGAATTCTGAGAGTTACGGTTATTGAATCCGTTTACCGGATCGGTCCATTCTGCCTCCGTCAGCGGGGTACAACCGGCTACAGAAATTGCCTTATCCGCATATTCACCGGATTTTTGCCAGTAGGAAGCTTCATCCTTATAGGTTGCCGATATTTTTACACGAGAAGCCAGGTTGGCATACGTACGGGCATACAAACCATACACAGCGGCCAGGTTAGGCTGGGTTTTATCCGTACGGGTATAGCCGTCCAGATAAGTTTCCGCCTGTTGAAGATCGCTCAGAATCAGGTCATAAACAGCATCTACCGTTGCACGCGGATTGTTGGAAGCCTCTTCAGATGTCGTCTTCTCCGTTACAATAGGTACCCCCAGATTAGTAAGATCGTTCTCCGGAGTTACATAGCTGTAACGGCTGTCAGTAGGTTTCTTATATTCCATTATCTGAACCAAGTCCAGATAATAAAGAGCACGATAAGCGTAACTAACTCCCAGATATCCCTTTTTGGTATCATCCAGATCATTCACATCAATCATACCGATGATGTCGTTTACATTCTTAATATAAGAATAGTAGAGATAAGAAGGATACAGTCCGCGATTGGAACCTGTTGCACTGATCGCTCCATAACAATAGGCCCCCATTGTGTTATAACCGTTCGCTCCCGAGCAAACAAACTGGGTCGTACTATGCTCCAGCATGGCACGCATGCCACCATAAGAAATCATTTCTATACCACCATCTTCATTCTTGTATCCACCCATCGAGGTATAAATGGAGTTAACCATTCCTTGCAATGCCGACTCCGATGCCTGGATCTGGTCATTCAGTACATATTCTGTCGGCAATGTTTCTTCAATACAGCTACTAAAACCCACAAGAGTCGCCGCAGCCAATAAAATCTTATATTTCTTCATGATGTTTTCTTTTTAATGTTTAGAATGTCAATGAAATACCACCAGAGATAGTACGTATCGGAGAATAGAGTTCCGGATTACTATATCCCTTCAACGTATAACGAGGATCGAATCCCTGGCGTGCCGAGAAGTAAAACAGGTTTTCACCGGAGAAGTAAACACGTATATTCTGGATATTATACTTCTGTGTCAAGCTTGAGGGCAATGTATATCCCAGGTTGATATTCTGTACATTCAGATAGCTCGCATTAGTAATAAAGCGGTCTGAACGAGGATTCTGTGAATACTTTTCAGCAAATTGCAAACGTGGAATATTTGAACCTGTATTCTCCGGAGACCAGGCATTCAATATGTCCTTATGCCATGTTGTAGACGAAGTTGTACTGGTATGCATCAATGTCTGATAAGTATAATCGTATGCCTTTCCACCCAACTGATAGTTCAGATTGATGGAGAAGTCGAAACCACGATAGGTCAAAGATGTTCCCAAACCGCCATAGAAAGACGGAAGAGCATCGCCAATCAGATAGTCGGTTGCCTGACTCGAATCTTTAGTTGTCTCCTGTCCGGTTACATTTCCTGCATCATCGAGGATATCTTTATAGAACAATGATTCTCCCGTTTCAGGATCCAGACCGGCAAATTTAGGTAAGTACCATGTGTAGAGAGAAAGCCCTTCGGCTACGAAATATTTATATTTGGAAACAAACGATTTATCCAGGTTAACATAACCGTTATGTCCGTCTACCTTTGTCGTTTTTATTGCATCCGGCAAGGTCAGTACCTTATTCTTTACATGAGAGATATTGAAATTAACATCCCACTTGAAATCTTTATTTCTAATCAACGTACCCTGCAATACTAACTCGAGACCGGCATTTCGCATGTCACCCAGATTAATGAAATAACTGGTATAACCGATAGAAGGAGGTGTATTCAGCGAGAACAACATATCACTGGTCTTCCGGTAGAAATAATCCAGGCTACCACTCAGACGTCCATCGAAAAGATCGAATTCGGCACCCACATTCCAGTTCGTATTAGTTTCCCAAGTAATATCACTAGAGCCTTTCTGGCGCCATTGATAAGCAGCTTGGTCGTCATTATTTACCACTTTGTAGGAATCGGCATATAAATAATCCCCGATATTGTCGTTACCTTGTGAGCCGACAGAAGCTTTCAGTTTCAAAGAATTCACCCAAGGTGCATTAAAGAAAGCTTCCTTCGAAATAAGCCAAGCACCACCGACCGACCAGAAGTTACCCCAACGGTGGTCTTTTGCGAAGCGTGAAGAAGCATCACGGCGATAAGACACCGAACCGAAATACTTTGCATCATAGTTATACATGGCGCGGAAGAAATAACCTTCGTTATTATAAGAATTGGAATAAGAATACGGATTATTATTCAGATTCAAAAGAGTTGCTAACTCGCGCGTATTATCGATTCCGAAATTACGCCCGGAGGCACTCAACGATTCATATTTGTAATTATAGTATTCATGACCGATCATAGCACCTACATCATGCTTACCAAATTGTTTGTTGTAATTCAATAACTGTTGTGTATTATAAGTAAAGGTACGGTAAGATGCTTTTGACAGATAACCGTTATCGGATGAACTGGTGTAGTAATCGACAAAAGGACTGGTAGCATAGGTATAACGGCGGTCGTAATCATAGGCATTGGCATTAAATGTGAATGTCAAATCATTAGTCAGATTTATATCTGCATAACCACTAGCAATAAACGAGTTACCTGTTGTTTCATCCGATCGGTATTTATTAGAAAAAATACAGTTACCACCAACACCTCCTGCACGACTCAGATCATAAGCTTGTGCGAAGTCATACATTTTCTCTCCCCATTTATCGATCATGATATTCTTATTTTCATCACGGAAATAAACCGGATAAATAGGCGCCTGAGTTTTGATTGTACTCCAAATCGTTCCGGTACCGATCGTACCTTCAGATGTCTGGCTGTAATTGTACTTGGAATAATTGAAGTTTGCACCGACTTTTAACCATTTCTTCGCTTGATAGTCCAGTTTGGCACGTGCTGTCAAACGTTTCTGCGATGAACCTTCCTGGATACCATCCTGATCCAGATACCCCACAGAGGTATAATAATTAATACGTTCAGAGGCACCGGATACCGAGACATTATATTCCTGACGGAAACCGTTTTTCAATCCGATTTCTTCCCAATCGTCGGCTTGCAGCCAAAGTTTCTGACCGTTATAATTATAAAGAGTTCCCATAGTCGCTCCCGGATTCATTGTTCCGCCCTGCTGGATAAAATCTTGTCCCTCCGGAACTGAATAAACCATATATCCCGGACCAACACCACTTGACGAATTTGTCAGATGTTGATTTGCCAATGCATGGGCATCAGTAGCAGACATACCGCCACCAGCTTCCGTTATATAATAGTTATACAGCATTTTATAATAAGTTTCATAAAACTGCTGAGCATTTGTTGTCTTATAATTTTGAAGGCCATTGGAGTTTGCTCCCCATTTAGCATCTACAGACACTTTGGCGTCTCCATTCTTACCTTTCTTTGTTGTGATCATAATCACACCATTGGCTCCACGGGCACCATACAAGGCATTCGAGGCAGCATCCTTCAATACGGTCATCGACTCGATATCGTTGGAGTTGATCAGGTTCAGGTCACCGTCGAAAGGCATACCGTCCACTACGATTAAAGGCTCCGTATCCGAAGAAATAGAACCAAAACCACGGATAGTAATAGAGGGCGAACTACCCGGCTGTGAAGAAGCGTTACTCAACTGTACACCGGCAACACGTCCGGCCAAAGCCTGAGCCGGATTCGACACCTGTGCTTTCAGAAGATCGTCTGCCTTCATTATACCGGCAGAACCGGTGAAAGCTTCTTTTGTACTTTTACCGAAAGCTACAACCACAACTTCATCCAAAGCTTGGTTATCTTCCTGTAAAACGATCTGGAGATTATTTTTATTTCCCGGTTTCATTGTCTGGGTAACAAAACCGACATAAGAGATTTGTAATGAGCCATTAGCACTCATGGACAGTTCAAATTTACCATCCATATCTGTCATAATACCATTCATCGTGCCTACTTCTACAACACTGGCACCAATTACCGGTTCTCCGTTTTCGTCTTTAACAATACCTGTTACTTTGCGGATACTCTGATTAACAGAAGCTGCCTCTACTACTACAGCCTTCTGGACATCAAAATCTGAAATAGTGTTTTCAGCCACCATGGTCAAATTAAGACAAAACAAAGGAATAGCCATGCAGGCAACTTTCTTTGTGCAATTATTCATAACTTAATTATTTAATGATTAGAACTTGAATAAAAAACCATTCACTGATTAGGTTAAAAAAGAAATATTTCTTCTATCCCTTCTACTAGCTGCTATTGTTCCTCATACCTGACCTGAATCAAAAATTAGACTTTTTATAGAAATTATTTAGCGTTTATCTACAGCAGAAATTAGCATTTCTTTTCTAAAATAAATAACGACAGCTTATTAGCTTCCAAAGAGGACAATCCAACAATAAATTATTGAATCGATTTACCTGCATATTTCTTCAAACTAAGTTTTTCAAAATATCAACACTAGTGGAATTATTAACACAGTTCACATAGAACTAATGTTTTGAGGAGGAATTAATGGGTATATTCGTATAAAAAGAATAAAATTATAGCGTTATTTTGCTACTTTTAGCGTTAAAGAATCTTGTTTTTGCAAAAAATACTATATTTGCAGACGTATTATTGATATAGTTCTATGTGAACTATGTCAAGTAAAAAAGAAATATCCAAGAAAAGTAAAAGTGTTTTTCATTGAACGACAAATCCAGACTGCCCACCCGAACAGCCAATCATTCACCTAGAAAAAGGTTAACGAACAAAGCCTACAGACCAAGAAATGAAGAATGAAGATAAAAGTCTAAAAATCCAATGTTAGTTGTTCCGGTAATAATGTGAAGGTTTTACGATGATAAGGAGTGATACCGACTGCACGGATCGCTTCGCGATGGGCTTTAGTCGGATAACCTTTATTTTCAGTCCAATGGTAATCCGGATATTCTTTAGCCAGTTCATCCATATAATCGTCACGATATGTTTTAGCCAGGATGGAAGCGGCAGCAATACTCAGGTACTTCCCATCCCCCTTTACAACCGTCGTATGTTTTATATCCCGATAGGGAGTAAAACGATTTCCGTCTATCAGCAGATGTTCCGGTCTTACCGTCAACTGGTCGATGGCACGATGCATAGCCAGGAAAGAAGCTTTCAGTATATTTATTTTATCAATCTCCTCCGGAGTCACAATACCTACAGCCCAGGCAATTGCTTCCCGTTCTATTATCGGACGCAGGGCGTAACGTTTCTTTTCACTGAGTTGTTTACTGTCATTCAAATCATCGTTTTTAAAATCAGGAGGCAGAATAACCGCAGCAGCAAAAACGGATCCGGCAAGACATCCGCGTCCCGCTTCATCACAACCGGCTTCTATCCGGTTCGCTTCTAAATAAGGTAACAACATAGAGTCTGATATGTAAGTTTGTTATCATTCTATTATCTTCTTTCTCAACATCCAGGGACGCAATACGAAATAAGAGAACAAGGTAGCCAATGCTACTCCTGTTATGTTTGCCAGAAAATCGAACCAGTCACCACCCCGGTAAGAGGTACAATATTCCTGCAACAACTCGATCGCCCCACTCATCAGGACCGGACAAAGTACGGCTCCTATCCAGGCATGCCATAACACCTCGTCATATTTCCGGTGATTACGCAAAAACTCAATCCACAGCATTCCCGATAATCCGGCATACATACAGATATGGGCCACCTTATCTATTCCCGGGATCTTTCCGATCTCCACAGAAGGCGGTTTGAAAAATGACAAGTAAATAACAACCAGAATGATTGTCAGAGATATCGGATATTTTTTCAGATAATACAACATAAGCTACTGATCAAAACATTTTTCTAACACGTTCTATCCCGGCGGCAAAAGTATCAATTTCTTCTTTCGTATTATAGAAAGAAAACGAAGCACGTACAGTACCTTCAATCCCCAATGCCTGCATCAAAGGCTGTGCACAATGATGCCCGGTACGGACAGCGATCCCCAAACGATCTAACAACATCCCCATATCATAATGATGAATATTTCCCACCAAAAAAGACAGGACAGCTCCTTTATGATCCGCCTGACCGAAAATACGCATACCATCTATATCGTTCAACTTTTCAGTTGCATACCGCAATAACTCGTCCTCATAAGCAGCAATATTCTGCATGCCCAGCCGATTCACATAACGTAAGGCTTCTGCCAACGCCGTGCTACCGATATAATCGGGTGTACCGGCTTCGAACTTAAACGGTAATTCATTAAAAACAGTCTTCTCGAACGAGACAGTCGCAATCATCTCGCCACCACCCTGGTAAGGAGGTAATTTATCCAACCATTCTTCTTTTCCGTATAATACACCGATGCCTGTCGGACCATACACCTTATGTCCGGAAAAAACATAAAACTCAGCATCCAGGTCCTGCACATCGACTGTCAGATGAGGAACGGCCTGCGCCCCGTCGATCAATACCGGAACTTCATGGTTATGTGCTTCTTCGATGATCTCTTTCACCGGATTAATAGTCCCCAGCACATTCGACACATGTGTAACGGAAACCAACCTCGTACGTTCAGAGAATAACCCACGGAATGCTTCCATATCCAGTTCTCCCTTTTCATTCATCGGAATGACCTTCAATACAATTCCTTTGCGTGCCGCCTGTATCTGCCAGGGTACGATATTGGAATGATGCTCCATTACCGAAACGATCACTTCATCGCCTGCCGACATACATTCATCAGTAAAACTGGAAGCTATCAGGTTGATCGCTTCTGTTGTACCACGTGTGAAAATGATCTCGTTGGATGAACGTGCGTTCAGGAAAGACCGGACGGTTTTACGTGCATCTTCATGTGCTTCGGTTGCCGCCTGGCTCAAAAAATGTACCCCGCGGTGAATGTTGGCATTTACATTATAATAACCGCTTTCAATCTTTTCCACTACCTGGCGAGGCTTTTGCGTAGTAGCACCGTTATCGAAGTAAATGAGCGGCTTATCGTATATTTTATGTTCCAGTATTGGAAAATCTTTCCGGATAGACTGTATATCTAACATAGCAATTGTATCTTTAGTCGTATAACAAACGCCAAAGATACGATGTTTTATTTAACAACGGCGATTTATTCTTTTATACAGATATAAGAATATAAAAAAAGCCTTTCATCCGAGACGAAAGGCTTTTCTGTACCCTCAAATACTTTTTTACTCTACAGTTTCCGCAATCGGAGTTTCTTTGAACGCCAGTAATGGGAAGAAAATAAACGGTAACAAAAGTAAACCTACAGCGTACGCATTGTCACCTTTACCATACTTTGCAGCTATATCTCTATACAGCAGAAAGGAGAGATAAATGTTATAAATAGGAATCAGGAAAAACCAGAATTTAACCGGTTCCCATTTTACAATACGCAACATCACGATGATGTTGTAGAACGGAATGATGCAAGCCCATCCCTTTTGGCCGAAAGTTTCAAAAATCTTCCACATACTGACAATCATCAGTACACTCAATGCCAATTGAATAATTGATCCAATCATTACAGTAAAATTTTATACATTTAAATATTATTTGCGCACTAAAGGTAAACTTTTTATACAACAATACTGTTGTCTTACGCCAAATAATTAACTAAAAATTTTCACTGCTTTTGATAGAAACGGACCCAATCTATCTCCATTTCTACCGGCAAGTCTTCCGGATCAACGGCACCAACCCAACTTCCGCCAAGCTGCATATCCAATAACAAATAGAACTGACTGTCATTGAACGGATACTGTCCTTCCTTTTCTGTTTCAATCCGCGGATAAGCGAATGTACGGGTATCATTGATAAAAAACACCAGGCTGTCCGCATACATTTCTACCGTGTAGGTATTGAAATCATTCGGGTCGATAACGCCGATACTTCCTTGTTTGGGATTGTCTTTGATCCCCAGATTAAATGTATAATGAGAATGGACTGTCTGATAAGCGATACTATCATTATTCAGACGTTCCATGATATCGATCTCACCACCTCCGGGCCATTTGGCATCCTGCGGCAATAACCAGAAAGCAGGCCAGGCACCGGTCGCTCCATTCAGTTTGGCATGGATTTCGAGGCGGCCGTTATTGAATCCGACCTTATCTTTTGTATAAACGCCACCGGTCACATACGGTGCCGTATCGGTCGGCAGGCTATAATTGACCAGTCCTCGCAATACCAACTTACCGTCACGCATCGCATAACAGGAATCGAAGTCAGACATATAATTATTCCAGTCGGATGTCCCCCGGGGAATCTTACTCCAGGAGGCAGGATCAAAACTATCAGCCTGGTCGAAATTATCTTCCCAAACTAATTTCCATTCGGCAGGCGACGGTTGGCAACACGGTAAGGCAATCATCATGCCCAGGCAGGCTAACAGCCCTAAAAAGCTTTTTTTCATATCGCAGTATTTTAGAATAAGTGATTAGAATCCATCCAAAGGTATCAAAACCGTAGGAATTAACAATAACATTCCCAGCAAAATAAACAGTATAAGAATACAGAAGAACCACTTCACCCATATTTCATAAGGGATGCGAGCCAAACCAAGCGCCCCCATCAAAACACCGGAAGTAGGTGTGATCATATTGGTAAACCCGTCACCGAACTGAAACGCCAGCACTGTTGCCTGACGGGAAATACCGATCACATCCGAGAATGGTGCCATAATCGGCATAGTCAATGCCGCCTTCGCCGAACCGGAAGGAATAATAATATTGATCGTTGTCTGGATCAGATACATAACACCCAGAGAAGCAATCTTTCCAGCCTCCCCCATCAAAGCCGCCATACTATGCAGGATCGGATCGATAATATGCCCATCCTGCAAAATCTGGATAATTCCACCTGCCAGCCCGACTACCAGGGCAGCCGAAAGCATATCTTTGGCTCCGGTAAGAAACTGGCTAATGATCCCGTCAGCTCCCTCGTTATTGGCAAATCCGGATAGAAGTCCCATTGCCAGGAAGATTGCGGATATTTCCATCAGATACCATCCATACCCCATCACACCTACTACCAGAAAGACAATGGTATAACCAAGCAGATTCAAAATAAAGAACTGATTCGATTTGCGCAATCCCAACCAGCCGGTCAAAGCAAAAAGGGCGGTAAACACTGGTACTGCCGGAAAACTAACAGCACTCTCTCCGACTTCAAAGGTGGTAGAAGGATAATATATCGAAAAGCCGATCAATGAAAGTAATAATAACAAGTAGACAATCCAGGCCGAACGGGTTGTCTTTTCCTCCGGAAGCTCTTCGGAAGAAACTTCACCTTTCTCCCTCCAGTAAGCATCCGCCTCATACATAGGAGACAATTTCGGGTTCTTTTTCACCCTAGCTGCATAACGAAGAACGATAACGATCAGAATGGAAGTGAGCACCACCCAACAAAACAACCGGTAACCGAAACCGGAAAACAGCGGCAAGTCCGACAATCCCTGTGCTATCCCAATTGTAAACGGATTCAAAATTGCTCCCGAAAACCCCACATGTGCTGCCACATAGACCATACAAAGTCCCGTAATAGAATCATATCCCATCGAAATGGCAAGCGGCACAATAATTATAACAAATGCAAGCGTCTCCTCACTCATGCCGAATACGGCTCCGAACAAACTGAACAGGATTATAATCAAGGATATCACCACATTATTCACTCCGACCATGCGAAACAGCCCATATTTCTCCACTTTACGCGAACTCCGTAAAAAAGATAGTATTCCGGTATCGATTGCCCGGCTACTGTTCATAATCTGGAAAGCTCCTCCGATAATCAACAGAAAAGCTATGATACCTGCCTGTTTCTCGAATCCTTCCAGTAACACGCCGAAAACCTGCCAACTCTGCGGGGCGGGATCGACTGCATGAAAGGAGTTATCTACAATAACCGTACGTTCCGTACCGTTGACCACCCGTATTTCCCGGGAGTATTCACCAGCAGGAATAATCCAGGAAAGGGCGGCACATATCAGGATTACAACAGATATAATTGTATAAGTATGCGGAATCTTATTCAGTTTCATTCGTTCTCTGGTATAAAAAAGTTTGCCTTTATTTGTTGCTACAAAATTAAGGCAAACTTTTGATAAATTTCATACTTTATATCAATTACCTCTTTTCTCCAAATTCGGTCTGCTGTCTTTCAACCTCCTTCAGTTTCAAAGCATTCAGTTCTTTCTGAAGACGTTCTACTTCACGTTCGGCTGATGATTTGCTCATTTGTACATCTGTTTTACCGGTTACAGTCAGAGGTATAAGAACGGCTTCCGATTGATTATAGACTAACGGATAAACAGCCGAAGTACTTTCCAGTTCAAGCTCTGCACTGATCGGCATCTGGGAGCCTTCCATCAGAACACTGGCCATCACTTTGATCTTCCCGGGTTTCAAGGTAGACTGTACCAGAACCGGGGCAGTTCCCCATTTCACCGGAGCCGGATTCGCCATAATATCGGCACTTCCCAAGATACGCCCTTCACCTTCGATATGGAACTTGATGAAATAATTGTTCAAACGCTTAATGTTACCTTGTTTATCGGCAATAGCTGCAACTACTGTTACAAAGTCAGAGCCGTTTGCCTCCAGGTTCGTACCCTCGTTATCTACCCAGAGCAACAGTTTCTCCGGGCGGCGGGCAGGCGTTACTTTATGGGTAGCAACCACTTTTCCATCTATCAGACCTTCTGCCAGTAAATAGACATCCTCCTGTTTCCTGTCTCTCGACAGAGCCTTGTCTACCATAAAATCATACATACCGGGGAAAGTGATTACCGGCGACGGCATTCCTTGCCGTCCCTTGTCTTTCTTATAAGTGGATGTTTTACCATCTTTATTAAAGGTCAGACGTACCTCATCACAGTTGGAATAAACCACGACATCTTTACCTGAGAACGGAGTCATTTCATTGGCAATAAATACCATCGGCCCAGATTCTGCGATCAGGTCGCTTTTAACAGGCGGACGTTGAGCCTTGAACATATAGTATGAATACTTGGGCTGACGGAACACATCCATGATACCTCCGTAAAAAGGATCGGGATGATAACCGCGCTGATGATCGAACGAATGCCAGAGGCAACCGCCTACATGCTGACGGGAAGTCTGAAACAACGCATCATAACTGGTATAAGGATAGGAAGGTGAAGCATAATGCTGCGCCTGTATCAACATCGCCTGTTCCCCCCAGTTACGGGCAACACGACTAGGGGAGTTATGCGAATTCCAGTCATCCACATTATCTCCCCATTCGCGGGTAAAATAGGTTTTCGACGGATCCAATTCTTTTATCGCCCATTCCTTATCTGCATTCTGAGGATGAGCAAAAAGTACCGGAAAGACTTCGTGACCACGTGCCTCACTGTCACTACCGCAATAGCAGGATGGGTAAGGATATTCAGCATGTACGATATCGTTAGTATTCTTGGCAAAGTCAGCCGGATACCAGGTCTCATTCAGGATCGGTTCCCACAACCAGACACAAGCATAGTTACGGTCACGGCGCACCAGATTACGGATATCGCTATAGACACGTTGCGCAAATTCGGGTGCATCGTTCCAGAATTGCCAACCCGGCGTATTGACGATCACGAACAATCCCAGCTCGTCGCAGGCATCCATAAAGGCGGGATCTTGCGGGCAATGGGCATTACGGATCACTTCCATGCCGACATCTTTCAGCTTTTTTGCATCCCGCCAATGAATACTGTTGGCAACCGCATTGCCGACAACGGCAAAGTCCTGATGGCGGTTCGCTCCGATCAACGGCTTCTCATACGGTTTACCGTTCAGCCAGAAACCGTCTTTTCCTTTGAACTCGATACTACGGATACCGATACGGCGACGATAACCGTCAATCACATTCCCTTGTTCGTCACGCACACGCACCAATAAGTTATATAAGGTCGGTGTAGAGGGTGTCCATAACATCGGTTGCTGTACCAACAGTTTATCGGAGCTGGTTACAGTTTTGCCCGGTTTGATCTTCACTTTATCATTCAGAAAAGCAACCTGTTTACCGTCCGGTTGCTGCAATTCGTATTCTACCACACCTGTAAACGCTTTCTTCGTCTCGTTACGTACCTGCAATTGCAGCAAAACCTCAGCAGATGTATCTGAAACCTTATCGAAAGCGACAAATAAACCTCCTCCAGCTATTTCATTTTCATAATTCGGATCGGTTATAAAAATATTATTATGAGACACCAGCCAGCAGTCACGATAGATACCCCCGAAATAGGTATAGTCCAATACATCCTGTGCTTTTCCGGGAGGATAGGACGGATCGTCGCTATTGTCTGTCCATACGGCAATCACATTCTCACCGCTCCAGTCTAATGCGTCTGTCACATCGACTATGACCGGCAGGTAACCTCCGTAATGTTCCGTCAGCAGTTTTCCGTTTACGAAGACTTTACTTTTCCCCATAATCGCTTCAAAATGCAGGAAGAGTTTCTTTCCTTTCAAAGCTGCATCGGGTGTAAAATGCTTACGATACCACACTTCCCCCTGATAGTTAATGCAACCACTAGCTTCTGTCGGTAGGTATTCAATACCGTGCGGCAAAGATACGACTGTCCAGTCTTTATCATTAAACTCTTTCGCATCCGCCCCCTCAGCAGCCCCTTTGTAAAATCGCCATGCCGGATTCATGGAATAAACGTCACGTCCGGAGTTTTTCATCCGGAAGAAACCGGCTGTTGAAAACTCAGGTTGATAAGCAGCCAATACCGGCAGGCAGATCAGACTTAATAAAATATAACCAATTAATTTTCTCATTTGTATTTTAGTTTGTTCTTTATCTTCCGAAATTAAATAATGGTGATTCTGTACGTGCACCGTCCATTAACACTTCCAATTCTTTCACTTTCTCCGGATTCTGCTGAGACAGGTTATTATCCTCATGGATATCTGAACTCAAATCATAGAGTTCCAGGATGGTTTCGCCAACAACCGGTTGACGGATCAGTTTCCAGTTTCCACTGCGTAAAGCTTCGCGCCCATTCAGTTCATGAAATTCCCAATATAAATAATCGTGTTGCTTCTGTTCCCCTTCCGACAATAAGGTTGGCAGAAAAGAGATTCCGTCGCCAGCCTCCGGTAAGGTTACCCCTGTCAGCTCTGCCAAGGTCGGCATTACATCCCAGAATGCACTGATATGCTCACTTTTCACGCCAGCTTTGATCTTTTCAGGCCCCCAGGCTATCATCGGCACCCGGATACCTCCTTCGTAAACATCCCTTTTTACACCTTTCAGCGGACCGTAACTCCGGAAATAATCAGGATTTGCACCACCTTCCCTGTGAGGACCATTATCGCTGGTAAAAATAACAATTGTATTCTTATCCAGCCCCAGTTCTTTCAACTCTGCCATCACATCACCGACATATTTATCCAGTCTCGTGACCATAGCGGCAAAGGAAGCATAAGGTTTTTCCGACGGATGATATCCCATCTTCCCATCATAAGGGACTTCTTCAAATGCATTTTCATACATTTGATAAATAGAATCATGCGGCAAATTCAATTCCGCATGCGGTAAGGTGTAAGTAAGCATTGCATAGAAAGGTTTATCCTTATTATCCCGGATAAACTTTAAAGCCTGTTCATGGATCAAATCCTGTGAATAGATCTTTCTTCCTTCATTATCGTTCTCGTGCAGAGATACAATGTCGTTGTTATGCCACAGATGATCCGGATAATAAGAATGTGCCTGACGCTGGCAGTTATAACCGAAAAACTCATCGAACCCCATATTTGCCGGAACAGAGGTCGAACCGGGATAGCCCAGTCCCCATTTACCAAAAATCCCGGTCGTATAACCTGCCGATTTCATCAGTTTCCCCAAAGTATAAGTATCTTCAGTCATCGGTTGCTGTCCTTCCGGTTTGATCTCTTTATTGCCGCGAATCTGCGAATGACCGGTATGCAATCCCGTCATCAAGGAACAACGGGAAGGGGCACTAACCGTACAACCGGCATAATGCTGGGTAAACAACATACCTTCCTGTGCCATCCTGTCGATATTAGGAGTCTTGATCTTTTGCTGTCCGTAACAGCCTATATCTCCGTAGCCCAGGTCATCAGCCAGGATATAGATAACATTCACAGGCCTCCCCTCCGCCGGTGCTTCTTTTTTACAGGCAGAAAATCCGGTCAACAAAGTTCCGCCTATGCATAATACGAGTTGTGTTTTCATTTCTTACAGTTATTTTAAATCTAATGTTATTTTTCAACCCAAAGATACGTTATTTAGACCATATAGAATGATATAAGAATTCAAATCCGTCTAGTTCAAAGGAAAATGTTCCCGGACCGAGATAAAAAGAATATCTTCTTTTCTCACATCCTTAATTTCCATCGACTCAGAATCAGCTTCCTGTAACGAAATAGAAAGATCATTTATATTTTCTCCATTCTTATAAACCTGAATCTTATAGGTTCCCGATACCCGGGCCGTACAATCCAGTTTAATTTTCAAAGTTTCCATAGAAACTAATTCACTGTCCGCAAAAGATTTTGCTTCCGGAAAATAAACCATCGCCAAAGTCTCCCGGCCATCTACATTCAAATGGCTGACCTGTACACCTGGAATACCGACCTCACAACGCACAAATCCCGGCCCCGGTAATCCTTCATAAATAATATCCTCATTCCGAGATATGGCTTCAAACATCCGGACAAGATCATCCCTGACCAGTTTCAATTCCATCAGTTCTTTCCTTACTTCCCCGTAACAGTAGACCCCAAAACCCTGCGCCGCCCTTTCCAGGGTATGAATTACAAAGTGACGGAAATTGACAGATGTATTGAAATGTCCTATACCGATCTCAGAAGGGATCAATATGGGCAGTTTATAATTATACGAATCATTATAGCGATGATCGATCCCTGCTATCGCTTTATACCCCCAGTTTTTATAAAACATCGTACCGATCGCATCCAGGTTTCCGTCCGCATAGGTAGCCGCACTCGTTCCTGTCATTCGGACACGCTCCGGATCACCGGCCTCAGCCTGTCCGGCATCCAGGTTGAAAGATAATATCTTATACGGATCTCCTTCATGGTAAGCGGAAGTAAATTGTTGCCACCACCAGTCGATGGCCTCCTTTTTAAACTGTGCATAATCTATTTTGTTGGTTTTCAGTTTCCACTCTTTAAATAATTCAGCCGTTACCGGATTGAAATCACTTTCATCCAGAAAACTGAAACCTTCCTCATTTCCCAGTTGTACCCCAATAACGGTCTCATCATCTTTATAATGGACAGCCAAATTATAAAGCATTCTTCTTATCCGGTAAAAAACCTCCTTATGACCATATACATGAAGGGGACGGACACCGTAGGTCAGTATATCCCGGATATTCGAATAAAGTACGCCATCCCGTTTCACCCATTGCATCGTATAATTGGAAGAATCCCTGTCGTCCAGATGAAATGTCCAGGCCGTTTCGGGATTGAGGGTCGGCACTCTCTCCTTCTGTGCATGTAAAAACAAAACCCAACCGATTTTCAATTCCTGCCTTTGAGCTGCTGCAACAATTTCATCGGCAAAACGGTAGTCAAACCGGTTATCCGCCGGTTCGATATCTTCCCAATGCAACATCACATAAGCGGTATTAGCTCCCATCTCCTTCATATCAGCAAAGACAGAATCATAATTTGTCTCTTTTTCATAACGGGTATCCCAATACCCAGTCTCTATCGCTTTCAGGAAAAATGGAGCCAACCGACCATTCTGCCGGACCATATAGGCTATTTTACGGTTCGGCAGACGGATTAATGCTGCCGGAGCAGTCACTGTATCTTTCATCTCATAGTCTACTATTCTCGCTGCTACCGGAGAAGAAGGAGTCATAAATGGCAACGGTTCACTCAATTGAGCCTGCAACAGATGGCCAAACGCAAATAATGCAACAAAAATCAATACACAATATTTGATCATACACTTTCTATTTTATGCAAATTACTCAATAAAAAACCAGTTTGGTAATCCGGCAAATAAATGCTTCTCACCAAACTGGTCTT
The DNA here is from genome assembly GCF_003479145.1 of Parabacteroides sp. AF18-52. Lineage (NCBI taxonomy): Bacteria > Pseudomonadati > Bacteroidota > Bacteroidia > Bacteroidales > Tannerellaceae > Parabacteroides > Parabacteroides sp. AF18-52. The sequence goes on from NZ_QUGR01000002.1 coordinate 362,808, forward strand.
AATTAAATCCTATTTTTATTCCTATTTATCAATAACCTATTGCACCGGCATTTGCTTTCAACGGCCATCCCGGGTTCTGATAGATCACAGAAGTTTCTCCGTTTTCAGGATCAGTAGCCGTAATGCGGAAATGTTGCATGGCGATCGGACTCAGGTAATGAGCATCACACCAATTATATCCGTCGTAAACAAGGTTGGACGTTTTAATGATCTGGTAAGGACGTAAATAGACACTGTTCTTCTGGCTGGAAACATTAGCCGTCTTCCCTTCCGTACCTTCCGGTATCAAAGTCGAATTTCCCTGATTATCCACATATTCATGCTGCATAGGTCCCCACAATTTGAAACCTTCCACCTGATAATTTTTTACCTGGTCTAATGCTCTCCAGCGTTTCAGATCGTTCATACGGAAGCCTTCTTCCATTAATTCACAACGACGTTCACGACGGATATTGTACAGTAATTTAGAAACAGGCTGACCACCGGAATATACAGCCCAGTCCTTTTCCTTTGCCAGGTCGGTAGCAGCTACTGTCTGCTGATAACTCACCGGAAGACCTACACGTTCACGAATAGCTTTCCAGTAAGAATCCGCTTTGCTGTCGATACTGTTTCCGCCGTTCTTCATGCAAGAAGCCTCGATATAATTAAGATAGGCTTCTACCGCACGGAATACATGTGACCCTTCCACACAATAATCCCCGTCACGATACCATGTATGCGGCATCCCCTTACGCAGGCAATAACCGGTTACGGCACGAACCTCCTGTTTGGCCAGAATATCCGGATACCCGAATGTATCGACATCTGACAACTCACTCAACAACTCGCCCGGCTCTTTCATAAACAATTGCAAACGGAAATCACGGTTCGCCTTCACATCTGCGATCGTATTATCACCCACATATTTGGAAGAAGCATAAATCGGAAGGCCATCCTCACAAAGGAATGTTTCCACGAAATCCCTGGTAAAACCTGAATTTCCTCCTCCACGCTGCAAATAATAACCGGCTGAATGCTTCTCCTTATATTCCATATCATAAGCCCGCCAGAGTAATATCTCCTCATATCCTTCCATATTTTCCGCAGCAAACTGTGCATAATACGGATTATCCAGCTTTTCTCCGAAATTATTCATGGTCAAAGAAACATTATCGGCCACCTCCTCAGCTGCTTTCATCGCCTCATCCAGGAAATAAGAGATTTCACTATCGATATTAATTGTATAATCTTTCAAATAAGCAGTAGAAGCTCCGGGCCAACCAGGTCCACCGGGAACGCGGTTCGTCCCTTTATGGTAAGTTTCCCAACTTGCTTCAAAGAGCGCTGCTCTCGATTTTACCAATAAAGCGGCATTACGGGTAATCCGGTTTTTACCTCCGACCGGGCTATTGTTCATCAGCATGATCGCAGAATCCAGATCAGAAATAATAAAGCGGGCTACTTCATTTCTCGGACGCCGGTAACTGGCTTCCGTCAAAGCCTGTTGTTCGTCCGGCAACGTGTTACGGACAATCGGAAAATCACCCAATGTCTGAAGTTTGCTCAGATACTGCCAGGCACGCATAAAATAAGCCTCCCCGATATAATGTTTGATATTGGTTTCCGTCCCGTTTATTTCACCGTTTTTCCAGCGGGGTACCGCTATTTCAAGGAAATAATTCAGATTCCTTATTTTATCGAAATTCCACGGATCGTCACCCCGGGTAGAAAAAGATTCGTTCACTCTCCATTCGCCAGGAACCCAACGGCTGTTGAAAGAACCTGTCACCTGATTATCGGTATCGTTATCATTTTTCCATGTACCCAGATTCCAGCCGTCATGTGTAGTAAAACTATATTGTTTGATCGTATAGGCAGCCAGATCGCTTTCGCTCCAGAAAAAAGCTTCAGGCGTAATATTGTCCAGCGGTTCCCTGTCCAGGAAATCATTACATGATGTCATGGAAAACGCACTTATCAATACGGGTAAGATATATTTCAGTTTCATATTATATTACTATTTAAAAGGTTACACTTAATCCGGTTGAGACAGTTCTCGACAAAGGATATGATTTGGCAGATTCTGTTACCGAACCGTTCCAGTTTCCATATCCTGATCCTAATGTTTCAGGATCAAAGCTATCAGGTAAGCCACTGATCGTAAATAAGTTCTCTACAGAGAGGAAGATCCTTAATTTCGATAAGCCGGCTTTACTTGTCAGATGTGCAGGTAATGTATAACCTATTTGCAGGTTTTTCATACGCAAATAAGCAGCATTCTGCAAATAGCGAGTCTGTTTTTTCTGGTTCTTTCCGCCATCCAGTATCGGGCGCGGGAAATAAGCATTCGGATTAGCTCCCCACTCATCTCCTTCCGAACGGAAGAAGTCCAGGTGATCCGTAAAACAGGTGCTCTGCCATAATCCGCCACTTGCACCCCAGAACATGTTGTCACCCAACCAATAGTCTCTTTTAGCTACACCCTGGAAAAACATACGGATATCAAATCCTTTCCAGGAGGCATCCAGATCGATACCGAATTTATAACGCGGACTCGAATTTCCGATTATTTTCTTATCTCCCGGATCCGTAATCGTATTACTGCCTTCATTCACTTCGCCGTCACCGTTCAGATCTTCGTACATGACATCACCGGCTGCCCAGTTATTACCAAACGATTGTTTGTGGTTCGCAAGCCAGCTCTGCATTTCTTCGTCTGTTTTTGCAATACCATGAGTCACATATCCCCATATTTCTCCGGCATATTGTCCCTCATACCAGGTATTCAGGGTTCCGGTCGGATTCGAATAACGGGTTACCCGCTGACGGTCGTCCGACAGCATAATATGTGCACCGTAACTTACTTTGCCAATCTGGTCTCTCCAGGCCACATCCAGTTCAAAACCTTTCGATTCCATGTCGGCATTATTCGTTTTAGGAACAGTAGCACCCAGGATCACAGGTAGTTCCGGTGCCGGTCCAACCATATCCAACGTTTTACGGTTGAAATAATCAAAACTGAAAGTCAAGCGATTCTGCAATGCACCTACATCGATACCTATATTCCAGGAGCGCATTGTTTCCCAGGATAATAAGGCGGAAATCAAATCCGGCGCATTAGCCGTATTCGGCTTTACCCCATTCAGTAACCAATGACTATCAGCATCATTCGCCGCAAATTTGAGTAACTGATAATAAGGATACAGGTTTGTTGTGTTCTGATTACCCAATTCACCCCATGAGCCTCTCAACTTCAAATTATTTACAATATCGGAATAAGGTTCCCAGAATGCTTCACGCGCTACATTCCAACCGGCAGAAACGGAAGGGAATACATTCCATCGGTGATCTCTTGAAAAACGGGAAGTACCGTCATAACGGGCATTTACTTCCAGCAAATAGCGTTCTTTATAGTTGTAATTGATACGGCCGAAAAAACCGGCTGTAGCCCAATGGCTATATCCCCCTTTTGTAATCTTATCAGTACCGGTCGATGTATTCAACGTCGGTAAATTGGAGGTGATCATATCTGTTCTCGATGCACCTAACTCCCTGTATTTATTAAGTTCCGCCTGAAAACCGACCATGACCTTCAAGGCATGACCTTCGTTGAACTCTCTGAAATATTCCGAATAAACGTTCGGATTGAAGAAGTTATTCTTGGTAGCCTGTTCCAGCACGGATGATTGCTCTGCCGGATTTGTCCACGGATTATCACTTACATCATATTTGGTTACAGGATTTACATCTTTATGCAAGAACTCCGTCGTAGTCCGGTAATTCAGTTCTCCGAAGATCTTCCAATCTTTGATCGGTTCCAGGATCAACTGGAATTGCTGGTACAGATTATCTTTCTGAGTCTTATAATCACCGCCTTGCAACAATCCTTCCGCCATACTCATTCCATGTCCGTTAGGATCGAGGAAAGGTTCCATAGGCCAGCGTTTTGCGATATTGTGATAGAACACATTATCATCCACAGAAGACGGTTTCTTGTAATCATTACGGATAAACTTAGAGCTATAATTAAAGCTCAACCAGTCCGTCGGCTTGGCATTGATCTTACCGGTAACCGTATAACGTTGCATCTTATCTGTATTGAACTTCAGGAGACCACTCTGGTCCAGGTAATTAGCAGACACATAGAACTGATACTTTTCACTTCCGCCATTGGCACTTACTGAATGCTCCTGTGAAAAAGCGGCATTATTAAAATAAATGTCATACCAGTCATTATTAGAGTTACCCTGCCAGTCCCAACGACTCGGATTATTGGGGTCGGGAACAGTTGTCGGAAGGAAAGTTCCTTCCTGATACGCTTTAATACGTTCCAGCCATTCCGGTGTAAAGCGTCCGGTTTCTCCCATATTTTCTGCAGCCCGGTTAAAATACTGGGCATACGTGTATGAATCGGCAATATCAGGAGTATTGATCGCTGAAGACCAACGGAAACTATTGTTATAGTTCACGGCGATTTTCCCGGCCGTTCCTTTTTTAGTCGTGATCAATATAACCCCGAAAGGTGCTCTCGATCCGTAGATAGAGGAAGCTGCTGCATCTTTCAATACTGAAACACTTTCGATATCCTGAGGATTCAACGCATTCATATCGCCTTCCATCCCATCGATCAGTACTAACGGAGATGATTTAGAACCGTCGCCGATCGTACCGCCACCACGGATATTCAGTTTCATTTCATTGTTCAGCTCACCACCGTTCCCGGAGCCTGCATATGAAAAGTTCAAACCCGGAACCAACCCCTGGAGCGCCTGACTCACATTCATAACAGGTCTCGACTCCAACGCCTTCGATGCAACCGTCGAAACCGATCCCGTCAAATTCACTTTTTTCTGTGTACCGAAACCGACAACTACCACTTCACTCAATGTCTGCGAATCTTCCTGCAAAACGACATTGATCGAAGTCTGGTTACCGACTTTCTGCATGATCGTTTTCGAACCGATAAAAGAAAATTGCAGAACAGCATTCGGATCACTCAGTTCAAGAGAGTAGTTCCCGTTCATATCTGTGATCGTACCATTGGTTGTTCCTTGCTCAACGACATTCACACCTGCCAACGGCTGGTTATTTTCATCGGTAACAACACCTTTTACCACTTTCTTTTGTGAACTCCCTGCAGAAACACTCCGGCTTTCTTTAGAAATACGGATACTCTTACCTACAATCTCGATCGAAACCGGCTGCCCTTCAAACACCTTATAAAGAACATCTTTGATCGATTCGTCCGTGACATCCACAGAAGTCTTTTTCTGCATATCCAGCTCGGAGCTTTTTATCACATACGAATAGCCATTTTGTTTCGTGATCTGTTCCAACACCTGTTCTATCGTGAGATTTGTCAACTTCATCGAAATCTTTTCGGCACCTTGTGCCATCACTGTAGAAGAAACAAAGATCATCAACAGGAAAAACAGTAGAAGCGGTTTTTCATAAAAGGACTGTCTTGTTCTCATGTTAATTAATTTAATTGTTTATACAAAGTTTACATTCATGCATAGAAATATCCGTCAGCCGACCGTACGCTTCAGCTTAATACTAGTATTTCTATTAAATAAATTGAATATTTATTTTCTCTTCCTTATCTCGACCGTATCCCTGTTATACGTTATGATCAACTTTTTATCATTGTTGATCGCATCCAGCATTTCAGGCAACGTTTCTTGATTTACAAACGATATATGATACTTATGCTGCCCTATATCAGCATCCTCTATTTTTATACGGACATCGAAAACACGTTCCAGTTCCGCAGAAATTTCTTCCAGCGAATTGTCTGTAAAATGGTAATATCCATCTTTCCATGACAGGTTATCCAAATGCAATAATTTGTCTTTCTTAATGGCATTAGTCGTTTTATCATAGCTGACTTTTTCACCCGGCTCCATATAAATCCCATCCTCTTCATCGATCGAAGGTGTGGATAAACAGACAGAACCTTCATAAAGGCGGACTTCCATTGTCGGATCTTCCCGATAAGCTTTTACATTGAATACCGTCCCTTTGACATGTACCCCGCATCCGGCAGAATTAACGACAAACTCTTTCCCTCCCTGTTTAGTCACTTCAAAATATCCTTCTCCGTTCAGCGTAACATTCCGGTTATTCTTATTAAAGTAATTGGAATATGTCAACTGCGATCCGGCATTCAACCAGACTATTGTTCCGTCGGGTAATGTCAGTTTACTTTTTTCACCTAACGGAGCTTCTACAATATAAAAAGACTCCGCTTCCTGCCTGTCTTTCAGGTTCCAGGTCAACCAACTCGTCCCTATCAGCAACAGGAATACAGCGGCAACAGCTGCTACTCTCTTTAGTGCATACTGCTTGTTCCTTCCCTGAACGACATCGATACGAGTATTCAACTGAACAAATTTCCGGCGTGTCGTATCATCCGCTTTCACATCTATCTCACTCCAGATCTCATGAAGCACCTCTTCTTTCTCCAACATATTTTCCGGTTGCAGGAACCAATGCTGGAAACGAGCCTGAATATCTTTCGGCATATCATTACCGAAAAATTTCGTTATTACGGAATTTATATAATTTGTCTTCATTTTAATCGGTGTTACATATATAAGACAGCTAAGACGCCGAGCACACGGTGTCCCTAATCAAAAAAAAATCATTTTATCCTACAGAAAAGTTATTACGTACAGGACAAGCAGTTTTCTTAAATCAGCCAGAGCCTGTGAAATATGAGACTCGACAGTACGTTTACTTATATTCAATAGTGTTGCAATTTCATCATTAGATAAGTTCTCCAACCTACTCATTTTAAATATTTTCTTTCTCTGAGGGGGCATTTTCTCGATTGACATTATGATCAGCAACTCCAGATCTTCCGCATAAATTTTCTCTTCTACCAAATCCTCATATGGTTGTATGTTCTTTTGAATTTCGATATAATTTTCTTTTATCAGAAGATGGGAATAGTGGTTATATACAGCATTCTTCGCCATGCGGAACAAGTAAGACTTAAATGAATCCACCTGGGCTATCGTTTCATGATTACTCCATACTTTATAAAATATATCTTGTGTTATATCTTCGGCTTCAAGATCATTTTTCAGCAGGCCACGCAAAAAATATTCCACACGAGGAGCATAGATCATATAAATAGCTTCAAAGGCTTTACGGCTACCTTTTACAAGTTCTTTCAAGTATTTTTCTTCAATTCCTCTATCCATTCCTACTATTTACCAAATATCATACTTAAGGTACTCCGAAGTCTCCCGTCCCTAAATGTCTTTTACAAACATAGGAAAATTTTCCGTAAATAAATAGAGCCTTCCGTTTTTTATACGCATACTTGAGCAAAGAAAAAAGGGGAAAGCTTATAAACTATCCCCTCTATTCTGCTATTTTAATAAGATCAAAAACTATTAATTATTTTATTCGCCTCCTCTATGACCACAGCGGCAGGAATAGTCTCCAATGTATTTTCATCGAACCGCCCCAGCGTTTTCTCTATCTTCTTTATCGCCCGTTGATTTCCAGAAGCCTTAAATTCTTTTTTCAATATTCTTATCTTTTCAAAAGCCTGTATCCCGGCTATCAAACGTTCATAACGCATGGAAGTTCTTGCGCCCGGATAGATCAGATAGGTATCGCCACCCGGCCAGGCATAAAAACGACTATCCAGCAACGGCTCGATCACCCAACTGTTGAGCGCCCAACGGGAATAACCGTCGAGATCCTCTTTTGCCGCATACCAGCTGAACCACTCACATTCGGCAGGCGGATTGAAGGTGAACGTATTTGGACGCGGTTCTTCACAACTCGTATAGAAAGTCGTTATCTTTCCTTCCTCCCGACGTTTTTTCTTCGTTTCTTCGGAGTATTTCATCCGTAAAGCTACACAGTAATCGTCCAGATCGTCCGACAATTCTTCATGCAAAGCTCCTGCCAGAGATACCTTGAAATCAGGATCAGCTTTACGGATTACTTTCAATGTTTCCTGCATGACAGACATAGGGCGTTCATCCATCGATATATGTGTAATATCAAACCATCCTTTTTCCTTCAGATGAGCTGCAAATGATTTGAGTAAAGCGACCCACACCTTCTCATATTCCGGATCTCCGGGTTTCGTATCCAACTGTTTCAGACTATTGGTTGCTTGGTCGAAATATTGAAAAGAAAGCCGCCACGGCACCATCGAATAACAATTTATCTCCTGAGTGATACCGACATTCATCATAAATCCGATCCAACGATCGAATACGGCATAATCGAAAGACCAGCTACCATCCATTTTCTTCATCCATGTAACCATAGACTCGAAATAGTCATAGGTTTGTCCGTTCCAGGGCTTATGCATGATAGAGGCAGTAATAACTGTACCGCCAGCCTGCCGGTACATTTCCATATACGGACGCATACATTCCAGATGAGCGTCACTCCAGGGTTCCACCTGATGATAACGGGCTATGGCATACGGATTCTGCCACAGGTCGAGATGGTACGACCAATCGGACGGCAGAGGCAAGGTACGATCTTTCACCTGTACGGTCAAAGCTAAAGTCTCCAATATTTTTTCCCCGTCTTTTACAGTCACTGTCCCTTCATAAAGGCCGGGCAGACTTTCCTGAGGAACCCATACACGCACCCATCCGCCTTGTGTACACCGGGCAGGTAAAGACAAAGTATGCGTCAGATGGTCTATCGGATCTGCTACAAGCGACGAATCGAAAGCAGCCGCATCAGGACGGTCGCCACATCCTCCTTTTCCATCCTTATTCAATTCATCTGTCATGACATAACGGACAAAACCGCATAAGAGCCGACTATTGCCGATTGTGTATTTTCCATTTTTATAAACCAGGTCACTTACCGAAAAAGAAAGATCTGTGAGCGGCTGATCCCCCCAGACAACAAATTGTGAAGCGACACGTTCCCCTTTCCAGGCAGTTAATGCTATTTCCTTTTTTATCGATCCCACCGGAGCCGGTTCTTCTTTCTTGTAACGGATATCCGTCGACCCCCAACTGACTTTCGTCCCTTTCACTTTTTCCCACAAGTCGAGGTTTGTCACGGCCGGATTCGGTAATTCCATATAAGATGTCACGGGGAAAGGCGGTTGACCGGTAGACTGTCCGGAATGTGTTACGCCATTCACTGATTGCGCATAACCTTGTACAGCCAGGCAAAAGCCCGCGGTTATTAGCGCGATTACACTGTTATATTTCATACAATCTATTTTTACATTAATGATCAGAGACAAATAAGGCCGTCGCCAAACGGTAACGGCCTTATCTTTATAATATACAATTTATTACCAGTCGCTATTTTGAGTACATAGTAAATTCGTCTGTATTTCTTTAGCCGGGATCGGTAAATAATAATGACGCTTCTGGAAGCTGGCGAAACGGATCGGATCCTGCGATTTCAATTCCTGTTCCAGTAATCCCCAACGACGAAGATCGTAGAAACGCTCCCCTTCCTTAAAGAACTCGATAGCACGTTGATGAACCAACTCATTCTTAACTGATGCCGCATCGGTTTTACCGGAATAAGGAAGCAGGTTACCGCCACGGGTACGGATCTGATCGATATAACTGATAGCTTGTGCCGTATTGTTCAGGTTCAGTTCACATTCTGCCAGCAGAAGGATCACATCCGCAAAACGCATAGCCCGTTCATTGATATAAGAAGGAATTGTTTCCACTTCCTGTTCACGGGTTTTGGAGTTCTGATATTTAAGAATCCAATAGGAATTCAGATCGTCACCGGATAGTACCTCCTGAATAGGTTTCATATAATACATACATCCCGGATAATTCCAGGCGACAGATGTCAGAGCACGATAATCGTACTCGCCATTAGCCGCTTTTTCCTGCAGGAAAATATCCATCATTTTCTGTGTCGGTTTAGCTTCAAACCATCCGCCTACAGCACCGGCCGCATATTCAACTGCGATAGTGGTAGACTGTGCCGAGTTGGCCGTTTCGCCATTATCCCACTGGTCAGATCCGCCGACCGGTTCATACAGGATCTCAAAAATACTTTCCGCATTATTTTCATGTTCCTCATCAAAATTCCAGGTAAAATCATCGACTAACTTATAAGTATAAGGTGCTTTTGTCAATGGTTCCAAGGTATTTTTAGCATCCTGCCATTTCTCTGTATATACATACAATTTACCCAAATAAGCATAAGACGTACCTTTTGTCGGTTTTCCCTTATCATTCGATACAGGAAGTAAATTGGCCGACTCAATAAAATCTTTTGCCGCCTGTGCATAAACATCCGCCTGGCTCGACTTGGCCAACTGGAATGTCACCGGATCCTGGGATGCTTCCAATCTCAAAGGCACATCTCCAAACTCTTTTGCCAGTTGGAAATAATACATGCCTCTGATAAATAAAGCTTCACCGCGGGTCTTCTTTATAAAATCTTCCGGAAAATCTTTTCCTTCGATTTCCTGCAAAATAGAATTTGCACGATAGATAGCATTATAGAACTGATAGAAGATATTATGTGCCACCGAATTGTTCGGGTCGTTCGTAAAACGGTGCATCGAATAGATATCAGCGATATCATTACGAAATTCGATATCGTCGGCACGGGAAATACGAGTCATCAGTCCGCGGGTTCCATAGTAACCGCCGTTCCAGTTTTTCAACGGAGTATAACAGGAAGCCATCGTCTGCTTAAAGTCGGCTTCCGTCTTCCAGAATGTAGCACCGGTCGGCTTGTTCGGATTAGTCAGATCCAGCTTGCCTTCACAACTGTTTAATGCAACGGCAATAAATACGAATATGATTAATTTTATTGTTTTCATAACTATATGGTATTTTAGAATGTAAGATTAAGTCCCAGCATAAAGACTCTGTTTGTCGGATAAACGAAATTATCGAAACCGCGTGATGTTGCATTGTCGCTATTGTTGATATCGGGTGTATAACCACTATATCCGGTAATCGTAAACAGATTTTCAGCATTGACATACACACGTAATTTCTGAATTTTATCCTGGAACAAGCGGTTAGGGAATGTATATCCCAACTGCACATTACGCAAGCGGAAGAATGAACCGTTCTCCAGGAAGCGGTCACTCTGCGGACGGGTATTCTGATTCGGGTCATCCCATACCAGACGCGGATGCGAAGCTCCTGTATTCTCCGGTGTCCAATAATCCAGTGTAGTAGCCAGGAAGTTTGTACCTTTGTTCACTCCTTCCAGTTCCAGGCGCGTACCATTATAAATTTTATTACCGAAAACACCCTGCATTCCCAACAACAGGTCAAAACCCTTATAGCTTGCATTGAAGTTCAATCCCAATGTTACTTTCGGGAACGGACTGCCGCAATATTCACGATCGTCATCCGTGATCTTTCCGTCGTTATTAGAATCTTTGAAACGGATATCCCCTGGTTTTGCATTCGGCTGGATCAGGTTACCGTCTTTCACATACGCATCGATTTCCGCCTGGTTCTGAAAAATACCTTCTGTCGGAATCAGCCAGAAACCACCGATCGGATATCCGGCCAATGTTCTGGTTGTCGGAACATTCGTACGGTTTGTTCCACCCTCGATCACCCCGTTGGCAGTACCCATTGCAACCACTTCATTCTTCATTGCATTTCCTGTAAACGTTACGCCATAGGCAAAGTCTTTTGAAGGCGCATCATTCCAGCCTACGGTCCATTCTACACCGGTATTCTTGATTTTCCCCGCATTAAGCACAGGGTCGTTTGCACCACCCGTAGAGACAGGAATAGGAACTTTCAGCAAAATATCTTTTGTATTTTTGCGGTACCAATCGGCCGTAACCATCAAACGCGAATTTAAGAAAGCCAGATCCACACCAATATTAGTCATCTCTGTTTCTTCCCATTTAATAGCCGGACTAGCGAAATCTTTCGGGAAAGCACCGCTGATCACCCCACCGTTTCCGTCAGGATAGTTGATATTGGAAGTTACAACGCTGGTATACATATAGTCATCGATTTCCTGATTACCCAGGATACCGTAACCGCCTCTTAACTTCAACTGATCCAGCCAACTTCTTGAATTTTCCATGAAATGTTCTTCTGCCACGTTCCAACCGACAGAAACGGAAGGGAAATGACCGTAGCGATTTTCTTTCGCAAACTTAGAAGAACCGTCACGACGATAAGTCGCAGTGATCAGATAACGATTATCGTACGAATAGAAAACACGGGAGATAATGGAAGTCAACGCACTTTCTTTCGACCAGGCATCATTCATACGATCCTGTGTAGCCGCTCCGACCTCCGTTATTCCTTCGGGCAGTCCTTTACCGGAAGCCATGATATAACGTGTACGGTAGTTCTGGTAAGAATATCCCAACAAGGCGCTGATCTTATGTTTCCCAAATGTCTGATCGAATGTCAACAAGTTCTCGATCAGGAAATTATTTTTACGATAACGATATTCGGTCATATTGGAAACCGCATTATTACGCAAACCGAAATCATAAATATTCTCGTAAGAAGTATTCCGTTCAAAGGAGAAGTCAGGCGTTGCATTCAGGCGATATTTCAATCCCAACGGCAATTTTACCTCCGCATACAGATTGATATAAGCGTTGTACGAATCCCAGGTTCTGCGGGTCAAGTTCTCGTCCAGAATACCCAGCGGGTTCGGGATATCTGTTGCATCGCCATAGACTTTCCCATAGCCGCCCTTCTCGTTGGTCGGATCATATTGCTGTAAAGAAGGAATCGACTGGAGGATAATTCCCAGATAACCGCCACGGGCAAATCCATACAACGGATTGTTCTGCTGTGAACTGAACACGACATTATTACCGAATGTAAACCAACCTCTCTTATATTCAGATTTGAACTGGGCATTGTAGCGTTCATAGTTGGTACCCTTGATCGTACCGTCCTGATTGACATACCCCAGACCGGTATAATAAGTAAAGTATTTCGTTCCGCCACGCACTGTCAGGTTATAGTTCTGCATCAGTGCCGGTCCCATCATAATATCCTGCCAATCATTATTTTCTTTCATGTCTATTCCCATTTCCAGCGGCTTGGCTCCGATCGCTTCACGGGAAACAGTTGTCAGACGTGCCCAGTCGTTAGCACCGAGCATATCAAGATATTTAGAAGGAGTCTGTACACCGATGTTGGCGGAAGCATCGATAATCGGCTTACCTTCCGTGTTCGTACCCGATTTGGTTGTGACAATGATCACACCGTTAGCGGCTCTCGAACCATAAATAGCTGCAGAAGAAGCATCTTTCAATACGTCGATACTCTCGATATCATTCGGATTCAGATGATCCATACTGCTCATATACATACCATCTACAATATATAACGGATTGGCGTTGTTCAACGTTCCGATACCACGAACCATGATACGGCTACTTTGTCCCGGAGCACCTCCCTGGGATACGATATCCACACCGGCGATCTTGCCCTGAAGTGCCTGGCCGATATTCACATTACTCTGTGTACTCAGTTTCTCCGTGCTGATATTCGCAACAGAACCAGTAAGGTCAGCTTTCTTCTGAGTACCATATCCGATCACGACAACTTCGTCCAGCGCTTTGGTATCTTCCACCAATACCACACGGATATTCGTTTCATTTCCAACCGGCATTTCTTTTGTCAAATAACCGATATAAGAAATATTCAAAGTAGAACCCGCTTCCGCTTCGATCGAAAATTCACCGTTTATATCCGTAACCGTTCCGTTGGTAGTTCCTTTTACAACGACGTTCGCTCCGATTATCGGATCGCCGTTGGAGTCGAGGATCGTGCCGTCAATTTTACGGGCTTGCTGCTGTGCCGCTGCGACAGCAGTTTCGCCTGTCTTGGTAAGTACGATATGAGTACCTTCCATTGCATAATTAACACCCGAGTTTTTCAGTATATCACTGAGTACTGCTGAAACAGGCTGGTTCTTTGCTTTCACTGACACTCTACGGTTTACATCTACCTGATTATTATAGATGAACAAATAGTCTGTCTGATTCTCTATTTCGCTAAGAACCTCGTCCAGTTGCGCATTACGTTTACTAATACTTACCCGGGCATTCTGAGAATGTGTATTTTCCGCGAAAGAGCAAAAAACACAAACTAATAACAGGAATGTGGTGATTCGCATAATTCTAAAGATTTGTTTAAGTTGCGGGGATTTAGGATAATACCTACCCGACAAAGAGTTTTTTTTCATACCTTTGTTGATGATTTGAAGTTAATACAGTTTTTAATTGAATTGTGTTGATTGAATGCCGGTAATTGCCCCCCAGCGTTTGCCGGCATTTTTTGTTTTCATGTATATTCCATAAGCTCCTTTTTTAAGGTTAATAAATTATGATATTATATTCTTCTCACTCTATGTAGATTATCTGATTTTCATCATCCCGTTGATAACTAAACTTTATATCCTTCTGCAAGACTCTCAATGCATAATCTATGCCATCCGTCTGACGAAATTTACCGGTGTAAACGTATTTAAGTACTTCTTTATTCCGTACCTGAATCGTTAATCCGTAATATTTTTCAAAATCTTTCATAATGGATGTAAACGATTCATTTTTAAAACAAATCAGTCCTTCTTTCCATCTGTAAGGATTAAAATCGTCTACCACGGAAACATGCAATTCGCCGTCCTGTAAATAGACCTTATTGTTCGGTTTCAACGTCAATTTCTGCGCCGGATCACTGGTGGAAGCTACTCTTACGCTACCTGACATCAATGTTGTTTCAAATTCTCCCGTTTCGGAATAGGCATTCACATCGAATTTAGTTCCCAGTACTTCTACATTGTATTTATTCGTTTGTACGATGAAGGGTTTGGTTTTGTCTTTCGCCACTTCGAAATAAGCCTCACCATCCAATATCACCTGACGGTTCTTTTTACTGAACTTTACCGGATAGGTAAGTGAAGTTCTGGCATTTAGCCAAACATTCGTACCATCGGTCAAAGTCATATTGATCCGCTGTCCTGCCGGAACACTGATTGTATTCGTTGCCATCAATTCTTTTTCAAACGAATACTGATGGTAAAGATAGCTTCCCCCCAAAGTGATCGCTATTACGGCTGCGATTTTGATCAACTCAGTTCTAAGAGAACTAAGGTTTATTGAATATCTTTTCTTCCCGGCTTTTATAACTTTCTCGTTTCCTAAAAGCAACATTGCATCAAAGAGTTTTCGCTCTTTCAAAAAGCTCTGACGGTTCTCAGTGGATTCTTCCATCCACTGTTTTACAGCCACTTCCTCTTCAAAAGATGCGTTGCCTTCAAAAAATTTATATAATGTTTCTTTGTTCATTTCTGTTGTTTAGGATTACCCTTCTATATTAATAGCAGTTCACAACTAAATATCCCTAGTAAAATAATGAAAAAAATAATATAAAATCAATTTTCCTTTTCAAACGCACTATTTCACTTTTGCAGAGTGATATAAAAAAAGCCCTTTTAACAAAATTCTGATACGTTAAAAAATATTACCCGCGATACTAATTCCATTTACACGGGGTAGAAATCCAATTTTCCCGGTACAGTAATAGCAAAAAGATATTTTACATTTTATGTCTTTTTTTATTCTATCGAGAGCTTTTTCAGTTTCTTCCGAATGAAAATTAAATTTCTTTCGGAAGAAACTGAATGACCTTAGTTCTCTTAGAACTGAGTTGATCAAAATCGCATCCATCATTGCCCTTACGCTTGGCGGGAGTTTTATCTACCAGGAAATGCAAAGGGAAGAAACCCCTATAGCATTACAAACGATCACGGTCCCGGCAGGACAGCGGATCAATATCACTTTGGCGGACGGAACGAATGTTTGGCTGAATGCACGTACCACAATCCAATATCCCATTACCTTCAATTCAAAAGAACGCTTGGTCAAACTGGATGGAGAAGCCTACTTCGATGTAGCGAAAGACAAAACCAAACCTTTCATCGTGCAAACGAATAAATACAATGTAGAAGTACTGGGAACCCAATTCGATGTCGATTCTTATTCGGGTACCGAAATATTTGAAACAACATTGATGGAAGGTAGTGTCAGGATCTCATCCCTGACGGATGATACAGAAAGCCTGACACTCACCCCTCATAATAAAGCCTATCTGCATAATGGGAAATTACGGGTAAAGCCTGTCGACGATTATTCTTCTTACCGCTGGAGGGAGGGGCTGATCTGTTTCAAGAAAGAAACATTCGCTTCGATCATGAAAGATTTTGAAAAATACTATGGGATAAACATCTATATCACAAACACACAGGTACAGAAATACCTGTATACCGGCAAATTCAGGCAAACAGACGGCGTCGATTATGCCCTGAGAGTGTTGCAGAAGGATATAAAGTTTACCTACGAACGCGATGACGACAATCACATGATTTATATCAAATAATTTAAACACTATGTTTCACCAAAAATTAAATGCTTATGGGATAAAAACTTGTTAACCGTAATGCCGGTGAAAGCTGGGGGGCAATAGCCGGCAGACATCAATTGACACAAACGAATTATTAATTTATTAATTTCAAATCAAAGAAAGTATGAAAAGAAACACTTTGTCGAGGTGCAAATATCAGGCACCGCGACCCTTAAAAATTTTCAGAATTATGAGAATCACGACGTTCCTGCTTTTGGTCTGCATACTCAACAGTTATGCGGATAATATCTTTTCACAAAATGCAAGGGTCAGTATCAACCAAAAAAATGTTCAACTGGAAAAGGTCCTGAACGAGATAGAACATCAGACAGATTATCTGTTCATCTATAACAATCAGGTAAATGTAAACAAAAAGGTATCTTTAAAAGCCAAAAATCAACCAGTTGCAAAAGTTCTGAAAGAGTTGTTAGCTGATTCGGGTATTACATATTCTGTAGAAGGGAACCATATCGTACTCGGTAAACAGAATATGGCCGCTGCTCCGCAACAAAACAGTACTATCAAAGGTAAAGTTATCGATACGAATGGAGATGCCGTTATCGGTGCCAACATTGTTGAGAAAGGAACAACCAATGGTACTACGACTGATGTGGACGGACTCTTCTCGATCAATGCCCGATCAGGCTCCACACTGGTTATCACTTTTATCGGTTATGTCAAACAGGAGGTAAAGGCGAACCCTAGCAAGAGAATGGAAATCATCCTTCAGGAAGATGCAGAAACACTGGAAGAAGTAGTTGTTGTAGGATACGGTACAATGAAAAAAGCCGACTTGACAGGTTCTGTCGCAACGGTCGGTTCGGAAGTTATCGAAGACCGTCCGCTGACCAACCTGGGAGCCGGATTGCAGGGGACCATTGCCAACCTGAACATTACCTCTTCCAATGGTGCGCCGGGAACAGGCTCCAAATTTAACATCCGTGGTACAACCAACCTATCCGGTGGTGAACCTCTTATTCTGGTAGACGGTATCGAAATGGACCCGAACCTGCTTAATCCACAGGATGTAAAAGATGTTACTGTTTTGAAAGATGCTGCATCGGCTTCTATTTACGGAGCACGTGCTGCGTTCGGTGTAATCTTAATCACGACTAAAACAGGTTTCGTCTCACAAAAGCCGGTTGTTTCTTTAAGCGCCAACTATTCTATCAATGTTCCAACCGTTCATGCTAATTATATGAACTCAATGGAATATACCCAGTGGATGAATGATGCCAATACGACAAGTAACGGTAGCAATTATTTTGACGACATCACAATGGAGCATGTCAAAAAATATTATAATGATCCGAATAACAATCTTCCGGTGTTTCATCATCCGGACGACGCAGCCAGCAAATACCGTTATTGCGGAAATACAGACTGGTATGAGGCATTGAATAAGAAAAGCTATCCGATGCAACAGTACAACATCAGTGTACAGGGAGGTAGCGAAACAGCTAAATACATGACCTCAGCCGGTATGTTCCAGCAGGACGGTATCTCCAAATGGACGGATGAAGATTACAAACGTTTCAACGTACTGCAACATGTAAACTACAAAGTAAACAACTGGTTACAGGTGGGATTGAGAGCTACTTTATCAATGGTAAAAATGAACACCGGTCCTCAGAATAAATATGGAAATAACTCTTTGGGAGCTACGATTCCGGGCGACAGCCGCCCGTTAATGCCGGTTTATCATCCGGACGGACATTTTGCTGGTTACTGCGGTGACGGTTATTTCACGAACCAGGCAGCCTGGCTATCTCAGGGTGGTAATGCCGAAATGAGAAATAATAATATGTATGCTACGGCATTTGCCAAATTAACCCCACTGGAAGGTCTGGAAATCAATGTGGATTATACATATAATTATTATAACTATTCTTTCAAAAACCATGTTCGCGAATATATCGATTATGATGCGGATGGAAATCAGGGCTCGATCTTCCCGCATACTTCTCCGAATCAGGTATCATATACAAAAAATGAATCACAATATGATGTATTCAATGCGTATGCTACTTATAAGAAAAAATTCAATAAAGTACATGCTTTCGAAGGAATGGTCGGTTTTAACCAGGAAAACCAAACCTATAAAGGAGTCGGTCTGAGCAGAAACAACCTAATCGCAAATGATATTCCATTCTTGAATCTGGCAACCGGCGATCGTACAACAACCGACTACATGAACCAGTGGGCTATCCGTGGTGCATTTTTCCGCTTGTTCTATGCATACGACGACAAGTATCTGGTACAAGTAAACGGACGTTACGACGGTTCTTCACGCTTCCCGAAAGACGATCGTTTCGCATTTTTCCCGACATTCTCATTAGGTTGGAGACTTTCACAGGAGAAATTCTGGAAACCGATCTCTCATATCGTGAATGATTTCAAGATCAGAGGTTCTTACGGTGCTTTAGGAAACCAGGTATTAAGCCAGGGTGGTTATGCTTCTTATTATCCCTATATTTCTACCTATTCTACAGGTGAAGTAGGTTATTTGTTCAACGGAGAGAAACAAATGGGCGTATATGCTCCGGGGTTAGTTAGCGACCAGTTGACATGGGAAACTGTGAAACAGTGGGACTTAGGTTTTAATTTCTCTATGTTTGATAGTAAGTTGACCGGTGAATTCGACTACTATGTTCGTACAACAGAAGATATGCTGACCAAATCGAAAACATTGCCATCCATCCTCGGTACCAGTGAACCGCAAATGAACGCAGCCGATTTAAGAACGAGTGGCTGGGAAGTGGCTTTGACATGGAAATCGTCCTTACAAAACGGTCTGGCTTATAGTGCAACACTATCTTTATCCGACTACCAGGCCGAAATCACCAAATATGATAATCCGACAAAAAACTTATCTGACAATTATTATGAAGGTAAGAAACTGGGAGAAATCTGGGGATTTGTCACAGATGGTTTATTTCAGTCTGACGAAGAAGCATCTTCATGGAACCAGTCAAAAATAGTAGGTTACACGCAATATGCGGGTGATATTAAATTTGCTGACCTGAATGGCGATGGAGAGGTTACAAGAGGTGAAAACACAGCCAACAACTCAGGTGACCTGAAGATCATTGGTAATGAAACACCGCGTTATAACTTCGGTATCCGTGGTACAGCCGAATATAAGGGCTTCGATTTCACGTTATTCTTCCAGGGTACTATGAAACGTGATATTATGCCGTCGAAGACATTCTATCTGTCTCATTATACATCTGAATGGTCTGTTCCCCAAAAGATGAATTATGACTATTGGAGAGAAGACAACCGCGATGCATTCTTTCCACGTGCCCGCTTGAATGGTTCTGCCGTAAATGAAAACCAGACACGCTTCATGCTGAATGGTGCTTATATCCGTTGTAAACAGTTAGCGCTGGGTTATACTATTCCTAAATACATCACGGAAAAGGCTAAAATCTCCAAATTGAGAGTTTATTTCAATGCAGACAACTTGTTTGAATTCTCAGGAATGCCCGACACTTTCGATCCTGAATTGGCAACAGTAAATGCTTATCCATTTATCAGGTCATTCTCTTTTGGTGCAAACCTGACATTCTAAAATGGAACATTGTAGAATAATTAAATCAAAAAACAGAATGAAAAAAGTATATTATATAGCAAGCTTGTCTTTATTACTTGGATTTTCCGGATGTAATAATGACTTTATGGACTTGTACCCGGAAGATAAGATCAACGACGAGACCTATTGGAAGACAGAAAATGACTTGAAAAACTTTGCAAATCAGTTCTACACCACGCTGGATAATACCGGTGCTTATGGCAACGACAATGCTTCCGATAACCAGGCACATCAGACAAAAGATGCTTTTATCTGGAGTGATTATACGATCCCAACTGCCGGAGGGGGCTGGGCTAAAGGCGATTGGGCAAATATCCGGAGTTGTAATTATTTCCTGTCTCGTTATCATACAGTGGAAGGGAATGCAGAAAAGATCAATCAGTATGTCGGTGAAATTTACTTCTTTAAAGCCAAATTTTATTACGAAAAGGTTCTTCGATTCGGTGATGTACCTTGGTTAACAACTGATCTTACGACTTCTTCGGAAGAACTGTATAACCCACGAAATGACCGCGGAGCTGTTATCGATTCAATCTGTGCTTGCTTAGATAAAGCAGCAGCTTGGCTACCGGAAACAATGATCGACACACGGCTTAGCAAATACGCAGCCTTATTACTCAAATCCAGAGTTTGTCTATTTGAAGGTACATGGAGAAAGTACAGAAATCTTGATAATGCAGATAAGTATCTTCGCTCCAGCATAGAAGCTGCAGAAAAGATTATGAATAGTAGTAAATACGACATCTATTCAACAGGGAATATCGAAGACGACTACCATGCTCTATTTAATCAGCAGGATTATACGAATAATAAAGAAGCAATCTTTTTTGCAGCTTATGTGACAGACAAGCGTATGAACAATCGTCCCCGTACTGTACGTGAGGCAGGTACAGGTATGACTAAAGATTTCGTCGAATCATTCTTATGTGATGATGGTAAACCTATTGCATTAAGCGATCGTTACAAAGGAGATGCCAAATTCACTGATGAATTCGAAAATCGTGACCCACGTCTGAAACAATGTGTTTACACTCCTGAACGCCCTATCGCCATATTGGCTGACGGTTCGGAGGAATATGAAAATTCTCCGGTCTTCAACAGTCTGTCATTTACCGGTTACCGTTTGTATAAGATGTACTCTCCGTTAGCAGAAGATAACGAATATATCAAATGTACACTGGACGACCTGATCTATCGGTATGGTGAAGTTCTTCTGAACTATGCAGAAGCAAAAGCCGAACTGGGAGAATGCGACCAGACTGTTTTGGACAAAACGATCAATAAACTGCGTGACCGTGTAGGTATGAAGCATCTGACGGTAAATGTAGGATTCACTGATCCGAACTGGCCAAAATGGGAAGTAGCCATCTCTCCGCTGCTGAATGAAATACGTCGCGAACGCCGTGTAGAATTAGCATGTGAAGGTCTTCGCTGGAATGACTTATGCAGATGGAAAGCCGGTAAGTTACTGGAAAACCTGAAGACCTATTTAGGTCCGCGTGATCCGGCAACAGGCGAATACCGCGTTCTTTATCCAGGTATGACACGCACATGGTACGATCGTTTGTATCTGTATCCGATACCAACTGACGAGTTTACTTACAACCCGAACTTATTACCTCAAAATCCGGGTTGGGCAAATTAAAATGACCTCATTTGTAGGAGCGGGAAAAATTTCGCTCCTACATCTTTTTTTATTATACTTGCATCGTAAAATATAAGTTCATCATGAAAAAGACATTTGCAGGATTACTGGCAGCCTTGTCGGTACTTATATCCTGCTCTTCAAACGAAACAACAACTGTCGTTACCCCTAATGCCCGCCAGCTAGCCTGGGCAGATGCAGAAATGGGTGTATTGATCCATTTTGACATGCCGGTCTACCAACCGGACTATAATTTCAGGAATTGGGGCACACATCCGGATGCTTCCGTCTTCAATCCTACTGAATTAAATACCGACCAATGGCTGGAAACAGCTCATAAACTGGGAGCCAAATATGCTGTCCTCGTAGCGAAGCACTGTAGTGGATTCAGCCTGTGGCCTACAGAAGCGCATGACTACAGCATCAAACAATCTCCCTGGAAAAACGGTGAAGGAGATATCGTTGCCGATTTCATCGCTTCCTGTAAAAAATATAATATCAAACCGGGCATTTATGCCAGTACAACCGCAAACGGTTACCTGTATGTAGATAATCCGGGAGTTGTTCAGGAAGGAGGTCCGGTCAGTCAGGAAGAATACAATAAAATTGTAACGCAGCAATTGACCGAATTATGGAGTAACTACGGTGAACTGTTCGAAATATGGTTCGATGGCGGTGTACTGTCCAAAGAACAAGGGGGTGCGGATGTATTATCGCTTGTACAGAAACTGCAGCCGAATGCAATTGCTTTTCAAGGTCCGTACGGACATCCTAACTTGGTCAGATGGGTAGGGAATGAAGAAGGTGTCGCACCTTATCCCTGCTGGTCAACAGCCGACTCGACCACCAATGCCGACGGAACACGTGTGATAAATGGTTTGAACGGCGATCCTTTTGCCCCGTTCTGGTGCCCGGGAGAATCTGATTTCACCTTGCGCTGGAACCGCTCTTTCCAGGGCGGATGGTTCTGGACAGCCGGACAGGATAGCATGATGTTCGATATTCCTGAACTGCTTACCAAATACGAAACCAGTGTAGGAAGGAATACCAATATGTTGTTAGGCCTTGTTGTCAACGATAAAGGACTTATACCCGACGCCGATGTCCTCCAGATAGAAACGTTAGGTAAAGAAATAGTTCGCCAATACGGAACTCCGCTTCAGCAAGCATCCGGAACCGGCTCGGAGTACATCTTGTCGTTTGACAAGCCCACCAGCATAAACCGTGTCATCCTACAGGAAGACATCGCCAAAGGAGAACGGGTCTTAAAATATTCCCTGAAAGGGAAAAAGAATAACGAATGGATCGACCTCGCTTCAGGATCATGCATCGGACATAAGCATATAGACCGTTTCGAACCTCAAACACTCGATGCGATCAAATTAGTTGTAGACGAATCAAAGGCTGATCCCCAAATCATGAACTTTTCAGTTTTTGAAACCATCTAAATGATATATCCGGAAAACGTAAGACATTTCTTCCTTGTGTTGAAATGTCTTTACACCTATCTCCATTCTAAATAAGTATAAGATGTAACCATAATAACATAGTAGTTCTATCCTCCCTAAAACAATAGTGTTACTTATAGTGATACAGTAGTCCTATAATTTGTAACACTATTGTGTTAAATAAATAACTGTATTGTATAAATATTATTATATTTACAACTTATTACGTCGTCAGGGAGAAATGGAGAATACAACAGACTTAAAAGCGTTCAATCAATTATTCACTGATTATCAGGGCCGATTTATCCGCTTTGCTAATACGTATGTAAGAGATATAGCCGTTGCTGAAGATTTTACGATTGAAGCTTTGATGTATTATTGGGAAAATCGTCATTCGTTGGAAAAAGATTCAAACGTCCCTGCCTATATCCTTACCATCATTAAAAACAAATGCTTAAACTATTTACAACATCTGCAGGTAAAAGAAGATGTTAACGAACAATTACTAAATCATGCCAAATGGGAATTGAATACTCGTATATCTACGCTGGAAGCCTGTAACCCCAATGAGTTGTTCACTGCCGAAGCACAGGAAATCGTAAATAAAACTCTTGCTGGTTTACCGGAACAGACGAGGGTTGTCTTTATTATGAGCCGCTATGAAAACAAATCACATAAAGATATAGCCGAAACATTAGGAATAACTACTAAAGGTGTTGAATACCATATCTCCAGAGCATTGAAAAAGCTCCATATCAATCTAAAAGATTATTACCCGACATTTCTGTTCCTATTTATGTAGTATGGTATGTACATATATTATTTTCAATAGAAAAGATAAAGGGAAGGGGATGTCGGTCATATCTTCCCGCATCCCCCTTTAAAGTCCCAATGAGTCAACACAGCTTGGATCTAAGGTTCCAATAATTTATTCCCAGCCCGGATTTTGAACCAGCTTTCTGGATTTCTGTACCTCATTCAGAGGAAGAGGATATAAATACATACGTCGTTCAAAAAGTCGGAGCTCTACATTTTTGCGTTTATGGAATCCTTCTTTAGGATCTTTCGAATCTAGGTTCATACCACTTATCCAACCTCCCTGCGGAGATTCCTGCCCATCCTCGGCGACCATCCAGCGGCGTACATTAAAATAACGCTGTCCCTCCATGA
The DNA here is from genome assembly GCF_003479145.1 of Parabacteroides sp. AF18-52. NCBI lineage: Bacteria > Pseudomonadati > Bacteroidota > Bacteroidia > Bacteroidales > Tannerellaceae > Parabacteroides > Parabacteroides sp. AF18-52. The sequence goes on from NZ_QUGR01000002.1 coordinate 387,042, forward strand.
AAAGCTCTACACGCATCTCTTTCCGAATCGCTTCACGTTGAAGCTCTTTATTACCTATAAGATTCGGCTTGATATCGGCTAACTTAGGAATACCGGCACGTACACGCACGCGGTCTACATATTCTATAATACGTCTGTCCGACGGATTCACCTCATTCAATGCTTCCGCATACAACAAATAGAATTCGCCTAAACGGAAAAGGATGCTCGGACGGAACTGAGACTTTTTAAAACTACCGGAATTATACAGTTCTTTACAATATCCCTTATAAGGTAAATAACCTGTTCTCGAATACATGCCACCGGTCTTGCCATTATTACCTCCATCGTGGAAGAATATTTCTCTACCGGAAATATGCCATCTGCGTCCCTGGAAAAATATTGCATCATAAAAACGAGGTTCACGATTTAAATACATATTGGATACCTGGGTCGTTATCACTGGTTGAACGACTCCCATAATAGGTGAAGCCGGTATCTCATTGACATAGTCACCAAAGCCTTCTTCCGTATAGTCCGGAGATTCCTTTATACTCAAACCATCTGCCATAAAGAAATCATCCACCATATCCTGAAGTACTCCCAAAGCTGTTTGACCAACACCTTCCGTGCGAGGGGTACAACTTCTATCTTGTCCGTCAGAATTAACAGCACCAAAAGAATTGTTTGTTGCAGCCCAAATAATTTCTTTATTGTACACCTGCTGCAACTGGTACAAAGACTGAGCGGTATTAACCGTTCCATCAGGATTATAAACCGTATGCAACTCATACACTCCGGTTTCTGCCCAGTCGATCAGCTCCTGCAACGCATTCAATGCTTTCTGCCATTTATTATTGTCTTTATCTGGGAATAGCCGTGTTCCGTCAGTATTTGTTACATCTAACGCTTCCGCATAACCGCCATTCAATAAAGGACTGGCTGCATATATCCAGAGTTTTGCACGAATAGCCAAAGCGACTCCTTTCGTGGGTTTTACACGTTCATTATCTTCCAGGCGTTGTGCTGGCAACAAATTGGATAACTCCGCAAGTTCCGTGTCTATAAAATTTATCACCTCATCTAATGGAGTACGTGCAAAATCCAAATCAGTAGCATTCGAATCCACAACCTCATTCATTAATGGTATAGGACCATACAACTCAACCAGCAAATAGTGATAATAAGCTCTAAAAAACCGAGCAGTATTTTTCATATCGGCTAATTCTTCTTCTGAAATTTGATCTACATCGCCGGGAATGACTTTAGCATGCTGTAAAAATAAATTACATTGACGAATCTGCTTGTATAAAGACCAACGGGTATAAGGTGCATTTGCAGAACTGTATCCGGATACAGGAATTGTATTGGTTGAATTTCTACTAGCCTTTAATTCATCCGAACAAGGAGACCAAGGCGCGTCCAAACCATCCATTGAACCGGAATAGTCTGTATTAAACACCATATATTTCATATCTGGTATTCCGGTATAAATATAACGATGAAAACGCCTTGTATAAGAAGGATTCTCAAAAACATCCTCCATCGTTACTTCCTGTGTCAATTCATCCGACACATCCAAAAAGTCATTACATGACATACACGTAGCCAAGGCAATAACCAACAAATATTTCAATTGTTTCATAATCTATTATATCTATTTAAATATTAAAAAGTTACATCTAATCCCAATGTAAAAGTCCTTGGGAGAGGATAGGATGCTCCTGATTTTTTACTTCCCATTTCGGGATCCCACATTTTAAGATTGTCCCATACACATAAATTATTCCCCATCAAATAAATACGGGCCTGTTGCATTCCCATTTTCTGTGCAAAATTCTTAGGTATTTGGTAGCTGAACTCAAAGTTCTTGAAACGCAGGAAGCTTGCATCACGCACCCAAAATGTACTGGCGGCATTATTGTGGGCGTGAGTATCAGGCCTTAAACGAGGATAAGCCACATTAAAATTATTAGGATCAGAATCTGACCAATGATTAACAAACTCAGATCGTAGCCGCGAATTTTCAACTCCCCACAAGAAAGGCCACAGAGCAGAAGTATTATCAGCCTGTCCAAGGATCGTTGATGTATTACCCGCACCCTGGAAAAATGCACTAAACGTAAAGTTCTTCCATTCGGCACTAATCCCAAAGCCATATACGATTTCAGGATTTTCAGGATTGACCAGTCCCCGCTCAGCATCAAAACTATTAACAATACCGTCACCATTCAAATCTCGATATTTCAAATCTCCCGGACGAATATCCCCGGATAAACCCGATTTGACAACACCTTCCTTCAATTCATAAGTCCGGTTAATACCTTCACCAGTAATATTAAAATCATCATAAGTATAAAAACCATCACAAATATAGACGGCCCTGTCACCGATCCTCGTACCTGTTACATTCATCCAATCATATTTTTGAGGAACTTCATCATATTCCAAAACTTTATTTCTGGCAAAAGTAAAGTTTCCTCTAGCCGACAATTTCACTTCACCGACCGTATGGTTCAAAACAAGACTGGCATCAACTCCCTGGTTCTTCACCTCTCCAAAATTCTGCCATGGCATTACCTGAAACCCGGTTGTAGCCCCGACCGTCTTACGTTGTAATAATATCTCAGAACGATTATTATTAAAATAATCTACCTGCAAATCGATTCGATTATCGAACAGCCCCAACTCCATTCCATAATTTTGTTTCACTTCTATCTCCCAACCAATCCCGGGTGAATAAAATTGTCCTTCTATAATACCGTTACCAACTCCCCCACTAGAGCCTCCATCCGTATAACCTACGTTATATCCTCCGGCATCCATTTTCATAGATGAGCGATACAAAAAACGACTACCACCCGTATTATCGTTACCTGTTCGTCCCAAAGAGACACGGAATTTCAATTTATTCAACACATTACTCAAACCTTTTCCATAGAATTGTTCATTAGAAAGATACCAAGCAATACCCACTGCAGGGAAAAGTCCGAAACGATGGCCGCTGGCAAATGTCTCACTTCCCGTATAACCAAAGTTTCCTTCTACAGAATAGCGGTCATCGTACATATACGCAATACGTCCAACCAATCCTTGCTTTCTAAATGCCAAAGGCTGATTATGTGGCTGATAGTCTTTTTGCATATACAAAAGCATGGCATTAATATTATGAATATCATTAAAAACACGTACATAATTCAATGAATTTTCAAAATAGATCGTTTTGTCTCCGGAATTACCGGGTTCAGCCCCTCCCAAGGTATTAGAACCGGATACCTTTTCTTCAAAAACTAAATTTCCATTCTCATCTCTTCCTGTAGCAAAATATTGAGAAACTGTTTTCGATCGCTTCATCGTATATTGCATATTGGCATCAAAAGCAAGAGATGCTTTATAACTCAGACCACTGGTTATAAAATCCAGTTTCTGATCCAAACTGACCTTAGACTGAATCCGCGTACGCCATTCTTTCGAATATCCCGAATTATTTAGCAAATTATATGGATTTACCTTATTTGAACTGGGATCAGGATGTCCGGCTATCGTTCCATCTTCATAAATCATCGGGAAAAGATGCGACGGGACTGTCGACATTTTAGTGAACAAATCCTGAGTCCCAACTCCGGGATAATTCGTATTCAAATATTGACCACTTAAATCGACACTAACAATAGTCGTTTTAGTGATGTTCAAGTCGATATTACTTCTCAGATTAAAACGCTTAACACCTATATTAGAATTGTAATCGTCTGTCGTATTCGATTTAAAAAGCCCGGATTCAGTATAGAATGCACCTGAAACAAAATATTTAGCTCTTTCTGTTCCGCCTCTGGCATTCAATGTTATTCTCGAATTTGTCGTCAGATCTTTAAGCAGATCATACCAATTAACATTGGGATACAACATAGGATCGATACCATCTCTATATTTTGCTAATGTTTCATCATCATAGACACTTGGTGATCCGATATTATTCAAAGCTTCATTATAGGCTTTTAAATATTCATACGAACTGGCATACTGAGGTAAACGTGTTGCCTGGGAAACACTCGTTTCCGCACGTACAGAGATACGGGCCTTGGCTATCTGACCACGTTTGGTTGTGATCAGGATCACACCATTTGCACCTTCTGCACCATAAACGGCTGTAGCTGCAGCATCTTTCAACAAAGAAAACGTTTCTATTTCATCGGGTTCAACATCCTGCATCTGACGAGGTACTCCATCCACTAAAACCAATGGGCTGGTTCCACCAGAAAAAGAGCTGACACCACGTATCCAGAAATCAGAATTATCATAACCTGGCTCGCCTGATCGTTGTACAGCGATCAAACCAGACAATTGGCCTGCCAAGTTATTCGTTAGATTACGGGTCGGCAATCTTAATTCTTTGGTTGATACTGTATTGATTGCACTGACAACACTACTTTTTTTCTGTTGTCCATATCCAACGACAACGACCTCTTCCAGCGCTTTAGAGTCTTCATAAAGCTGAACATTTACATTCCGTCGTCCGTCTACTCTTATTTCCTGGGGAGCATAGCCCAAATAAGAAATATTCAAAACAGCATGTTTCCCGGAAACATTAATTTCATAACGACCATCTATATCTGTCGTTATACCGTTTGTTGTTCCCTTTTCAACCACAGAAGCACCGATAATAGACTCTCCATTGGTATCGGTAACCACACCAGTGACTTTGTATGTAGCTTGTTGCTGAGTTTTATTTGGTTGTGGAAAAACTTCCCGCTCTGTTATAATAATCTGGCGATCTTTAATTGTAAAAACATTATTCGTATTTTTAAAAATAGAATTCAATATCGTTTCTACATTCTGTTCTTTCATATCCAGGTTAACTTTTCTATTCAAATCAACCGTATTATCCATATAGAAAATAATAAACTCACTATTGTTTTCTATGTGTTTGAAAACTTCTTTTACAGACTTGTTATTTACACTAATTGACAAAAGTGTTTCCTGTGAATAAGAGTCGGAAGCAAAACTTACACCTATGCCAAGAAACAAGAATAATAGAATAGTTCTCATTATTCGACAAAATTTCATGCGTTCAATGATTTTCACACTGAACTTCACTTTTAATTTCATAACTTTGTAAATGATTTAAGTTAGTATTGTTATTAACAGACTAATTGAAGAGCCGGATAATATTGCGAGTATTGTTCGGCTCTGTTTTTAACTACTGATCTAAGGTCCCATAAGCTTCTGATTTTAATAGTTTTTACTAATTCTTACATGATTCTCGCTTTGAATTATTTGAATTGATGCTGCATTTTCCAAATTGTTTAAGACATCTTTTAAATCATCTCTCAGATCTAATTTTCCACTGCAAGTCAGTTTTCCCACAGCCTCATCCCATTCTATCTGAGCCCCATAATATCTGGATAATTTCTTAAAAACAATTTCAAGCGGTTCTTTCTCAAACTGATAATATCCGTTTTTCCATGCAATATAATTGTTTATGTCTACTTCCTCTACCCTTACTTTATCTGTCTGGCTATCATAATCAAACTGCTGATTAGGTAATAATACATCTGCATGTTTGTTTGCCCTAACTTCTACTTTTCCTTCTACTAAAGTTACTTGCATATCCGGTTCGCCTTTATAAGCAGATACATTAAAGCATGTACCCAAAACTTTTATATCCAACTGTTGAGTCTTAACAACAAACGGGCATGTTACATCATGCGTTACATCCAAATAGACTTCGCCTTCAACATAAATTTCTCTCTTTTTTTCTCCAAAAGTAACCGGATAAACAACTTTTGAACCCGAGTTCACCCAAATCTTAGTTCCATCGGAAAAAATAACGGACGAACGTCTTCCGGGCGGGACAATCAACTGGTTAAATATTTCAGCATCCTTTTTCTGCTCAACTTCAAGAGCTATTTTTTTTGAATTCACATTGACTTCTCCCTCCTGGTTATACTCAACCAAGCCCTCCTTCTCCGAAATTGCAATCTTCTTATCACCTGATAATACGAGTTCAATCTCACCGGAGGAATCGACCGTTCGCTCAGAGGCATTCAACATTGCCTGATAATTGATCTCTCTTTCTGCAAAATAATACTTTTGCACAACAAAAAAACACAAACAAACAACAGCTGCCGTTCCAGCCAACCACCTAAATACATAGATTGTTTTCTTATGGAATTTATCTTTCCTATTTTCTGCAATGATCTTATTCCATAATACAGTTTCATCCTTTGATGAAAAATCGGGTTGCTTTATATCACGCCGTAGAGTCCCTATAAAAGAACGGGCTATACTTATTTCTTTTGCTAACTCCTTATCACTCTCTTCTAATTCATTCCAGAATCGATCATCCTCCGCGTCAGGAGACAATAACCACTGAACGAATTTGTCATCATTCAATAATTGATCAGCTTTATATCTCTTATAATCTTTATGCATATAAATTGCCTTTTGATATAAGAGCCAAGAGTTACTCTTTTATACTCACTAAAATGTATTTTTTTATTTTTTAGCGAATAAAAGACAAGAATAGCAATAGGAGCCTCATATCTCCCACAGAACTTCTTATTTTTTTCAAAGATCTCTGAATTAAATTTTGTGCAGATTGATAATTAAGGTTCATTAGAGTACAAATCTCATCCATACTCATCTCCTGAATAAAGCGATAGTAAATAATTTCTCGTTGTCGAGATGTTAACAAAGATAATATTCTTTCTACCTGTCTTCTTTCATCTTTGTATTGTTCCTGCTGAATAAACTGTTCCTCAACTGTCAACTCCAATGCAAAAGGTATATCTTCTATGAGGTCTTCAGTTAGGGTTTCCCTATGAATCTTTTTGATCAAGTTATTTTTTAACGCGGTGAATAAATAGACTTTAATATTATCTGGCAAAACCAATTGAACTCTATTTCTATACAAATAAGTAAAAATATCTTGTATACAATCCTTTACAAGCTCTGTATCCGATGTAAAACAAAGTCCATATTGATAAAGCCCCTTCACATAAGTGGTGTACGTCCAGCTATACGCATCATCATTACCTGACATAAATTCTTGCCACTTTATTCGACTTACGTCCATTCACATTAATTTTTTTGATTTTTACTCATGTGGACTCAAAAGCTTTTCCAGTATCAACCGATGCCGGCATTGAACACCGTTTTCCCAGATCGGTTCCGGGTAATTCCGAACGAAATAATCGCGGTCCAACTCTTTCAGATCAAAACCTTCCTGTTGATATAACATCATGGGACCCGGAGCAGATGTTCCGGTACAGACTTTCAGAAGAGTGATCCGGTTCGGTCGTGCCCATTCATCAAAGACAAAACGAAGTAAACGGCGCGCAATACCTCTCCGCTGAAAAGATTCATCTACAGCGACGTTTAATACTTCAGCCTGATTTACAGACTGCTTCTGAACAACAATCACTCCTACCATCCGATCCTTATAAAAAGCGACAAAACAATCGGATGTTTTCAGATAACTATCCACCAACTCACGATTGGGATCCGCCAACAAAAGCAGGTTATAAGGATAATCTGTCGCTTGTTCAATACGTATCTCCATATCAAGCAATTATTTCTACAATATTTCCGTCCGGATCAGCAATGGATCCCTCATAAAAACCATCTCCCGTTGTCCGCGGTTCCCCAAGTATCGTATAGCCATTTTCACGGAACAGTTCTATCATACTATTCACCTTTTCCTTGGAACCGACAGAGAAAGCAAAATGAGCAAGACCGATAAAAAGACCATTCTTCTCTTCTGTTACATCTGTCCGTTCCATAATTTCCAGGGAAGTACCTCCTTCGAAAGTTACAAAATAAGAAGCGAATCCTTTCTTGGGATTTACGTACTTCTCATTACTTTTTCCATTAAAATACGTCGTATAAAATTCGCGGGAACGTTCTAATTCATTCGTCCAGATTGCGATATGAGTCAACTGCATATAATAATAAATGATTGGTGAAATACAAAGATAAACAAAAAGCCCGGACAGACATAACATCTATCCGGGCCTTTATAAAGATCAGAATAATATCTTATTTACAGATACGGCAATCGGCACAACGTGCCAGCTCTCCACGAAAACGCTTTTCAACCAGCTTATGCAAGCGGTCTTTCAACGCATCCAGACGTACATGATCGATCACATCCGATGTAAAAGCAACACTCAGCATCATACGTGCCTCACTCAATGGAATACCACGGCTACGCATATAGAACAAAGCATTTTCATCCAACTGCCCGGTTGTCATACCATGCGAACATTTTACATCATCCGCATAGATTTCCAACTGCGGCTTACTATACATACGAGCTTCACGCGTAGCACAGAGGTTACGGTTTGTCTGGTAAGCAGCCGTTTTCTGAGCATCCTCCTTCACCAGGATACGCCCGCTGAAAGCTCCGACGGCATGATCGTCCAGCACATTCTTGAATAACTCATTACTTGTACAATTAGGAACGGCATGTGTAATGTGGCTATACGTATCCACTTGTTGTTCACGGTCCATTACAGACATACCGCAAAGTGTCGTTTCTGCATACTCACCGTTCAACTCGATATAATAGTTATTACGTGTAAGACCGTTATTTAATGTAATACCGTTTACCAGAACATTACTGGAAGCCTCCTGTTTTACATGAACAGAGGCAAAACGGGATGTGGAAATACTGCTTTCCTCCAGATCGTAATAATCGAAATAAGCACCTTCAGCAGCAAATATCTCGACGACCTGAGTTGCCAGAAACTTCACATCGTCTATACTATGATCGCAGATCAGTAATTTAGCTTCCGAGCGCGGTTCCATAATAATCAGAATACGGCGGTTAGCCATCGCATCCACATCGCTACGGAATATATTAATCAACTGGATAGGACGTTCCACCGCTATACCTTCCGGTACATAAAGCACAAAACCATCCTGGGCCAGCATCGTATTCAGTGCGATTATACCGTCATGGTTGCTTTTGGCTGCTTTTCCGTAATAGCGGGCAGCCACTTCCGGATATTTCTCCGCAAAGTTTTTCAAACCACCGGCATATACACCTTCCGGCAAATGAGCTTTCGGCATCATCTTGTCGTAAAAAGTATCATTCACAACAAAATACAGGGATGTACTCAGATTCGGGACATCGCAACGGAACACGTCATAAGGATTGACCGGAATAGCCAGGCGGTTTATATTCACCCCATAATCAGGAGCAAAAGCCTGCGCCACATCTGTATATTTATAATCTTCACTCTTTACCGAAGGAAACCCCAGGCGATCGAAATCGGCCAAAGCCTCGGCACGCGGAGCATTCATCACCGCAGCACTATGCCGACATACCAGGTCTTCATATTTGGTAAAAAGGTCGATATATTGTTGTTCGGCTCTCATCTCACTCATCTCCCATCTCTTTCTTGATCCAGTCGTAACCTTTTTCTTCCAGTTCAAGGGCTAGTTCCGGACCGGCTGTTTTTACAATACGTCCTTTGTACAACACATGTACCACATCCGGCTTGATATAATCCAACAGACGTTGGTAGTGAGTGATTACGATCGCTGCATTTTCCGGCGTACGCAATTGGTTCACACCGTTTGCTACGATACGGAGGGCATCGATATCCAGACCGCTGTCCGTTTCATCCAGAATAGCCAGTTTAGGTTCCAGCATAGCCATCTGGAATATCTCGTTACGTTTCTTTTCACCACCTGAGAACCCTTCGTTCACACTACGGCTGGCCAACTTATTATCCAGTTCCACAATAGCACGTTTCTCACGCATCAGTTTCAGGAAGTCGGTCGCAGAAACAGGATCCAATCCTTTATATTTACGGTGTTCATTCAGTGCGGCACGCATAAAGTTCACCATACTTACACCCGGAATTTCAACCGGATACTGGAAACTGAGAAAAATACCTTCACGGCTACGGTCTTCCGGTTCCAGTTCCAACAAGTTCTTCCCATTAAAAATAACTTCTCCCTGGGTTACCTCGAAAGCCGGATTACCAACGAGTACACTACTCAGGGTACTTTTACCCGAACCGTTCGGCCCCATGATGGCATGTACCTCACCAGCCTTTACAGAAAGGTCGATTCCTTTCAATATCTCTTTGCCATTTACATTGGCATGTAAGTTCTTTATATCTAACATAACTTTATTAATTGACAATTTGATTTATCCTACACTTCCTTCCAGTGAGATGGTCAGCAATTTCTGAGCCTCCACAGCGAACTCCATCGGAAGTTTATTCATTACCTCACGAGCATATCCGTTCACGATCAGACCGACAGCCTCCTCTACGGAAATACCACGTTGCTGGCAATAGAACAACTGTTCCTCACTGATCTTGCTTGTTGTAGCTTCATGCTCTACCACCGCTGTTTCATTCTGAATATCAGCATAAGGGAATGTATGTGCACCACAGGTCGAACTCAACAACAAGCTGTCACACTGGCTATGGTTACGGGCACCCTCGGCACGCGGAGATACTTTTACCAGACCACGATAACTATTCTGGCTATGACCGGCTGAAATACCTTTGGAAACAATCGTACTACGGGTATTCTTTCCTAAATGGATCATCTTCGTTCCGGTATCCGCCTGCTGATAATTATTGGTAACAGCGACCGAATAGAACTCGCCGACCGAATTATCACCTGCCAGAATACAACTCGGATATTTCCAGGTTATAGCAGAACCTGTCTCTACCTGGGTCCAGGATATCTTACTACCTTCCCCTTTACACAAACCACGCTTGGTCACGAAGTTATAGATACCGCCTTTTCCTTCTTTATCGCCCGGATACCAGTTTTGAACAGTCGAATATTTCACTTCGGCACGCTCTTTGGCTACGATCTCGACAATCGCTGCATGCAACTGATTCTCGTCACGCATCGGCGCGGTACATCCTTCCAAATAACTGACATACGCCTCATCGTCAGCTACGATCAATGTACGTTCGAACTGTCCGGTATTTGCCGCATTGATACGGAAATAGGTGGAAAGTTCCATCGGGCAACGTACGCCTTTTGGTATATAAACGAACGAGCCGTCAGAGAAAACCGCCGAGTTCAGAGCTGCAAAGAAATTGTCCCGGTAGCCTACTACACTTCCCAGATACTGTTGTACCAAATCCGGATGATGTAGCACTGCTTCACTGAATGAACAGAAGATAATCCCTTTTTCTGCCAACGTCTCCTTAAAGGTCGTCTTTACTGAAACACTGTCCATTACGGCATCGACCGCCATACCAGCCAATTGGGCACGCTCATGTAAAGGAATCCCCAGTTTGTCGAATGTCTTCAGTAACTCCGGATCCACTTCATCGAGGCTTTTGGGCCCTTCTTTCTTTTTGGGAGCTGCGTAATAGATTATATCCTGATAATCAATCGGTGGAATGTTTAGGTGAGGCCATGTGGGCATCTCCAATGTCTGCCAGTGGCGGAAAGCCTTCAACCGGAACTGCAACAACCAGTCCGGCTCATTCTTCTTAGCAGAAATGATACGGACAGTCTCTTCATCGAGACCACGGTGAATCAATTCCGTATCGATATCGGTAACGAAGCCGTACTTATAGTCACCACTTGTTACCTCATTTAGTATGTCGTTTGACTCCTGCATATCTAATTAATTGAAAGTTAAGAATTGAGAATTGAAAATTAAAGACATCCACCCCGGCAATTCCCAATTTTCAATTCTCAATTCTCAATTATTATACTATTCCTTCCATGAGAACAAATTTCCGGGGTAAATGGTTGGAACTATTTCTTTAACAGAATTATAGAAACGGGATTCAATCTTCGCTTCGCGGGGAATCAATACCGATCCCCGATCGACTGCCTCCAGTATGTTCAACAATAAACTGACGAACAGGATCATCAGGCACAAACCGAACAGGCCACCAGCCAGATGATTCAAAATACTGAGCGGCGTAACCCCGATCACCCTGTGCACAACCTCTCCGGCCAGCATGACCACACCCAGGATCAGGATAAATCCGGCTATATAACTAAGGATGGTCACTCCCTCTTCCGGGAACCAGCCCGATGCCAGTATATATCCTCTCAGCCAGGCTGCAGCTTTGGCACAGAAAAATATCGCAGCCATCAGGGCTATAAGCGAAACAACCTGTTTGATGACTCCATCAAACAGGCCCTTCGCAAATCCAATTCCTGCCAGACATACTAATACAATGTCTAACCAGTTCATGTTTATAAAGTTTTCTTTATTTCAGTTTCTTCGTACGATTCAATTACGTCACCTACCTGAATGTCATTGAAGTTTGTGATATTCAAACCGCAATCCAGTCCGGCCACAACCTCTTTCACATCATCCTTGAAACGCTTCAGAGATCCCAGTTCGCCGGCATAGATCACAATACCGTCACGGATCAGGCGGATCTTGTTCGTACGTTTGATCTTACCTTCCTTAACCATACAACCGGCAACCGTACCCACTTTCGTGATCTTGAATACCTGCTGTACATCCACATAGGCGGTAATTTCTTCCTTGATCTCCGGTGAAAGCATACCTTCCATGGCACTCTTCACTTCTTCGATCGCATCGTAAATGATAGAGTACAGACGGATTTCAACGCCATCTTTCTCCGCATTACGGCGAGCCTGTACAGACGGACGTACCTGGAATCCGATAATGATCGCATTCGAAGCAGCAGCCAATACTACATCCGATTCGGAAATCTGACCGACAGCCTTGTGGATTACATTCACCTGGATCTCTTCAGTTGACAAACGGATCAGAGAGTCAGATAATGCCTCTACGGAACCGTCCACGTCACCCTTCACGATCACATTCAGTTCCTGGAAGTTACCCACAGCAATACGGCGACCGATATCATCGAGCGTAAGCATCTTCTGCGTACGGATACCTAATTCACGCTGTAACTGTTCACGACGTGTTGCAATTTCACGAGCTTCCTGTTCTGTTTCCAATACATTAAATGTATCGCCAGCCTGCGGAGCACCGTTCAAGCCGAGGATCAGTACCGGTTCGGAAGGACCAGCTTTTTCCACACGTTGGTTACGTTCGTTGAACATTGCTTTGATACGACCGTGATGCGTACCAGCCAATACGATATCTCCCATCTGTAATGTACCGTTCTCTACCAATACGGTAGAAACATATCCACGTCCCTTATCCAGAGAAGATTCGATGATAGAACCGACTGCACGTTTCTTCGGGTTAGCCTTCAGATCCAGCAAGTCAGCTTCAAGCAATACTTTTTCGAGTAACTCTTCAACACCGACACCTTTCTTGGCAGAGATATCCTGGCTCTGATACTTTCCTCCCCAGTCTTCCACCAAATAGTTCATATTAGCCAGCTCTTCCTTGATCTTCTCAGGATTAGCATGCGGCTTATCTACCTTATTAATAGCAAATACGATAGGAACCCCGGCTGCAGAAGCATGGTTGATCGCCTCGATAGTCTGCGGCATGACAGCATCGTCAGCAGCAACAATGATAATAGCAATATCCGTCACTTTGGCACCACGGGCACGCATCGCGGTAAATGCCTCATGACCCGGTGTATCCAGGAAAGTAATACGGCGTCCGCTCGCCAGTTTCACATTATAAGCACCGATATGCTGAGTGATACCACCCGCTTCACCGGCAATTACGTTTGCTTTACGAATATTATCCAGCAAAGAAGTTTTACCGTGGTCGACGTGTCCCATTACAGTTACGATAGGCGGACGTGCTACCCAGTCTTCTTCATTATCATCTTCTTCATCTGCATTGATAGCTTCCACCACCTCTGCACTTACATATTCAGTTTTGAAACCAAACTCGTCGGCAACGATATTGATTGTCTCCGCATCCAAACGCTGGTTGATAGAAACCATGATACCGATACTCATGCAAGTAGCGATAACCTTTGTCACAGGTACATCCATCATGTTGGCAAGGTCGTTTGCCGTTACGAACTCGGTCAGCTTCAATACCTTGCTTTCCTGTTCCTCCAGTTCCATCAACTCATGCTCACGTTTGACGGCGGCATCACGTTTATCACGACGGTACTTGGCTCCTTTGTTATTCTTGTTACCTTTATTGGTCAGGCGAGCCAGTGTTTCCTTGATCTGCTTCTGTACATCCTCCTCGCTTACTTCTGCCTTAACCGGCTTTTTCAGGCGCGGTTTACCCCGGTCGTCACGCTGATTAGCCGGACGGCTGTAATTCGTACCCGGAGTATTGTTCACATCCACGCGATCCTTCTTGATACGGTTGCGTTTCTTTTTCGCATCTGCACCGACTTCACCCGGCTTAACAGGAGCACCTGGTTTCACAGGAGCGCCCGGCTTTACCGGTGCACCCGGCTTAGCATTCGGATCTTTCGGTCCCTTATGGAATCCCGGTTGTCCCGGTCTGTTGTTGTTATTGAACTTTTCGCGTTTGTCATCGCGTTCTTTTCGTCTCTCTTCCTTTGTTTTCTTTTTAGGTCGTGTAGACTGGTTCAAGGCATTCAGGTCAATTTTGCCGGTTACCTTGATATTCGACTCGAACTTCGGAGTGTTCAACCGGAACAAGTTATCATCTTCCGATTCTACAGAAGACTGACCTTCAGCAGCCGTTTTGTCCACTTCTTCAGAAGAGCTTCTTGTCGCTTCCGGCTTCACTGTTACTTCCGGTTTTTTCTCTTCGATTCTTTCTTTTTCCACAACTATCTCTTTTACTTCTTTTTTCTCCACAGGCTTTTCTACAGGTGCAGTCTCCTGTTTTTCCTGTTTAGCAGGGGCTTCTACCTTTTTTTCTTCAGGAGCAGGGGCAGGAGCAGAGACTACAACCGGTTGCGGCTCGGCAACAGGCTGAGGTTTAACTACTGGTTGCGGTTCTGCAACAGGCTGAGGCTTCACAACCGGTTGCGGCTTGGCTACCGGTTCTTCTTTCACATCAGGAACCTCCTGAGTTTTTTTATGCTGTCCGTCCAGGTCGATACGGCCTTTCGTTACGATCTTAGGCCTGAACTCTTCCGGGATCACTGTCTTAATTTCCGAAGCCTTCTCTTCTTTCACAGAAGCGACTTCTCTCTCTTTCTCTCTGTGAGGACGTTCTACCCGCGGACGTTCAAAACCACCCTCAGGCAGATCCTTTCCAAACTCTTTTACGAGCAAAGCATACTGTTCATCACTGATCCTCGTGTTGGGATTCGCATTCTCCTCAACAGGATGACCTTTTTTATGTAGAAATTCAACAACCGTGTTGATCCCTACGTTCAATTTTCTTTGTACTTGTATTAATTTTATAGGCATATCTAACTTTGTCGTACTACTTTTTTATTCCTGACTTTCATCTTCAAATTCGGCAGATAAGATAGCAAGCACCTCGTCGACTGTTGTTTCTTCAAGGTCGGCACGTTCAATAATTTCATCACGGCTCAAAGCAAGCACGCTCTTAGCCGTATAGCAACCGATGTTCTTCATTGCGTCAATTACCCAGCCGTCTATTTCATCTGTAAATTCATCCAGATAAATATCTTCCTCATCAGCTCCTTCCACATCACGGAATACATCGATTGTGTATTCGGTCAACATACAAGCCAGTTTGATGTTCAAACCACCTTTACCAATAGCCAATGAAACTTCTTCGGGACGAAGATAAACCTCTGCCTTATGTTCTTCTTCGTTCACTCGTATAGAGGAAATTTTAGCCGGGCTTAATGCACGCTGGATAAACAGCGATACATTGGATGTATAATTAATTACATCGATGTTCTCGTTTCTCAACTCACGGACAATACCGTGGATACGGGAACCTTTCATTCCTACGCAGGCACCAACCGGATCGATACGATCATCGTATGACTCAACAGCCACTTTTGCTCTTTCTCCCGGGATACGTGCGATAGCTTTGATCGTGATCAGGCCATCATTGATTTCGGGAACTTCCAGTTCGAACAAACGCTGCAGGAAAATTTTATCTGTACGCGACAGAATAATCTTCGGATTATTATTATAATTATCCACTTTCTGTACAACTGCACGGACAGTTTCACCTTTCCGGTAAAAATCGGAAGGAATCTGTTCTGATTTCGGGAGCAGCAACTCATTACCCTCGTCATCCAACAGCAGAATCTCTTTCTTCCACACCTGATAGACATCAGCTGCGACAATTGTACCTATTTTATCTTTATATTTAGCATACAAACTATCCTTCTGCAATTCAAGAATCTTCGAAGCCAGTGTCTGACGAAGGTTCAGAATGGCACGACGTCCGAAATCGGCGAAATGAACTTCATCAGTCACTTCTTCACCCACTTCGCAGTCAGCATCGATTTTACGAGCCTCGGTCAACGTAAGTTGCAGATTCGGGTCTTCCAGTTCGTCGTCAGCCACAACCGTACGGTTTCTCCAGATTTCGAAGTCACCTTTTTCAGGGTTGATAATTACGTCATAGTTCTCATCCGTACCGAACATTTTAGCGATTACGTTACGGAAGGAATCTTCCAGCACGCTGATCATCGTATCCTTATCTATATTCTTCAACTCCTTGAACTCCGCAAGTGTGTCAATCATACTGATTGTTTCCTCTTTCTTGGCCATAATCTTTCTTTACTTGAATCTTATTAGGTATTTTGTATATTTTATTTCATCGAATGTATAGGATTGATCTTCCTGGACAGTAACTTTTCGTTTGGAACCTTCGGGTTTCACTTGCTTTTCAACTGTTACTACCACTCCGTTCTCATCTGCCGATTTCAATACTCCGGTCAGTTTCACCCCACTTTTCAGCAGCATTTCCACTTCGTTCCCTATATTTTTCACGTATTGACGAAGTACTTTAAAAGGAGAAGTAACACCTGCCGAGCCGACTTCCAGTTCGAAGTCTTCCACCTCACGGTCCAGATGTTCTTCCACATACCGGCTCAACTCCGCACAATCATCAATACAAACACCCTCATCATTATCTATCTCAATAATGATAAGGTTTCCAGGTTTAACGACTACGTCAACCAAATAATTGTCGGAAGAAGCCAATTTTTCTTCAACCAACTGAGTTATTACTCCCTTTTCAATCATAAACATACTGTTAAGAACAAAAGAAGGGGACTACCCGCCCCCTCCTCATCTTCGCTTAATCGCCCGCAAATATACAAATAATCAGTGAGTTTTCAAACAAATGCAATCTTTTTATCAGAAAAGTTCTTTTACATATAAGGCAACAGGTTCTTTTTTTAATTCTGCAAGGGAGATATCAAAACTATTTTGCCATATAAAAGCAGATACAAAATGAAAAGATGAAAAACAAAAGGGGGAAATGAAGAAAAGATAAGAGAAATGACTTAGTTCTAAAAGAACTCTATACTATTGTCACGGTGCAAATATATAGAATAATTGTTTTATTATATTGCATTTATTTAAAAAAAGATGACCGGTAGACTCTTTTTTAACATTCAATTGGCTGTAAGGTTCATGACTAATCGTAAATAATCCTTTCCTACATTCCAAAGTAAAAAAACGCGAAGATTTATTTATCATAACATAAAATAAACAATAAGGAGACACATACTGTTAAAAAAGAAGATACGAGCTCATACCTCATCATCAGGTAGTATAAATATCTTTGATAATCATCTGTATACATACATTATAACCTTATAACAACAGCTCATTAATTAAGATTTAAGAGCTGTAGAAAAACCAGGCAACAGAATACGACAAATTGCCTGTTCTCCTCTTCTTAATAAACAATTCACTATCAAAAACCGGTATTTTTTCAAAAAAAACAGATCAATATATATAAATTGACCGGATTGGAAATATCTACTAGGATCCTACATCCGGTATATCAAATATACAATACATTTAAACAACAACATAACTAACTGAATATATAGACATTAGTCTTCAATGGTTAATAAAACAAGAATACATTAGTTCTTTTAGAACTATGAACACGCCAGATTTAAACGTCAGAATCTAAAGCATTCTATACACATTTTAAACAAAATAGAGTAAAAAGCCAAAAGAAGGGGACCAAGAGAGAGCCTCATTTATTAATAAAATCAATTATTATGTTGAAAAACTTCAAACCTGTCAGTTTGATTCTTGTCGCAGGAGCGATGACACTTCCCGTAAGTGCATATGCTGACTTAGCGCCAGAGAAACATGAAACCGCAGTTTCCCAGCAGAGTGGGAAAGTCATCGGTACTGTAGAAGATGATTTCGGCCCGATTGCCGGAGCATCTGTAGTTGTGAAAGGAACCACAAATGGAACTATTACCGACAATGATGGTAATTTTACATTGAACGGTGTAAAGAATGGAGATATCATCCAGATATCTTTCATCGGGTATGCCACAAGAGAGATGCCATATACCGGCCAATCTTCTCTTTCTATCAAACTTTCTGAAGATACTCAGAAGCTGGACGAAGTAGTCGTTACCGCCATGGGTATCAGGAAAGATGCCAAAAAGCTGGGGTATGCAGTCAGTACAATCGATGCCGGAGAGTTGATCAAAACCGGAACTCCCGACTTCGCCACATCATTGTATGGTAAGGCTTCCGGTGTGCGCATACAGGCTGCTCCGGGTGGTGGAACCTCTTCTGTATCCATCTCAGTGCGCGGTCTGTCGTCTATCACCGGTACAACACAGCCATTGATCGTGATGGACGGTGTGCCCATTCACAACGGCGACGCCAACAAAGACGGATACTGGACCAACCAGCGTGTAGAATCGAACGGTATGGTCGATATCAACCCCGAAGATATCGAAAGTATCTCCATCCTGAAAGGGGCTGCCGCCTCAGCCCTGTACGGTTCGGAAGCTGCTAACGGTGTTGTAATGATCACCTCCAAAAGTGGTAAAGGACAAAGTGGTCTGGGTGTAGACTTCAGTGCAAACTTAAGCTTTGATAAAGTAGCCTACATGCCCAATATCCAGAAAGAATTCGGGCCGGGCTATGATAATGCGCTATTGTCCACCGCCAGTGATTTTGAGAAACAGACCGGATTCCAGAACACCCGTACCGACCGGAACGGTAACCAGGTGATCAGTCCGCGTAACACGTATTATTCATGGGGACGTCCGTACGACTACACGACACAGTTATACAACTGGAACGGAGTAACCCGTACCCATGCACCTATCGACCACAACCAGTGGAACGATGTTTTCCAGACAGGTATCAACCAGACTTATAACCTGGCTATTACCAACGGTACGGAAAAAGGAAATCTGCGTTTCTCCTACACTTATGTAGACAATACTCCTACGCAGTTGAACTCACATAACAACAAGCACAACTTTGCATTATCTGGTAGCGCCAATATCCTGAAAAACTTAAAAGTAGATTATTCGGCCAACTATATGCGCCAGCATGTAAAGAACCGTGCTTACCGTATCAGCCGATTGCTGACAAACTATCAGGGTATGTTCACCGGTTACGATGATATCGCAGCTTTAAAGAACAGCACAGTGACCAGTCTCGGCTACATGAACACAAACTACAACAGCAACACATTGACCCCAGATGAAGCATGGGATTGGAATCCGGCAGGCTATCAGATGGCAACCGAATATTTCTGGAATATCTTCGGCAAAGAACAGTTGGAAGACAACAACCGTTTCATCGCCAGTGTGACGCCATCATGGGAAATAATTCCGGGTCTGACCGCACGCGGACGTTTGTCAACCGACTTGACATACAACGTAATCGAAAGCAAAAACTCGACAGAAACCCCGAACGTATTCAGACAGCCGGGCAATTACACCGGATACTATGGGTTGAAAAACTCCAAGTATGAAATCTACTACGGCGACCTTATGTTGATGTTTGACCGTACATTTGCCGAAAAATACAATGTCAGCGCAAATGCCGGTTGGTCTGCCCGCCAGGAAAATCAGTACGACACATCCGTGGGTACCCGCGGCGGTCTGAGCGTTGAAAACTGGTTTCACCTGAACTCTTCAGGTTTAACACCGGCAAACCCCGGCATGAAAAAAGCATCCCTGTTAAAACAAGCCTTCTTCGCCACAGCATCATTCGGTTATGACAGCTGGGCCTATGTGGAAGGTACTGTTCGCCAGGAAAAATCATCCACGCTGGCCCCTGGCTCCAACACATTCGTTTATCCTTCAGTCAACGGTAGCATCATTTATTCATCCTTGCTGAAAGACCTCAACCCCAGCTGGCTGGATTATGGTAAAATACGTCTCAGTTACGGTGTGGTAGGTAACGCACCTGAACTTTACAGAGCCGCCACCGGTTACAACCAGAGTGCAGTCGGAAGCTATATTTACAACCAGGTTCCACAATCTCTTGGAAACAACGAGATACAGCCGGAACAAAAGTATGAATTCGAATTAGGTTGGGAAAACAAGTTCCTCGGCAACCGCTTAGGTTTCGAACTTTCTTTCTACAGTAATGTGGTGAAAGATCAGATCCTTCAGACTACGACGTCTGCTTCCTCGGGAGGTACTTCCATCCTGATGAACGTCGGCGAGTTGAAAAACCGCGGTGTTGAAATGTCTCTGTACGGTACTCCTATTCAAACCAAAGACTGGACATGGGATGTCCGTGCAAACTGGGCATGGAATAAGAACGAAGTAACCAAACTGATCGACGGCGTCAGCTCTATCGACCATTCTACAGTGGATAACGGGGCAGCAGTGCTTCAATCATCCGTAGGCCGCCCGATGGGTGACTGGTATGTATATGGAACGGTAAAAGATGAAAACGGTAATAAAATCGTTGACGACAACGGTTTGTATATCGTAGACTATACAGAGCGCCAGAAAGCAGGAAATGCCATGCCAAAAGTAGTCGGAGGATTCAGTACATCATTGAACTACAAAGACTTCTATCTGGATGCAACAATCGACTTCCGTATTGGCGGTGATGTAATGAACTTGCCTTACCAGTACATGACAGAACTGGGTATCCTGGATTGTACGCTGGACAACCGTGACGCATCCCGTGGCGGTCTTACCTGGTATGCAGACGGCAACGACTTGTCAGACCCCTCCAAACGTCACCTGACCGACCAGGCTGCCGGAACAACAGTGAACGGCAATATGGTTTACGATAATGGTGTTATCCAGCCGGGTGTTAAACAGGACGGCAGTCAAAACAATACGATCATTACAGCCGGTGAAGTCTATTACAACCAATATGGATGGGGATATTCCGGTAATATCACTTACGAAAATGCGATACAGAAAAACTCTTATGTAAAAATGCGCGAATTGAGCCTTGGTTACAGATTACCTAAAAACATCACCAGCAAATTCGGCTGCAAAAACCTGATGGTTTCCGTATACGGTCGTAACCTCTTCTACTTCTATAAGAGCCTGAAAGAATTCGATGCGGAATGTACTGACGGAACGACCTGGATCAGCCAGGCACAGATTGGCGGTTCTACAGCCACAACACGTTCATTCGGCTTCTCAGTACGTGCAAGCTTCTAATCGACGAAATAAATATAGAATAATAAAATTGAAAGATTTATGAAAAAAATATATGCACTCGCACTCGGATGCGCAGCCTTACTGGCAACGTTTTCCTGCAGTGACGACAAATTTACGGACCAATACCAGGATCCGTCGAAAACGCAAAAGGTGACATGTCCGGCTTTAATGGTCGGTGTCTGGCAAGCCTCCAATACATGGATGAATCCGGTTTATTACAGATACTATGTATCTTCCACCACTTCCGGCCTGTTCTCCGGCGTTATCGGCCATACAAACAGCAAGGACCGCTTTGCCGGTGCCGGACAGGGTTATTTCAACGAACGTTGGAGAAACTTCTACAATACACTGACTCAGTTCAGAGTATTGGAAAGCGAATTCAATAATCTTCCGGAAGAAGAAAAAGAAGATTACCGTATCTTCTTCCTGCTGGGACGTACTGTGATGGAAGAACAATTGTATGAAGTGTGTTCTGCCTGGGGAGGAGTTCCATTCTCTGAAGCCGGTACATTATGGGCAACCGGGAATGTTGCGACCTCCAAACCCAAATACGATTCGGACATCGATTTGTACCGGATGATCCTGACCGACCTGGACGAAGTCAATACATATCTTAACGGCCGTTCGCTTCCATCTAATGCCAGTACTTTCCTGAGCGCAGAAGATTACGTAAACAACGGAGATGTTTCCTTATGGCGGAAATATGTAAACTCATTGCGTTTACGTGTTGCTACCCATCTTGCCTCCAACGGCGATCTGGTCAACGAAGCCCGTACAGCGATCAAGACGATGTTGGAAAACCCGGGAACTTATCCTATGGTAGATGTCAATTCAGATAATATCACTGTACCACAGACCGACGACGATCAGTTCGACTTCGACCGTGACCTGCAGAACGCAATCGAAAACACCCGCTACAACCGCATGTCAGGTGCTATGCAACGTGCCTTAAATGCAAACACAAACAATGAAGACCCTCGTCTGGAAGTGTTATACGACAGTAACTGGAACAACGAGTATATCGGCCTCGACCCGAAAGAAACCATTACGGACCAGGAAACGAACCTGAGTATCTCGACACACGGTACTGCTAAATATTACGCCGCACTGGATACATCGACCTTCACCCGTAACCCGGGATTCCCTGGTCTCTGGATGACAGCTGCCGAAGTTTCTTTTATGAAGGCGGAAGCTTATGCCAACAACTGGGCCAGCGGCAATGCCAAAAGTGAATTCATAAATGCAATGAAACTCTCTACCGAGTTTTATTTCGACCTGAATTCTACAGGAACTTTCCGCGATGCACTGACAGCTCCGTCCGCTTCTGTCGTAGAAGCGTATGCCGAAACACAGTGGGATGCCAGCAATCCTCAGAAGAGTATTCTGACACAACGCTGGATACATCATGGCGCAATCCAGGAATATGAAGCCTGGAACGTCGTTCGCCGTACCGGTTATCCGGAAATTTATTTCAAACGTGATAACCAGTCCGTTGCCACTCCCCTGCCTCTCGACCGCATCCAGTATCCGTCTGACGAAAAAGACTATAACTCGGATAATCTGAATGCCCACCTGGGAGGTAAGGAAGATTCCTGGTACACTCCGCTGAACTGGATGAAGAGTACATGGTATACAACGATTGAATAGCATACAGAAAATATCCACAGTAAATAATTACAACATAATTGATGGTAGATTGTGGAACAGAAACCGCCCCGAAGTGATTCGCGGCGGTTTTATCATTTGTACAATCCCCTAACTTTCCTTACCTTTGCCATCCGAATACAAAGGGGTGCTTGCAGCGTACCGAATATCGTACGTACCGCAGGCTGAGATTATACCCATATTACCTGATACGGATAATGCCGCCGAAGGGAATTGTAAAACATGGTATACTTCTTCACACAACACTCCTCTCCTATTCATTTATCAGTTTTTAAACAATAAGGTAAAAAGGATGAAAAGTGTATTATTATTTATTGCCGGTTCGCTGGCCACATGGGCCACAGCGGAAAATCAACCGGATCCTGTCGATTCTTTAAAAATTTCACGCGATCTGTCGCTGGACGAAGTAGTCGTCACAGCCACCCGGGTAGCCAAAGGGACTCCGGTAGCCTACAGCGAAGTATCCGGAAACGAACTCACCCGCAAAAACGACGGCCAGAGTATTCCCTATCTGATCTCTCAATCTCCGTCTGTCATCATGACTTCGGATGCAGGGACAGGGATCGGTTATTCCGGTTTCCGTATCCGCGGAACAGACGCCAACCGTATCAACATCACAGTAAATGGCGTGCCGGTCAACGACTCCGAATCACATACGGTCTTTTGGGCGAACATGTCCGACTTTGCCTCATCTGTCAACAACATACAGATACAACGCGGAGCCGGAACATCCACTAACGGAGCCGCAGCCTTCGGGGCTACCGTTGCCATGCAGACACAGAAGCCGGACCTGAAACCTTATGCCGAATATTCCCTTTCGGCAGGTTCGTTCGGAACCGTTAAAAACTCAGTGAAGCTGGGAACCGGATTACTCCATGACCATTTCGTGTTCGATGCCCGTTATTCCAATGTACAAAGTGACGGATATATCGACCGGGCAAAAGCCAATATGCATTCTTACTTCGGTTCCGGTACTTATTACGGAGATAACACGCTGGTCCGTTTCCATACTTTCGGAAATATAGAGAAGACGTATCAGGCATGGAACGGCGTTCCCTCCTCTCTTCTGAACAGCGACCGAACCTACAATCCGTGCGGAGAATACGAAGAAAAGGGAGTCAAAAAGTTTTACAACAACCAGACTGACAATTACTGGCAACAGAACTATCATCTGATGGCCAGCCAACGCCTGGGTGACCTATGGAACATGAACCTGACTCTCCATTATACACATGGGGAAGGGTATTACGAAGATTATAAAGCAGATTCAGATTTCGAAAAATACCAATTACCCGAATACATAAACGGAAAAGGCGATACCATCCGCAAATCAGACCTCGTCCGCCGTAAATGGCTGGATAATGATTTCTATGGCGTTGTCTACAGTGCAAACTACCGTTCCGAACGTCTTCAGATGAGTTTCGGTTCGGCTGTAAACAAATATGTAGGCGACCATTTCGGTCGTGTCATGTGGGTAAAGAGCGGAGAAGCACTTCCACAGCCAGACTACGAATATTACCGTAACAGAGGAAACAAATTGGACTATAACTTTTATGTAAAAGGCAACTACCGATTCCACCCGTATCTGAACGGATATCTCGACCTGCAATACCGCGGTGTTCATTATACCATTAAAGGGAGTGACGACAAAGCCCGCGGTGATGTCGATGTAGACAAGCACTGGAATTTTTTCAACCCGAAAGCGGGCATCAATTTCCAGAAAGACGGCCATAATGCTTTCATCTCCTTCTCCGTTGCCAACCGGGAACCCAACCGCGACAATTTCACGGAAGCCAAACCCCATGAACGTCCCGCACACGAAACCCTGTACGATTATGAAGCCGGTTATAGCTTCGGTAACGAGCGTTTCCGTGTCGGTGCCAACCTCTATTTTATGGATTATAACAATCAGTTGATCCTTAGTGGCAAAATCAGCGAAATCGGTGAGGCTCTGACCAGCAATATCAAAGACAGTTATCGTATGGGTATCGAACTGACCGGAGGTGTAAGTATCACTCACTGGCTGGACTGGAACGGAAACGTTACCCTAAGCCGTAACAAAATAAAAGACTATACTCATTTTATGGACGATTATGATAACGGTGGCCAGGCTAGCGAATACCTGGGAACAACAGATATAGCCTTCTCCCCCGGTATCATTGCCAACAGTATGTTCGACTTCAATCTGAAAGGATTCTCCGCGAGTTTCAACTCACAGTTCGTAGGCCGTCAGTACATCGACAACACTTCCACCAAAGACCGTTCGATCGATCCTTACTTTGTGAACAGCCTGCGTGTTGGATATGTCTTCAAACCAAAATTCATCAAAGAGCTTGGAGTTGATGTTACGATCAACAACCTCTTTAACGAACAATATGAAACAAACGCCTGGGTTTCCACCTACATCAGCGGAGGTAAAGTCCACAAATATGACGGCTATTTCACCCAGGCAGGTACAAATGTCATGGCAAGAGTAACATTCAAATTCTGAAAAAATGGAGCAACTACTGGAATATTTCGGTGTCATAACAGGTTTTCTTTACCTGTTACTGGAGATCAGACAGCATAAAGCAATGTGGATTGTCGGTTTTATGACCTCACTGGTCTACGTTTTTGTTTTCTTCTTCTCTAAAATATATGCCGATATGGGACTGAATATCTACTATGTTGCCATCAGCATTTACGGTTTCAGAAAATGGACCTGCGCAGAAAAAAATATTTCCGAAGAAAAAGTCCCGGATGACACAATTTTCTACCGTCATATCACCTGGTCATTATTCGCGGGGATAGCATCAGCTATCCTCGCCATATACGCTCTGCTTTATTACATACTCCACAATTTCACAGACTCTCCGATCCCTATGGGCGATGCATTCACCACCTCCGTCGGAATCGTTGCCACCTGGATGTTGGCGCGCCGTATTATCGAACACTGGATATTCTGGGTTATCGTCAATTTCGTATCCGTCTATCTTTATTATCTGCGCGGCTTATATCCTACTATGTTTTTGTACATTTGCTACGGCATTTTAGCTATTGTCGGATATTATACGTGGAAAAAGAAAGGAATAAATACAAATGACAACATCTTATGATTGTATAGTGGTTGCTAACGGTAGTTTTCCGCAAACAGCCGGGCCGTTGGAACTTTTAAAATCCGCACCGGCCATCATTGCATGCGACGGGGCAGTGCAGAACCTGTATGAACGGGGACTGATCCCTACAGCTATCGTCGGCGACCTCGACAGCATCCCCCCCGCAATGTTGCAACTATATGACGACCGCATCCATACGGTAGAAGACCAGGAAATAAACGACCTCACTAAAGCCGTACGTTTCGCCCACTCTTCAGGCTTCCGGAACCTACTGATCCTGGGAGCTACCGGGCTGCGCGAAGACCATACACTGGGAAATATATCGTTGCTGACAGATTACGCACCTTTATTCGATCAGGTAGAAATGATTTCCGATTACGGCCGTTTTGTTCCCGTGCTACAAACAGCAACACTGCCATGCACACCCGGCCAACAAATCTCTATCTTTTCCATGTATCCCTGCGGAGAAATAACAACCGAAGGTCTCCGCTGGCCCATCACCCGCCGCCGTCTGACATCTTGGTGGCAAGGCAGCCTCAACGAAGCGACTGGAACGGAATTTATCCTCACCCTTTCTCCGGATGCCCGGCTGATCGTTTATTTCCAAACCCCTCTCTAATTTTCAATTCTCAATTAAAAAAAATGCCCCGGAAGGATAACCACTCACTTCCGGGGACTTAATACACCCTCAATTTTACAACTTAGTATACTTAACCAAAGCCTCACGGCTTCACCTTTTATGCTGGTAATTTATTCAATTGACAAGCTTTCCATTCCGGGAAGCCGTCTATCTGATCGTTCAGCTGAAATAATAGTTTATCATCAGCCACTTGTTTCAAAATAGTTTTCGGAGCAAGAGGCAAACGCATGTCGTCCACTTCAAAAAAAGCTTTCAACAAAATCACGTCATATCCGTCACGAACTACTTCCTTCTTTATTACAACCGGCACTTTCAGCTGAGCCAGATAATAAGCGGAACGTTCATAGGCGCACCATTTGTTTCCTTCCAGATAGAGATGTACTCCGTTCCGGTTGTTGATCTCGTTCACTAAAACGTTCTCGACTTGTGCAGCATGTTCCATATTATTACTTTTATGCTTTTTCATAAATCATTCCAATGCAAAAATAGACTCTATTTATAACAATCTCACACGGTGTATGTATCAATTATGTGCGTTGAAACTATCAAACAGAGCATTGTCATCTCTTTTCTTCTGCAATTCTCTCAAATTATTAGCTGCTCCTATCACACCGGCATCATTTGCCTTTTTCAATAACACTTCAGCTCCATCGAGATCACCTTCAATTAATTTCAAAACACCACGGGCATGGATCGCTTCCGCTGAATCACCGGCTTTCGACAGATAATTTTTTGCAGCGGCATAATCGCCTTTTCCTATAGAGATATTAGCAGCATTCAGATTCGCCACCGGATCAGAGCTATACATACGTACAGCTATTTCAAATACATTATTATACTCTTTGCTTCCTGTTTCATAGCTATTGGCTACGGCAAACATTTCGCTCAGGCTCAACTGCTGCGGACGTGTTTTGATAATCTCACGGCCTTCTTCCACTGTGAACTCGCGGACCGTATAGTCGATACGGTATTCCGAACGGCGCAATGACGGGAAAATATTTTTCAATACATAACTGAAAGCCGATCCACCTTTCAAAGCGCGTAATTTGGCCTCTTTCTGGTCAGGCTGCAGATCACTAGCTATAATACCGAGTACCTCATCACGTGCAGGCACCTCCGAATCAGCCACAACCTGTGTCTTGAAACCAGCCCAATCTTCCGGCTCATTTTCTAATGTAAAGAAACTCTGCGGGAAATCATTTTTTGAACGAATATAATCCCGCAACGCTTTCACACGGTTATCAGACAAGCGGTCGTTCGAAGCATAGGAGCCTTCCGGAGAAGCATATCCTTTCAGCATAATACCTTTCGGAGTAATATTTTTATCCGACGTCACCGAACGGATCGTACTATTGATCTTATCTAATTCTGCAGCATTATTCCGGAAATCGGGAAGTATCTGTGACTTGCCCACCTGGAAGTCCAGATAAGCCGTACCCACTTCTGCACGGTGTTTTTCCGTTTCTGCTACCGGTGTTATATACGCCAGCGTAGGTTGTACCTCATAGCGTGCATCCGGACGGCGGCGGATATGATCCGTTACCAACAATTTATTAGCATCTTCCTGTCCGCAACCGCAAAGATCGGCTGCCAGCGAAATCTTCGCATCCTTCATCCAGTCTTCCCAACCGATAGCGGCCTGGTAACGAATCACCTCTTCCGTTTGGTTTTTGTTCACCTTTGCCACACTATAATGCGGTATTTCCACCAGGTTATTCAATTTGATCTCGCGGGTATATACTTTATGACGGATACGCCCGTTACGCAATACAGAGAGAAAACCTTCTTTCTTGTCACCGACTTCCACCACCGGCGTCAATTCGAGCGACTTACATGTTTTAACGGAACTGTTATTCAAAGTAATGACCGCATCCAGGTAAAGCGAATCTCCCCGTTGCACCGCATCATTACAAACTACTTTCACCGCATTCGATAGTACACCGTTCTGTGCCATTGCAGCCGGAGAAAGCACTACCAGTGCTGCTGCCAGTATATATATATTTTTCATTTTCTTATTCATCGTCCTGCTTATTTAAAGAAATAGATAAAAGAAAGAGCAGCTTTCGTCACACCGAAGTAGTCTCTGGTTCCACTTTTTTCGATCGTACCACATACTGCACATGGATATTTATCATTATCCAGATGAGCCCAACCCACACCGATCACAGCTTCCATACTCCACCGGCTACTCAACAGCCACTGGTAACCATAAGATAAACCGGCCCCGTAGAGATTTCCCTGATAACGATGATTCTCCATATTACTACCCAGAATTTTCATACCGCCTACATTATAATCAGCATAATGTGCGTGCAGTCCGAAGAAATGTCCGTTAAACTTTTCGCATAGCCAGTAGCGCACTTCCGGCTGAACCAACCAATGTTTAAAACGGGCTTCGTCACCGAGCATCCAACCGTTATAATTACCCGACAGGTCTAACGACCATTTCTGAGCCAACCCTACTTCCACTCCCAGGTTTATGGTAGCAGTCGCATCATAAAGTAAATTTGACTTCACCGCAAACTTCTGTCCATAGACATTCGTCATACCTGCCAAAAGCAAAAAGAGGAAAAGTACTTTTTTCATATACATTATTATTATTATTTTTTCTACCCTGCAAATCTACATAAAAAGAAAAATTTTCAACGTTTACAAAAGTAGTTATTCCGATTATCTTCAATAATAGGCAAGTCTTTCAAGTTAATAGGGTAAATCTACCATATTTACCGTTTTTGATAGAAATACCGACTGCGGATAGAAATACCGACTTCCATTCGTCACAAATCCGATAAAAGATATGCTTTTACAGATCACACTCTAAGAATGTCGTACTGTTATAAATATAAATCACACATGGTATAGCATCCGTTTCACGAATAATTCATACATTTGTTGCATCGCCATGCTATCAAGGCGATAGCTGGCAAAAACCAATTTAATTTTCTTAGCTATGAATGAAGAGTTTTTCCCTCCGAAGGAGAAGTTTATCAATCCCTTTACCGATGAGGGCTTTAAAAGAATTTTCGGGAATGAAATCAACAAAGACATGATCATCAGGTTCCTGAACAGTTTGCTGAACGAAACGATTACCGACATCACTTTCCGAAATGTAGAAGCCCTGGGAATATGCCGGAACGATCGTAAAGCCGTTTTCGACATTTTCTGCGAAACAGACAAACATGAACTGATCATCGTGGAAATGCAGAAAAGTTCCCAGAAATACTTCTCCGACAGAGTTTTGTATTATGCTTCTTTTGCCATCCAGCAACAGGCGACGTACGCCAAAGAGCAGTTGGAACAGGAATTGAAGTTGTTGAAAGAAGAGCAGGAAGGAAACAGCAGTAAGCCGAAGCGACTTCGCTGGAACTATGCGGTGAACCGTGTATATGTCGTTTGTTTTTTAAACTACATCATGGACCGTAAACATCCGGCGAAATACCGATGGGACATCATTCGGATGGACCGGGAACTGAAAGAGCCTTTCAGCGATACACTGATGGAAATTTATCTGGAGATGCCTAAGTTTAACCTGAGACTCTCCGAATGTGATACATTATATAAGAAGTTTTTATTTGTACTAAATAACATTGAGATCATGGAACGATTACCCAAGGAACTGAACGAGCAGATTTTCCAGAAGCTGAAAAGCATTGTGGAAATCGAACGCATGACCCCTGACGAACGACTGGCTTACGAACTCAGTTTGTCGACAGAAAGGGATTTATATGCCTGCATGGAGACCAAATATGAAGAAGGATTGGAAAAAGGAATTGAGAAAGGGAAAGCCGAAGGACTTGCCGAAGGTATCAAAAGCGTAGCCGTCCGTCTCAAACGCCTGGGAATGGACCTGCCATCCATCACCCATGCAACAGGCCTGACCGAAGCCGAGATACAAGCATTGTAAATACTTCACATAAAAAAGAATGTGTCAAAAACCCATTCTCCGGTTTTGACACATTCTTGTTACTTACTCCAATAGAACCTATTCGATTTCCGGGCGGTCGGAACCGCCACCACCTTCTGAACCGCTACCGGTTTCATCAGTTTTTGGAATTTCGAACTTCTGAATACTTACTTCGCTGAGCATATCCTTGAAATAAGCACCCGGGGTAAAGATGATCTTGCGGTGGCGCAAAGCTTCCGCATTCACGGCTTCCTCACTATCCTGGCTCTTGCTACCGAAAGCAGGACGGAATGTCCCGAAATCACCCAGCTTCACCGACAAATGATTTTCCAGATTCCACATGATCGCATCGATCAGGCCATCGGTCACCATTTTCACTACGCCACGCGGCGCCATTCCTACTTTAGTTACCTGATCGCAAAGAGCAGAATAACCAACTGTTCCAGCCAACAATGGACGGGCTACATACTTCACTGTCTTGGTTTTATCAAACCCGAAGACTGTTTTCTTTACTACATACTTTAATGCCATACTTGTAATTATTAAATGATTATAAAAAAAGGATATAATGAATTCTTTATTTTTCAATGAGTAATCGATTACACTGCAAAGGTATACTATGCTCAAAGGAGTAAAAAGCAGTGAGAGTAAGATATCTAAATATGATAAAAACCTAATAAACAGCTTATTAATCTCAAAACAACTCATAAAAGGAGCTTTTTTCCTACGTCTCACTGCTTTTCAAAAACGGCAATATTTCAGATACTTTAACAAATCGTCTACTCTAATGAAATCCCTTCGTTTCCCGGATGGCTTCCTGAGCTACCACTCCCCAAACCGGTTTCGTTGTTTTTAGAGATTTCAAATTTCCGGATACTGACATCGCGAAGCATATTCTTGAAAGAAGCACCCGGGGTAAAGATAATCTTGCGGTGGCGCAATGTTTCCGCATTCACAGCATCTTCGCTATCCTGGCTCTTACAACTGAACCCCAAACGTAACGTACCGAAATCACCTAGCTTCACCGACATATGATTGGCCAAATTATACTCCAACACTTCGACCAAACTGTCGATAACCATCCTTACCACACTACGAGGGACTACTATACCAAGTTTGGTTACTTGATCACAAAGAGCGGAATAATTCACTGTGCCTGCCGACAGAGGGCGGCCTACATACTTTGTCGTTTTGGTTTTATCAAACCCGAAAACTGTTTTCTTTACTATATACTTGAGTGCCATACTGATTTTGTTTTAAATGATTATGAAACAAAGGTACAGCGGGTAAAACCTGCAGAATCGGAATAGATAGGTTTAGCAGGGAATAAGAGGGTTTAAATAGGAATAAGTAGGTTTAAGACCTCATATTCTTCTATTTGTAACTATTTTTATTCGAACTCCGTTAAATCTTTGTTTTTTGATTATGTTGCAAAGGTAGGATACAGCTCAGGGGGGCAAGGATCCCTATGGAAGGATACGGGACTATTCGGGAACTTTTTATTGATAATAGCATAAAAATTCCAAGATATGATCGTACCAATCAGACCCTCTGTTTCCATTTTTACTACGCGGCGAGATCGTAAAAAGCAGAATAATTGACTATGCCTACCAGCAAAGGACTGAAAACGGACTTAGCAGCTTTGGCTTTATCAATAGTGCAGAAAGACACAGCGAGATAAATTTATTAAAGCACAAGATATTGCAGACATATATATACATATACAAAATTAGCCGAGCAAATTTAATATTTTACTCGGCTAACAACTTATCATTGCAATCTAAGTTAATCTATATCCTTAACACAACGTAGAACATCACTGTTTTTACTACCCGATAACGTCACAATATTTATCGAATTTTTCCAAGCCGTAATATAATACTTATTTTCTTTGTATGTTAAATCTGAATAAGTACACGATGCTGTTGAGGGAATCTCAGCTGTTGAATATCCGGCAATCAATGACAATTCTCTCTGATTCGGTTTACGATAGCCTGTAGGACATTTACCATTATCATTTTTGGGGAGAATAAGAACTTCAAATTTTCTATATGGACGATTAAAATCCGCCCCTGTGTGCTCTGGACTACCAGACAAATTCATTTCCTTCGAACTTCTGAGAGCAAGAGGATCTAAACGAGTTAAATCTATTTTTGTAACATAACCTTTATTGTTTACATCAGGCTGTACATAATCATCAACATTGTCATTCTCTTTAGGAACTCCATATGATTCAAATCCTTTTTTCTCTAAATTTCTAGCACAACGAAAATTAAACTTTGTCTTAGTTACATCATATTCTGTATTTCCAGTCGCAGCCCCCTCTTCTGCCCAAAATCGTACACCATTACTTGAAATAAAGTGATTATTAGATCTAAAATCATCATTAGACCCACCATCTCCACCGTTTTGAGTATTTTGTGTTATAAGCGTAGGATTTTTCTGGAACAATCTTGCTTCCGGATAAAGGGCATCCTTTCCTAACCATAGTCCTGTATATTGAGTGGTAGAAGGTAAATACCAGCGTATCTCATTTGCATCAATTTTTCCATTCCCATTCAAATCTCTATTTCGTTGTAAGCAAGCATATTCAGCTCGTTTATAATTTTTTTTATTCAATTTATTGACACTTTCGGATGTCCAATTAATATATGTTTCCCAAGAAGCATTACCCTCTTCTTTTGAAAAACCTAACATTTTAAATGTATTATAACGACCATTTTTACCCGTTCGAGTATCACCACCCTTCATCGGCATTCCTTTGGTTTCATCTACCGTCTCTATTCCCCAAGCTGTTGAATATCCAGTTATATTTTTATTATATACTGTTTTAATAGAACGCTGACTAATCATGATATTGGCAGTCGTAAGATCGCTTTGTTTATCATAACTAAATTGTGTATTACAAAGAATATGCATTTTCCGATTATCAACATTCACAAACTCTTTCCAGTCTTTGTCCTTATAATAATATTCATCAATAAAGGCGGTATATGTAACAGACATATTATCTCCATATCCTTGCCAATAATCAGCTGATGATTCTTTTTTATTATTATAAAGTTGTTTGAGTACCTGATCTATGGTTAAAAAATGATTACCATCATCATTTGTTGGCACCCCTTTACTATCTGTAGTTACATTTTCCGTATCACCAGGATATTTTGCTAATCCTGATTTTGTTCTTTTTACAAACTTCACCCATTTAAAATCTGTAAAATTTACAGATGTAACCTCCCCTGTTGTAGCATCAATAGCATATTTACCATCCTTATTAAATTCAGTTGATACAAATACTGAAAGATTACTCAAATCTTTCTTTTTAAAAACTACATTTTTAGCCTCATAATGTGCATCTACAGAGATGGATTGCTCTGCCACTACAACAGAACCTTCTGCACCAGGTTGATTTTCTTCAAATTTCTTATCTGGTTGAGAACTTTCAACTTCTACAATAATATTGTGAACTCCAACAACTGTTACCTTATAAGTATAAATCGTATTACGTAAACTAAAGAAATCAGAAGGGTTATCATTTACAAACCCTAAATGAATAGTATATTGCACACTTGCGCTAATATTGGCTCCATCTGAATAATCCCCAGTCAAAATAACATAGGTAGCATAAGGATCTGCATATATGAACTCTTTGTTTAAACCATCTTCTTTTCGTTGTCTTTCCCGATCATTATAGTCAGTAGGAGTCTGCAATGCTTCTTTTCTATTTTCATACATATAAAAAGAGAAAGTTCCTCCCTTATATTGAGTATCAACAATCGTTGAATTATCAAATGTTTTAGGTTCTGTATTAAAATAAGTCGTAACACAATCCGAAACAGACTGAGCGACATAACTTTGCTTAGGAATATTCACTACGCGCCAAGTTTTTGGAACAAATGTAATTTTTGAATTCTCTTTCACTCCAACATTAAAGGTAATTCTTGAATCCACATGACTCAATTTTATTTCTCCACCAAGTGTTTTACCATCTACATCTCTCGATATGATACAACTACCTTCCACAGAAGAGCTAATATCAGCTCCCTTTTCCAAATAGGCTCCGCTCATTAATAAATGTCCTCCTAGTCGTTGGTCTGTTTTCTCATTCAACGTAGACACTAACTCCTTCAAATCACTGACTTTTTTTATGTTTGTCAATTCTTTTGAGAAAGATCCTACTCCATTTTGAGAATTAGCAATAGCATAAATATATTTCTGACCTGTTGTTATTTCCCCGTTAGGTATAGTAACAATCCCTGATTTAGCCGTATTGCCATCCTCATACTGAAATATTTCAGTGTATTCTAATTTCTCATTTTTATCAAATATAAAGACACGAACATCGTACACTTTATTTTCATCAGCTTCTGACAATGCAGATCTGGTAGTAACTTTAACTATATCCTCACGCGTAAAAGATAAACTAACCTGTACAGGAATACCTTCTACCACCTTTGTACTATTTTTTTCCATAGCTTCATCTGTACACGAGTTAAAGAAAAAAATACTCAAGGTTAGTAATAAATATATATATTGTTTCATTTTTATTTCTATTTAAAGATTAAACATAACTAACATTTATTCAAAATCCGGAATAGTTACTGGCTGTCTTCCCATATCTTCTACAACCCACGTAATAGAAAAACTTATCAATGGTATATAGTTACCTTTTATTTTGTACAAATTACCTTTTATAAATTTATTTGCTGCAAATTTATATTCCTGTGCTTTTGAAACTCCTTTTTTATTTACTGATAATACGATATTATTTACTTCACTTAAAGTTTCATAAGTATAAAATGTATTCGTATTACTAACACTTCCTGGGGTATAAGCTGTATTTTCCACTTGGCTTGTATTAAAGATAGATACCTGAGATTGCATATTAATACCAGATACTTCAGCAAGTGAAAAACTCTCCTCTTTATCCCCCTCTTCATTATAAACTCCCTCATATATTATCTTTGCGCTCAATTGGTTCAAACTAACATATATATTAGTATCCCTATTGGTTTGCCCATAAGTCAAAGTAGTAACATCTGATATACCTACTTTTACTAAAGCCGATGCATTGAAAACAGAGGTCTTTAAAGTGCCGGAAACATATTGACCATAAGTAGTCCAATTTGTGAATATTGAATTATCTGCATTTGCAACAATCAAGACTCTCACCTTTTTAGGTTCCTTTCCAAAAGTACGTACATTGTCCAATGTTAATTTATATCCGGATAAATCACCAATAATCTGATCAGTCAAGGTCCCCATATCAGTAGAACCAGAGAAATTCTGAAAATGAATACGATTTGTCGGTTTATTATTCATATCTACTTCAAAAACGGCCACATGACAATTTCCAATTGTAAGTTCTTCCTCCGTAGCATAGGTATAATTGGTAACCGCTTTTGTTTGTATGTCTCCCATGGATAATACCAAGGAAACATCACAGATTAGCTCATCATCAGGAATCTCCTGTAGTTCTTCTTGAGAGCAAGAAAATAATCCTCCCAACAGACCTAACATCAATGTTAATACATTTATTCTCAATTTCATAATCCAGTATTTTTATTTAATTACCCTATTAATCTTTATATATGAATTCAAAGTTATGATCAGCATCATTCGTATAATTCCAGTCCTTTGTATAACATTTTATACCAACATTTACTGTTCCATTAGTTACTGTAACTGTTAACTTATAAAGATGATTAGCTAAAACTTCTTCCACATTTTGTCCATTCACCGGAGTTTTAATATATAAAGCTCTTGTTGTTTCCCTATTTCCATTTAATGTATAAGAGACTTTCATATATGTTTTTTTATCTGTCATATTTTCATATGTATACAGACGTTTATCCGAATCAGAAGCATTATAAACAGTTTCCTCTATTGAATCGATATCATCGCTAGCCGTTTTTACCTTCGTGCGTAAATTCACATTATACAAATTGAATTTCACATCAGTTGTAGACAAAGTTTCATATGCTCCATCTGATTTTGTTCTCCGAACAATAAAAGAAGATAGTTCAACAGCTGCAGAACGTTGATATACCGGGATAATTACTTTTGTACAATAGCTATCATGCTCAGAAACTAAAGATGAGGTTTCGTACTGACTCTTGGTAATAGAGATTTCCCCTTTTTTCACTAAGACTGTCGGATTTTCATAAATTGTTGCAGCCATCAATTTATCATACGTATCACAAGCTTTCAGAGTCGCCAAGCTACTAACACCCTGATCTACTGATTGATTATCATAATTTATATTAGCAATTGCTACAAAAGTAAGATTTGGACGTTCATTCTCTACTTTGGATACTTTCATTTGGAAATGCGAATCCAGGGCATAAATCGGTTCTTCGCCCTCTACCGATTTTATCGTTCCATTCACATAATAAAAAGAATTCAACAATAGTTTGGAGTCAGTATTAAAAATCGCCAAATAGCAATTATTCACAGAACTTTCTTCTGCAATCGGAGCTTCATCTTCACTATTCGCCGCTTTCGTCATACTTCCCTTTCCAACCAGATTCAAATCAAAATAAGCATATGCTTCTACGTTATTCTGTATTTCTTTATCTATATCGTTCAATACAACTTCATCTTCCATAGAACAGGAAATCATCATTATTAAAAAAACTACACCCGATAATATATTTTTTAGTTTCATAACTTAAGTATTTTTTCGTTCAACTTATGGTACAAAAGTAGATCATATATAAGTATAGGAAGATAGGCGCGAATTTCATCTTTAAGGGGTAAATGTACCAGAAGACAAGATTGATAGAGATACCCTTTTGTAACGATAGGAATGCCTTTTAAAGCCCACAAAACAGTCATGTGAGATAAAAGAAAGGGCTAGAATAGATTGTACTACTCCAGCCCTTCCTTTTATTCATAATTCAAATCAATTCACATCATCTTCATTTTGATTAACAACTTTCCAGTTTTCAACTTTGATTTTAAAGTTAATGCAAGCATTATCCTGAATTTCATCCGGATTATCGTTTCCTTCACCTGTAATTGTAGCTGTAATTTTATAGATTTTGTTGCTTACAACATTTTCTCCATTTTCATCGGCTAATGGGATATGAAAATATTTATGCTTTGTCGCAGCTCCATCCACAACAATATCCCCCTCAAGAATCAAACGAGTTTGATATGCAGAGGTTTGCTTATTTGCATAAATATATTTGGAAAATCCGATTGCTGTAGCTTCTGTTTCAACAGAAGTTAATGAAAGGGGGTTATCATAGACTTTCAAATAAGATGATTCAACAGTCGCATCTGAATCAATTAGCTTTTGAATAACATCAAAACTTTCCGGAGCACCTCTATAATATGCAGCACCGCTGTTTTCTTCTCCCATCACTGTTGCTGTCTTACGAACATTTGCCAGATAAATCGACTGAACATTAAAGGTTGCTTTCGCATATTGACCGGTAAAAGCAGTTACCAGACTTTCAATCTGAACGCGTGTAATGGAACGATACAATAAAAATTCTCCAGCACCGGCAGGTATGGTTGTCGCAGCATCGGATGCTATCTGCTCAACACATCCTCCTACTTTATACCAATTCTGAAGATGTTTTGGATCTGTTGCTGCTTTATCATAAGGCTTTAATCCTGTTACAACTAATCCATCCTTATCACTATGCATTGGTAAAAAATGTCCACCGATAGTTGTAAAGCCTTTGATATCATCAATTTCTTTTGCCTTCAATGCTTTCAAATCTGCAACAGCACCCGGATTCACGTTTGCTAACAATACCACTTTAAAAGAGGTAGCAGAAACTCCTCCTGTTGCTTTCGGAGCTTCAACCTTTACATGAATACCTTGTATGGCAGTAAGAGATTCATTCTCACCAACCATTTCCGTAATAGCATCAGTATCAGAAGCGTTTACCGTTTTATGAATTACATATTTGTTTGCATCATCATTTGTAAACACATAAGCAGTTAAGGAATTTACAACTCGTTCCTTCAATTCTCCTTTTTCCGAAGTACCTTCCTCAGACGCTCTGGTCGTCAGGGCTGAAGTAGCCGCGATAGACAGATATGCATCCATCTCCTGTGGTTCAGAAGGGACATTATCGTCTTTTGAGCAAGAAGCCATTGTACATACAGCCAAAGAGGCTAAAAATAAATTTCTCAGTTTCATAATCGTAATTTTTTATTGCTTTTGTCCTCTAAACTCTATTATATTTCGACATCCTGGGATACAGGCCCCCAGCTTACAACTTCTACCTGAACATCCAAAACAGTATCTTGTGGTTCAGGGATTTCTTCCTCTTCAAAACTATTGTCCCCAAAAGAAATATGAAGTTTATAAACATAATTCCTTTTGATAAAATTATGATTATAATGACTTTCTAACCCATTCTTATTAATCACAGCTGTAAATATTCTGGTTTGTGCCGGATAAATATCCGTAGCTGATAAGGTAGCCTTTACCTGCAAGGTAGTTGGAGCCTCGGTAGCATCGTTTTCCATTACATAATGTATATATGGGGTATCATCGAATCCGGTATCATTCGAGATAACCCGATTTAATGTCGTCGGTTCGCTGCTACTAAGATTTCCGGTAGCCATCACCGCCCCCCAGTACTCACGGCTAAAATAATGTGAAGCTGTATTTTGATTGAGAATACGTACTTCTTCTATTTTCACCGAACGGTTACGCAGGAATTCTTTCGTAAATTTAGTTTTCGCATCCACCAGGTCGAGGCGTGCAACCAGACGAGTAATTTCCAACGGCTGACTTATGCCGTTGATATTTTCTGTTCCCATGGAAGTATATCCCAAATAGTTATCACCTGCAACAAGAGATTTTTCAGTCGAAATAACCTGGCTACTCATAGTCAGGCTGTTTTGCGACTGGTCATTCAGTTTTGCCAAGCGGGTTTCCAGTTCGCTATAGTTGGCCACATCGGAAAGAGCTGTCTCCGATATATTCGAGATTATAACGATTTGCGATTTTACCGCCTTCGTCTGGATATTTATAATAGAGGCTTCGCCTTCTGCCGGGGAAGTATTCTGCCATCCGTAACCGATCAACTCCGTACCACCTTCATCAAAGACAAGGACTGCCAATGAATTTACTTTGGCTTCGCCACTCAACTCATTCTCATCGTTGGGATGAAAAGCTTTCGTTGCTGCCCCGGCTGCCTTTACTGATATATTCAAGGAAGCATCCGGCTTATCTTTCCAGGAAGTATTTTCATCATTAGAGCAAGCGGTACATATAAGCACTGCCAGTGTTGAGAGTAATATGCTTTTCAATTTCATATTCTTATATTTATTTTATTCATATTCATACAACCGGTTACCAGTCAATATCGTCATCAACGACTCCCCAGGGAGTTACTTTAATTTTAGCACCTAAAAAAGCGCCGTTTTCATCCCATTCAAATTGAACAAGGGTGTTTTGCTGTGGCTGGACGGTAATAGGACCGACAGTTCCGTCAGCATAGGTTCCAACGCTCACACTTTGCAGCACCGCACCATTATAATAGATCGTTCCTTCCAAATTCTTGTTGTCATACATATTCGTTTTTTCAGGAGTGACCCATTCCTGGTTCATCAGGACTCCGTCCGGTTTATAATAAACCGTATCACCGGCTTCCTCTCCATTATAATTTAGACTCTCAACCGTACGATCCACCTGAAACTGATAGGTTTCTCCTTCATCCGACTTCAGCAAGCCACGTCTTTTAGGAGCCTTCGACAAATTGACCGTCTGCATAGTAAGAGTACCTGTTCGCGGCTGGATCACAATTTCCTGATTACCTCCGACATACCCACCGGCTCCGTATGTTTCAACAACTTTATTTCCATAAAAAATAGAGTCAGGAGACGAAGCCAGTCCATCACTGCCGGTTTTTACAGAAACAAACAGCTCTTCCGCTTTTGTACCGGCTTTCACAATCTGATTTCCGCCGGATAAGTTACCATAAGCTACTAAGGTCAGCTTTTTTCCCTCCGGATAGTTCAAAACAATATCCTTCCTATTCACTATAAAATCTTTATCTAACTGAACAGTCTCCAACAATGTTTTATTCTCGTCAAATACATATAACGACACATCCTTCACAACACCGGACGGTGTGATATCGTCATTCTTATAGTTCACGACTTTCAAGGTCAGGTTTGAACATTCGTCCAAGTCGTCTTTGATACAGCTGGTTGACAGCATAAAAATTGCTGATAAAAACAGCCCCAAAAATTGTTTTGTAGATAATATATGTTTCATAATAAATTAATTTTTGTTTACCCTATATGATTTGTCTTTATTCCAAAGATGCATTTTGATCTACTACATCCCAATCTTTCACATTGATCTTAACCGAAATATCGGCTGAACTTTGAGGATCATAAGGTGTTTCAGAACCTGGTCCGGCAATAGTCAAGTTTATATCATATATATAGTTATGTTTTATATATTCATGATCCGCTTTACCCAAATTATCCTTATTCACAATTACAGTA
Organism: Parabacteroides sp. AF18-52; assembly: GCF_003479145.1. Classification (NCBI taxonomy): domain Bacteria; kingdom Pseudomonadati; phylum Bacteroidota; class Bacteroidia; order Bacteroidales; family Tannerellaceae; genus Parabacteroides; species Parabacteroides sp. AF18-52. The sequence goes on from NZ_QUGR01000002.1 coordinate 428,223, forward strand.
TAATATCTATCCTTCCAAACTTTCTTTTGTCCTTCTTCTGAATAATAAGTATAATCACCTTTCACGACAAAAAGCGTACGATTATTTCCTAAATCTTTATTTTCGTAAATATGAAAATAGGTACCCAAAGGAATCGTTGGCCCATATGCTTCTATATGAGGATATCCTATATTTGTATAATCTACAGCTGGATCATAAGTAATCATTTTAGAAATTATCATATTATTCTTTTCATCACGACCAAATATATTACCATAACATACAACTATATCATTATTCAAAAATGGATAATGCTCATTCATCTCATCAAAATTAGCAGGGGGGTTAGTAACATCATAATTCAACATATCAACCTTCGACGCTTCTTCTGTCTTTAAAGCTCCCATTGCATCATGAAAATTACCACACCACCAAAAATCAGAACCTGTTTTATCCATTTCAACAGAACCGTTCTTATCCAGTATCAATTTAGATTCACTTTTTACATTAGCCGCAAAAAAATCCTTTATTTGGAAAGTTACCTTATCGACTCCTTCATACTCTTTTTTAGGCTTCAAATACAATACATTAATTGAAACGCGAGATACATTTCTTATCATCTTTATCTTTTCACCAGCTAATTCAGACCCGACAATCAGAGTACCGTCATGATCTACTGATATTTCTCCACGGCTATCAGAATAACCGATATAATTATGCCCCGGACTAAAACTATAATTCAGAAATCCGCTGCTCATAGACAAAGAGCCGTTTATCTCATTTTCCAAATGAACAGACATTTCCTGATACTTAGAAAGCTCTGTTCCTTTTTTCTGATATTCAATGTCTACATTCACATTTGCTAGAAGGACCACCTTTACATTTCCAGATGGAACTTCTACCTCTTCTATTTTATAAACCCCATTCTCCGCATCTTTTTCCTCTTTAAAAGCTACCAATTTATCATTTTGAAAAACTGCTAAAGCCAATTTTCCAATAAAATTAGGATTATTATTCATAATAGTCAAAGCCTTATTGTCAGCAGCTTTCGATTTAACCTCTTCATTTCGGTTGACAGCCAATGAGAATGTAGCATCATACACGATTTCCGGTTCTGTATTATCATCAATGACATCATGCTCAGAACATGATGTGCACAAAATGAATACAGATAAAATTGTTAAAAAAGAACTATAGAACTTCATATTTATAGATTTTTTCGTTTTTTCTTTATTGACAATACAAAAATAAGTTCTCTACCCCAACATTCGAATAGGTGGTTCTCTCTATATTAATAGACAAAACTATCACACTTAAAAATGATAGTTTTGCATAGGTTTATGTGATTAAATCCCTTGTAAAACACTCGATATAAATATATCTTACCCAATCCCCTTATCAAACGATACTACCAGAAAGAAAAAAAGCCTTCGGTATTTACCGAAGGCCTTAGTTTATTTCAATTTATTGGGATTATTCAATCTCTACATCTTGATTAACATAACCAAATGGTACAACTTGAACCTGTACGTCTAATACCTGCTTATCACTTTCGCCTCCAGGTGTTTTATAACCCATACCTTTTACTGTCAAAGAAATATTATACTGCAAGTTACGCAGCACATCAAAAGCATTATTTACAGCAGCGCCATTGACACCTTCTGCTCCGCCACGAAGAGTTTTAAAGTTATCAGGAAGTGAGAAACCTTGTTCAAAACCAGTACGGCCTATAGCAATTGTATAATATCTATCGCTCTCAGTTACACGTGATACCTTCTCTGCTGTAGCATCCCAAGCATCATAAGAGAAATCACCTTTGATAACCAACAAAGTTTTAGCTGCTGCATTCGATGCAGATGTATTTAAGTTCTCATATACATAAAATGATTTATCAAAAGTAGTAGTCTCTCCAGTTGCAGAAATTGATTTATTATCATAAGCAGCCAAATAGGCACCTGTAGCATTTTGGACCTCTTCCACTTTGAATTTAATCCCCTCACCTGACTCTACTATAGTAGAAAGTCCTGCAAGCCAAGAGAAATCCGAAGAAACTTGAGTTTCGCCCCATTCTGAAAAATCAACTGGAAGTAAAGATGTCTTATTCTTTGCATTAGCAATATATACACTTTTTACATCCAATTTAGCATTTGGATATTGACTATTACCTGCACCTAATTCTTCTGTTACTTTAATCGTATTAAGAACAACTTTAGCAACATTACGATACAATTTGACTCCATCATTAGGAGCATCTGTTAAATAAACTTCACTAGCAGAAGTCGTACCAGAATATCCTAAATAAGTCGTAGCATTAGCTTTCACTATAATATCATAAACAACAGAGTTCATTGACAGATTACCATCTGTTTCAGAAGTGATGTCATTTGTTAAAGCAGCAACTGCTGATAAATTCTTACCTATATAAGATTCTGCAACAGTTACATTAGCAAGCATAATCACTTTCTTTTGCCCCGGTGTAACACTAGCCTTACGAGATAGAGAACCATTACCTTTTTCACTAGCATTATCAGCAATAGCTTCAATCTTTCCTGAATTATCAGCCACAATCAAAGTCAGAGATGTTATAGCTTCATCTGCTGCAGCTTTTGTTATAGCTGATTTTGCATTAACTTCAACATAAGTTTTTCCATCACCATTATTTTCTCCACCACCTGAAATAGGATCGTCATCATTTGAACAAGCAACAAACGCACATGCGATCATTGTACCGAATAATAAATTTCTTACTTTCATATTCTTCTAATTTATAAGTTATATAATACGTTTAATAAATCTAATTTAAGCCATGAGAGGATTATCACTTTTACCCTATACGATAATTTACTTCCTGATGACATTGCAAAGGTATAGTGGCCCCCCTAAAATCTAAATAGGTATCAGTGTCAATAAATAGAGGTAAAACTCTAAATGTTTTTCAAGGGGTCTTTCGATACGATTTTCAATAATTGTAATACTCTCAAAAAAGGGGTAAAAATATCTTTATGGGGATTCTATGCTCATTTTATAGAAAAATACTTCCACATAAAAAGACCTGTTGATCTGAATTAAATCGCTTCATTAGAAAAAGGTGAACCCTGTTTCAGTTGACAAGTAACAATTGGCTGTTGGATTTTCCGGTCGAACTAGAAAAGCAAATATATCCATCCATCAGCTATCAGTTATCAAAGAACCTGTTATGACTAAGTCACTTTGATGGGTGGATAGCTCAAATCTGACAAGAAGTGAAACATATTAATTTTGTCAATGGATAAAAAAGATATTTGGAGGAACTATTTATATAGATGACAAAAGACAGAGATACATTCCTATAAAAGAAATAATCCAAACATTTTAATTATACGGCTTGTTTTCATTAGCTTTGCAGAATTATTAATCATTAAAACAAAATACCTATGAACAGAGCAGAGCTCATTGTAGCATTAGCGGAGAAATCCGGATTGAACAAGCAAAAAACGAAGAAAGTGCTGGAATCCTACATGGAGATAGTTACAGAAAAGATGTGCCAGAAGGAAGAAATCGTTATTGTAGGCTTCGGGACATTGACTCCCAGATCACAATCAACCAGAATGGCACGTAACCCCAAAACCGGTGATCCGGTTGAGATCAAGGCAAGGACAACCGTTAAATTCAAACCTGGAAAATATTTGCTGGAAGCCATAAACGGTAAAAAACAAAAATAACAAGGACATCTGAATGTCATTTACATAAGCTACCGGTTACCGTCGCCCTCCGGTAAACGGCAGCTCATATCGATCGGTTAGCGAACAACCAAGCGATTTGCCGATTATCAAAATGCTATTTTAACCACCTCGTAAGACAACTATTCGAGAACCGGGACGAGACGGACACATTTCAGGACATTCTCCAGAACTTCAATAGTATCAAATTGACAGGCATAAAAGAAAATACATAACAAAGAATTAAGAACGACATCCTTATTACAACTAATTCTTCTATAAAATTCACATCCGGGATATTTATAACACTTTATATTCTTCACTCATCTCTGACATTCCAGAAAAGATTCCTGCTCGAAAACATATAAATCCAGTCAAAAAACATCTCCGAAAAACTTCATATCAACACTATTTAACACAATTCTCTTCTTAAATAAACAGCCATTTCATTTAAAATGAAAAAAATTTCGTTTAAAACGAAGTGACAATTTCTTTTAAACAAGCTATTTGAAATGTATTACTGCCCTATTCTGTTAATTATTGTAATAAAAAATCTTCCAGAACAAAAGCTCTGGAAGATTCAATGGTCACCGAAATATCATTATTTCCGACTTTTTATCACTGATATCAAACAAAACAGATCATTTTAACTAATATAGTATTATATATGATCTATAAAATTATGGTTGCCCATACTGAGAAGGCGTTGTACCATATTGCTCCGTGAAACGTTTACGGAATGTAGCGGTATCGTTAAAGCCTACCATTTCGGCCACTTCCTGTACCGAATACTGCTGTGTTTGGATCAATTCGGCAGCCTTTTTCAGACGAATCGTACGGGTCAGTTCCAGGATACTACAATCGGAGAACTGCTTGATTTTACGATACAACGTCGGCAAACTCATATTCAGTGAGTCTGCAAGCACTTTCGCCTCAAAAGTAGAATCGTCCAAATGCATTTCGATATTCTTCACTACCAGATCCATGAACGGATTGCTCGGTATGCTCGATTCATTTTCATCTGTTTCCTGCGAAACTGTTCCGGCAAGCGTCTTGGTAAAGTATTGCTTCAATTGCTCACGCCGCTTCACCAAGTTGTTCAATTTGCTACGTAAAATTTCAATATCGAACGGCTTGGTGATATAATCGTCCGCACCCGCTTCGAGACCCACAATAATATCTTCGCTCTCCACCTTTGCTGTCAACATAACGACCGGAGTTTGGGATGTTCGTGGATCTGCCTTTAATTCTTTACAGGTCTGGAAACCGTCTTTAACCGGCATCATCACATCGCAAAGGATCAGGTCGGGATTGGTTGCAAAAGCGACACTCAAACCTTCATCCCCATTCCGGGCCTCCAGTATCTCATACTCCTTTGCAAAGACATGCTTCAGGAACCAACGGATCTGGTCGCTATCGTCGATGACCAGGATTTTCTTGCCGGTTGTCCTTTTTTGCGGAACGATCTGGATAAATTCTGCAATTTCTTCCTTCTGACGATCATTCAGCTTGACAAGGTCGGCTTCCGGTTCTACAAATTCCACACGACGCTCCAACAAGTGCTGTTTGCCTAGCGGTATTAATAATGTATAGGTAGTACCCGATGTTGTCGTTTCATTACTATAGAATCCGCCGATATCGTCCGTCATATCGTGTACCTGTCGCAAACCACGACGGGTACTTTCGTTTTCATTCAACCCTTCATCCTGTACCGATATGGCGCAATAGGCTTTGCCGTCTTTCCTGACTACCGAAATATCCAACGTAACCTTGCCGTAAACAAATGTATTTTTGAATGCATTAGATAATAATGTACGTAATGCATATTCCATTTTGCGACGATCCAGCCAGATCCATAACATAGAGGTCTGGGTATTCACCTGGAAATCGACATTATTCATGGCCACCCAGTCGACGAACAGGTCGCAAATCTGACGGGATATCTCTATCAGGTCATAACGGGCTATACGCAAATAGTTGGCGACATCGTTGGCGCGGCGTGTCCCGATCAGCTGGTCGGCAAGGTCCTGCAAAGCTAATGTGTTACGATAGGCCGAAAGTAACTGGGTAGACATGTCACGGCTATCGTCTTTATTCTGTACGACTAATGACAGCGAACCTAATACAAGGGAAAGAGGAGTACGCATCTCATGGATTGTCTCGATAAAGAAATTATCATGGATCAATTCGGCATCTTTCAATCGGGATTCGGCTTCTGAAAGTTTATCGGCAACCTCGCGCTGCAAGGCATCACTTTCTTTTATCTTGGTAACGAGCAATTGCTCCAGATCCTTTTTATTACTGTTCAGAGTGGAAATTGCTGTTTCCTGGGTAGCACATTTCTTAGCTAATTCCTCATTGGCCGCCGCCAGTGCATCATATTGGGATTCTAACTCATTCTTTTGGGATTCGAGCTCGATGGCTTTTGACTCTACAGCTTCTTTTTGCTCTTCCAATTCTCTCTTCGCGGCTTCCAACTCATTATATTTCCGGTCCGCCTCATTTTGTTTGAGTGCCAGCAACTCATTTTCCTTTACGATTTTCTGAGACTGACCTGTAAATCCGGTATACATCTTTCTCAAATAGAAAGCAGCAGGAACGAATAGTAGAACAAGAATAAGGACAACAATAAGAACGGTTATTTCCAAAGGATTGACAGAATCCCCTGCAGCAAAAGCCTGTCGACCGCAAAAAACAAAGCAAACAAGAAAGACGAACCATTTCCTGAACAGAGCTCTAGTACACATAATGATATATATTTTAGTTCTTAAGATAATTTTTCTCCCGAATATACTGTCAATCAACAATCAAGTGTTCTCCCATAATTGCACATAATCATCTATGCAAAGATGCTAATAAATTTTCGTTTAGAGAACATTGGAAACAGTTTATTTACGAAATAAGACATGATTATCATATTTTTTTCGCATCTTTTACGCAAATCGCCACTACACCTGAACCTCCATACATAAAATTTCACACAGGCGTATTCATATCACAAAAACTATGTATTTCTATCAAATAAGAACATAAAGAGATTTCATCCCTGTTGTTTCCATAGGTATAATATGAGAGACATACACACGTTTTGAGAGAATCACATCGTATTATTTGATATTTTCAGCAACTATTTTGATCGTTTTAACTTTTATTATCGCTTTATTTGATACTCACATTATTTTTGTATCTATATTTGCAATGTCAGCAAGAGACAATAGGTTTTGATGAGGGTCTTAACCGGATAAATGTTCTCTACTGAGTATAGGGTAATTTTAAGCATATAAAAAATTAAGGTCATGAAAAAGGGTAGAATTTTTACAAATTGTATTGTTGCTGTTTGCACACTGATCACTATGGTAGCTTTCGCTAGTTGTTCTGCAGACAGTGATTCTTCGTATGGCATTGACGACAGCGTTATCAAAGACGCTACTTCTAAAACAGAAGTTCCTTTCTCAGTGGTTCTTAAAGCATACTCGGACAATAAAGATATCACGGTGAAAGGTGATGTAGACCAGACGACACTGTTCATTTTTGACCAGAGCGGAGATTTCTACAAACAAATGACTGTGGACAGAACTTATTTGCTTCAGGCTAAACCGATAGAGATCGCATGTCCCGGATCTGATCAGATCACAGTGGTGGCATGGGCCGGACTCTCAGGAGATAACGAAAATATCAGTGCTTTGAACCAAGCCAATATTATTTCAGACCTGCAGGTAAGCCTCAAACAAAACAATGGCGTTGCAGCAAGCTTACCGGGAGATTTATTCTACGGACAGGTTACTTTGAAAAGTACTTCTACAAAAGCTAGCTCTGAAACATTAAAGATAGAACGTAAAGTTTCTTCTGTCTCTTTGATCACTAAAGGTGTTATTAAAATGCTGGATTCAAGAGATGGTAATTTTTATTACAAAATAAAGAAAACAAAAAGCTCTTTTAATCATAACGGAGAATTGACCGGAGAAGATATCGAATATATTATTCCGGCTACAATGAACGACAAAGGAAATGTTGTTGCAGACAACACAACCATTTTACCGGCTTCCGATATCACTATAGAGCTTTACAAAGACGATAAAATGATTCTTTCTTCCGAAAATGTCAAAAATTTGGAGAAAGTGTCTATAAACGAAGGAGAATTGTCTGAATTGACTTTTGACCTTTCAAGAAACAGTGGTAATATTGTTGTAGCAGACTGGGGTTCAGTTATTCAACATGTTACTATTGGTTAAAATTTGACCCTCAATTTTTTATATGCATAAAGGCGTACATCCGGATTGTTCCGCGTGTGCGCCGTTTTTTTTCATATACGCGATTCTCCGTGATAGGAATACCACTCTTAATGATAGACACACATATGTTAATTTATATATCATAAGCATTGATTCACAAAGCATTGAATCAACACATAGGTATTCAAATCACAAGCGATACTTTTACCCACCATCGTGATTAAAAAAAGGTTTAGCATTTATCAATAATAAGCCTATCAACCATGGAGACAACTATAAGTTCAATATTTATCAGATTTGAATATTACTTTTCTCTTGAAAGAAAAGTAATCAAAAGTTCAAGGCTGCACCTGCCTCGCTACTCCGCATCCTGCGTTCGCTGTCGCCTCCGAAACTCGCTGCGCTCAAACAGCGGATGCTCCGGACGCTCTCTACGGCTGCTGCGCTTAACGCTCGCCAGCTGAGGCCTTTCAGAGAACGCAAAGCGTTCTCCTGGGATGGCCGATACAGCTTGTTAAAACTGAAAGTACCTGTTATATTATATTAGGTGTCGGTATTGGCAATCTCTAAAGGAAGCGGAGCTTCCTAGGAAAGGCCTAAGCGGGTGAACGTCCGCGAAGGGGGAAGACGAAGCGGTAAAAAAAATCCGTTGTCTGAGCGCAGCGAGTTTCGGATTTTTCAGCGGAGTCTTTCGCCGAAGCAGTGAAGCCGCTTAAGCCTTGATCTTTTGACTACTTTTCCATCAAGGGAAAAGTAGTTCTATTATTTCTATAAGCGAGATGGATTAATTAACCGACATAGCAAGAAATATGCATTCATATCACACAGGAGGTATTTGTATCATCAAGAATTTACTTATAAAACTTATTTTTGTTTCATTTTAAGCCACATTAGATAGTCTTACCACTGTTTAAGACATTATCACACCCCTGCCTGATATTTTCAGCAACTATTTTGATCGTTTTAACTTTTATTACCGCTTTATTTGATACTCACATTGTTTTTGTATCTATATTTGCAATGTCAGCAAGAGACAAAAGGTTTTGATGAGGGTCTTAACCGGATAAATGTTCTCTACTGAGTATAGGGTAATTTTAAGCATATAAAAAATTAAGGTCATGAAAAAGGGTAGAATTTTTACAAATTGTATTGTTGCTGTTTGCACACTGATCACTATGGCCGCTTTCGCTAGTTGTTCTGCAGACAGTGATTTTTCGTATGGCATTGACGACAGCGTTATCAACAGCGCCTCTTCTAAAACAGAAGCTCCTTTCTCAGTAGTTCTTAAAGCATATTCAGACAATAAAGATATCACGGTGAAAGGTGATGTAGACCAGACGACACTGTTCATTTTTGACCAGAGCGGAGATTTCTACAAACAAATGACTGTGGACAGAACCTATTTGCTTCAGGCTAAACCGATAGAGATCGCATGTCCCGGATCCGATCAGATAACAGTGGTGGCATGGGCCGGACTCTCTGGAGAAAACGAAAATATCAGTGCTTTGAACCAGGCAAACATTATTTCAGACTTGCAAGTAAGCCTCAAACAAAACAATGGTGTTGCAGCAAGCTTACCGGGAGATTTATTCTACGGACAGGTTACTTTGAAAAGTACCTCTACAAAAGCTAGCTCTGAAACATTAAAGATAGCACGTAAAGTTTCTTCAGTTTCTTTGATCACTAAAGGTGTTATTAAAGTGCTGGATTCAAGAGACGGTAATTTTTATTACAAAATAAAGAAAACAAAAAGCTCTTTTAATCATAACGGAGAATTGACCGGAGAAGATATTGAATATATTATTCCGGCCACAATGAACGACAAAGGAAATGTTGTTGCTGACAACACTACCATTTTACCAGCTTCCGATATCACTATAGAGCTTTACAAAGACGATAAAATGATTCTTTCTTCCGAAAATGTCAAAAATTTAGAGAAAGTGTCTATAAACGAAGGAGAATTGTCTGAATTGACTTTTGACCTTTCAAAAAACAGCGGTAATATTGTTGTGGCAGACTGGGGTACAGTTATAGTAAATGTTACTGTTGGTTAAAATTTGACCCTCAATTTTTTATATGCATAAAGGCGCACATTCGGATTGTTCCGAGTGTGCGCCGATTTTTTTCATATACGCAATTCTCAGTGATAGGAATACCACCTCTTATGATAGGTATACATGCGTTAATTCAAGTCGCAAAAACACCGATATTCAACGTGTACAAAACGAACAGGTGTATTCAAATCACAAATGACACATTTACCACCCATCATATAAAAGAAAGCAAAGATTGACACATATACCATATATCTATGATAGAAATACACACATGACAAATAAAGCTAACGGTAGTACATTTGTAGACACAATACAATTTGTGAAATTTTACCCTATACTCTGCCTATATGAACCCTTAATTCTGTAGGCAAACCTTAATTAACATAACCGGGAGGTTACATAATTAATAAAGCCCGCATTCTCAAGTTGTTTATAACGACAATCTGAGAATGCGGGCTTCTTTTTGGACTAATTTATGGACAGATTTGTCCGTATTCGGACACCCCTTTCAATACTTCCATCCTCATTTTCAACACAATATAAATATGGCACATACGTTGTAGACAGATTAGCAGATAAACAGAGGATAATATGGAAATAATTAAACTGGAAGGTATAACAAAAGTGTACCGCACAAGCGAAGTAGAGACCACTGCACTTGAAAATGTGAATCTCACCGTCAGAAAGGGAGAATTCCTTTCAATCATGGGACCATCCGGATGCGGAAAGAGTACGTTACTCAATTTAATGGGATTGCTGGATGTACCGGATAAGGGCAATATCCTGATCAACGACACAAGAACCACCGAAATGAAAGACGGAGAAATGGCTGAGTTCAGAAACGAAATGCTGGGATTTGTTTTTCAGAGTTTTCATCTGATCAATTCACTGAATGTGCTCGACAATGTAGAACTCCCCCTACTCTACAGGAACTCCACAGCAAAAAGTCGACGGGAAGCTGCCATAAAAGTATTGGAAAAAGTAGGACTATCACACCGCATGAGACATTTCCCGACCCAGTTATCGGGCGGACAGTGCCAACGTGTTGCCCTTGCCCGTGCCATAGTCGGTAATCCGCAGATCATTCTCGCCGATGAACCGACCGGAAACCTGGACAGCAAAATGGGAGCGGAAATCATGGAACTTTTATTCCAACTGAATGAAGAAGGCACAACCATCGTAATGGTTACACATGACGAGCATATCGCTGAATCAACACAACGCATCGTTCGTTTTTTCGACGGAAGACGGGTAGAATAAATCAAAAGAAACCAGTATGTACAAAGTATATTTCAAACAGGCACTGCTGATGCTGAAACAAAACAAGTTTATCAGCATGATCGCTATTATGGGAACTGCGCTGGCTATTATGATGATCATGACGATCATTGTGACAGACGAGATAAAAGAGATCAGCACGGCGCCGGAGATAAACAGGAACCGCACCTTGTATGTCGACTACCAGGTCAAAAGGGATACGGCCAGAAACAGCTGGCAGTCGGGATCTATCTCTTACGAGACGCTCAAAGAGTATCTTTACCCGCTGAAAACTCCCTTGTATGTTTCCGGAGTCAATCCATCATGGTCTAATATTCCAAATACACTGATTACGCGCGAAGGATCGAGCGAGATCATCAACGCACATATGCGGATAACCGATGCGGCTTACTGGAAAATAATGTCTTTTTCCTTCACGCAGGGACGGCCTTTCAGCGACGGGGAATTTCAGTCGGGAATATCCGCGGCTGTTGTCAGTAAAACTCTCGCCCAACAAATATTCAAAGGAGAAAATGCGCTGGGAGAAACTTTTCTGGTGAATTTCAAACCGTACCGGATCGTGGGTATCGTAGAAGATGTATCGCCGGTGTTCAAACAGGCATACGGTGACCTGTGGATACCTCATACCACACAGCCCGTCGAAAACAGGTTTACCGAAGTGATGCTGATGGCTGAAAGTCCGGAAGATTTCCCTGCTATTATAGAAGAGGTACGAAGAATGGAGAAAAAATTCGAAACGGAACGCAGTCCCTGGATTCTCTATCTGAAAGGACCGGTAAACAACAAGATCTTCCAGAAAGGCATTTATGGGAACAATGCCGAAGAGATTACTTCTGCTATCGCCGTACAAAAAAGGAAAATGATTTTTATCCTGCTGATCCTGCTACTGATACCGGCAATCAATCTCTCAGGATTAAGCCTCTCACGTATAAAGAAGCGGACGGAAGAGATCGGTATCCGAAAAGCATTCGGAGCCAAGAAATATACGATCCTGATACAGGTGCTTTTTGAAAACCTGATCACTTCGGTGATCGGCGGCGTGATCGGATTGGCACTCTCGTACGTTGTTGTCTTCCAGATGCGGGACTGGCTGCTGGATGTCCCGGCAGACAGTACGATCCCAGTCAGTACGCTCATCTCTTTCCCGGTCTTGCTGGCGGTATTTGCTGTTTGCCTGATCATCAATCTCCTTTCTGCCGGTATACCGGCTTACCGGGCTTCACGGATGAAGATCATTAATTCACTCAATCAAAATGACAAATAATTATGATACGTCACATATTTAAAATTATCTGGAATGAACGTAAAACGAATGCCTGGATCGTGTTGGAATACATACTTGTATTTTGCGTGCTTTGGTTTTGCGTCGATTACCTGTACTATATGGGTAAATGTTATTGGGAACCGGTCGGTTTCGACACGAAGAACACATATGTGCTCGAGATGCAAAAAAAACCCGACACTTCCTTCAACAACACGGAAGGAAACGGAGAAACGGAAGAAGTGGACAAACTGGCACTGGCACAAACATTTTTGAACCGGGTAAAAAATTATCCGGGTGTAGAAAATGTATGTTTTTCCAAATGGGCGGCACCTTTTGACAGATCCAGCTACATGAGCGGCTATTATATCGACGAAGACACAACCCATAATGTCACATTCCGGCTGAGATGGGTTTCAGAAAGCTTCTTCGATGTATTCAGAATAAATACCACCGCCAAAGAGATTAGCGGCTGGGATGCTCCCGGAACGAACCAAATACTGATCACCCCGAACCGGGAAGGCTTATTCGGTAATGAAGAATACAGTGTTCCGCTGGAAGATGTGAAAAAACTAACTTCATCCACCAGCGACAGAAAGGAACATACTGTCATCGGGAGCGCAGAAAAAATGAAAGACGGCTATTTCAACTCGTATTTCTGTAATATATTGTTGCCGTTAGTAAGGGAAGAATATGATTTGCGGGAAATGCAGATATGTCTGCGTGTAAGCCCGGCTGCTGATAAAGATTTTGAAGAACGGTTTACAAAGGAGATGCGAGAACAACTAATGCTCGGGCCGTATTTCATGAGTTCGCTGAAATCGATCGACAAAAATGCCCGGATAACAAACTGGCCTACAGATGATTTGAATGGCATCTATGCGATCACGGCTTTCCTGATCCTGAATATATTCCTGGGGATCATCGGGACATTCTGGTACCGCACGCAAGCACGCCGGAGCGAAGTCGGTCTGCGGCTGGCACTCGGATCGACCCGGTGGGGTGTGAAAAAATTAATTTTCGGAGAGACGTTGCTGCTGTTATTTATCGCCAGCATAGTGGGAGTAAATATCTGCATCAACATAGGGCATACCGAATTACTGGAACTTCTTGATATTCCGATTGCGAACAGAATGGATGCAGGTATAGGGAATGAACAGGAATTTATCAATTATGCACTGGCATTCGGTTTACTGGCTGTCATATCACTGATAGCGGTATGGTATCCTGCCCGACAGGCAGCAAAGATTCCACCGGCAGAAGCCTTACGGGATGAATAAAATTAGTAACTTTACAGTACTGATAATAATGAAATAATGCATGTATGATACTTATCTGTGACGATGATCTAACAGTACAGACTTCACTGACCCTGGTGCTGAAGCGGGCGGGATATGAGGTTGCAACAGCTTCGAACCCACAAGAGACGGTCGACTTCGTGCGCCACACCTGTCCGCAACTGATCCTGATGGATATGAATTATAGTAATACGACTACCGGAGAGGAAGGGCTGGAGTTACTGGCGAAAGTCCGTATCTTCTGTCCGGCGGTTCCGGTAATCCTGATCACCGCCTGGGGGTCCATAAACCTGGCAGTGCAGGGCATACGGGCAGGTGCTTTCGATTTCATCACCAAACCCTGGAACAACCTGGCTTTGCTGAAAACAATACAGACTGCCATCCAGCTACAGGAAAGCGAAGAAAAAGAGACGGACGGAAAAGAGACGGAAAGGACCGACCGCTTTGAGAAGATCATCGGAAAATCAGCCCTCCTACAACAGATTCTCAATACAATTTCACGCATCAGCCGCACAAACGCTCCTGTCCTGATCACCGGAGAAAGCGGAACAGGCAAGGAACTGATAGCCGAAGCGATCCATGAGAATAGCAACCGCCAGGGCAAACCGTTCGTAAAGGTCAACCTGGGAGGTATTTCACAATCGTTGTTCGAAAGCGAAATGTTCGGTCATAAACAGGGGGCTTTCACCGATGCACGCCACGACCGGACCGGACGTTTCGAACTCGCAGACAAAGGAACGATTTTTCTCGATGAGATCGGAGAACTGGATATGGTTTGCCAGGTCAAACTATTAAGGGTGTTACAGGATCAGACATTCGAGCCGTTGGGTGAAAGTAGACCCCGGCAAGTAGATACGCGCATTATCTGTGCGACAAACAAGAATCTCCCGGAGATGGTGGCACAAGGCAAATTCAGGGAAGATTTATTTTACAGGATCAACCTGATCACAATACAGATGCCGGCTTTACGCGAACGGCTGGAAGATATACCTCTGCTTGTCGATCATTTTACGCAGAAACAAGCGGAACAAAATAACTTGTCCCCAATAGAAATATCACAGGAGGCATACGTATATCTGAAAAAACTTCCTTATCACGGAAACATACGCGAGTTGAAAAACCTGGTAGAACGGACAATCCTGATTTCCGGAAAGAAAATCATTACGGATGCCGACTTCAAAAAGCAATATATAGAAGTCCCTTCCAGCCAACCTGTAAGCGGGAATACGATCCTTTCGCTGGAGAGGGTAGAAAAAGAGATGATACAAAAAGCGGTGGAATTATATGGTTGCAATCATTCCAAAATAGCGACGGCATTGGGACTGACCAGGCAAACGTTATACCGCCGCCTTGAAAAATACGATATCAAATTACCGGAATGAAATCGAAGCTGATATTTTGGACAATCACTGCTTTTATCGCGTGTATCGCAAGCGGTATTGGTTTTCTCTTTTTCAGGGAAGAACCGATCCCCTTTTGGGTCGTACAGTGTATCGCCATCTTATCACTCTTGCTGGCTACATTTATTTACCATAAGCTGGTCAAACCGTATCACATCCTGCTTAGCGGCATGCAACTTCTTAAAGACCAGGATTTTTCCACTCATCTGCGCCCGGTCAGGAATAAAGATGCGAATGAACTGATCGGAATCTTCAACCGGATGATCTCACAATTGCGGAGCGAACGATTGGCAGTACGGGAGAAAAACCAGTTTCTCGACCTGCTCATTCATGCCTCTCCACAGGGGATCATCATCCTGAACTTCGATAAACAGATCGTAGAGGTAAATCCCTCCGGATTAAAATTATTGAACATCTCCGAGCTTACGGAAATCAAAGGAAAGACATTCAACGAATCGACCTTTGAACTGGCACCTGCTTTAGCCGGGTTAAAACTGGGTGATGACGTGATGGTCCGAAATTCAGTAAATAAAATATACCGTTGCATCCATTCGTCTTTTATCGACCAGGGGTTCAAACATCCTTTTATCCTGATCGAAGAGATCACACATGAATTACAGAAAATCGAGAAAGAATCGTACGAGCGTATCATCCGCATGATGTCGCACGAAGTAAACAATTCCGTCGGTGCTATCGGCTCTACTTTGAATGTCGTTGCCGACATTTTTAAACAGGATGAAAACAATAAATGGGAATATGTACTGCCCGCAATCGAAGCTTCCTTCGATCGCTGCGGACATCTGGCCAGTTTCATCAGCAACCTGGCGCAGGTTATCCGTATACCCGAACCGACATTTTCACTTATCTCCCTGAACGAGCAGGTCCGTTCGGTATATGCCCTGACCAGCGCCGAATGCCAACAAAGAAATATAGAACTGGTCTTATCCCTCACAGAAGAAGACCAATATATTCATGTGGACGGTATCCAGTTCGAACAGGTCCTGGTCAATATCATTAAAAATGCTTATGAGGCGATCGGAAAAAACGGCAAAATACAAATCTATACGCACCATGCTCCTTTATCTATTATCATAGAAGACAATGGACCCGGCATAAGCGAAGAAACCAGACAGAAACTCTTCACTCCGTTCTTCACAACCAAATCTTCCGGCCAGGGAATCGGACTAATGTTCGTCAGGGAGGTCCTGACCAACCACCAATGCAAATTCAGCCTGACGACAGAGAACGGTCACACCTTATTCAAGATACTTTTCAATACCGACACCAACCCCTGATCCGGCATTTCATTTCCCCCAGATAGACACTCTGCATTACAAAATATCCGGATCAGGTTTAACAAATCCGACCGGATTACGGAGTTTATTCCGGATTTTCTTTTGCGATTGTAATTCTGCTAACGTTTGATTGATGAGTTCCAGTTGCATCCGGGTATCATCACTAATATCGTTGTAGTCGGAAAAAACTTCTTCTATGTATTCCTTCAAATTTTTAACTTCTTGCTGAAGTTCTACAACCTTATCTGCCGGAGGGTTTAAAACCAAATGCCGCATAGCAACAAAAACACGTATAATCCCCCTGTTTATCTCTATTGCTGTTTTGGATTTAAGCACACTACTGAGCATAGCGACACCGAGTTCACTAAAGGCAAAAGGCATGTATTTGACATTGCTTCCTCGTTGGTTGTTCAAGGTGTCAAAATTGCACCTTGAAAGTTCTTCTTTCGTTAGCTCAAACATAAAATCCTCACCTTCAAACCTTTCTATATTTCTTTTTACGGAACGTTTCAAGTATTTAGTTTCTATACCGTATATTTCCGCCAGATCAAAATCAAGCATTACCTTTTGTCCTCGTATCTCGTAAATTTTATTCTGTATCAGTCGAAGTTCCATGGTTATTAATTTTATTTATTAAAATACAAAGCTACCATAAAAACGAATTGAAAACAACTCAAAAGGCATGAAAAACAAAAAGCCCCAAAATCTTTCGACCTTGAGGCTTAAATCGTAGCGAGACCCGGGATTGAACCGGGGACCTCATGATTATGAATCATGCGCTCTAACCAGCTGAGCTATCTCGCCATCATGTTTTTGGTGTCATTTTTCTTATTGACGCTGCAAAAGTAGAGGTAATTTTTATATTATGCAACACTTTTGCGAAAAAAAATCTATTATTTTTCAGGGCTTTCAGCTAAGCCGTTAAAAATTAGATGCTTTTTTACTATAAGATTATTGGGTTATATCAATCTTTATGATTAACTTGCTGCGCAAATAATTGTATGAAAGATGAAAAAAGAGAAGTTTCATATCGAATACATTTTCGATAAAGTTTCGCGACGAAGTTTATGGAATCACCTCACTACCCCTCCAGGACTATCGGCCTGGTTTGCTGATGATGTAACGATTAACAATAACACGTACATTTTTAAATGGAACAGGGATGAACAAGAGGCGGAAGTGCTAGCCGTAAAACCGGAAATAAGTATCCGTTACAGATGGACCGACGAGGAAGAGGATAATGTATACTTCGAATTTTTAATTCACACAGTCGAACTTACAGGAGCAACCGCTCTTGAAATAACAGACTTTGCCGAGCCGGATGAAAAGAAAGATTCCATCAATTTATGGGATTCCCAAGTGGAAGAATTGAAACGGACACTCGGTATTTAGGTTGTTTTAGAGAATAATGTAATGTTCTTATCGTTTTTTACACTACTTTTGCCCCGTCAACCCGGATAGGTAATGTTGAAGATAAAACGATTATATACATTTATGCTGCAGACTTTCCTGCCGTTGTTCATTATGACCTTCGGTATCTGCCTGTTTATTGTACTCATGCAGTTCCTTTGGAGGTACATAGACGACATGGTGGGAAAAGGATTGGGGATTCCTGTGCTCGGCGAAATGTTCTTTTATGCCGGATTATCACTCTTCCCCATGGCTCTCCCGCTGGCCATCCTGCTGGCATCTCTTATGACTTTTGGTAATTTGGGCGAGCGCCTGGAACTGTTGGCTATGAAATCGGCAGGGGTATCGCTAATTCATATAATGCGTCCCCTGATCATCACGATGGGGCTTATCAGTATCGGCGCTTTTTTCTTCCAAAACAATGTAATGCCTGTCGCACAGGTCAAATTATATACCCTACTCTACTCCATGCGTCAGAAATCGCCGGAACTGGATATTCCCGAAGGGGTGTTCTACGGGGAAATAACAGGATATAATGTATATGTAAAAGAGAAGGATAAGACCGGATTATTGAAGGATGTCATGATCTATGATTATTCGAAAGGATTCAATAAGACCAGTGTGATCGTTGCCGACTCCGGCAGACTAAAAACGTCAGCCGATAAGTTATTCCTTGTGTTATCTCTCTTCAACGGAGAATCATTCGAGAACATGGAAAACCAGTCGGGCAGCAGCAGCAAGAAAACGGCTGTTCCTTATCGCAGGGAGACATTCGAGAACAAAGAGATATTGATCGAATTCGATGCCAATTTCTCCCGCTCCGACGAATCTCTCATGGCAAACCAGTATATGGGCAAGCAACTGAACGATCTGCAGACCTCCATCGATTCCATGAGCGTTCGACTCGACAGCATTAAAGCGCTCAATGCCAAGAATGTCTATGACATGTCATATAAGAGAACATTCTCCAAGTCAAAAAAAGAATCGGTTCTACAGGAGGAACCGGGTGCAGCCGTAGTTGCATCGACAAACAATACAGACTCACTGACTAAAAAATCCGACGAACCAGTCAAAGTCATTAACTTCGACAGCCTGTATCTGGCAGAAACACCGAGCGGCCAGGCAGCATTGCTCGTTCGTGCCAAATCAAATATAGAAAGCGTAAAAGCCGATTATTATTTTAAAGCCGCTACTCAGGGAGACGAAGCCTATAAACTACGTCGCCACCTGACCGAGTGGCATAAGAAATTCACGCTTTCATTCGCCTGTATCGTTTTCTTCTTTATCGGGGCCCCGCTGGGAGCCATCATCCGTAAAGGAGGATTAGGTATGCCGGTCGTTATCTCCGTTATCCTGTTCATCTTCTATTATATTGTAGATAATATAGGATTCAAAATGGCACGCGATGGTATATGGCCTGCCTGGGAAGGAATGTGGCTGAGTTCCGCAGTTCTGGCCCCATTGGGTATTTTCCTGACTTACAAGGCGGTAAACGACAGTGTGATATTAAATGCAGATACTTACCTAAACGCCCTGAAGAACTTTATCGGTAAACGCGCAGGCCGCAAGGTAGAGAAAAAAGAGGTAATCATTTTCACTCCCGACTATGCAGGCTTGTTACCGCGCCTGGATAAACTGGCTGAAAACTGCGTGGTATATCTGAAGAACCATAAACGTTGGCTCAATTATTTTACTTTCTGGAAACAGGGAGGAAAAGATCATACAGCCGAACAGCTGGCTGCAGAAATGGAAGGTATCATTGAAGAATTGGGAAATTCGGATCAGAACCTGATACTCAACAAACTGATGGATTATCCTGTTATTGGCGGATATAACCAACGGAATACTCATTTCAAAGGAAAAATCGGGCTGGCGCTCGGTATATTCTTCCCGGTAGGATTACCGATCTATCTGCTCGCCACATACCAGCGCAAGTTATTACGTCATGATATACAGGTTGTACAAAAGACGAGTCAGGAATTGGAGGATATGATCAGCAATTTGGAAACTAAAAATTAAAAATGATATGAGTGAGATCAAATTAAACACTATCGAAGAAGCAATTGAAGATTTCCGTGAAGGAAAATTCCTGATCGTAGTCGACGATGAAGATCGCGAAAACGAAGGAGACTTTATTGTAGCTGCGGAAAAGATAACACCCGAAAAAGTAAACTTCATGATGACATACGGTCGTGGTGTATTATGTGCCCCGATCACAGAAGAACGTTGCCAGGAACTGGATCTGGATATGCAGGTTGCCAGAAACACTTCCATGCTCGAAACTCCGTTCACCGTAACAGTCGACAAACTAGGTGGTGGCTGTACGACCGGTGTTTCCATGTTCGACCGCTCTGAAACGATCCGGGCATTGGCCGATAAACAAACGAAACCTTCCGATCTGGGGCGTCCGGGACATGTGAATCCGTTACGCGCCCGTTCACGTGGTGTACTTCGCCGCGCAGGACACACGGAAGCAGCAGTCGACCTGGCACGCCTGGCCGGTCTCTATCCGGCAGGAGCGTTGATTGAGATTATCAACGAAGACGGGACTATGGCTCGTCTACCCCAATTAGTGGAAGTTGCTAAAAAATTCGATATCAAGATTATCTGCATCAAGGATCTGATCGCTTACCGCCTGAAAACAGAATCGATTGTCGACAAAGGTGTCGAAGTAGATATGCCTACACAATACGGTCATTTCCATCTGATTCCATTCCGTCAGAAAAGTAACGGACTGGAACATATTGCTTTGATAAAAGGAGATATCTCAGGCGATGAACCTGTATTAGTTCGCGTACATTCATCTTGTGCTACCGGTGATATTTTTGGTTCGATGCGTTGCGAATGTGGCGAACAGTTACATAAAGCTATGCAGATGATCGAGAAAGAAGGACGCGGCGCCATCGTTTACCTGAATCAGGAAGGACGCGGTATCGGTCTGATGGATAAAATGAAGGCTTATAAACTTCAGGAAGAAGGATTGGATACAGTAGATGCCAACCTGCATCTGGGTCACCAGGCCGATGAACGCGATTATGGTGTCGGAGCACAGATTCTGAAACATATCGGCATCACGAAAATGCGCTTAATGACCAACAATCCGATAAAACGCGTAGGCCTGGAAGCGTATGGCTTAACTATCGTGGAAAATGTTCCTATCGAAGTCACTCCGAATAAATATAATGAGTTTTATATGAAGACAAAGAAGGAGCGTATGGGGCATGTTCTTCACAACATCAAATAATTAGCAAATTGTTGCAAAGAATCCGATTATTAATTACTTTTGTCGCAACTATTTAAAATAACCTATACAAACAGCAGTGTCATGACACAAGTTTCAGATCGTTTAGCAAGTTTATCGCCTTCCGCTACGTTGGCGATGTCTCAGAAGAGCAATGAGCTCAAAGCACAAGGTATCGATGTTATCAACCTGAGTGTGGGAGAACCTGATTTCAACACACCTGATCACATCAAGGAAGCAGCTAAAAAAGCGGTAGACGACAATTTCTCTCGTTACTCTCCGGTTCCCGGTTACCCGGCATTACGCAATGCTATCGTAGCCAAACTAAAGAATGAAAACGGGTTGGAATATACAGCTACTCAGATTTCTTGCGCGAATGGAGCAAAGCAATCCGTTTGTAATACTATCCTGGTATTGGTTAATCCCGGAGATGAAGTGATCATTCCGGCACCATTCTGGGTTAGCTATCCTGAAATGGTTAAATTGGCAGAAGGCAAGCCGGTAATCGTTACGGCTGGTATCGAACAAGACTTCAAGATCACTCCGGCCCAGCTGGAAGCAGCAATCACTCCGAAGACCAAGGCGTTAATCCTCTGCTCACCCTCCAATCCGACAGGCTCTGTTTACAGTGCAGAAGAGTTGGCAGGTCTGGCTGAAGTATTGAAGAAACATCCGGAGATTATCGTTATTGCTGACGAAATCTACGAACATATCAACTATATCGGCAAACATCACAGTATTGCCTCTGTCGATGACATGAAAGACCGTACAGTTATTGTAAACGGTGTTTCCAAAGCGTATGCAATGACAGGCTGGCGTATCGGTTTCATTGCCGGACCGGAATGGATCGTTAAGGCTGTGAACAAATTACAGGGACAATATACTTCAGGTCCTTGTTCTGTATCTCAAAAAGCTGCGGAAGCTGCTTACACAGGATCACAGGAACCGGTTGAAGAAATGCGTAAAGCTTTCGAACGCCGTCGTGACCTGATCGTGAACCTGGCTAAAGAAGTTCCGGGATTCGAGATCAACAAACCGGAAGGTGCTTTCTACCTGTTCCCGAAATGTAGTTATTATTATGGTAAAACGGACGGAAGCAACACGATCAAAGATGCTGACGATCTGGCTATGTATCTACTGGAAAAAGCACACGTTGCTTGTGTAGGCGGTACTTCTTTCGGTGCTCCTGAATGTATCCGTATGAGCTATGCTACCAGCGATGAAAATATCGTAGAAGCTATCAAACGTATCAAAACTGCACTGGCTGAATTGAAATAAAAAAAGAAAGTTTCTATAAACAGAAAAAGGGATTCCGAAATCGGAACCCCTTTTTTATATCATTCTGCTTACGCTAAATTATTCAGCACGCAAAGTGAAACGTTTGAATGCAAGGATCTTCAATTCAGGATCAGCTTCCTTCATTGTTTCCTTAACAGTCTTCTTGCCATCCATGATATCTTCCTGGTTCAGCAAGCAAACTTCCTTCAAGAACTTGCTAAGACGACCCTGAGCGATATTCTGAATCATTTGTTCCGGCAAATTAGCAGCCTTTTCAGCAGAAACAGTAGCGATGATGTCCTTTGCTTTTGCTACATCTTCAGCTGTAATCCAACCTTTTGCCATATTGCTTTCCATGTGATCTTCGCTATCTACATGTGTAGGATTAATGCCGCCTTTCTTCAAAGCAGCTTCTACAGCTTTCTGTACCTGTTCAGCTTTTGTCTTTTCGATAGCCACCTGGATTTCCTGTTCTTTTACTGATTCCGGAACACCAGCTTCATCGATAGCGATCGGGTTCATTGCAGCGATCTGCATAGCTACATTATGAGCAACCTCTTCTGATTCTTTGTTGAATGCAACAATTGTACAGAGCTGATTCTTACCCATGTGGTTGTAAGTAGTGGTATAAGCACCTTCTACTACATTGTAGCCGTCCAGTTCCATCTTTTCGCCAGTGATACCGCTGCGGTCAGTAACAGCGTCCTGGATAGTACCTTTACCCATCGGCAATGCTTTTACTTCGTCCAGAGTCTTACACTTGTTAGCCACAGCAGCGTCAAGGATAGCCTGAGCCAAAGCAACGAAATCTTCATTCTTAGCAACGAAGTCTGTTTCGCACTTCAAAGCGATAATAGCAGCGAATTCACCGTCTTTCTTAGCCAGTACACAACCTTCAGCAGCATCACGATCAGAACGTTTAGCAGCGATTGCCTGTCCTTTTTTACGGATAATTTCCATTGCCTTTTCGATGTCACCGTCAGCTTCTGTCAAAGCCTTCTTACAATCCATCATACCAGCTCCACTCATTTTGCGCAGCTTGGTAATATCAGCCATAGTTACAGCCATAATTTATTTCCTTCTATTTAATGTTTATACTATTCTAAAACCAACAATGGACAATGGACAATTGACAATTCCTAAGAACTTGACTGCCAAAAGCCTATTGCCCATTGTATTTTTATATTCTAATTGTCAATTGTCTATTGTCAATCGCCAATTATATTTATTCTTCTACATCTTTAGCGTACTTATCGGCAACGTTAGCGTTCAAAGCTTCTTCGTCTTCTTTCTTAGTACGTTCTTTCTTTACAGTAGCTTTGCCTTTGCGTTCTCTTTTAGCACCTTCGCCTTCGCCAGCAGCTTCTGTATCGATCTTTTCAGCTTTGCGTTCCTGCAAACCTTCGTTCATTGCTTCGCAGATAGCGCCTAAGATAACTTCTACAGATTTAGTAGCGTCGTCGTTAGCCGGGATCACGTAGTCAATGTTGTTCGGGTTTGAGTTAGTATCAACCATACCGAATACCGGGATACCCAGACGGTTGGCTTCGCGAACTGCAATATGTTCTTTCATCACGTCAACAACGAACAAAGCAGACGGAAGACGAGTCAGGTCTACAATAGAACCTAATGTCTTTTCCAACTTAGCACGCT
Organism: Parabacteroides sp. AF18-52; assembly: GCF_003479145.1. Classification (NCBI taxonomy): domain Bacteria; kingdom Pseudomonadati; phylum Bacteroidota; class Bacteroidia; order Bacteroidales; family Tannerellaceae; genus Parabacteroides; species Parabacteroides sp. AF18-52. The sequence continues at coordinate 452,303 of NZ_QUGR01000002.1, forward strand.
GACGAGTGATCTGAAGTTTTTCTCTTTTTGACAGGTTATCAAATGTACCGTCTTTTGTCATCTTATCGATAGTAGTCATCTTTTTGATGGCTTTACGGATAGTCGGGAAGTTAGTCAACATACCACCCGGCCAGCGTTCGATAACGTAAGGCATACCTACAGAAGAAGCCTTATCAGCGACAACTTGTTTTGCTTGTTTTTTAGTAGCAACGAAAAGTACTTTCTTTCCCTGTTTTGCCAGGTTTTTCATTACTTCTGCTGCTTCGTCTACTTTAGCAACTGTTTTATATAAATCAATGATATGAATACCATTGCGCTCCATAAAGATATAAGGAGCCATAGCAGGATTCCACTTTCTTTTTAAGTGTCCGAAGTGTACACCAGCTTCTAATAACTGATCAAAATTAACTCTTGACATTTTTTTCTTTTTAAATCGTTTACTTTCTGTTTAATTTTCAACCATCAGGTAGTTCCCCGGCATGTCCACATGCAAAAGAAATCCCGACAATTTAGATACTAAACGCTTTGTCCTTGTAAGAAACTCACAAATAACATTAACGTTTGCTGAACTGGAATCTCTTACGAGCTTTCGGCTGACCCGGTTTCTTACGTTCAACAGCACGAGGATCGCGAGTTACGAATCCTTCTGCTCTCAACGCAGGTTTGTCTTCCGGATTAATCTTGATCAAGGCACGAGCGATAGCCAAACGGGCAGCTTCTGACTGACCTTTGAAACCACCACCATCCAGGTTGATCTTGATATCATATTGTTCTTCAACGCTCAGTTTTGCAAGCGGTTGCTTTACAATGAACTGAAGGATTGTAGAAGGAAAGTAATTAGCAAGATCACGTTTGTTGATAGTTATCTTTCCCGTTCCTTCGCTTACGAATACGCGAGCAACTGCTGCTTTACGTCTTCCTATTGCATTTACTACTTCCATAGTTATTATTTAAGTGAGTTTATATCGATTGACTTAGGCTGTTGAGCTTCGTGTTTGTGCTCTGTTCCTTCATATACATATAAGTTAGCAAGTAACTTAGCACCCAGACGGTTTTTAGGCAACATACCCTTTACTACTTTTCTGAACAAATGACTGGCACCCTTCTTCATCAGGTCGTTAGGTGTGTACTCGATCTGTCCACCGGGATATCCGGTATATCTCAAATAAATACGATCGTTCCATTTGTTTCCTGTCAGAACGATTTTATCTGCATTGATAATGATCACATTATCACCACAATCAACATGAGGAGTGAAGTTGGGTTTGTACTTGCCGCGCAAAAGTTTTGCTACTTTTGCACAAAGGCGTCCCAAAGTCTGTCCATCAGCGTCAACGATGACCCACTCTTTGTTTACAGTTGCTTTGTTTGCAGAAATGGTCTTAAAACTTAAAGTATCCACTGCTTAATAAATTAATTAATTAATAACTCTAAAAAACAAGCGCTTAGTTTTTTCGCTGTCACTATCACTACGGACACTTGACGTAATAATGTGCTAGAAACTAAACCCTTAGTACAATTTGATAATATTCGGCTTGCAAAGGTACGGCTTTTCTTCGAAATACAAAACTTTTGTACATCTTTTTCATTATGAACCGCTAAGAGAGACGTGGATACTTATCGGCGGAAGTAATATCCCAGTGAGAAAGTTACGTTATTCTGGTAGAGGGAAGATTCGCCGTCATGTTTGGAAGTACGGCGGTCCAAAGTACCGCACAGGGCAGATACGGAAAAGAAGAAATTCGAATATTCAACCTGCAATCCGAGGTTCACCCCCAGATCGAATGTTTTAAGGTCTGCCTCGCCCGATTGTCCGAAAACGATATCGGTGTCGACATTTTGGGTACGCATTTTACCGAACAGGGAGAAATCGACTGCCGGACCGGCCATCACGCTGAAATAAACATCTGTGAACTGAAAGGTATATACCAGATTGACCGGTATTAAAATAGAATAATAGTTACATTTTGTTTTCGGATACACCCGACCTGTTCCATCTTCATCCGGTATATTGGAAAGATAATTTCCTCCCTGATGCACGAAAGCTACTTCCGGCTGCAAAGATAATCTTTTATATAAAGGTATCTGGGTCAACCCTGCCACACTAAATCCGAAACGGGCACCCGATTGATAATTATTGTCTATTTTCTGTACCAGCGAAGAATAAGCCAAACCGCCACGCACACCCCAAGTGACCTGGGCAGTTACCGGTATAATCATCAACATCACCAATATAATTACCAATCCGATCTTTTTCATACTATATACTATTTTCCATGAGCAAAGATAGTTTTTTTTTCTAATGATGATACTTATTCGATGATTTTAACGTATGATTCTGTAAAAACGTAACAAAAGTCGTACCTTTGTTAGGTAAAATATAAAAGTTTTTTCAATCATATATATGGAACCATTTATACATCTACACGTCCACACGCAATACTCGCTACTGGACGGACAAGCCTCCATTGATGCCCTCGTAGACAAGGCACAAAAGGACGGCATGAATGCTATTGCTGTTACCGATCATGGTAACATGTTCGGTATAAAAGAGTTCTTTAACAAGGTATCCAAGAAGAACGGAAAGCCGCTTGGAGCCATCAAAGACCTGGAAAAAGAGCAGAAAGCGCTCAAAGGAAAAGAAGAACTCACTGCTGAAGAACAGGCACGCCTGGGAGAAATCCCGGGATTGATAGAAGCTGAAAAGAAAAAAATATTTAAACCCATCATCGGATGCGAATGCTACTGTGCGCGCAACGGCAGATTCAGCAAAACCGCCAAAGAAGACCGAAGCGGTTACCATCTGATCGTCCTGGCCAAGAACCTGAACGGTTACAAGAATCTGATCAAGATGGTTTCCATCTCATGGACGGAAGGTTTTTATGGCCGCCCTCGTATTGATCATGAACTGCTGGAGAAATACCATGAAGACCTGATCATTTGCTCTGCCTGCCTGGGAGGTGAAATACCTCAGCATATCATGCACGATCGGATAGATAAAGCTGAAGAGTCGATCCTTTGGTTCAAGAACCTGTTCGGCGAAGATTATTACCTGGAAATGCAACGGCACGAGACACATGACCCGAATGCCGACTGTACTACCTTTCCGAAGCAGCAGGAAGTAAACAAGGTCCTGATCGAACTGGCACGTAAACACAATGTGAAGCTGATCGCCACCAACGACGTCCATTTTGTCAATCAGGAAGATGCCGAAGCGCACGACCGCCTGATCTGCCTCAGTACAGGCAAAGACCTCGATGATCCGACCCGTATGCGCTATTCCAAACAAGAATGGATGAAGACGACTGCAGAGATGAATGCCATCTTTGCCGATATTCCCGAAGCACTCAGCAATACACTTGAAATAGCCGATAAAGTCGATTTCTATTCGATCGACAGCGGCCCTATCATGCCGACTTTCGCCATACCGGAAGAGTTCGGAACAGAAGAATCCTACCGGGCCAAACTGACTGAACAAGATTTGTTCGAAGAGTTTACCCGTGACGAAAACGGCAAGGTCGTTTTAAGTGAAGAAGATGCCAAAGACAAAATAAAAAAACTAGGCGGATACGACAAATTATATCGTATCAAACTGGAAGCCGATTATCTTCGTAAACTGACTTACGACGGCGCCAAAATATGTTATGGTGAAAACCTGACGGACGAAGTCAGGGAACGTCTGGATTTCGAGCTGCATATCATGAAGACAATGGGGTTCCCCGGATACTTCCTTATCGTACAAGACTTTATTGCTGCCGCCCGTGAAGAGTTAGGCGTATCGGTAGGTCCCGGACGTGGTTCGGCTGCCGGCTCGGCTGTAGCCTATTGCCTGGGGATCACCAAGATCGACCCGATCAAGTACGACCTCCTGTTCGAGCGTTTCCTGAATCCCGACCGTATCTCCCTCCCCGATATCGATACCGACTTCGATGATGACGGCCGCGGCGAGGTGTTACGCTGGGTAACGGAAAAATACGGAGCCGACCGAGTTGCCCACATTATCACTTACGGTACGATGGCAACCAAATCGGCGATCAAAGACGTAGCCCGTGTACAGAAACTTCCACTTTCCGAATCGAACCGCCTGGCAAAACTGGTACCGGATAAGATCCCGGATATGAAGAAATTCAAACTGAAAGATGCAATCAACTACGTACCGGAACTGAAAGAGGCTGCCACCGGAAATGATCCTTTGGCACGCGACACACTGAAATATGCACAAATGCTGGAAGGTAACGTACGAAATACCGGGGTACATGCCTGTGGTGTTATTATCGGTCGTTACGATATATCCGATGTCGTACCGGTAAGTACCGCGAAAGACAAGGAAACCGGCGAAGAAATGCTCGTAACCCAATATGAAGGTTCGGTAATTGAAGAGACCGGATTGATCAAGATGGACTTTTTGGGACTGAAAACCCTGTCCATCATCAAAGAAGCTATCGAAAACATACGGCTTACCACCGGTCATATCCTCGATATCGACCATATCAGCCTGGAAGATCCCAAAACATACGAACTGTATTGTACCGGAAAAACAACCGGAACATTCCAATTTGAATCGGCAGGTATGCAAAAATACCTGAAGGAGTTGCAACCTTCCAAGTTTGAAGACCTGATCGCCATGAACGCCCTGTATCGTCCGGGACCTATGGACTACATTCCCGACTTTATCGACCGTAAGCACGGACGTAAGCCGATCGAGTATGATATTGCCGTAATGGAAAAATATCTGAAAGATACTTACGGCATTACAGTCTATCAGGAACAGGTCATGCTTCTGTCTCGTTTGTTGGCAAACTTCACCCGTGGCGAGAGTGACGCTCTGCGTAAAGCGATGGGTAAGAAGCTGATCGACAAGATGAACCACCTGAAATCAAAATTCATGGCAGGCGGCCAGGCGAACGGTTATGAAGCAAAGACACTTGAAAAAATCTGGTCCGACTGGGAAAAGTTTGCATCCTATGCCTTCAATAAGAGTCACGCGACCTGCTATTCATGGGTCGCTTACCAGACTGCCTTCCTGAAGGCGAACTATCCTTCGGAATACATGGCAGCCGTACTGAGCCGAAGTTTGTCGAATATCGTGGATATCACGAAGTTCATGGACGAATGTAAAGCGATGGGTATCCAGGTGCTTGGCCCTGATGTAAACGAATCTATCCTGAAGTTCAGCGTAGATAAAAATAAGAATATCCGTTTCGGACTGGGAGCCGTAAAAGGTGTTGGAGAAGCAGCGGTACAGAATATTATTGAAGAACGGAAAAAGAATGGTCCGTACCGGAATATTTTTGACTTTGTGGAACGAGTGAACCTTACTGCCTGCAATAAGAAAAACATCGAATCGCTGGCATTGGCCGGCGCGTTCGACAACTTCGGCATACAACGCGAACAGTTCTTTGGAGAGACAGGAAAAGGCGAAATTTTCCTGGATACACTGGTACGCTACGGCAACAAATACCAGATGGACAAGAACACAGCCGCCAATTCATTATTCGGCAGCGACGACCTCTCGGTTGCCATTGCCAAACCGGAACTTCCGGTTTGCCAGCGCTGGAGCGACCTGGAACGTCTGAACAAAGAAAAGGAACTGGTCGGCATCTATCTTTCCGCCCACCCATTGGACGAATACCGCATCGTTCTGACTTACGTATGCAATACAGGTATGGCAGAGATTAACGACCGGGAAAGCCTGAAAGGGCGTGAAATACTGCTGGGCGGCATCGTAACAGACTTCAGGGAAGGTATGACCAAAACCGGTAAACCTTACGGGGTGGTCAAGATAGAAGACTTTACCGGTAGCGGCGAAATTGCATTGTTCGGTAACAACTATATAGAATACAGTAAATACTGCAAACAGGGCATGTATCTACTTATTACAGCCCGTGTAGAACCACGTCGCTGGAATGAGAATGAACTCGATTTCAACATCGGTTCCATCCGCTTGTTACAGGACGAGAAAGACAAGTTGATCGAAAAGATTAGCATCACGCTGCCGATACATGATCTCGATGAGCCTACAGTCAATGAATTATCGGTGCTGATCAAAAACAATCCGGGACAGAGCTTGTTATATTTCAGAGTAGTGGACGGCGAACACAATATCGCACAAAATTTCTTCTCACAGAATATCCGGTTAAATGTAACAGGCAAACTGGTTGAATTCCTGCAAGAGAACGAGAATATTGATTTCAAAATTAATGGGTAAAGTTGTATGGTGCGGAAAGAATTAGTACTTTTGGCACCGCAAAAGGGAACAATTTAAATTAGATATATAATTATGGCACTAGAAGTTACAGATGCAAATTTTGAAGAGTTGGTAAACTCAGGTAAGCCTATGGTCCTTGACTTTTGGGCAGAATGGTGTGGTCCTTGCCGCATGGTAAGCCCGATCATCGATGAATTGGCAACCGAATATGAAGGTCGCGTTACCATAGGAAAAATGGATGTAGACAACAATAACGATGTTGTTGCCCAGTTCGGTATTCGCAATATTCCTACCGTACTTTTCTTTAAAGACGGAAAGTTAGTTGACAAACAGGTAGGTGCTGCACAGAAACCGGCATTTGTTGCTAAGGTCGACGCACTTTTATAATTTATTTTATAGCGCGGAGCATTTCGCGTTTTCCCGGGGGGCCGGGTATTCTTTCAACGGAATACCCGGCCTTCTGCATCATACGGCGGACTACTCCTTTGGCACAATAGGTAGTAAGAATCCCTCCTTCCGACGTATGTGCATATAATCTATCGAATATCTCCTGACTCCACATCTCCGGTTGTTTGTCCGGAGCAAAGGCATCGAAATAGATAAGATCCATATCTTCGGGCAGTGTACAGCTGTTATTATCTCCCTGTATCTTATGTAAAGTAAAATGATCGGTTATTTTTACCGGTTCATTCCAGGCTGCAGAATGTAATGCAGTAAACAACATTTTCTTTTCCGGACAGATCATATCTCCGTAATTCAATGCCCGAACCAAAGCGGGATCAAGCGGATAAAGTTCCACAGAAAAGTAATCAACGGAACGGTCCTCATTTTCTGCATCCAGCAGAGTCAGATAAGCATTCAATCCCGTACCAAAGCCGACTTCAAAAACAGTAATATCCTTTTTTTCCTGACGATGTAATCCGGCTTCAATAAAAACGTGACGTGATTCCTGCACCGCTCCATTTACCGAATGATAATGTTCATCCATCTCCGGGATGAACAATGTATGACTTCCATCTGCCGTCTCCTGCAATTCTCTTTTCATATATTTTCTGACCTGTCTGTATTTTTACAAACATACAAAGATATAAAAATATAGTTTGCGCCATGAGACTACATTTACAGAATACCCGAAGACAAACAAAAATTATACCTGCAAAAAGGTTCTATTCTCACAGATTTCATCCCAAATATATGATTCACTAAAAGATATATACAATCTGTCAAAACTCAAATCCCTTGATTCACCGAAACTTCTGAAACAATCCCATACATTTGCCGCAGTAAAAATATTCAGTCCTGAATTTTATAAATAGGAAAATGGAAAGAGAAATTATCATCGCAAACGACTTATCTGAAATAATCAATGTCACACGATTTATAGAATCTGCGGGGGTAAGCCTTTGCATATCTTCCAATATGACAAGGCGTGTCTGTCTCGCTATTGAAGAGGCTGTCAGTAACATTATCCACCACGCATATCCGAGTAAAGAGAAAAGTGATATCAAACTAAAATTAAGCCACGTCAACGGAGATATCACTTGCATGATCACTCATAACGGATTAAATTCCGATCCAACCGTTCCTTTTATCGACACAGATAAATCATCATTGGAAACTCTCATAACCGGGGGACAGGAATTTTTCCTTATATTCAAGACAATGGATGAAGTAGCTTTTCATTCGAATGGATCACAAAGTTTTTTAATGTTGACCAAAAGGGTAGAGATTGGCCTGGAAGAAGAAGGTTCTTTCAACACTAACATCTGCCGCGTAGCCGGGGGAGCTATTATCACCATAGAAGGACGCCTGGATACGGTTAACGCCCGTAAATTTGAATTCGCCCTTCAACCTTTACTGGAAAACTGCGCGATCGAAATCATCCTCAATTGTGAAGATCTTACATACATAAGCAGTTCCGGATTGCGTTGCTTTATTCTGATGCAAAAAAAGGTAAGTAGTCAGCACGGACAACTGATCATGAAAAATATGCAACCCGAAATACGCAAAATATTCGACATGACCGGTTGCTCATCTTTGTTCAACATTCGTTAGTACTTCTGCTATGAAACGAAAACGACATATATATTGCATTCTGCTTATCCTGATCTCCGCATATGGTACACTATCAGGGCAAACTATCACCATCACTCCCAAGTGGACAGCGCAGGCCCAGTTCGCCGGCTACTATGTCGCCGATAAAATGGGGTTTTACAAAGAAGAAGGTATTGATATCCGTATTGTACATACAGCTCTTTCAGAAAGTTCTTTTTCAGTCCTGCAAAGTGGAAAATCACAGGCGGCCGTCATGAACCTGTCGTTCGCTTTAACCGCTAGAGCAGCCGGTGCTCCCTTAGTCAATATCATGCAAACCTCACAAGAAAACAGCCTGATACTGGTAAGCCGACATCCTCTGAAAGATATAAGCTCGTTGCGCCATCAGGAAATAGCTGTCTGGAACCACTTAAGTCAAGACCTGCTGGATCGCTTTGCCGCCCATTATGAACTCGACGGAAAATGGATACGCTTCAACGGAGGTGTCAACCTTTTCCTGACCGGAGCTGTGGATATTTGTCTTGTAGGAAGTTACAATGAATATATTCAACTTTTCGAATGCGGATTGAAAACAGATTCTTTCTATTCGTTACATTTTACTGACTTCGGATATGATTTGCCCGAAGACGGACTTTATGTTACTCAACCTTTTTATGAATCCCACCCCGAAATGATCCGAAAACTGGTACGTGCCAGCATCCGCGGATGGCAATGGGCCAACGAGCATAAAGAAGAAACACTCGATATACTGATGCAGATCATTCGCGAGAACAATATCGGGACCAACCGTTATCATCAACGAAAAATGCTGGAAGAAGTACTCCGTTTGCAAACAAATAAAAGTACCGACAAACGGACCTTCCGCCTAAGCCCGGAAGGCTTTAAAAAGGCAACAGATATCCTGCTGGATGAACAGGAAAAGAAAAAGATACTTTATACAGATTTCGTAAAATAATCTCCCATGCACCCCTTTAGACAAATATTTCAATTCAAGTCTTTTGCCACCCGCATGAGTGTCTATGTACTCTCATTCGCACTGGTAGTATTTGCCGTCATCATAGTGCTGTTCTATTCATACAGTCGTGAGAAGGTCACCGATTATGCGATCAAATCTACGCATGGGCAATTATACAATACGGCTATCGAGATCAATAATCTGTTACAGACCGTAGAAACAACGATGTATCAATCAGTCTGGACGATAGAAGAAAGCCTGAACGATCCGGACTCATTATACCGCATCATAGCCGCCGTAGCAGAGAATAACGATCTCATAGAAAGTAGTGGCATCGCATTCGAGCCCTACTATTATAAAACAAAAGAGAAATATTTCATGCCCTACGTGTCAGTTATAAACAAAAAAACGGAATATTCGCTACTGGGCAGTCAAAGTTATGATTATCCTTGTATGGATTGGTACCTGATCCCTAAGTTGCTAAAGCAGGATTACTGGAGCGAGCCTTATTATGACCAGGGAGGCGGCAACTTTATAATGAGTACCTATTCACTTCCTTTATTAGACAAGGAAGGAAAAGTGTATGCTATCTTCACAGCTAACATATCATTATCCCGGTTCACGACCATGATAGATCAGTTGAAACCGTATTCATCCAGTTTCACATTCCTGATCAGCCGCAACGGCAGTTATCTGACTTATCCTGACCATGAGAAAATAATGAATGAAACGATCCTGACCGATGCGTTTACCTCGAATAATACAGGTTTGGAAAATGTCGGACAAGAAATGTTGGCCGGACAGACCCATACAGCGCAAATTAAACTGAATGGTAATCCCGCTTATATTTTCTATTCATCCATACCTCACATAGGATGGTCAGTAGCCAATGTCTGTCCACCCAGTATAATTTTAAAAGACCTGGATACCATCTCCGGCCAGATACTATTCGGCTTACTGACCGGAATGCTTATTCTGTTCTTCGTCATTCATATCATTATCCGCCGGCTGGTAAAACCGCTCGCAGCCTTTTCCGAATCGGCAAGAGTTATAGCCACCGGCCGTTTCAATGTGAAACTGCCAGAGGTTAAATCATATGACGAAATAAAAATGTTACACGATTCACTTGCATATATGCAACAATCGCTATTCGATTACGTGATAAAACTCCATGAAACTACGGCGACAAAAGAACGTATTGAAAGCGAACTGTCCATAGCCCGGGAAATCCAGATGGGAATGATCCCTAAAACATTCCCGCCTTTCCCCAGCCGCCAGGATGTAGACTTATACGCGATACTCCAGCCGGCCCGGGAAGTCGGAGGTGACCTGTATGACTATTTCATCGAGAACGACAAGCTTTATTTTATCATAGGCGACGTATCGGGAAAAGGAGTTCCCGCCTCCTTATTTATGGCTATTGCGCGCAGTATGTTCCGCTCGTTTTCACGCCATACAGACTCACCGGCAACAATCGTATCGGGTATGAATAACGCTATTTCAGAAAATAACGAAACCAATATGTTCATTACGCTCATTGTCGGCGTCCTGGACCTTCACAGCGGAGAGTTAAAGATATGTAACGCGGGACATACCTTACCTGTACAAGTTTCCCCAGAGGGAAAGGTTTCGTTAATAGAAGCCCGGACACATCTGATTGTCGGTATCATGATTGACCATGAATATACAAACGAGATCTTTTATCTTGAAAAAGGTACTAAAATATTCTTTTACACAGACGGAATAACAGAGGCAGAAAATGCCAAAAAGGAATTGTACGGAGAAGCTAATATGATAAAAACATTATCTGCCAATTCCCAACAGGATATACATGCCATTGTGAGCTCCGTTATCTGTTCAGTTGCCCACCACGTACAACTGGCGGAACAAAGCGACGACCTGACAATACTGGTAATACATTATGAACCGAACAATCAAAAACAGGAAAGGAATTGATTATGACAAGCAGTAGAGAAATCAGAATAGTTAACGATCTGGAAGAAATTTCCCGGATACAGGAATTTATAGAAGAGTTAGGTAATGACCTCAATTTATCTTCTGAAACGATCATGAATATCAACCTGGCATTGGAAGAGGCAGTAGTAAATGTCATCATGTATGCCTATCCCGAAGGCGAACATCATGAAATACTACTGAAAGTAACGGTCAGTCCTCAGCAATTGATCTTTTTGCTAACAGATAGAGGACAATCGTTCGACCCGACTCAGGTACCCGATACGGATATCAAACTGCCCATAGAAGAGCGGGGAATCGGCGGACTGGGTATTTTTCTTATCCGAAGCATCATGAATGAAGTTTCATATCTGCGTCTGAAAGAAGAGAATCGGTTGATAATGAAAAAAGACCTGTAAAGCTGAGTTTACAAAGATTACCTCAGTTTATCACGTCATTTTATTTATCTTTGTGGACCTAAAATAAAAACAAAGATGATAAAGAAGCTTGTTGTCTTTTTTCTATTCCTTACCTGTACTCAGATAGCACAGGCACAGAAGACTTATTCCATCAAGGGAATGGTAAAAGAAGCGGCAAGCGGGGAACCCATCCCCTATGCAACCGTTATTATATGGAATACGACACAGGGAACGGCTACCGACTCTATCGGTAATTTTGAAATAACGGGAGTCGCCCCCGGCAGCTATCGCCTGCAGGCTTCGTTTCTCGGATACAAACCTGCGGTAACAGCAGAATTCCGTGTTGCCAATAAAGATATCTTTTTCCCCATCGAACTGGATCCTGCCAGTGAAAACTTGCAGGAAGTCAGTGTCGTTGCCTCCCCTTTTCGTAAAACGGCTGAAAGTCCGCTCGGTCTGCGTGTCATCGGATTTAAAGAGATTGAAAAGAGCGCGGGCGGGAACCGGGACATCTCACGTGTCGTACAATCTTTTCCCGGCGTAGCTTCCACAGCCGCATTCAGGAACGACCTGATGGTAAGAGGCGGCGGACCGTCCGAAAACCGTTTTTTCCTGGATGGAGTAGAAATTCCGAATATTAACCATTTCTCTACACAAGGAGCTTCGGGAGGACCGGTCGGAATTATCAATCCCGATTTCATACGTGAAGTCAATTTCTATTCAGCAGCTTTCCCGGCAGCCAGAGGAAATGCACTGAGTTCGGTACTGGACTTCAAACTACAGGACGGTAATAAAGAAAAGTTCTCCCTGCGTGGTGTGCTTGGAGCCTCCGATATCGGCCTGTCGGTCAATGGTCCTATAGGAGATAAAACGACCTACCAGGTATCCGTCAGACGTTCCTATCTGCAATTCCTGTTCGATATGATCGGACTTCCTTTTCTGCCGACCTTCACGGATGCACAGTTCAAGATCAAACATTCTTTCAACAAGAAAAACGAACTGACATTTCTTGGATTGGGTGCCATCGACGATATGAAACTGAACACCGGCATGGAAGATATGAGTGAGAAAAACCAATATATTCTCGCCTATCTGCCCGTTGTCAAACAAAAAACATACACGCTGGGAGCCGTCTACAAACATTATACAGGAAAAAATATTTATTCGCTGATCGTAAGCCGTAGCCAGATGAATAACAAGAACATCAAATACCGTGACAACGATGAAAGTACACCGGATAACCTTACATTGAATTATCGCTCGGACGAGATTGAGAATAAATTTCGCAGCGAAAATATTTTCCGTCTTCCCTATATACAGCTACAAGTAGGTGGAAATATCGATTATTCGGAATATACCAACCATACTTTTCAAAAACAATTTACCACGGTACCCAAAGAAATAACCTATCAGACCGATCTGGGTGTATGGAAATGGGGATTATATGCCACAGCGATCTATGAGAGCGACAATGAACGCTTTACTACCTCCCTCGGACTTCGTACGGATGCCAATAATTATTCATCCAAAATGAATAATATGCTAGACCAGCTATCTCCACGCCTCTCATTGTCTTACCGGATTGCCGGAGACATATATCTGAATGCGAATGCCGGACGCTACTATGAACTACCTCCTTATACCGTTATGGGATTCAAGGATAACAACGGTAATTACATCAACAAATCCAACGACCTGCAATATATCCGCAGCGATCAGGCTGGCTTAGGATTGGAATACCGTCCTGCTTCTTATCTGAAATTCACGGCAGAAGGATTTTACAAACAGTATAACCATTATCCGATGTCGGCCATCGACAGTATTCCGTTGGCATCCAAAGGAACAGACTATGGTGTACTGGGAAATGAAGCCGTTACTTCCACCGCCACCGGACATGCGTATGGCATGGAGCTGATGGGACGCTGGTATAATTATAAAGGACTTACTTTTATCGCTTCCTACACATACGTAAGAAGTGAGTTCAAAGATGGCAGAAAGACAGGCAAATACCTGCCTTCTGCCTGGGATAACAAACATCTTTTCACTTTCAGCGGTACCTACTCACTCCCCCGGAATTGGGATATAGGTGCCAAGTTCCGGGTAGTCGGCGGTGCCCCTTACACACCTTATGATGTGGAAAAGAGCAGTTATGTGGAAGCCTGGGATGCCAGCGGCAGCCTCTATTACGACTACAGCCGCTTCAACAGCGAACGCCTGAAACCTTTCACCCAGCTGGATCTGCGCGTGGACAAAACGTTTTACCTTAAGAAAGTCATGCTCGGACTTTATATAGACCTGCAGAATGTGCTTAATTCGAAATATAAAGAACAGGATGTCTACATAAAAACCGGAAAGATCGTGAACCCCGAAGCACCTAAAGAAGAACAACGATATGAACTGAAACCGGTAGAACGTATGACAGGAACCTTATTGCCCAGCATCGGCATTATGATAGAAATATAATACCCTTGATTTTCTTGCGTTTTTATTTGCCATAGTTCTACAAAGATTACAAATAATGCTTATTTTTGTAGCCGGGAATACAGACTGTAACAGAAAAGGTATCAATGTTTAAAACGATTCTGAAAAATATAAATATTACATACCACATACGAATACTATTCATACTTGTATGTTTATTATTGACTGTTCCAGGCTATGCCGAAGATGACACTCATCCAATCCTCATTATCAGTTCTTATAATCCGGATACCCGTAATACGACGCAGAATATTTCCGAATTCATGGAGGAATACAAGCATCTGGGCGGTACAGCACCGGTCATTATCGAGAACATGAACTGTAAGAGTTTACCGGAAGCTCCTTTATGGAAAGGAAAAATGGAAACTTTGCTGAAAAAATACAGTAACGAAAGCACACCTCAGGTTATTATTATTTTAGGTCAGGAAGGATGGTCCTCTTATCTGTCGCAGGATGAACCTATTTTGAAGGAGGTTCCTATCGTATGCGGAATGGTCAGCAGCAACGCTGTTATCCTACCGGACTCAAGTACCAGACTGACCGAATGGGATCCGGAAAGCATCGATATTCAGAGTTACACAAACAACGGATACCATTTATCGGGATTTACCTATAATTATGATATAAAAAAGAACATTGAACTCGCTCTCGATCTTTATCCTGCAACAAAACATTTTGCATTGATAACAGACAACAGCTACGGCGGCATCGCCTTGCAGGCTCTGGTAAAAAAGGAGCTGAAAGAGTTTCCTGACCAAAACCTGATCCTGCTGGACGGACGAAAGAACAATATTTATACGGTTGTCGAACAAATAAAAAAGTTACCTAAAGAGACTGTCATTTTATTAGGGACGTGGCGCGTAGACGTAAACGACGGTTACTATGTAGGGAATGCCACCTACACCATGATGTCAGGCAACCCCGGGATTCCGGCTTTTACTTTGACTTCGATCGGACTTAGCCACTGGGCCATAGGAGGATATATCCCCAAATACCGCCCTATCGGAAAAGATCTTGCCAAACAGGTTATTGATATCCAAACAAAGAAAGTACTGTTAAAGGATATGAAGACGGTAAATATCCCCAATACCTACACCTTCGATGCCAAAAAACTAAAAGAATTCAACATCGAAAGAAGCAAGTTGCCAGCCGACTCCATACTGATCAATATAGACGGAAACCTGTTCGTAAAATACAGATTCGAACTTTTGTTGATTGTAGCATGCGTATTACTGCTTTTCCTGGTCATGATCCTGTTTTTCCTGTTCAGGACCAACCGGCTGAAAGACGAGTTGCTGGATATACAGAAGGATAATGTTATCATCATGAATAACATACAATCTTCTATCCGTTTCATAAAACCGGATTATTCGGTCAAATGGGAGAACCAGATCAAAATGCCGTGCAGACCTCAATACGGTCCTAAAAACTGCTGCCTGGTCAAGAACGGACAAAAGCCGTATTGTGACGAATGTGCTCTGATCTCCGCTATGGAAAGCCGGAAACCTTTCGAGTTAGTCAAACAATGTGCTCCGGGCGAATATACACACGTATTTGCTAACCCGATACTGGATGCAAAGGATAATTTACTGGGTGTCGTATTCAAAAAAGAGAATGTCACCAAACAGAAACTGGCAGAAAACGAGTTAAGACTGGCAAAAGAGAAAGCAGAAGAATCCGATCACCTGAAATCGGCATTCCTTGCGAATATGAGCCATGAAATACGTACGCCGCTTAATGCTATCGTCGGCTTCTCCGGACTGCTGGCCATGACTGATGAGTTGGAAGAACGGGAAGAATACATCAATATCATCAACAACAACAACGAACTCCTGCTACAATTGATAAACGATATTCTCGACCTGGCAAAGATAGAGGCCAATACGCTCGAATTTGTTTACTCGGATGTCGATATCAACCAACTGTTATGTGATATAGAACAAACATCACGCCTCAAAGCAGCAGAGGGTGTTCAGGTTTCGTTCGTAGAGAAAATGTCCCATTGTATTATCAGGACGGATAAAAACCGTCTGTCGCAGGTAATAACCAACTTTATCAACAATGCGATCAAATTTACCAAAGAGGGAGGTATACGTTTCGGATACAAACACAAAGGAAGTCAATTAGTATTTTTTGTTTCCGATACAGGCTGTGGCATCGACAAGACCGTCAAAGACAGCGTCTTCCAACGTTTTGTCAAATTAGATAATTTCGCACAGGGAACCGGACTCGGGTTATCCATCTGCCAGATGATCATACAGAAGCTGGGGGGAGAGATCGGCGTAGAATCGGAACCGGGGCAAGGATCGACTTTCTGGTTCACCCTGCCTGACACCGTGATCGAAGAATCACATATTGCTCCTATCGAACCGATAAAAATAGAAATACAAAGCAGTACCTCTACGGGTAATGACAGTAAAAAATCCACTTTACTGATAGCGGAAGATAATGAAAGCAACTATACATATATAAAAGCAATACTCAAAGAATACAATCTGGTACATGCCTGGAACGGTCAGGAAGCAGTAGACCTCTATAAGAAATACCATCCGGATATGATCCTGATGGACCTCAAAATGCCGCTTATGGATGGTTACCAGGCAACAAAAGAAATACGTAAAGACAATACGGTCATACCCATTATTGCCGTAACAGCCTTTGCTTTTGCCGAAGATGAACAACGGGTCAAACAGAGTGGATTCAACGATTACGTTGCCAAACCGATCAAGCCCAACGACCTGAAAAAGAAAATAACAGAACTCTTATAACAACTAAATTGCACGTGTACCGGGGAATTGCATGGTAAATGTGGTTCCTTTTTCTATTTCCGATGCAACGGTTATATTACCGCCATGCCGGTTCAGAATTTGCCGGCAGACGCTCAATCCGATCCCCGATCCTCCCTGTTTGGTCGTAAAGAAAGGGACAAACACTTTATCCAATGCTTCAGGCACGATACCGCTGCCGTTATCAGAAACAGTTACGACCGGCATCCCGTCCCGTCTGAAAGCATCTATATGAATTTCAGGGAACTCACTGTCACAACAGGCTTCTATAGCATTTTTCAGCAGGTTGATAAGGACTTGTTCGATCATGCTCCGGTCGGCATACAATCTCAGTTCTGCCGGATGAATGGAGTAAACGACATGTATCCCCGCTGCCGGGACCAACTTTTGTAAATCACTGAACAAAGTCGATACCGGAAATATCTGCATGGTCGGAGTCGGAATACGCGTCAGCTTACGGTAATTTTCCACAAAGTCGAGCAACCCTTTGCTACGGCGATGAATGGTCTGTATCGCCTGTAGCATCACGGCATAATCACGTTCATTCATCCCATTCGAAGCAGCACGTTCCGTAACCGTTTCCGACAGGGAGATAATAGGGGCAATCGAATTCATGATCTCGTGCGTAAGGACACGGATCAATTTCTGCCAGGCATCCGTCTCAGCTTCCGCCACTACTGAGTTATAAAGCCGGGAGCGGAATGCATTCAAAGCCTCATTCATCGAACGGGTCAACTGGGCTTCAGCACCTCCGGAAGAAGGTACCGGAAAAGAGAGGTTCAGATCCCCGTAATGGATATTCGCAATCAGATGCTCCATCCGGCGGATCGTCTTCCGCTGGTCCAGATACAAAGAGAAAGCCAGTACGACCAGGATGGCCCCCATCATAACAGATGTAAAATAAAGGCTTTTCAATATAAGGAATGCAATAGCCAGCGAGAGCAATACAATCAAAACGATCTTTATCAGGATAATATATCGTTTCATAGGCCCAGCTTATCCAGTTTCCGGTAAAGGGCAAAACGGGTAATTCCCAATAGTTCGGCAGCACGGGTCACATTCCCTTCGGCACGCCGCAAAGCACGTTCGATCGCTTCCTTCTCCAAAATGCTCAGGTTGAGCTCTTCCAGCTCTGCAATCTTATTCGATGCAGTAGGCTGAAGCATGAAATTCTCCGGTTTCAGCATCATGCCATCAGATAGGATCACTGCCCGTTCAATCGCATGTTGTAATTCGCGGACGTTCCCCGGCCAGTTGTAATTCTGCAGCTTACTCCGTGCATCACGTGAGAGACCTTTGATATCTTTCTTGTATTTACGGGCATAACGGGCAAGAAAATAATCTGCCAGCAACTGAATGTCATTACCGCGTTCCCGTAAAGGAGGAATATGTAGTTCTATCGTATTGATACGATAGAGTAAATCCTGACGGAAAGTTCCCTTTCCCACCATCTCATGAATATTTATATTGGTTGCCGAGATCAGGCGGACATCAATGGTTATCGGACGTGTCGCTCCTAAACGGGTGATTTGTTGTTTCTCTATCGCTGTCAGCAATTTAGCTTGCATAGGCAGACTCAGGTTACCGATCTCATCCAGGAAAAGTGTACCGCCGGTAGCCACCTCCATACGTCCCGGTTTATCACGACGGGCATCGGTAAAAGCTCCTTTCTCATATCCGAACAGTTCACTCTCGAAAAGTTGTTCAGGGATACTCCCCAGATCGATCCCTACGAAAACCTGTCCGTTACGTGGCGAATGATGATATAAGGCGCGTGCCACAAGATCCTTACCCGTACCGTTTTCACCCAGAATCAGGATATTTGCATCCGTATCACGCAACTTCTCGATCGTCGTAAAGATCTCCTGCATGGCATTACTTTCACCGATAATCTCAAACCCGTCATCCTCCGAACTCTCAAGAGCTGCTACCTGACGTTTCAGCGACCGAACCTCGGTACGGCTTTCCCGAAGTTTCAGAGCGGCAGACAAGGTAGCCAGCAACTTCTCTTTCTCCCAGGGTTTAGGTATAAAATCCGTCGCCCCGGCTTTAATGGCGCGTACGGCTTTTTCCGTATCGGCATAAGCCGTAATAAAGAGAACGACAGCATCCGGATCTGTCTTCTTTATCTTTTCAAGCCAGAAGAAACCTTCCTGCCCGCTGATGGCATCCCGCCGGAAGTTCATATCCAGTAAAATCACATCGGGCACATAGCTTTCCATAAAATGCTCGATCCGTTCCGGTTGCGTAGTGACACGGATCTGTTCGACATAAGGCTCCAACAGCAGATTCAATGCAAAAAGCACATCTTCATTGTCATCGATGATTAATATTTTCCCTTGTTTCATTCCTGTTACTGATTTGGTTGTAAAGATAAGTATAAAAGCCATTGTATGTGCGTGCGAATACGAACGTTTTTCGTGCGTACACGCACTACAAAAGCAATCGCATCGTTTCTTTTAGAACTATCAATCAACAGGTTACAAATATGGCATACTATTTGTTTCTTATAGAATATGAAACAGATAAAAAGTTACATATTATCCATAATCCTTGCCACGACGGTCCTATTTCCGGCCTACTCGCAGGACACGTTACATCTGACTTTGTCAGAGACTGTACGCATCGCACAGGAGCAATCGCCCCAGGCTATTGCCGCTCGTCATTCTTTCCGGGCATCTTACTGGAACTGGCGTTCTTTCCGGGCAAACATGTTGCCGAGCCTTACTTTCACCTCCGATCCTTCGCTGAACCGGTCGATCAGTTCGGTTACATTACCCGACGGAGGAGAGAGTTTCGTTCATCGTAACCAATTGATGATAGATGCCGGTTTAACGATCAATCAGAATATACCGTTCACAGGAGGTAGCCTCTTCGTAAAAACGGCCTTACAAAGACTGGATCTGTTTTCGGAAAAGACCAGCTCGTATAACAGTACACCGGTAGTTGTCGGATATGAGCAAAACCTGTTCGGATACAATCAGTTCAAGTGGGATAGAAAAATCGAACCTATCCGCTATGTCGAATCACAAAAGAATTTGGTAGAAACACTGGAACTGGTAGCCGCACAGGCAACCCAACAGTTTTTCCAACTGGCGACTGCACAGACGAACTGGGAAATAGCACAATATAATTACGCAAATGCCGATACACTGTTCCAATATGCTAAAGGACGGTATAATATCGGGACGATCACAGAAAACGAGATGCTGCAACTGGAGCTTAACCTGCTGACCGAGCAAACAAATATGATGAACGCCCGTATCGAAGTGGACGACTGTATCCAGTTTCTACGCAGTTACCTGGGGATCAATAATGCCTCCGAACTGGTTGCCGATGTAAATGAAGAAATACCACATTTCAATGTGGATGTAAAACAGGCTCTGGAACTGGCTTATGAAAACAATCCGGAGCCGGAATATCTGCAGCGCCGTCGGCTTGAAAGTGAAAGTGCCGTTGCACAGGCAAAAGCTTCGCGCGGCTTCAAAGCCGACCTGTACATGCAGTTCGGACTGACACAGACGAATGAGAAACTGAAAGAGGCTTACCGGAATCCTTTGGACCAGCAGCTGGTCAGTTTGGGTATACGAATCCCGATCCTGGACTGGGGCGTAGGCAAAGGGAAGGTTAAAGTGGCTCTCAGCAATCGCGACAAAGTATATACCGAAGTAGAACAATCGCGCAACGACTTCGAACTGAACGTCATCAAAATGGTCAAACAGTTCAACCTGCAGGCAGATAAAGTGACGATCGCCCAAAAGACCGACCTGACCGCCCAACGCAGGAACGATGTGGCACAGAAACTTTACCTCCTGGGCAAATCCACTATCCTCGATCTCAACGCTTCCATCAGCGAAAAAGATCGGGCACGAAGAGAATATATCACGGCTTTATATAATTACTGGAGCTTGTATTACGGCCTGCGCAGCATGACCGGCTACGACTTCGAGAAAAGCCGTGAACTGACATTCGATTACGAACAATTAATGAAATAAAATAATGGACAGACCTATTGAAAAGAAACCCGTATATTACCGTTACCGCTGGCATATTGCCGGAGGTGTAGCTTTTATAATCCTCCTAGTGTACGTTTCCATCGTTGCATCCGGAGGACGAAAACTACGTACAGAGGCCGACAACCTTATTATCGGTGAAGCACAAGCGGATAAATTCCTCGAATACGTAGATGTGGAGGGCGTCGTTCAACCGATCCTGACCATTAAGATAAATGCCCGGGAAGCCGGAAGCGTCGAACGGATCGTGGCAGAAGAAGGGACTATGATGGAAAAAGGAGACACCATCCTGACCCTGAATAATCCGGACCTGGTACGTACTATCGACGACCAGCGGGACGAATGGGAAAAGCAGCTGATCTCCTACCAGGAAAAAGAGATCGAAATGGAACAGAAAAGCCTGGACCTGCAGAAGCAGACGCTACAAACGACCTACGAACTCAACCGACTGAAAAAGAGTTTCGCCCTCGATGAAGAGGAGTTCCGTATGGGTGTAAAAAGTAAAGCACAGCTGGAAGTACAGCGGGATGAATTCGAATATAAAACACAAAGTACGGCTCTGCAACTGGAAGGTTTGCGCCACGACAGTGCAGCAACCATCCTCCGCCGCGAACTGATGAAGAACGACCTGGAACGGGAACGAAAGAAATTCGACCGCGCTCAGGAACGTATGGAGAACCTGATCGTCCGTGCTCCGTTGGCAGGACAGCTGAGTTTCGTCAAAGTGACTCCGGGCCAGCAGGTACAGAGTACAGAGGCCATCGCCGAGATCAAGGTACTCGACCAGTTCAAAATACATACCTCACTCAGTGAATATTATATCGACCGTATCACCACCGGCCTCCCCGCCACGATCACCTGGCAGGGAAAGAAATATCCGTTGCGTATCACCAAAGTAGTACCGGAAGTAAAAGACCGTAACTTCGATGTCGACCTTGTCTTCACCGAAGAATCTCCCGACAATGTCCGTATCGGAAAAAGCTTCCGTGTACAGGTCGAACTGGGGCAGCCGGAAGAAGCCTTGGTCATCCCCCGCGGAGATTTCTTCCAGACTACCGGCGGACAATGGATATATAAACTGAATGAGGCAGGAACAAAAGCGCGTAAAGTAAGCATCAGCATCGGCCGCCAGAATCCGCAGCAGTATGAGATTACCGGCGGGTTACAAGCAGGCGACAAGGTTATTGTCACCGGATATAGTACTTTTGGCGACGCGGAAGAATTGATTCTGAAATAAAAGCAGAAAACAGATACCATGAAAATACTTCTACTTGCCATACGAGCACTTAGTCATTTTCGGCTCTATACCATTATAAATATTTTAGGGCTAGCCCTTAGTATGGCCTGTGTAATTACTATCGGCCGGTATGTACACAGTGAATTATCCACCGATCACTTTCTTCCGGAACTCGACAGGATCTATGTAACGGTTTATGAAGACGATCAAAATCCGGGTATCCTCAGATATTCCGATATAGGAAATCCGAACAACGAAGCCTCATTTATCAATTTGTTGGAGCATCCCGCTGTAGAATATGCAAGCCGAATGATATTATACGACAATACCGATTGCTTATATAACGACAAAGGATACGGATGCAAAACCCTTGTCGCAGACAGTAATATCTTCAAAATACTAACATATCCGCTGATCAGCGGCACAACGACGCTGACAAAACCGAATGAAGCCATTATCACCCGGCAGTTTGCCCGGAAAGTATTCGCAGAAGAGCCGGTACTCGGTAAACAATTGCAACTCTTCAGCGGTAAAGTTGTCACGATCGTCGGTATCATCGGGGAACCGGTAACAGCCAGTAGTATAGACTTTGACATTATAGTCTCCGACCGGCTATCCTCCTTCTGGGATCATATCGGCATCCATCTGGTACGGCTTCATCCGAACACCGATTATCAGCAGGTCAATGCACAGTACAACAAATTCATGCACATGGAACTATGGCGATTCAGCCTCCGCTTCCAGCTTTACCCGCTATCAAAAGTCTATTTCAACGGTAATATCGAAAACTACTTCTTCAGAACCGGTAACTTTACTCATGTATGGATCCTGTCGATAGTTGCATTGATGATTTTGCTTATCGGACTCTTCAATTTCATTAATATCTACTCGGTTGTTATTTTACGGAGGGGAAGAGAGTTCGGAATGAAGAAAGTATTCGGAGCCGGGAGTAAAATGATCTATGCACAATTATATATAGAGAACATCCTGATGACCGGAATTGCCCTGTTAGCAGGATGGATGATCGTCGAGATAACCGACCCGTTAGTACGAACGCAATTGAATATCACCCCGGTATCCAACCGGGCGTTCGACCTTCTCCTTTCGGGTTGCATTCTGCTGATCCTTCCATGTGTCACGGCATTGATTCCCTATATCCGTTACAACTATTCAGCCCCAATCAAATCTCTTCGCTCCGTCAATCAGGCCGGAGGTTCTATTGTCTCACGCAAATTATTCCTGACAATCCAATATATCATTACTTTTGCCCTTGTCACCTGTTCACTGTTCTTTACCAAACAATTACGGTTCATGCTAAATGCTGATATCGGAATACGGACAGAAGATATTATCGAAACCCAATTCATGAAATTCCATTATATGGGAAAGGACCTCACGCCGGAGGAATGGGCTAAAGAAGATAAAAGAAGACAAGATATCAAACAGATTGTCCAACAGAAAATGGATACATCTCCGTTATTCGAACATTGGACGTATGGAGATCAACCGATAAAAAACACAAAGAATAAAGGGTATACCACCAAATTCAAACTGCCCGACGGCAAATACGAGGAATTCTGGGTGATGAGTAATACGCCCGCCTGGATGAAACTATTCGATCTCCAAATCATAGAAGGGGAACCAATCAGCAACGAAGAACCATCGAACAGAGGATACGAATTGTATATCAGCGAATCCGGTAAGAAGCTATTAGGTATAAAAGATATCGAAAGCACAGTCTTACAACCCGAGAAGCGATTATGGTACAATTTGGGAGAAGATATGAGTCAGAACCCACCGTATCGTATATTAGGTGTTTTCAAAGATTTCAATCCCATCCATCTGTCGAATAAAAATTATCCGATCATACTGACCCCAAGTGCCAGTTGGTACGGAGAACCTTTACTCGCTTCGATCGCTCCCGGGAAAAGACAGGAAGCCATACAATTTCTGAAAAGTATGCACGACGAACTGATCGGCGGTAATTTCGAATATAGCTTTATCGAAGACAAGCACAGGGAACTATATCTGGAAGATCTTCACCTTACACAGATCTATTCCATCTTTGCCATAATCGCAATCCTGATCTCTTCCCTGGGTCTATTCAGTCTCTCGTTATTCGACGTACAGCAACGTTTCCGCGAAATAGCCATCCGCAAAGTAAACGGGGCCACTACCGCCATCGTCATGCGAATGCTCTTGCAGAAATATTACAAACTATTGGGAATCGCTTTCTTGATAGCCACGCCAATCTCCTGGCTAGCCATCAACCGCTATCTGGAAGACTTTGCACACAAGGCATCTGTCTCCTGGTGGATCTTCGCCGTCGCCCTACTGATTACAGCCGGCATATCTTTGGCAACACTGATCTGGCAGATACGGAAAGCGGCACGGACCAATCCGGCCGAAGCTATCAAATCCGAATAAACTAATTATATAATACATCCTCATGAAGATCATCCTACTAGCCATACGCTCACTGATGCGTTTCCGTTTATACACTGTTATCAATGTACTCGGTCTGGCATTGAGCCTGGCCTGTGTTATCATTATCAGCCGATATGTATATAGCGAAGCGACGACCGATCATTTCAATAAAAATCATGAACGGATCTATTTAAGTGCACGTTATTGGCCGGATGGCAATCAGGAGCCTTTACTCTTCACAACATCTAATGTTCTGTCAAAAAGAAATTATAAAGATCCTTTAGAGCTTCCCGAGATAGAGAAAAAAAGTTCTTTCGTCTCTCTATATGATGTGAATGTAGAAGCAAACAACAGCAAATTCAGTTCTCATGTATTGGCTACCGATACTTTATTTCTGGAAATATTCAGTTATTCAATGATTGAAGGTGAGCCTACACGTGCACTAAGTGAACCGAACAGTACCATTATCACAAGCTCCTTCGCCCACAAATTATTCGGAAATGAAAGTCCCATTGGAAAAAACATACAATACAATGAACATCTATTAACCGTACAGGGGGTAATAGGCGAACCGAAGACACAAAGTTCATTATCGTTCGATATGCTGATCTCTCAAAAACTACAATGGAGATGGCCTCCTGTAAACTATTACAGTGTAGCCCTACTTGTTGAGGGGACTGATGTCAAAAAAGTCAATCAAAAGCTAGAAGATTACTGCCTCCAACCAAATAATGAAACATTTTTGTTTCAACTTTTCCCTCTTGACCAATTATATATGGACAATACGATCAGAAAAGGAGAAAACACTTTCCGTCAGGGTAATCGTAACAGTCTACACATATTATCTACCGTTGCTTTACTATTACTGACTATCGGAATCCTCAACTTCATTCATATCTGTTCATCCATAATCCTCAAACGCGGACAGGAACTTGGCATGAAAAAAGTATTCGGAGCTACTCCCCGACAGATTTTCATACAGTTGTATGCAGAAAATCTGACATTGGTCGGGATAGCCTTATTACTAGGATGGACAATTATAGAAATTACTTATCCACTACAAATCAACATATTACAAATCACATCCACCACCCCTCAGATATTTAATCTGGCACTTTCGTTCGGACTTTTGTTCGGTTTACCGCTTATTATAACATTATATCCATTCTTTCATTACAACAAGCAACACACAGTCATTTCTTTACAAGGTATCATATCCGGAAAGAACAAACAGGGAATGCGTTTTTTGTTCCTTATTCTACAATACAGTATTACAATATGTCTGATTGTAAGTGCATTGTTTTTCACCAGGCAACTCCATTTCATGCTTGAAGCCGACCTTGGATATCGCACAAAAGATATTATCAAAGTGTGGTTCGAACGTCCGTCATCCACCATGTACATATCAGAAGAGGATACCGAACGAACTCGGAAATACAATGAACGCATACAAGCTGCAATAAAAGCATCGCCTATTTTTCAATCTTATTGTTTCGGAATCAGTCCATATGAATTCCCTCTGAGTAAATTTAACCTGACAAAAGCCAGAGTTCCGGGCGGAGAATGGCAGGACATTCTCTATATTAAAGTACAGCGATCTTTTTTTACTCTATATGAGATACCAATAAATGGAACTATCCCAACCTCAGAAAATGAAGTTCTACTTAATGCTACCGCCCAAAAAGCATTTGCCGGGAAAGACCAGCAAACTCCTCTGATAGAAGTTATGATATATGACAAAATAACCCCCTGCCAGATAAAGGGATATACATCAGATATTCAGACCGTACATCTCTCGCGCAATAACATGCCTGTCGTCCTGGTACCGATAATATCCGATAACTTTTTCGGCAAATGCATGGCGTCCATCAACCCAGGACATAGAATAGAAGCAATCCGTTTTTTTAAAGAATTGCATGACGAATTGATTGGAGGCGAATTCGAATATTCATTTGTAGATGACGAAATAGAAGCCTTATACAACAATGATAAACAAATTGCCACCATTTATTCCGTATTCGCTTTGATTGCGATCCTGATCTCCTCATTAGGGCTATTCGGTTTATCTCTTTTCGATATTCAGCAGCGCTACAAGGAAATAGCAATCCGTAAAGTAAACGGAGCGACAGTGGGAGTCATCACCAATTTGCTGTTGCGAAAATATTACAGGCTGCTAGGGCTGTCTTTCATTATCGCTACACCTCTTTCCTGGCTGGCTATCACGAAATATATGGAGAACTTTGCCAACAAAGCACCGTTATCCTGGTGGATTTTCGCTGTTGCTTTCCTGCTGACCGCAAGCATATCGCTGATCACCCTGATCTGGCAGATACGAAAAGCAGCACGGACAAACCCTGCGAAAGCAATTAAAACAGAATAAATCCGGAAAACAGACAAGCATATCTATGCAATTCAGACATAAAAGCATTCACCGTTCACCATTCTATCGTATATAACTAATATAATGACAATTACAATACGACACCCAGGTGAACGGTTAAGCAAAAGGGTGAATGGTTACTACAAACCCTTCACCCTGAACTACTATCCATTATCATATAACCCATTAACCCGCCAACAATAGTATATTAACACCAAAATGACAACCCAATAGCTTAACGACCATGCCCGGCAAGCTTTTCGACTACCGTTATTAAGCTTAACCACCTACGTCGACAAGCTTAACGATGGCAGTCAAAAAACGACCGGATAATATGTTTACCATTAGCTATATATTGCTTTCCGATTAGTTCCCTATTACATGAATGATAGTTGGATATAAGTGAAGGGTTCGGATAAACCATTCACCTTTTAGCCAAACCATTCACCCGATTTACCACAAGACAAACAACTAATAAGCAACAACTTATACACATAAAGGTGAAGAGTGAACGATTCTTTCCTAAAATGTAATAGAGAACAACGCCTCGGCCTGGAATTTACCGTAATCGATCGGTTGTATCAAGCGTACACCGGTAGTTAACGGGAAGCTCATCCGAAAAACATTCCAGTCGAATATCAGGTCAGTACCGAAAGAACTCTGTGTCGTCCAGTCACGCCCTTTCGCTGCCTGGTTACGGTTGAGGTCGTAAAACAGATTGGCACGCAAACGCCGGATATAAGCCAGTTGTCCCAGACTAAGGTCCGGAGAAAAGATAGAAAAAGCATAATCCGCTTTAAAGGCAACCTGCTGCCGGGTCTGATACATAAAATCATATCCACGAGGCTTTTCGATCAGGTGCTTCGGCAAATACAACGTTTTATTGTCCACACTCTGATATTGATATCCTACCCGTAGCATCAACCCGTGGTTACGCAGGATGCCGGGCCAGTAAGTAGTAAGGCGCCCTGCATACAGGCTTCCGTAATTCTCTTTGTTGAAAGGAGATTGCAGGTATTGCAGACGCAACTGATATCCCCACCGGGGAAGAATATCACGCAATGCTTTCTTGCGGTAACTGTAAAACAACACTTCCGGCAGGATATATTGGAAATTACTATATGTACGGCTTTCGTATTGCTGGTACTTGTCGTTTGTAAAATAGTATGCAACAGCCGGTTGTATTCCACGTATATAATGATTGCGGGTCAAATTGAAAGGAAGATAGACACGTGCTTCGGCTTCCAGCAACGTCCGCTTCACTGTTTTGGCCTGCGCAACCTCTTTTCCTTTGTCGTTGGTCATCCAGGTTACATCGAATGCCTTTCCGCCATAGTCGGCGGCTATATCGATAACCGGGAACCAGCCTTTGTAGGTAAATGACAACTTACCGTGATGTTCGCCTTTGCGATAATACCATCCCGCCTGCATAATGGCTGTATTCAACGTATTTTGTGACAAGACCATAACACCGGGTTTCACGATCGTACTCAAATCGTCGGCACCTGTATTCATAGCCTCTGCCACATCATAATAGAAAGGAGCCCAGCTGTGAAGTTTGAACGTATGTAATCCCTTCCGGTAAGGGCGGGGAGCAAATTCAATGGGGGTCAGTTCAGCAGAATCGAGATTGAACTGTTCCTGCTGCGCCAACGAAGCGACCAGCGGAGAATGAAAAGGCTCTCCCAGATCAACCTTTTCAGCTTTCAGGCTATCGACCGGCAACGAACCGATACGGTATCCCTCTGCCTGATAATCCGAATAGAGAAGTTTGTCTTTACCGGGAGAAAAAGCAGGATCGAACGCCCCAAAGCGGGCAGATGTCAACCGGTAGACGGTTGTATCCGGCAGGTTCAGGGAATAGATATTATTGGTTCCGTTTGCCCCCGATTCAAAATACAGCTTACCGCCACTCCAGAACGGAGCTGTGATATTCACAGAGGTAGTTGCCAGCAACTCGCTCCATGCACCGGTTTGCGTATCCAGTTGTAACAAGCTTATCCCGGTATCGGTAACTGCCACAGCAGTTATCTTTCCATCATCACCAAAAGTCAGTTCTTTCAAAAAGGCATTATCAGGCACTGTAAAATAACGTTGTTCCTTCCCTGTTGCCAGATCGACCAGCACCAACTGGTTTTCACCGCTTACCGTAAAACGGGAAACAGCCACTGTACGATTATCCTTATCGATAGCCGGAGCCAGATAACGTTGGCGGGGAGTGAGTGTCGTCAGCCGCCCGGTCTCCAGGTCATACTGTTTGATAACGGAATAGTTTTCATGTGTCCAGCGGAGTCCGGGAACAACCTCCGTCCAGTATAACCGATTGCCCGCCAGGTTCAGACGGCTATTGATCGTACCGAGGTAACATAGCCGCTTCTCTTTCCCGTTCGTTACCGATACCAGCGAATTGATATCCTGTATTCCCGATTTAACGGCAATGACCGTCGAATCGTTCACGGCCTGCGGATAACGGTAAGAGGTGTACATCCTGGATGCCGGAGAAAGGAAAGCAGGCGTGACAGCCGCCGTATCCATCTTTTCCCACTCTTTACGCAAAAAGTCGAATGTTTCATTATACAGTCCGTCGATACTGATTCCTGCATTATGTTTGAAAGCGTTGCTGAACATCGGGATCGCAAAAAAACGGTTCACATAACGGGTGGTAGTCTTATCCCAGATATCCGGTCCGAAACGGTGACGGGCAAAAGAAGTCAGATTATACCCCAACGCATAATAATCGCCGGTATAATCCTTATAAGAACCCAGGTACCATTTATCGAACGAATAATTCTTACCTTCCCCCAGCATTTGGGCACGGTAAGGCATACTGAATTCCGGCAACCGCCCTCTCCCGCCGTTCGACATGGAAGTCTCCGTTCCGACAGCGTCGCCCTCCAGAAACCAGCTCGGCATGAAAAAAGCAGCCACACCGGCAGCCTGTTCGCCTATCACATAATATAACGGTTTAAACCAGCCCCGCATAACCTTGCTGGTCTGAAGGACATGGCGCGACTCATGCAGCACGAGGTGTTTATCCCAGCTTACCCCGTCGAGTTTAGAGGAAGGTGTCGTAATCAGCTCCATACGGCGCGGTGCCCACGATACCAAGCCGTTGGACGACATATTAGCCGGGTGAAGGATCACCGGAAACTTTTTCTGCATGCCGATACCTATCGTTTTCTGCAAATGCGGATAAGCATTCTCCAGATAGAGTGCATATTTATAAGCCATCGAATCGTTTCCCTGCGGATAGACCAGATTATAATGAGGCAATTTAACGATGTTCCATTTGAAGCGTGCCGGATCAGAACCGTAATCAAGAAACTGTGCCTGCATACTTAAAGAAGTAAGCAAGCCAAATACAGCTAAAAACAGGTATCGAAACGTAGGTATCTGCATATTTTATAGAGTTACAGACCACAAAACTATAAAATATAACCAAGTAGCTTCACTTTTTTTATAGCAAAATTCCCCTACCGTGCGTAAACGAACGCAATTCGTGCGGATACACACACCACCGTCAGTCCCAAACAAAGCATAACACCCGTATTACTAACCACTTATCCCTTTGGCACGTCTTTTGTATTTTCAAATGTAATTATAACAGTGCGCCCATGTTAAAACACTACTTACTGATTGCAATACGCAATCTTTTAAAATATAAAACCCAATCGATCGTCAGCATTATCGGCCTGGCGATGGGTTTTACCTGTTTTGCACTGGCAACCCTGTGGATCAGGCACGAAATGACCTACGAGAACTTTCACGAGGAAGCGGAACGCATTTTCCTGGTCCGTAACGAAGACAAAAACAGTAACGAGGGTTTGGCCACAGTCACCCCTTCCCCATTGGCAGCCTATCTGCAGGAAACATTTCCCGAAATAGAACAGGCTTGTAACGTGTCGGACAGTAAAATGGAATTCAAATACAAAGGGATCACTTATCCATCTTATCAGATCCAGATGGATTCCGCCTCCATGAAAATATTCCCGATCCGGTTGGTTAGTGGAAATGCCAATTTCCTTGTCAACGGCAGTAAAGAAATAGCCATCACAGAAGAACTCGCCGGAAAACTATTCGGAAAAGAGAACCCGATAGGGAAAGAACTAAGCATATACGGCCAGGAAAGTCCCATTTGTGCAGTGGTCAAAGCCTGGGAGCCTCATACAAACATGCCTTTTGAAATAGTAAGAGCCAATTATACGATCCCGGTCTGGTACGCCTGCGGATGGACGACTTTTATCAAGCTAAGGAAAGAGGCGGACATCAAGGCTTTCCGTAAAAAGATATATGAGCATACTATTGAAAAAGACAACGCCAAACTGGAACATTTCGTACTGACCCCGATCATACAGATGCGATACGACCATCCCATCCGGGAAGCGATCATCAAATTCAATCACATCCTGTTGTTTGCCTTGTCGGGCGGTCTGGTCATCCTTTGTTCGCTGTTCAATTACCTGACTCTGTTCGTCAGCCGGATACGGATGCGCGGAAAGGAAATAGCCTTACGCAAAGTATGCGGCTCTTCCGATAAACATCTGATGGAGTTATTTTCTATAGAATATGTATTAACGCTATTGACTGCTATATTTATCGGGATGTTACTGATAGAACTGATACTACCCACTTTCCGGGAATTATCCGAAATAAAAACGACGACAAACGGAATCTACCTGGAAGCTATCGGCTATTCCCTTTTCGTAGCATTACTGTCGTTCCTTATTTCTCTGCTTCCTATCCATTATTTCCGCCGCCAATCGCTGAATGCAGCAATAAAAGGAACGGAAAAAGGGAAAGGGAAGAATTATTTCCAGAAATTCTTCCTGGTCTTACAGTTTATTATCAGTATCGGATTCATCTTCTGCACGCTTGTAATGATCAAACAGATACATTACTTATCACATACCGACCGTATAGTGGAACGGGTAGGAAGAGCCTCCATCACATTCAGTGCCAAATCGTCCGAAGCCAGCCTGCGGGAAGAACTTAAGCAAATCCCCATGATAACCGAAGTCCTTTCAGGTAATCACAACTCTTTCATTCCCCAAAACGGAGCAAGCTATATACCGGTGAAAGAATGGGATGATAAGCCTGCATCTGCCGATGAAGTACTTTTGGAGACGATTGCCAGCGGTGAAGAAATATGTAATTATTATAATCTGAAGCTACTGAAAGGTACTATGTTAAGGGATGACGACCAGAAAGAGAAAGTGATGATCAACGAAACGGCCGCCCGTCTGTTTGGCTGGGCAGATCCGATCGGAAAATCTTTCCTCAATAGCGACTCTACCCGGGCACAGATTATCGGTGTAATACGCGATTTCTGTAAAGATTCGCCTACTATCCCCGTGAAACCGGTGGTATTTACAGTACAAGAACTATTCTGGTCTATTAACTCCAGTGGCAATCTCCTTTTCATTTTCCGTGAAGGGCAATGGCAAGAATGCAAACGGCGGATCGAGGCGTTGATCAAAGAGAAACACCCGGAATTCACTTTCTACGGATTAAATAATACAGAAGAAGAGTTCAATAAGTTCCTGCAATCGGAAAATGCCCTGATCAAGTTACTCGACTTTGTATCCATTGTCTGTATCCTTATATCCGTTTTCGGCATTTTCTCGCTGGTCACTCTTAACTGCGAACAACGCCGGAAAGAGATTGCTATCCGTAAAGTGAACGGAGCGTCAGTCGGAATAATCGTCCGCATGTTCTTCAAAGAATACTTATTATTACTTTGTGTAGCAGCCGCCATAGCGTTACCAGTCAGTTACCTGATCATGAAAGCATGGTTGGAAAACTACGTTATACAAACAACAATCCCCTTCTGGATCTACCTGATATTATTTATATCTCTTGTCATGATCACAATCACTTGCATATATTGGCGAATATGGAAGGCTGCAAGTAAAAATCCGGCAGAAGTTATTAAATTTGAATAATACAATATATATGAATATGATACAACACCATATCAAACTGGCCATACGTAACCTACTGAAATATAAGACGCAATCGCTAATCAGTATCATCGGGTTAGCGGTTGGTGTCTGCTGTTTCGCCATCTGTTCCTATACGTTAAGAGTTGACTTAAACTGGAATCACAGCATCAAAGAGGTAGAAAGAATATGCATCGTTTTTACAGAAACAGAGAAAGGTACCCAGACAAGTTATTCACCTTTTGCCTCCGCTATGCTCGCAAAGGAGTATCCTGAAATAGAATCGGCTACCGCTTACAGCCAAGTACAACCCTACACGGAGAAGTTATGCGAAATCAGAAAGACGGATGGTACAGCCAATTATTTCAAAGAGTTGTTTGTCTTTGCCGACCATCATTTTCTGGACTTTTTCAATATACGGCTAATCAATGGAACCCCCAATGAAATAGATCAGACACCCGATGCTATCCTAGTTACAGAGAAGACCGCCAATAGATTATTCGGAACAACGGATGTCATTGGTAAAACCTTCACCGATATTAATGATTTTGACGATACCCAAAAAGTATTTACCATCCGGGGAGTGATCGAAAACTTTCCAAAGCAAAGTGATCTGGAAAGATACAGCGGTATCGAACTGAATACAACAAATGAAGCAATCTGTTCTCCCGATAGTTATACCTATTACGACGGGTTCAATTCATTCGTAAAAATCAAACCGGGTATAAATATCGACAAGCTAAACGAAAAGCTTAAAAAAAGCACGTTGAAATATCCTAAAAATAAAAATGAAATTGCAGAATCTATTGTTCAGTTAAAACCGCTGACGAAGCGTAATACGCTCTACAATAGAAATTTCTTTTCTGACTCAGGAACTATTTTCTTTATTATCGGACTGCTGGTACTACTGACAGCTCTCTTTAATTATGTACTGTTCATCATCGGACGGATGATGAACAGGATCAAGGAATGCGGCATCCGCCAAGTGAACGGAGCGACAAAGTGTTCCATATTCTATCTGCTATTCATTGAAGCTTCCATCGCCTTTCTGATAGCCTGTACTTGTAGCTTCGCTATTGCAGAACTGGTCATTCCACATATTAACAGTCTTAATCCTGATTTTTCAATAGACAATAGTTACGTAGTACAACTTCTTACCCAATACAGCATTATCGGTTTAGGTGGTATTGCGCTTCTGTGTCTGATCGTTATTCATAATCTGGGTAAGATATCCCTTATACAAAGTCTGTTCAGTAATCAGATCATACGCCGCCATAGTGTTTTACGGAATATATTCATATCCATACAACTCGTTATCTGCTTCCTGTTCCTGGGAACGACCTGGTTTGTCAAACAACAAAGCGATCTGATTGAATACCGGCTGACGAACGGACTGAGTGAAACCGACAAAACCTCAACATTCGACGTATCTCTCAACGGAGATAAGCTAACTCCCCACCGTCCGGAAATACTACAAAAATTACGGCAAGACCCAAAAGTCGAAATCGTTTGTCGTAACGGAATGGGATTTTCCGGAGCCTGGCAGTTGAGAGAAGGAAGGTTTTCGTGGGAAGGCATCAGTGATGAGGAAGCGAAAAGTACCATGGGCCATATCTATACCGATCCATCTTTCTTTGAACTTGTCAACCAAAAATTACGGGACGGACGTTTATACAACTCAGAAGAAACAGGCAAAGCTGTTGTCAATGAATCTTTTGCACGGTTATTCAATCGAAATCCTATCGGCATGCAAATAAATGTGAGATATTGGGGTGCGGAAATGAGTAACTTCCAGGTGGTCGGAATCGTTTCAGATTTTATAAATAATCGGTATGAAATGAATACCCGCCCGGTTCTTCCCTGTATTTATATGCCATTCCCTGAGAACAGTCTTAACATGAGCTGCTTAGTAAAAATCAAGCCTGAATATAGGAAGGAATTTCCGGAGATCATGAAAGCCGAACTATCCAAATATGTCAATCAAGCCACTCCTACTTATATTTTCTCCATGAAAGATGATTCCGGTTTTTATGTGAGTAGAGAACAGAATATATTCAAACTGACAACCATATTTTCCATAATATCTATTATCATCAGCCTACTGGGAATATACGCATCGGTTACTTTATCTACCGACAGAAGGAAAAAGGAAGTAGCCATCCGTAAGATCAATGGAGCGACACCTGCTACAATTGTTCATATGTTTTGCAAAAGCAACCTGTTGCAATTGTTTGTTTCTGCATGCATTGCTTTTCCCATATTGATATTGTTACTAAAATCGTGGTTGGAAAGTTATGCTGAGAGAATCTCCATCGGTATTCTACCTTTTATCCTGATATTCCTGCTTATGGCAGTAATCGTTGCCTTCACGATAATATGGCAGCTTTGGAGAATAGCCCGGATCAACCCGGCAGAAGTTATTAAATCCGAATAAACAGAAATATTATGAATATGCTACGACATTATATCAAACTGGCGATACGCAACCTGATAAAATACAAATCGCAATCCGTTATCAGCATCATCGGGCTGGCTATCGGTTTTACCTGTTTTGCCCTGTCTACCTTATGGATACGTTACGAGCAGACTTACGATACCTTCCATGACGGTGCCGACAGGATCTATCTGGTAAGACCTGAATCAAAGACCACCAATAACGGCCTATCCGAAATTACTCCTTATCCGCTGGCCGGTTATCTGAAAGCGACTTTTCCCGAAATAGAAGATGCCTGCAATATGCAAGCATGGGGAACGACTGTCAGATATAAAGGTACGGAATATCGGTCTTTTAAAATGGACATTGACTCGGCAGCCATGCATATGTTCAAACTAAAAATAACAAACGGGAATCATAACTTCCTTACAGAAAACAGCAATGAAATAGCTATTACCGAAAGACTCGCACAACAGCTTTTCGGGATGGAAAATCCACTTGGTCAGGAACTGGAACTATATGGAGAGAAAAAAAAGATATGTGCTATTATCCAATCCTGGAGCCGTCATTCTAACATTCCATACGAAATTGTCGGGAATTTTTCGCCGGGAGATAACCGGTCGCAATGGTATGCCAGTATGTGCCAGACTTTTATAAAACTGAAAAAAGGGGTCGATGCACAGAAATTTATCCAAAAGTTATATGAACATACCTATGAAACGGAGAACTCGATCGTAGTAAAGAAAAGTGTAGCGACCCCTATTACAGCCATGCGGTATGACCGTCCAAACCAGGGAGTAACAGTTAAATATGAACATATCCGGCTTTTCGCCCTGGCTGGCGGATTAGTCATTCTCTGTTCGCTATTCAACTATCTAACCCTGTTTATCACCCGTATTCGCATGCGTGACAGAGAAATAGCTCTACGCAAAGTAAACGGTTCGTCCAATCGTGAATTACTGATGTTATTTTCTACCGAGTATTTGATCACCCTGGTTTTTGCAATATTTTTCGGACTGATCCTACTGGAACTGGTAATCCCGACTTTTAAGGAGTTGTCGGATATTAAATCGGATAAGACAAGTATTTACCTGGAAGCACTCAGTTATTCCGGCATTGTAGCAGCCTTTTCATTCATTTTGTCATTATATCCGATCTACTACTCCCGAAAGAAAAGTCTGAATGCAGCTCTAAAAGGTTCATCAAACGGAAAAGGGCAAAACTCTTTTCAGAAAGTCAGTATGGTACTGCAACTGATTATCAGTATCGGTTTTATCTTCTGCTCCACTATTCTGATGAAACAGATACATTATTTGAATCATACGGATCTGGGAATCGAACGTGCAAATCGCGGAACAATCCAGGTTTATCCGCCAATTGACGGTCTTAAGGACGAACTGGCTAAAAATCCCTATATTGCAACGATCGTTCCGGCGAACTTACCCGGACTACTTCCGCGTAATGCCCGCGCTTACCAAACAATCAATGAATGGGAAGGAAAAACAGATTCGACCTCTACTGTCACTTTAGAAATTATAGACTGCAACGAAGACTACTTTAAGTTTTACGGTCTGCAGTTGCTGAAAGGGACATTCCCTTCAGATGATAAAAGTATGATAATAAATGAGACAGCAGCCTTACAGATGAATATGAATGATCCTATCGGTAAGGGTTTTCAGAAAAAAGTAATCACAGGCATCGTCAAAGACTTCTATATTGCTCCGCCTACCATTCCGGCCAAACCGATGATGTTTACCCTGGAAGACGGATCAAGCGTATCCTCCGATATTATCTTCCAATATCAGAATTGCGACTGGAACTCTTGTAAGAAACGGATCGAGCAACTGATCAAACAGATGAATCCTAACATAATCCATTATAACATAATATCTATGGAAGAAGAATATGAGAAGTTCCTCAAATCGGAAAACGCATTGCTGATGATGTTGGATTTCGTCACCCTGGTTTGTGTATTGATCTCCCTGTTCGGTGTTTTCTCACTCGTCACCCTCGACTGTGAAAAACGCAGGAAAGAAATAGCCATACGCAAAGTGAACGGCGCGGAAACCAGTCATATCGTAAAAACGTTCCTATTGAAATACATGTTCTTGTTAGTGATCGCATCCGTCATTGCATTCCCTGTCGGTTACCTCATCATGAAACCCTGGATAGAAGGCTATGTACTCCAGACAAGTATCGATTTCTGGATTTATCCGGCCATATGGCTGGCACTAGCCTTACTCATTATCACATGTACCGGTTTGCGGATCTGGAAAGCAGCCAATCAAAATCCGGCAGAAGTCGTAAAATCAGAATAAATAAAAATGAAAATCATCCTGTTAGCAATACAAACCCTCCTCCGATTCCGGCTTTATACGGCAATCAATATACTGGGACTGGCACTCAGCCTGGCCTGTTGTATATTGATATTCCGGTATGTCTACGGAGAAATGACAACCGATCATTTTATTCCCGAAATAGACAGGGTTTGCTATACAGTGATGGAAGATGAAGTATCTCACCAGAAAAGACTCTACGGTCTGTTACCTGAATATGGATATACCCCAAACCCATTGGAAGATCCGGCTGTGGAAATTGTATCTACACTATTCCAAAGTGACGAAGATCAGATTACAGTCGATAATAAACTGTACAATGTTGCCTCTTTAGCCGCAGACACGAATTATCTGAAAATAGTACCGATTCCCATACTAAAAACGTCCCGGAATAAATTATTAGAGAATCCGCAAGACGCAATAATCTCGGAAGACCTATCCCGATTAATTTTCGGAAAGGAAGATCCGATCGGTCAACAAATCACCACCTCGATGGGAGAGATGGTAACCGTCGTTGCCGTTATGGGTAAACCGGACACCCGATTTTCCATGCCTTTCGACCTGCTGATATCGAATGAATCGGCCAACTACAGAAAATATTCAATGCCCCATTCCCTTGTCAAATTACATAAGGGGCATTCTGCAGCCTCCGTCAACAAGGAATACGAAGCATTCCGTAAAATGTCCAATTTCACCAACCGCCTGCGCATCTGCTTTTACCCTCTACAGAAGCTATATTTCGATCAGCAGGTAGTCACATACCTGGATAAACGGTTGGTAGGGAATTATACACACGTACTTATTCTGATAGCTATTGCCGTATTGATCATGCTGGTAGGATTATTCAATTTTATCAATGTCTACACGGTGTTGATCCAGAAACGGGCACGTGAATTCGGTATGAAAAAAGTATTCGGAGCAAATACCCGGCAAGTGGCCGTTCAATTGTATGCTGAAAACTTATGTATGACTCTCGTAGCTTTATTTCTGGCATGGGCATTCATAGAAACAGGGACGTTGCTGGTCAATACTTTTCTAATGATCCGGATTCCTTCGCATTTCTTATTTGACGCCAGCCTTTCTGTTGGAATTCTGTTCCTGTTGCCTTTTATCACAGCCCTATATCCCTTCTTCCAATATAATTATTCTTCTCCGGTCACTTCTTTGAAAAAGATCGGGAGAGGCGGAGAATCTACTATATCCAGAAAAGTATTCCTTTGTTTACAATATATTATCACACTGGCTTTAACCATCGTATCTATCTATTCTATCCGTCAGTTAAACTTTATGCTGAATACCGATCTTGGATATGAAACAGATAACATTATCAAAATTTCACCCATAGAAGGACCACGGGGTAGCGATATGAGCATGTGGAATAAATACAATCTGATTGTTCGACAACTGGACAGAAACCTGAAAAATACCCCATCGCTCATCAAGCTGCATAGTTATTCTCCCGGGCCACTCAGTCGTTTAGGCCAAAATAGCTGGGCACATATTCCGGGGAAAGAATGGAAAAGTATAGGGACCCAGGTAAGCAATCAAAATTCCTTCCGTATTTTGGGGATAGAAGCAATTGAAGGACGGCTATGGAATGACTCCATCGATAATGATATGGATCTTTCGATTGTTATCAATGAATCGGCAAAAAGAGAACTGGGTATTACAGATATCGATGAAACACCAGTCATTCTGGACCGCCTGCTTGTTTACAGTCCGCAAACGAAAGAGCAACCGGCTCCCAGGTATCAGGTTATCGGAGTTATTAAAGACATTTGTACACAACATTTGTCTAAAGGCTATGAACCGATGATTTTCTTTTATTATAAAGAAGGTTTTTCATCCGGTCTATTAGTCAGTATCGTTCCGGATAAAAAACAGGAAGCAATCGACTTTCTTCGAAAAATATACAACGAGTCATGTGGAAATGAACTCCCTTATACATTTTTAAAAGATGAAGTGTTGTCAATTTACAAGGAGGATAAGCAATTGGTAAGTGTCGCCTCTCTTTTCGCGATTATAGCCATATTGATTTCTGCTATGGGCTTGTTCAGTTTATCCCTGTTCGATATACAACAACGGTTTCATGAGATATCGATTCGGAAAATAAACGGAGCGACGACTAAAGCTATATGGCAAATGTTATTTATCAAATACAGTCAATTATATGGAATAGCCTGCCTGATCGGTTTGCCTTTATCCTGGCTGGCCATCACTTTATACATGGTCGATTTTGCTTACAAAGCCAATATCGCCTGGTGGATTTTTGCCATTGCGATCCTTTTGACCGGAGGTATTTCATTCCTCACTCTGATCTGGCAAATACAGAAAGCATCCCGTACAAATCCGGCAGACATTATCCGTTCCGAATAACAATAAAATAATACAGATATGAAACAGTTCTTATATTTACTCGCCTGTCTTTCCCTATTGGTATCCTGTAACAAACAGAAAAGCCAAGGAGGCATAAAAACATATAAAGCCGGTACGGAGATCACTGGCGAACTGTCCGGCGAGGTTGTTTTTGCCGGAAATGGGATACATAACTATTACGATATAGCGATTACCAATGATTACTATGCTTTTCTGGACTATTACAGCGACACACTCCTGCAAGTGAGAAATAAAAATGATTTCTCACTTTACCAGATCGAACCGAGAGAGAAAGATACGTTCTCTATTGCTTATCCGTCTTTTACCAAATATGATTATGCAAACAACAAGAACAGGATCTCCATCTGGGACAATGATTCACATCAATTGAAACGCATAGACCTGGACCAGACACAGACTTCTCCTACTGTCTCTGCAGACCTTATATCTATGACAAACTTCATTTCCGGGAATATCTGTACAAACTGTTGCATCACGTCCAAAGAACTATATGCCGTTTCATTCAATCCGGGTAAACCGCAGGTTTTCTTCTCTTCCAATAAAATAACAGGGCAATATGCTGTTCCGGGTTATCCCCGGATCACGGTTCCGATGCCTGACGATGTCCTGAGAAAAGCATACGCCAGCGACCTGGTTATCAACGAAGAAAAAGGAGTAATCGTCGCAGCCTTACGTTTTATCAACGGTATCAATTTCTATGATCTGAATTGTGATATGACAGCTTCGGTCTCTTTTGCCGATTATTATACAATACCGGTTCCTGACATAACCAATAAATATCTGGATGCCGAACAGAGTAAAAAATGCTTTATAGATATCTGTAGTTCAGACAAATATGTATTCTGTCTGTTCGACGGATCGACAAACTTTACCGGCAATTCGGTCATCTATGTATTCGACTGGGAAGGGAAACAAAAAGCGGTGTTGCAGGCAGACCGTAATTTGCGAAAGATTGCCACAGAGAAGTCCGGCGAATACTTGTTAGCTCTATCTCCCAACGGAGAAGGAGGCCGGGATGTTATCAAATATAATTTAAAGAACAAAATTTAATTCCCAACCATGATACGACATTATATCACCATCGCTTCACGTAATTTTGTCAAATACAAATTACAGACTCTTATCAGCGTTATCGGACTGGCGGTTGGACTCGTTTGTTTCACCTACGGAATGAAATGGTTGGAATACGAAACTTCCTACGACGGTTTTTATCCGAAGTCCAAACAAATGTACACGCTCTACGGCATCAACAAACAAACCGGGAAAAAAGAGAGAAAATTGCCACTCGTTCTGGCCCGTAAACTCAAACAAGATTTTCCGGAAATAAAAGAAACAGCGCTGGTATACGGGAATTTCGGTTCCACCTTCAAATATAACGACCAGACATTGGAAGACCCGAAGGAAATATTTATCGACAACAACTTCTTTACCCTTTTCCCCAGGAAAGTTCTTAGCGGTCGGCAAACGAATCTGTTGCATTCGCTGGATGAAATAGTCATAACCCGCTCTTTCGCCCTCAAATATTTCAAAAGTCCGGAAGATGCGATCGGAAAAGTGATGAAAAACGGATACCGGGAAACACTCACCATCGTGGCGGTAGTAGAAGATGCACCTGCTAATTCCGCATTTAAACAGAATGTCTTCGAATTGGATAAGTTTACCACTGAAATGACAGACAGAATATCGGAAGACAGACAATGGAGTCAATTTGAAAATGAAATTTATCTGCTGTTGGAAGATCAAGCCAGTGCGGATGTATTCAGAAAGAAGCTGCAAACTTATCTGGAGAAAAACAACTATCTGAATACACTTGCGATAAAGATGATTCCGTTAACAGATATGCGACACACATTCGGAAGCGAGTTATCGTTCAACCTGTCTTACATCCGCACTTTTGCCATAACGACCATCCTGTTGTTGTTGTGCGTATTCTTCAATTTCGTCAATCTTCTCCTGAACCGTATCTATCAGCGTATGAAAGAAATAAGACTCCGAAATTCGATAGGTGCCGGTAAACGGGAACTGATTATACAACTATTGACCGAACTCACATTACAGACAGGTATAGCCTTTGTTCTGGCCTTTTGTCTGCTGGAACTCAGTTCTTCCCTGTTCTGTAAAACCTTCGAGACGAAGATAGCCAACCATGATTTCTATATAAGCCTTATTGTTACAACTTTAGTCAGCTGGGCGGTATTACTCTTTGTATCATTTCCACTATTACTGCGTTTCATACGAACATCTTCACTCATGTTGTCCGGAGGTATTTCTGCCAACCGGAAAGGTTCGTTCCGAAAAGTCAGCATGACCATTCAGCTCGGAATCTGCGTATTCTTCCTGATGAGTACCTTTATCATGCTTCGGCAAATCTCATTAATGAAGCATAAGGATCTGGGATTCCGGAAAGAGGGGCTGATTCATATCACAATGAATTATCGTGACCGTTCCGGAATCACCCACGAACTGGCAACTCTTTCGATAATCGATGAATTTGTTCAATGCGGCATCTTTTCTATCACCCACGAACCTTATACACAGAATGAAGTGCATTGGGAAGGAAAGCCGGACGATTTCAATCCGAATTTCCAGGTAATCAAAGTAGGAAGCAAATTTTTGGATGCATTCAAAATCCCCTTATTAAAAGGCAATTTTATAGACGAAGGTAATTCAGACCCGGAAGACTGGACCACGCCGGGCAACACTGCCGTCATCAATGAAGAAGCAGCCCGGATCATGGGAATGGACAACCCGATCGGAAAAAAGATCAGTATCTGGAACGGCGTCATTTACCATGACGGAAAAAGGGGACAAAAAGAGATGGAAATAGTAGGCGTCGTCAAAAACTTCCAGGCGGCCAGTCTGCGTAACCCGGTACTCCCGATGATTATCACACTGGACGGAAGTAAATGGAATAGTTACTACTATTACGCTCGTGTAAAACCCCAAAATGAACAAGCTGCCATTAAAGCCATACAGACTGTTTTCGAAAAACACAAAGAAGAAGGAGATACAGTTCCCCAAATACAGACTATGACAGATGTTTTCAACCAGTTGAATCAGTCGGAAGATGCCAGCCTACAGCTATTCTCTTTACTGGCGATACTCTGTACTTTGATCTCTATCTTCGGAATCTATTCCGTTTCATCCAGTAATATTGCACAACGCAGAAAAGAAGTAGCCGTACGTAAAGTGATGGGTGCCTCGTCAAAAACAATTATCAGCATGTTCTTCAAAGAGTATCTGACAATCGTAGTCATTGCCAACGTTATTGCCCTCCCACTAGCCTGGCTGTTTATGCACGGATGGCTGGAGCAATATCCTTATCGCATCAATATCGGTTTCTGGATGTATGGTATCGTATTATTAGTAACAAGTGCTTTGATTATCTGTACCGTTCTCTATCAGACATTAAAAGCATCAGAAACAAATCCGGCAGAAGTCATAAAAAGCGAATAACAAAATAAACTACTAAAAACAGTCATCAGCCATGTTGAAACATTATATCATTATAGCCATACGTAATTTTTTCAAATACAAATTGCAGACCGTCATCAGTATTGCCGGATTGGCAATCGGATTGGTATGTTTTGCATATGGGATCAACTGGCTGAAATATGAAACTTCATACGACGGTTTTTATCCCCGATCCAAACAGATATACATGCTCTATGGGGTAGACAAACAGACCGGTAAAAAAACAGAACAGTTACCTCTTATACTGGCAAGAAGGTTAAAACAGGATTTCCCGGAAGTAATAGAGACTACTCAAATATACGGGA
Organism: Parabacteroides sp. AF18-52; assembly: GCF_003479145.1. NCBI lineage: Bacteria > Pseudomonadati > Bacteroidota > Bacteroidia > Bacteroidales > Tannerellaceae > Parabacteroides > Parabacteroides sp. AF18-52. Next base: position 496,102 of record NZ_QUGR01000002.1, read on the forward strand.
AGTTCGGATCGGATTTTTACTATAACGGAGAACGTTTATCCTACCCCGAAGAAATTTTTATCGATGAATATTACTTTTCCTTCTTCCCACGAAAAGTAATTTGTGGAAGACAAGATAACATACTGCAATCTCTTAATGAAATAGCAGTAACGCGTTCCTTTGCTGTCAAACTTTTCGGATCTCCTGAGAACGCATTGGATAAAGTACTAAGTAACGGCTACAGAGAGAGTCTTAAGATCGTTTCCATATTAGAAAACACCCCGGATAATTCCCTGTTCAAAGGAGACATATTCGAACTGGACCAATTCGGACGGAAAGGAGAAAGGGAAAGGACGGAAGAAGAACAATGGAGTTATATGAATGTGAAAATATATCTGTTACTGGATAAAAATACACATATAGATACATTTGAGAAGAAAATCACAGATTACACAACTGTTCATAAATATAATGAGACTATATCACTGAAACTGATCCCTCTCACCGCTATCCGGCATACCTTCGGCAGCGAACTATCTTTCAACCTCACTTATATCCGTACTTTTACCATAACAGGACTCTTGTTGTTATTATGTGTATTCTTCAATTTTATCAACCTGCAAATTAACCGGACCTACATACGAATACGGGAAATGAAGTTACGCTGTGCGATCGGAGCCGGAAAAAAAGAAATGCTCTGCCAGCTGTTACTGGAATATTCATTGTTGATATTCATCGCAACCTTATTAGCATGGAGCCTGATGGAAATTACAGCACCATTATTCAGGCATGTTTTTGATACGACATTAGATAGTAAGGATTTGTATGCCGATATGATAAAAACATCACTACTCAGCTGGTTGATAACTATCTTTATCTCACTTCCATTGTCATTCCGTTTTATCCGTACCTCCCAGTTATTAGCTTCCGGGGGTGTAGCACCTCACCGGAAAAACTGGTTTCGTAAAATAGCCCTGACTATCCAGCTGGGCATTTGCGTATTTTTCCTGATGAGCGCTTTTATACTGATCCGGCAAACCAACCTGATGGGGCACAAAGACCTTGGATTTGAAAAAGAAGGCCTGATACAACTCATTATGTTGAATGATGACAGAGAAGGTACCGCCCGTGAAATTGCTTCCCTTCCCATTGTGAAAGAACTGGTATTAGCAAAATTCTTCTCTATCATGCATGAACCTTCAACCCAGAATGATGTAAAATGGGAAGGAAAAAGCCCGAACGCCAAAGCCGATTTCCAGATACTGGAAGTCAGTAAAAACTTCCTGTCCGCTTTCAAGATACCACTGTTAAAAGGCAGATTGCTTGAAGAGACAGACCTGGTAAAAGGGAGTTGGCGTTTGATGAGTACCAAAGCGCTTATCAATGAAGAGGCGGCACGCATCATGGGATATACCAACCCGATCGGTAAAAAGCTCAGTTTCTGGAACAATCAACAACAGAATGTGGAAATTGTCGGTATAGTAAAAGATTTTCAGTCTGCCAGCCTACGGAATACGGTCCTCCCGGTCATCATCCTATTGCATCCTGCCCAGTGGAGGAGTTATTGTTACTATGTCAAAGTAAATCCCGGAGATGAGCCAAACGCCATCAAAGCGATCCGGGAGGCATACAAAAAACATGCTTTCCCATACGACCAGCAACCGGAAATTACAACAGTAAACGATGTACTGAAAGAGTTAAGCCGGTCGGAAGATGCAAGCCTGCAACTATTCTCTTTACTGGCAATACTCTGCACGCTCATATCCATCTTCGGACTTTATTCCATATCCTCGGGTAATATAGCCCAACGACGGAAAGAGGTAGCTGTCCGCAAAGTTATGGGAGCTACCTCACGGACTATTATCAGCATGTTCGTCCGGGAATACCTGTCGATCGCACTCATTGCCAATCTGGTAGCTCTTCCTTTGGCATGGTTGTTCATGCACGGCTGGCTGGAACAATATCCTTACCGGATCAGCATCCATTTATGGATGTACATCACCATTCTGTTATTAACAATTATCCTGATCATATCTACCGTACTTTACCAGACTCTCAAAGCGTCTGAAACGAACCCGGCAGAAGTCATAAAAAGCGAATAAAATCATGCACAACAAAACACAGCACTACTTTAAAGTTACTTTTCGGGAATTAGTCAAATATAAAACCCAATCGATTGTCAGCATCATCGGACTGGCAATAGGCTTCACCGCCTTCGTCCTGGGCGGATACTGGCTGTGGTGGGAGACCCATTTCGATAACTTCCATCCGGACGGAGACCGGATTTACTGCCTGACTACTACCGGACTGGTGAAAAAAGCAGCGGGTGCCGATGCCGACCTGGACCAGTTACATGTCAACGACCTGGCAGAGATAAAGAAGTTAGTGCCGGAGATCGAAAAAGTATGTACTTTCAGCAATCTCCATTATAGCATAAAGAATAACAACAGTACTCTGAGGGTATATGGTCTGGTCTGCGATCACTCCTTCTTCGACTTTTTCAGAGCCGATTTCATCGCCGGAACCTATAAAGGAACTTATCCGGACGGTACGGCTGTTATCCTCACCGAGAGTATGGCACAGAAGTTTTTCGGAACAACCGACTGTGTCGGTAAAGTGTTCGAACTGAGTGAGCAAACCCGCCCGGTCGTTGCGGGAGTCATCAAAAACTATCCGGATAATTCAGACCTGCTATTCCAGTTTTTGCTGATCGACGAAGTACAACCCTTACGCCATGTTAAGCGGAACACAACATATGTCCGTTTATTGAAAGGTGCAAATGTCAGTAAGATCAAAGAAAAACTCGCTACATACAAAAGTCATGCAGAAGACCCATGGGGAACAGAAAATATCGACCAATGGAAGATCAACTTACGAACACTTCCGGAAGTTCATTTATATTGCCATCCGGAACTGGAAAACAGAATACGCAATATCCATATTCTGGCTTTAGCAGGCTTCATGGCTTTCCTGAGTGCATTAATGAACCTGTTAGTTCTATTTATCGGTCAACAACAACGCAAACAAACGAAAAACAAAACTTATCTATGTATCGGTGCATCTCCTAAAGATATGCTATTAAAAGGTTGGACCGAGCTATTCCTCCCGATGGCTATTGCTTACCTGTTAGCTTTTTGCCTGATAGAGGTTATCTTTCCTTATTATGAAAGTTATACGGCATGGAATCATTACGGAATTTATGAAGGTGTATCGCGGCACATCGACAAGTCTGCTTTATTCTTCAATGCTATCATATCACTCATAGCAAGCATGTTTGTTTTCTGGTTATTGACCCTTCTTCCCATACGGAATATCTTATGCAATATGAAAACAAATCCTATATTCTTTAAGCGAGGATTAATTGTCGGTCAGATATTCATCGGCTCGTTATTTTTCATTACCTCACTTATCCTTTTCCAACAGTTGAATTTTATATTGACCAAGAGCAAGGGATTAAATTATGAAAACGTAATCCAGGTCGATATGGGAGGTGAAAATGCTTATGAACAAGATATTAGAGTATTAATGCCTGAATTGCAAAATCATCCGTATATAACCGATGTTTGCTATACCGCTACGAATGCCAATATATTTACAGAACAAGGGGATTGGTACGGTGCCTACGTTACCCATTTTGCATTCGACCCTGCCGATCCGGATCCCAAAAGGGAAGATCGCGTAATGCTTGTCAGCAAAGAGTTCTTTTCATTCTTTGAACTGACTTTAAAACAAGGGAGCTGGATCGATGACAGTAATCCGAACGATTACATTGTCAATGAAACAGGTTTCAAAGATTTAGGTTATAACGATTTATTGCAACGGTCAATGTACAATAGAGAAGGCGTTACTAACCAGAAAGTATGCGGAATCATTGATGATTATATTTATTCCCCTATGCAATATCCGGTCGGGAGAACCTTCTTCCGATTACATACGGACAAAGATGTAACGGACTATATTCCTGCTCAGTATTTCTATATCCGCTACATCCCGGAACATAAAAAAGAAGTATTGGAGCATATCTCAAAAGTAACACAAAAACTAAATACTCATGGAGTAACCAGCCAGAATATGTGTATAAAACTATCCGATCTGGTAGACAAATTCAATCGCCCCGAAAAAGTGATCTTCAGCGTATTCAGTATCATCGCAGTCGTCTGTATCCTGATTTCCACCTTCGGAATCTATTCGCTGGTCAGCTTATCAGCCCAGCAGCGTAAAAAAGAGATCGCCATCCGTAAAGTAAACGGTGCCACCTTCTCTCATATCCTGCAACTGTTCTTCAAGGGATATCTGATATTAGTTATTATCAGCAACTTCTTTGCCCTCCCATTAGGATATATCCTGATGAAACGCTGGCTGGAAACCTATGCCAATCATATCACTCTGACTATATGGCCTTTCATTGCCGTATTTTTCATCACCTGTATGATTGTCCTGTTATCCATCTTCCGCCAGGTAAAAGAAGCAGCACAAGCAAATCCGGCAGAGTCAGTAAAAGCAGAGTAAGTTACGCAGACACCGGCACTTCCCAAAAAGAATTAATATTTTAATTCTAGTGAAGGAATTATGCCGGAAATGAAAGAAACTTTCATACTTTCGTATATTCATTTAACCGGAAATATGTATATATTATAATTATCAACATATATGAAGACAAACTTTTTATTCACAATGTTAACCGGACTATTGCTTTTCACGGCCTGTTCGGAAAAGCCAGCCACGACTTATACCATAAACGGTACTATTCCCGATAATTCGCTGGACGGGAAAATGATCTATATCTATAACCGTGACAATAACAATCTCAACATAGACAGTACGGTTGTTACAGGAACCACTTTCACTTTTACCGGCAAGATGGATACAGCCGCTTACTGCCGTATCGATGCCAGCCGTGAATATTATGTCAATTTCATTCTTGAGAACGGAACGATCAATCTCGATCTGAGTAAGCCGGTGTCCCCGTCAGGAAGTCCTTTGAACGATGAGATAGCACGTTTTTTCGCAGCACAGGACAGCATGTCGGACCTGATCGATTCCAAACGGCAGGAATTCATGAAACAAACAGAAGATAAAGAAGAACGTATGAAACTGCAGAAAGACTTTTTCCAGAATGAATGGAAACCGGCTTATCTGGCCATGCTCGACGGATTCTTCGACAGAAACCTGAATAACCCGATCGGAGGAATGGCACTGAACTATATGGATGGCTACCTTTCGACCGATCAGATAAAAGCAAAACTATCCTTATTGAGCGAACCGGTTCGTAACACCCCCAGCATGCAGGAAAGGTTACAACGCTTCGACGCATTGGAAAAGACCGCTGAGGGCAAACCTTTTACTGACTTCACGATCGAGACGGAAGACGGTAACAAAGTATCTTTATCCGACTATGTCGGCAAAGGGAAATACACGCTGGTCGATTTCTGGGCAAGCTGGTGCGGTCCATGTCGGGCAGAAACACCCGTTTTGGCAGAAGTGTATAACCAATACAAAAATAAAGGACTGGAAGTTTTAGGCGTTGCCGTATGGGATAGCCCTGAAAACACGAAGAAAGCTATAGAAGAGTTAAAAATAACCTGGCCACAGATACTGAATGCAGGTGAAAAGCCGACTAAACTATACGGAATCAACGGCATACCTCATATCATCCTGTTCGGTCCCGATGGCACGATCATAGCACGCGACCTGCGTGGCGACGGACTGAAAGCAAAGGTAAAAGAAGTGATCGAAACAAAATAAACCTAAACACGGTGCAGTATTTCGACTTCCCGTACATTTCAATATATAGATTATGTACGGGAAGTTGATATTTTAGATGAGTAAACAAGTAATTATATTATTTTTGATCTGCCTGAGCAATACGGATTATCTATATGCCCAATGGACAGAAAAGGATTCGGTATGGCTTCAGAAGATTCTCTCAGGCAAAGAGAAACTGGAACTTAATCCCGAAGCATTGAAAGCGATCCAATCAGGCACACTGATCAATACGGAAGAACCGGCTTCCAAGATGATCATGGCGCCGGAACAGTCTCCCGCACAATCCATCCAAAAAGATTTTACCGAGTTCGTCCGTCCCAAAGATAGCGAAGACCATAATCCCAACCGTAAAGTAGCATTGAAAGACCTTCCTCCTTCTGTATTCAGGTTATACGGGATGAATAAGCCATTACCCAGAGTTAGAATGCTAGGTTCTTTCCAGGTTTCATCGAATATCCGTGCCGAAGCCCAAAAGCCATCCGGCATCTCTTTCGATAATCTGTTACAACAGGTATTCATGCCTAGTGCACGCCACAAAAGAAAAAATGCACAACGCTGGCAGACTCAGAAATATTACAATAATTATCCGTAACTACAGTAGTAGAATAATTTTTTATACTTTTGTTACCTTATTAATAAACATAAGGTCGAATTTATAAATACACAATTTAAAGGATAAAATGGAGAAAATCATTTCGTATCCGCTTTCAGCCATCTACTATTTGTTGTTTGGGACTACACTGGCATTCTTTCATGTAGTGCAGTGGATATGCTTCAATCTGTTCGGTTACAAAGCACATAAAAAAAGTGTAGATGTTTTGAGTTTTTTCTTGGTTGCCAATACGTACGTACTGGGAACAAGATACAAAGTGAGCGGATTGGAGAAGCTCCCAATCGACACCCCTCTGATAATTGCCTCGAACCATCAGAGCTTGTACGATATTACCTCCATCTGCTGGTTTATGCGCAAAGTACATCCCAAGTTTATCAGCAAAATCGAGCTGGGTAAAGGTATCCCCAGTATTTCATACAACCTTAATCATGGCGGTTCTGTACTTATCGACCGGAAAGATCCGAAACAAGCATTGACAGCTATCCGCGTCATGGCTGAATATATTGAAACCAACAAACGCTCGGCAGTAATTTTCCCGGAAGGGACACGAAGCAAAACAGGAAGGCCGCGCCCTTTTGCCGAAAACGGATTGAAAATTCTCTGTAAGTATGCACCGTCTGCCTACGTGATACCGGTCACCATCAACAACGCATGGAAGATGACCAAATGGGGATCTTTCCCTTTAGGACTCGGTAATCATATCGAACTTATCATCCACGATCCTATTCCTGTGAAAGCCAAACCCTTTGCCGAACTTTTTGCCGAAACCGAACAAACTGTTATCGGCAGTATTAAATTATAATTTTTTTCATCTGCTATGCAGTATTTTAAGATCTCGTCCGTTTTATTATAAAGACCATTAATAATTAATCGGATCAGATGCAGCATTTCATTGAAATATTGCGTCTTTCGATTAAGAAATAAAATAAAAAAATAGCGGACATTTATGACTAAATTACAGATATTGGCACTTTTGCTTGCCTCGATCGCCTTAATATTCTTCACCTCCTGCGAAAGTGAGAGCTTCCAGGAGCCGGATGTATATAAGATAACACCTGATTTGCGTCTCAGGATCAACCAGGGTATGAAATCGACCACTAAATCCGACAGAAAAATATTTAATGAGAAATTCGACCGGTTCATAGAGAAATGTGATGAGTTATCTTATGCAAGTAATCCATATACTTGTATGGAGACACCGGAATATCAGGATTTTAAAGAATTCATGCTTTCTTCCTCTCCCAACGTATCTTATTTGTTGATGGATAAATTCCTGAAAAAAGAAATAGATTTTTTCTCTTATATCATCCATGATATTCTTATGGCTTCACAGCCTGCGATCATGGATCAGATCTCAGAGCAAATGAAATCTGTAGGAACACTGGAAGAAAGTTTTTACCTATATCCACAGCTATGTCTGAATATATGGGTAGATACACTGGATAATCAATAAAATAATATCGTAGCGTCCCTCATGAAGAAAAGAACTGAACATATATGGACAATATTCGTCTGCATCCTGTTATTTACGAACGGGATGGTCAGTTGTGATTCTTCAGATCTGGATAAGTTGCCGGTAAACGATAACCCGGAAGTAACATTTGTCAATGATGAAGTTCCTCAAAGGTTATCTCTTAATAACGCACGTCTGAAGCGGGTCGTACCCGGTTCGTTCGATTCCGTTTATTCCGGCAAAATTTATGAGTACAACAACGAAGGACAATTATCCCGGATTTCCGGCTGTATGTATAACGGGACGACAGTGATCGATACAACTGAATATAATATTTATCAATACGACCAGGAAGACCGGTTGATACTTACTTCCAATTTTACAGCAAATAAAAATGTACCGGCAGGATTTATCAACCTGCAGACACAAGTCTACATCTATTCAAAAGAGGGAAAAATGGAAAAGAGTATCACTTATTATCCGGTTATTTCGCAATCTGAATACGATGTCTATAAATACAAGAATAATATGCTGGACCGGAAAGAACATTACGGTACTTCCGGAGCTTTGGAAAGTTATACGACATATACCTATGACAAGGTCGGCAAATTGATTCTGGAACGCTATTATGCGGCCAATAATCAATTGATCAATTATATACAATATTCTTTTATCGACGGACTGAATACCCGGTCGGTCACCTTTTCCTCAACAGGAGAAGCAATCAGAAAAGTTATCAACACATACGATAGCAATTATAACCTTATCCGTTCAGAGTCGAAAGAACTTGTCTCATACAGTTCCCTGGCTGATTTCACGGCACAATATGAATATGAATAACGCTCAATTTCACTATTCATATTGTGCCATTATGTAACATTATTTATTCTGTTCCAGCCACCAGTCGATCATCTTACGCGCCAAACTGAGCTTCCGGGGAAGTTCCGGCAGATTTTCTTTTGTGAAGAAAGCGCCTTCGCTCAGTTCTTCATCCTGCAAACGGATCGTTCCACTGACATAATCGGCAATAAACCCGACCATCAGGTTACTGGGATATGGCCACGGTTGATTTCCAAAATAAGAGATATTGGCGATCTCCAACCCTGTTTCTTCCATTACTTCCCGTTTTACACATTCTTCCAAGGTCTCTCCCGTTTCCAGGAAACCGGCAACCAGCCCATGAAAAGATCCCTTAAAATTCCGGGCATGAACCAGCAATATCGAATCTTCTTTACGGATCAGGACCAATATAGCCGGAGAAACAACCGGATATATCTCATATTTACAGGCAGGGCATTGTTTGGATATAGCAGTCTGCAGAACTGTTCGTGTCCCGCAGGCAGGACAGAAACGGCTGTGCAAGTCCCAATAAATCAATTCGTAAGCCTTACCGGCTATAGTATGCAACGTTCCATCGAGATAATCGTACGATGCCCGTAATCCCATCGGTACGAAACCAGCGGTTTCTTCCAACGGTATTCCGACAGCAGCTGTCCGACAGGGTACATCCCGGAACGAACAGACTTCCAATACATTCTCTACCGAGACAGGAGGATCGATACTACAAGGGATTGTATAGGTTTCACCTTCTTTCTTCAACAGTAACTGGTCGTTGAAAAAAATAAACCAGTACACAGGTGCATTATTTACATTGCTCATCACTTTTTACTTTTGAACGCACAAATATACAGACTAATGCAAGATATAATTCAAAAAAATAGTTCTATTTAAAATATTCCTTCGTGTCAATCGTCTACAAGAACAGAAGGCATGTCTTACTAAACAGATTTTTAATTATTAAAATGGAAACAGAAAATGTTCGGAAGAAAAAGAAAAGAAGTCATATCTTTACAAGTCTTTGCGTATGAGTGTAGTGGATGCGGATATTGTGCAAAAAGATGCCGTAGAGATGTTTTGAAGATGGTGAATAACGGTAGTTGCAGTTATGCCACAGTGAGCAATCCGGAAAATTGCGTTGGTTGCGGGAACTGTGTAAAAGTATGCCAAACGCACGCCATCGAATTAATAACAGAGTAATAAACAATATAATTTATATCACAATGAGAAATTCAAGAATATTCAAAGGAGGATTCGCTTTCCTGTTCTTTGTAGGTATATTTGCTTTAGCGACACTGGCTGTCATGTTTTTATGGAATCTGCTGGTTCCTTCCGTTATCGGTTGGGCGGCCATCACTTACTGGCAGGCTGCCGGTTTTATGGTACTTACCCGCCTTCTATTCGGTGGTATCGGAAAATTCGGTCAATTCGGACGCCAACCGGAAGGCTTTTTTTTCGGTAATCAGGAAAGGGATGCCCGGTTTAAAGAACGAATGAAGAATATGTCATGGGAAGAACGTCGGGAACATATACGCAAGCACATGGCTGATTTTCGTAACGGTAGATTTGATATGCAGGAACCGGCCTCCGGTAATACACCCGAATGAAAGAGATATCTACAAATACATCAGCCAATTCAGAACGGGACATACGGATTGCGGATATCTTCCGGAAATATCAGGCACAACTGAAAGGATTCATAGCCAAACGTGTTTCATCCAAAGAAGATAGTGAAGATATCCTGCAAAACGTATTTTACCAGTTCATGAAAAGTGACCAGGAGGATAACCCGATTGAACAGATCGCCGCCTGGTTATATTCGGTTGCCCGCAACCAGATCATCGACCGAAGCCGGAAGCATCGGGAGGAAGAAATGCCGTATCTTTCCAATAACGAGGATGACGGTACTTTCCTGAAAGAACTTTCCGAGTTAATGCCCGATGAAGACCAATCGCCGGAAATGGATTTCATCCGTTCCACCGTCTGGGAGGAACTGGAAAATGCCCTGCTCGAATTACCGGGTGAGCAAAGGACTGTCTTTGAACTGACAGAACTGGAAGGTATCCCGTTCAAAGAAATAGCGGAATCGACCGGAATACCGGTCAATACGCTAATTTCCAGAAAACGATATGCGATATTGTTCCTCCGGAAAAGGTTATATAGTTTATATGAGGATATTTTATAAACACCTCGTCTCAAAGAGTAATCGTCCCCCCCATTCAAACAACGGGTAAGAGCTATACGAATCTATCTTTTTCAAACTATCAAAATGATAATAATATAGCGGGTAAATCGGATTAGTATAGTGGGTAAATGAAAATACCCCCGCGACTAATATTTTTTAACGTATCAGAAATTACACAGAACATTCATTTATATTTACATTTTGATATTTCCAGCTATCAATACTTATCCAATTCCTTTTCCGTGCGTTTTCGAACCAGATTCGTGCGGATATGCACAAGCGACGAGCGCCTCAAAGGACATATACTAATATATATCAACCATTTACAAAGTTGGCACAGCTTTTGTTCTCTATATAGCAAATTAAAATTCTTATACTCATGATTAAGACAGTAGCATTAGAGAAAATCTTCCGCACAGAAGAAGTGGAAACATGGGCCTTGAACAAGGTGAATATAGAAGTGAAAGAAGGAGAGTTTGTAGCAATTATGGGACCTTCCGGTTGCGGTAAGTCTACACTACTGAACATCCTGGGATTACTGGATAACCCAAGCGCCGGTGAGTATTACCTGAATGGAACGGAAGTGTCTAAATTCACGGAAGCTCAACGTACCAAACTGCGTAAAGGGATCATCGGTTTCGTATTCCAGAGTTTTAACCTGATAGACGAACTGAATGTATATGAAAATATAGAACTGCCCCTGCTTTACATGGGAGTTTCAGCCGCAGAACGCAAGCAGAAAGTGAAAGAGGCAATGGAACGTATGGCGATCGTCCACCGCGAAAAGCATTTTCCGCAGCAATTATCCGGAGGTCAGCAACAACGTGTCGCCATCGCCCGTGCCGTCGTTGCCAATCCGAAACTGATACTTGCCGATGAGCCGACAGGTAATCTGGATAGTAAGAACGGACAGGAAGTGATGAACCTGCTCAACGAATTAAATAAAGAGGGCACGACCATCGTTATGGTAACCCATAGCCAGCATGATGCCGGATATGCCTCACGCATCATCAATCTGTTCGACGGACAGGTTGTGACGGAAACTGTAATCTGATACTCTAAACCAATCATCCATGAAACAGTTATTCTTATCTTTCATTGTTCTTTTTTGCTGTACGATCGTACAGGCAAAAGAACGCGTAATAGAACTGCCCGCTTTCGACGCATGGAGTTCCACATCCCTTGAAGTGCAGAAAGTGGTATTGAACGATACGGCAACTATCGTATACATCGACGCTTTCTATCGTCCTCACAATTGGATCAAAATTGCTACGGGTAGTTATCTGCAGGCAGACGGTAAAAAATATGAAATACTGTCGGGAGTCGGAATGGAACTGGATAAAGAAATATGGATGCCTGAATCGGGTACTTACTCTTTCCAGATGATTTTCCCGCCGCTACCGGAAAATACAAAGACAGTCGATTTCTCTGAAGGAGATGTAGAAGGTGGTTTCAGCATCTGGGGAATCCATCTGGATGGCAAACCGGCCTCTTCCTCACTGGCCGGGAAAAAGAATCCGAAAGAAACACCGGTATTGGAAACACCTGAATTAAAAGCCGGTATTGCCACTCTGAAAGGACATATTGCCGGATACCGTCCGGAAATGAAACTGGCAGGTTCTACCTGGACTTTCAATCCGATCACCGGCAATACAGATGAAAATTCGATCAAAGTGGACGCGCAAGGGAATTTCAAACTGGAACTTCCTCTCAATCACATCTCTATTGTCGGTATATCAGCTAATTTCATGCAGGCACAGGTTTATCTGAAACCGGGAGAAACGACCACTGTCGAAATCAATTTTCCGGAAATATGCCGGGCACAATCGAAACTGCAAAAAGATAAACCGTCACTCGGTGAAAAATATTACTTTAGCGGCGGTTTGGCCGCATTGAATAATGAGATATGCAACGGACCGCTCCGCGCACTGCCGGTAGGCATTAATTCGCAGGCTGATTATGAACAAATGTTTAAAGATGTGGCTGCGATGAATATCGATCAGTATAAACAATATTGGCTGAACCGCAGGGAAAAGGGAATAAAGGAACTGGATAAATATCCGGAAATCAGCGACGCTTACCGTAAAATCCTGTTAATGAATGCCGATATGGAAACAGCCCAACAGTTAATGGGTACTTATATCCTTGAATATGCCTATCGGCAGATTAACAATATCCCACGGGATTCGGCTGCTACCGGATTTGTACAACCGGAGATCACCGCTGCTTATTACGATTTCATTCCTGAATTTATCCCCAATTCACCGGTCGCACTCTATTGTTCGGATTTAACTTATATTATTCGCAGTCTCCAATATGCCAATTTATCAGGTAAACCACTGCCGAAAGATATCAAAGAACTTCCTGACAATACAGCTGACATAGCCAAACTGATGGGAACGAACGAAGGATTCCTGTTCGACCTTATAGCAGCACAAAAGCTGGCTCTCCCGATCCAGGAGTTCCAACCTCTTACCGACGACCAGTTGGCCGAAGCCGATAAGATATCACCGGTAATCAAAAATATCCTGACCGATATGAACAATAGGCTCAAGCTGACGATCGAAGAAAACAAGAAAAAATCGGGCTATGTAGTGGATCGTGTGAATACGGCTGATATTCCGGCTGAGGAATTATTCAATGCGATCACGACTCCTTACCGTGGAAAAGTTGTCTTTGTCGATTTCTGGGCAACCTGGTGCGGCCCTTGCCGGATGGCAATGAAGCAAACGGAACCGGTGAAAAAGGATTATGAAGGAAAAGATGTCGTATTCCTCTATCTTGCCGCCGAAAATTCACCGAAGGGAGCCTGGGAGCAAATGATCCCGGATATCAAAGGCGAACATTACCGTGTTACCGGGGAACAATGGGAATATTGGGGAAAGAAATTCGGTATCCAGGGTGTCCCATCTTATATGGTAGTGGCAAAAGACGGTACACCGGTCCATTTCCAGGTCGGTTTTATGGGAGTGGACAAGATGAAAGAAATGATCGACAAAGAACTGGATAAGTAAAATTTTCAGGATATAGCACTTTATAAAGGCGAAGACACAGCAAAGGTCTTCGCTTTTTTTTGTGATAAAATCAAAAAATCGTAATATTGCATTCATAAACATTACACACTTATTGATAATATGGGATATCTTAAACAACTGGTTCTTTTAATTTGTCTGAGCGCTTATTGCAGTGTTTCCGCACAAGAAGCGAAAAGAGCAATGACCTTCGACGAAATGGTTAACTGGAAACGCATCACGGAACAGACAATATCCCGCGACGGGAAATGGGTTGCCTGTAAAATGGAACCCTGGCGAGGAGATGCCAGCCTCTTCGTTTATAATGCCAAAGGAGAGATGACAGCCTCTTTTCTTCCTGCGGGCCATGCCGAGTTTTCCGCCTCTTCCGGCTATCTGCTGGTTACCAAAAAGCCGGAACTCGAAAAAGTAGAAGCACTGAAACTTAAAAAGACGAAAGAAGAAGATATGCCTTCGGACGAACTGGTCATTTTCAATCTCCGGGAGAAAAAGGAGACGATCGACTCGCTGAAATCATACAAACTATCCGAAAGTGCAGACTGGATCGCTTATAGACGGAACAGTAAATCGGATACGGTATTACATGTCCGTGCACTGGACGGAAGTAAAGAGATGTCGTTTTCAGATGTAAAAGAATTCGGTTTCGCCAGGAAAAGTAATATTCTATATTATTCGACCGATTCGACATTATGTACCTACAATCCTGACAAGGGTAGTTCTCTGATTTTCGAGGGGAAAGGTGTTATCTCAAAAGTAACATTCAATGATACAGGAAATAAAATAGCTTTTCTTCATTGCCCGGACAAAGATTCCACAAATACATTATACTCACTTTATCTGGCTGAAAACAACGCACCTGCACGCCCGATCGCAGAAAAAAAAGACAACTTTCTCCCTGCCGGTTGGGTAATCAGCGGAAACGGCGACCTGCGTTTTTCAGAAAACTCCGAACGTATTTTCTTCGGAACAGCTCCTGCCCCACTACAAAAAGACACTACAAAACTGGACGAAAACCGTCCGGACGTACAGATATGGAAATGGGACGAAGATATTCAATACACCCAGCAGGTATATAACAAACAAAAAGACTTGAAAAAGACGTATACTGCTGTATATAATATCAACAGTAATAAGTCATTCCAGCTCGCAGACAAAAATATCCCGAATCTGCTGACAGCCGATGAAGGAAATGCCCCGATCGCCTTGCTATCAACCAATTTACCATACGCTACGGAACAAATGTGGGAAGGCAGAAGCCGTTACGACATCTATACAATAAATATGGAAACAGGAGACCGTAAACAGATAAAGGAAGCAGCAAACACCAATATGCGCCTTTCCCCGAAAGGTTCTTATGCCTACTGGTACTGCGTTCAAGACAGTTCCTGGTATACCTATTCCATAGGAAACGGAAAAGAATACCGCCTGACCACTCCTGCGACATTTGCGGCATGGGACGAAGATAACGATGTTCCGGATTTTCCATCTCCGCACGGCCTTGCCGGATGGACAGCAGACGATCGTAATATCTTATTATATGACCGTTATGATATATGGAAATTCGACCCTATGGCTGAGGTCGCTCCTGTCAACCTCACAATCAACGGACGGAAGGAACAACTTTCTTACCGTCTGATACAATTGGATAAAGAAGATAAATTCATCGATACCAAAAAGTCGCAGTTATTACTGGCTTTCAACGAGAAAACAAAAGGTTCGGGATATTACAATGCATCTCTTTCTACTCCTGCCGTACCCAAGACATTACTGGCCGGAAACTTTATGCTGAAAACTCCGGTCAAAGCTAAAAATGCAGATGCCGTAATTTATACATCAGAAACATTTGAACAATATCCGGACATACGGCTATCCGATCTGAGCTTCAAAAAATCCATCCAACTGACACATGGAGGAGACCAGCAAGATAAATTGAACTGGGGTACGGCAGAACTTGTGTCCTGGATTTCTTTGGATGGTATTCCTCTGGAAGGGGTAGTCTATAAACCGGCAGATTTCGACCCGGCAAAGAAATACCCGGTCATCGTTAATTTCTACGAACGTAATTCGGAAACACTCTACGCTTACCATATGCCAGAACCTCATCGTTCCACTATCGATTATCATTTCTATACCAGCAACGGATATATTATCTTTAATCCGGATGTACGCTACGTTGACGGTTATCCCGGAGAAAGTTGCTTCAACTGTGTAATGCCGGGAATCACATCATTGATCGCCAAAGGTTATGTAAATGAGAAAGGAATCGGCGCACAGGGACATAGCTGGGGAGGATACCAGGTTGCCTATCTGGCCACCCGCACCAATTTATTTGCAGCCATCGAATCCGGTGCGCCGGTAGTGAATATGTTCAGTGCATACGGAGGAATACGTTGGGGATCCGGATTGAACCGTTCTTTCCAATATGAGCACGGACAGAGCCGTATCGGCGGCACTTTATGGGATTCTCCGCTGCAATATATGGAGAACTCACCATTATTCACCATGGATAAAGTGGAGACGCCTATCCTGATCATGCACAACGATAACGACGGTCATGTGCCCTGGTATCAGGGAATCGAATATTTTGTAGCTCTTAAACGCCTGCAGAAGCCGGTTTGGTTACTTAATTACACCGGTGAAATCCATTGGCCGATGCGATTGGCAAACCGTATCGATTTTCAAAAACGTATGTTCCAGTTCTTCCAGCATTACCTGAATAACCAGCCGATGCCTCAATGGATGAGCGAAGGTATTCCGGCTGTCGATCAGGAGTTCAAATTAGGATACTAAATAATACAAGTTTTTGTATATAACCCGATACATATCATGAAAAATGACTTTTTGCTGTTCATTATTATACTATCCTTCTCTGCCTGTACAGGCAGAGAAACAAACTATTGGTTAGAGCAAGCAGAAAGTCATCTGAACAATAAACCGGACAGCACATTGATATTATTGCGCAAAATCAACAATCCCGACAAACTCGCGAACTATCCTAAGGCAAAATATAATCTGTATCACACAGTCGCTGAAATACAGAAAGGAACCAGGATCCGGACAGATTCTCTGATATCGGAGGCGATCGATATATTCATCGCCAACAATGATTCTGTCAATACCTCTAAAGCATGTTTTTGGGCTGGACTCATCAATATGAATGCGGATAATTATGTGCGCGCCGATTTTTTCTTTGTCCGCGGCATCCCATTTGCTCCCGATGCAACACTGCGCACCAGACTATACGAATATAGCGGCATTTCTCTTCTGAGTAATGGGAAACCGGAGCAGGCATTGCAGCAGCATTTACAATCCTTGCAAGACACGGCTTTCATTTCAATACCAGGGAAAGCAGCTGTCTTAGCAGACATAGGACAGGCTTACCGGTATACCGGACAACCGGACAGCGCAATCATTTATTACCAGAAAGCGATCCTAAAATCCGTAGAGGCCGGTTCGACAGAACAGACAGCCTTTTTCTACGAAAAAATAAGTGATATAGAAAAAGAAAAAGGAGATATAGAAAGTGCCACTACCGCCCTGAAGTCCGCCATAGATTTTGGTTACAGACGTACAAGCTATCCGTACCATATGCTCGCACAAGCACAAATATATATAGCTGCCGGAGAAATTGACTCAGCCGGAATATATCTAAAAAATGCGATACAGAGCACCAACCCTTACATAGCCACCCGGGCCTATCAGTTGCAAGCCCATTTATATGAGCAGGGAAATAAAGCCGAACAGATATACTATGCCTGGAGAAATTACAGGCAAAGCTTCAATAATATCTCCGGTGAAGTTCATTCTGAAATAATGAAACAAAGGTACCAGGAGGAATTATTGAAAAACGAGAACAATGAACTGAAACTCAAAAAGAAACAACAGGACATTTACCTCCTGTCCTTATGTCTGGCACTGATCACGGCTTGCACCATCTGGTATATTATTTACAGCCGTTTACGCAAAAAGAAAATAATCAGTGAACAACAACTCAAGGAACAGGAATTGAAAAACCAGGTAGCCCAGCTTGAAAAAGAACGGGAATTGATATCTCTGCGAGAAAGGGCCACGGCTTTACGCGAACAACTGTTCCGCCGTCTCTCCGCTTCCCAGAAAATCCCTTCTCTGACCGGTAGAACCAAAGAGAGTACGGAGGAGAGTAAATCGAAATTGACAACAGAAGAAATAGAAGAACTGATCCAAACCGTCAATGAAATATGGTCGGGATTTGCCGAACGCCTGAAAGAGACTTATCCGCTGCTCAGAACGAAGGATATTGCTTTCTGTTGCTTACTGAAAAGCGGTATCAGTACAAAAGACCTGGCATCCATCTATTATATCACTCCCTCCGCCATCAGCCAGAAAAAAGCACGAATGAAACGGGAAAAATTCG
Source organism: Parabacteroides sp. AF18-52 (assembly GCF_003479145.1). Lineage (NCBI taxonomy): Bacteria > Pseudomonadati > Bacteroidota > Bacteroidia > Bacteroidales > Tannerellaceae > Parabacteroides > Parabacteroides sp. AF18-52. The sequence continues at coordinate 514,360 of NZ_QUGR01000002.1, forward strand.
GAATGGAAGACGAGAACCTGACACTGGATGAGATTTTGAATACATTTTAATGACATGAAACAGAAAATGTCAACGCTTTTTATCTACGATAAAATAGTAAATAATTACACTTCAGCAACATACAACGAACGTTTGTTTTAAAAATGTCAATTCACTTTCTCCTCTTTTATCAATATTAAAGGATATATTTGCTTCCAACATCATTCAAAGCAACATTATTATGGAGAAGTTTGGAAATCTTATTATCGGTTCACTCTGCCTGTTATTGGCCGGATCCTGTCAAAACAGCAATAACATGTCATTCAGTAACGGACTGGAAAATTCACCAGTTGTCGGAACCTTTGTACAAGTCGGGGACGATCAGGTCCTTGCATGCGATCAGAAGCTATTAACAGATTCCATACGTTTGCCGCTCAGTTTCCTAACAGAAGAAGCAGAGATCATTCATCTGGACAATCGGGATGAAGCATTGGTAAGCGACAGCCGTTTACTTGCTTCCGATAATTATATACTTATCTGGAATAACAAACAAAACCCATTCAAACTCTTCGACCGGAAAGGTAAATTCCTTACTACGATCGGAGCCTATGGCCAAGGTCCCAATGAATACCTGAATGTATATGATGCCAGTCTGGATGAAAAGAACAACCGCATTTATATCTTACCCTGGCAAAGCGCTCAAATATTGGTCTATGACCTGGAAGGTAACCCGTTACCTCCTATTCCCCTTTGCCTGAGAGTACCCAAAGGGACATTTCAGGTGAATCCCCAGGATTCTACTGTCGCTGTAGTCTTACTACCCTTTCAAGGAATACCGGCTATAGCCTGGACACAGGATTTCCAGGGGAATAGAATTAACTTTATAGAGCCCGGACATCTCCAGACTCCACAGGATTTCAGCAATGAAGTAATCACTAATAATAATATAGCAGGTACTTTTGATGTAAATATCCTTTGTATTATGCCTACACGTGTGGACAGTCTTTACCATTATGATTTCCGGAACAACCGTCTACGTCCCTGCTTCACATTGAACTTCTATGAAGATCCTATACCCTGGCACGGCTACGTCGAACTTCCCAATCATTTCATGGGTGATGCATCTTACCCGGTGAGAGAATCGGCCAATACTTTCACTTCTTCGCCTCCCGCCTATTATATTGTGGATAAAAAAACCGGAAAAGGGGCATTCTTCCGTTTGTATAACGACTTTCTAGGAGGGTCTGAAATCGGAGGAGCACTCTATTCTTTCTGTAATGGCTATTTTTACAAAAACATGGAACCGGCAAATCTGAAAAACATGTTGGAAGAAACACTAAAATCCGACGGATTATCAGAAGAAAAAAGACAGGAACTGACAACATTGGCACAATCGCTCCATGAGAACGATAATAATATCGTCATATTAGCGAAATTAAAACATTGATATAAATGAAAGATATATCATACAGCCTGTTTTTTGCTTTCCTGATCCTTCTATCCGGTTGTAAGCAAAAGGGTGAAGATAAAAACTATTCACCTACAGAAGAGATTTCGCATCAGCCGACCGGGCCTCAATATACAGCCAGGTATGACCGGACAAAACCTGTAGAGATGATAGATGTCGAATCAGCCATCTCGACATCCTCTGACGTGCGATTAAGCGAGGTCGCTTCAACTATCGAGTACTTTCAGGTGGGAGATGATAAATATCCGGTCACCGATGTGGTTGCCGTTGACGGAGGTTTCATTGCCCTGAACCAACCGAAACTGTATCTTTACAGGCAAGGACAAAAACGGAAACGTGTAGGACTGAAAACAAAATACGGCGATTGGAAAGATTATATCTCAGGAAATAACCTGTTTTATGACAAAACAACAACGAAACTGTACGTGTTATTAAAGAAACTAGATCCTGAAACCGGATATTCAGACAAGTTCATTGTTGAATTACCACCTCTGGACAGCGTGTTAGCCAGGACACATTATCTATATGCAGATTCATTACCTAACCGTTATGTCCTGAAAAACTGGGCGGAAATATTCACATCGGAGATGTATCTCCGACGGTTCAATTACCCGGGAACCGGATTCGATCACGGGGTAACCACATTCAATCTGAAAAATGATACCATTTGTAACTTTTATGCTGGAATCGATTCTTTCGGAATAATAAAGGATGATAACTTTTATAATTTTACACTTTACAATACATCCTATTTATATGATAATAAACCAACGTTTTCCGCTACTTATTGCGACACAGTCTATCGCCTATCAGATCATCAGACAATTGTTCCTGTCTATAATATCCACTTAGGAAAATACAAAGCGTCAGCCACCTATGTATTCAATAAAGGAGATAAACGAAACAAAGCATGGGTGGATGATCTGAAAGAAAATCCGAAAGGTGTATTCCTGAAAGTCCATCGGGAAGGAAAAAGTAGCAAATCCGGCTGGTTGGATAATAAAAACAAAGAAAACCGGGATTTCCCTTCTGAAGACTATCTGATGGTTTATCTGAAGAACAAATGTCAGACCAAAGCATTGCCTCTGAAAGCCACAGGAATGATAAACGATCTGGATGGAGGCTTGCCTTTCTGGCCTGATGGGCAAACAGACGAATATATGTACATGATCCGCCCGGCAAAAGACCTGAAACAACGAATCAAACTGACCGGTTCCCCTAAACAGGAATCATTAAAGAAGTTCCTCAGTGATCTGCCTGACAATCAGAACGTCATGATCGTAATTAAATAATTTCACAAAAGCTGTAACAAGGAACGCAAACGACACAGAATGCGTTCCCTAATACAGCTTTTACTTATATCTTATTTTTTAAGCCGTGCTATCATCAAATAATTATTATCATTCTCGCTTATCGAATGTTGCAGGTCCGTCAGTTTTTTCTTCATCTCACCGGAAAGAGCCTCTTTTTTCAACAAATTTTCGATATCGCTTAATAAATTCCCCGGTTCAAGGTTACGAACAAAATGTCCGTTAAAAAAAGTCGAACTAGGCCAATCGATCTCCTGATCGCCGAAATAATCGTTATACATCTTAAAATAAGCACCTTTGCAAGTGTTCTTGTCGACTATATAGTGAACCGTTTCTCCAGGCGTTGCAACTGTTCCGGTTTCAACCTGTTGAACGACGGGGGGACCAGAATATTGTCCGGTAAAATGATCCGGCCACTCATTATAACCGTGCCAGGGAATAGGATCGGTGGCAACATGCTTGAATGTGAAAGTAGGATATATCCGGTTATTTTCGATGTCATACCGATATAATGAATCAGGACGGGTCGGATCAATGCACAAAATACCGAAATCAAATACATCGGGAATATTGAAATTACACGTCACCTCATTATTGAATGTCCACGGAACTTCCAGATGTCCGGGAGCAACCTCCGCCAGATGCTTGCCCGACAGGTCCTGTGTCCATACAACAGCCGGTGTATTCGGAAACGGTAATACAGCTACAGTAACTGTTCCCCTATCCGGATCGACTTTGAAATTTGCTTTAGGACAACGAATGCCCAACGGTACCGGATTCAACACATTTCCCTGCAGATCATAGACCAATAGTTGGTTTGTCTGCCAGGGCATCAGATAAACACGATTGTTTTTTTCATCGATCTGGGCATCATACACAAAGTTATACTCACCGGGCCCCTGCCCTACAGATCCTATATCCGTCAAATAATTACCTTCCCGGTCGAAAAGTTTAAATGCCGTAGGAGGATATCCGCTATGTATCAAAATATAATTATCAGAAAGACTGACTCCGCACTGGGTAACCAATGCCGTATCCCGCCCATCCAGTTTGATAATTTCCAGATCTTCGGCAAAGAAACTGAGAGGAAGCCGGATCGTATCCGCCAGAAGTTTTTGGTCGCATGATAAAACCTTATCGTCACCCACTTGAACATATTCGGCCACAACCGGACAATCTTTCAAAAGGTTTTTACGTCCGCTGTCACGTTTATTTCCTGTAATACAAGAAACGGTTGTCAAAACGATCAACAACCCACCCAAAAGTTTCGAACTTGCATTCATATTGATTTGGTATTTAGATTAGTATATACAAATAAAGCAATTAAATTGCTGAAAAGCAATAATATTACTATTTTTTCGTAAATAAACGATAAAACCGTACCGAATAAGTACAATTAAACAAATTATCCTTATTTTTGATGCAATCTATTAAAACAACGCATATCATGAAAACGCTTTCTGCTCTGATCGCTATCTGTACCGTATGTCTCAGTATCCTAGGCAGCTGTAAAGGAAAAGAAGAAAAGAATATCCGTCCGGTCACTCCGCCCAAATACGAAGGGAAGGTGGATTATACGGCAACTCCAATCTCCATCGACCTGGAAAAGACGATCGAGGGCGACAAAGAGCCATTGAAACTCAGCCAGATCGCATCAGAAATAGAGTATCATATTGTCGGAGACGCAAATTATACAATTACACAAGCCATAGCCATACCGGATAGTAACGCTTTTCTGACATTCAACAATCCGCGGCTCTATTACCGGAAAATAGGGAAGCCGAGTAAACGTTACGGATTCAAAGCACTGGCCTACAAATGGAACAATGAAATGAACGGGCACAACCTGTTCTATGACAAAAAGACTACCCGCATGTATTGTGCCTTGAGTGGTAAAGATCAAAATAACAGGGGAACCGACGATCCTTATTATCCGCAGATCGCCGAACTCCCACCGTTGGATACTATGCTGACAATCAACAGATATGTTTTTCCGGAAATAGTAGAAAAAAAATACCCGATCAACCTGCAAAACGATAAACTTCTGGGATTCTCTTCTTCCGGATATATGCTAAGTCATTATGAAGACTCAACAGGTATTCCGAATAGTTTGCTGACCTTTAATCTGGAAGGAGAAACTCTCTGCAAGTTCATGCTGAAAGAACAATCGGCACTCTCCAGGAAAGAGACGGACAATATCCCGTTCTTCCAGACCTCCTGGTGGAATGAAGCACAGGATCAAATGACATTTATGATCCCCTTCTGCGATACGGTATATCAGTTACGCGATCCGCAAACGGTCGTTCCGCTCTACAATATCCATTTCGGGAAATCCGGAGTTCTTTCCGATTATGAAGAAGGACAGGAAGTGAAAGACGGGAAAATGTGGTTACGTACATTATATGAAAATCCCAAAGGATTATTTATGGGCATATACCAGAAAAAGGGGCCAAAACTTGTAAGCTGGCTGGGATACGAATATGAATATAAACCGACACTGAGTTACCAGGCCGTTTACCTGAAAGAGGAAGGTAAAACATTTGTACTTCCACGCCGAGAGCAAGGCTTCATCAACGACCTGGACGGCGGACTTACCTTTTGGCCGGACGGACAAACGGATAATTATCTTTATATGATCCGTACCCTGACGGAAATGCGCATGAATGTAAAACGAACGGGCTCTCCGGCACAACAGAAACTGCTGGAGTTACTCGATAATACCCGGATAAAGGAAAATCAATATGTGATGATCGTAGTCAAGTAATAAAAGAACTATCTGATCAATAGGAAAGATCATATTTCTTCATTTTATTATAAAGCGTCTGCCTGCTTATATTCAGTTGCTGTGCGCAAAGAGTCAGATTTCCTTTTTTATCGGCAAGCACTTCACTGATAAACTGCTTCTCCATCTCCTCCAAAGTCACCGGATGGGATGCCGGGGCAGAGGGATCTTCCAGATAAAAATCACTGCTGTCCAGCGACGGTGAATTTGAAAGAAGCACGGCACGTTCTATCGTTTGCTGTAAGAGGGTTAGATCGCCGCTAAGTATTATATCCGATAATTTACGCAATGCATCAGGGGTAATACCGGGAAAAGGTTTTCCATATGCCGTCGCATATTTCCGGAGAAGGGAGTTGACCAGCAAAGTAACGACAGAATCTGTTTCTTCCGAAAGAAATTCGGATTCCTTCCGAAAGGAATTTTGTTTTCTCTCGGAACGAGCATTCCAGGCGGCTATAACAGTAGACAATAATTTATCATTATCCCAGGGCTTCACAATAAAGTCCGCCGCCCCTCTTTTCAGTGAAGCCACAGCCAGTTCGATATCTCCAAAAGCCGTGATGAGTACTACTTCCGGCGGATTCGGACGTTCACGGATACGGTCCAGCCAGAAAAGTCCTTCTCCTCCACTCTGCTTTCCGGTCCCGAAATTCATATCCAACAGAACGACATCCACATCGTCTTCCCGGAGCAAGGCGGGTAGCAAAGTCGGCACCGAAGCACAGACCACCGTCTTAAACTCACGCGAAAGGATCGTCCGCAATGTTTTAAGCACTGCCTCATTATCGTCGACAACTATAATCTTCCCGTTTCTCATAACAGAAGCAAAGATAAAAGGATAATCCCAAACTTTATACTGACTCCACACGAAATATATTACTGTCCAATTATTAGACGTTTCTCCGTGGCTTCGGGATTATTTCCATCTATTTTTTGTCTTGCAAGCGAAAAGGGAATAGTTTTACGGGAAATATTTTACCACATGAAAACAGTCGCATTAAAACTTGTATTCCGTAGCTGGTGGCGAAACAAGACATTCTCTATAATCTCTATCGTCAGCCTGGCGATCGGTATTGCCTGCACCAACCTGCTAACCGTCTTTACTATTCACGAATATGGCATAGAAAACGAAAATCCCAATAAGGAACGTATCTGGATGCTTAATCAGGATTCGCCGATGGAGTCCGGAAAGAAAATATGGTATGCCGACGGTTCCATCCCACCTATGCTAAAAGAGAATTATTCGGAAGTGAAAAGTATCCTCCGAATATCCAATCCAACGGTCAAATATATCTCTATCGATAATATTAAACATGCTCCTATCTGTTTAATGGTCACAGATTCCTCTTTGACCGACTTTTTTCCTTATAAGGTACTGAGTGGAAATTTAAAAGAGGCATTAACACAACCTGATAAGTTGGCTCTTACGGAACCAACAGCCCGAAAACTTTTCGGAAACGCCAATCCGATTGGTAAAATTATCCATTTTGCTCCCTCAGACAAATCCTATCAGGTCGCCGCCATTATTGCCGACCGGGAACAGTCTTTCTTACATCTGGAGGCAGTAACCGGAATAACCGACTCCTTTTTCGGTGGTCCTTGTTTGTTACTTATGAACCAGGAGATCAACCGGAGAACGTTTGAAGCCCAATTAAAAAAAGATAAAATCCCCACTTTGCAAGGCGATGTCGGAAGTTACTGCCTGACCTCTTTACAGGAAAGCTACTTCCAGACAACAGTACAACGAACAGAACCCTTCTTCAATCGCCGGCAGCCGACATTGCTCTATGTGGGACTTATCTCAGCCCTTCTCATTCTGTTAGTTGCCTGCTTCAACTATATCAACCTCAACTTCTCGCGTCTGCTTCAACAAATGCGGATGATCCACACACAAAAACTGATGGGTGCCAACCGACAGGAAATCAACCGGCAGCTTTTCCTGGATACGTTCCTGACGGTCATCATTGCCTTCTCTTGTTCTTTACTGATTACACATGACTTGCTGCCTGCATTCAACTCGATAGTGAACAGCCGGTTACACACCTCTTTCTTCTTCAACTGGCAAACATTGCCTGTTATCTGTGGCTTCATTCTACTGTTGTCTGTCGTGCCGGCGGCTTATATGGGACGGAAAATATCCGGATTATCCGGTTCCGGCTATCGTGAATTCTTTACCGGGAACAAGAAAAGAAAGATTGTGACTTCTTTATCCATAGCACAATATGTCATCTCTATCGGACTGATCATCGCAACACTGACGGTAAACAACCAACTCCATTTCATTCGCCAAGGAGGCGATAATTATAAGAATCTTATCGAGATGGGAGACTGGGAGGAGGATGGGTCATATATACGTCCTTTTGTACGCGAACTGAAAAAGTATCCGGAAATAGCACATGTATCTATCGCCGGTGGTTCCGTTCTGAACAGCTGGATAAAACAGGTGGTCCTCACCGACGAAAACGGTAAAGAAAAATACACCTCGCAAATCGATTATTTCGGCGAATCCGATTTTCTGGATGCGTTGCAACTGAAAGTGCGCAGAGGACTTCCCCCCGACAAGGCGATAGAGAAATATGAACGTCCGGCCTACGTCAACGAAAAATTTGTAGAACTCCTGGTCACTAAAGGAGAAGACCCTATAGGCAAACCTTTAAATTTAATGGATAAAGATCTCAGCAAAGGGCAAAACGAAACGACCTCCACCATTGCCGGGATTGTCGATAATCTATATACCAACACGCTTGAAAAGGAGGTGAACCCAATCACTATCCAGATCAACAACAGTCCGGATAATGCCTTCAATTATATCTATATACGTCTTAATGGCGATCAGGGAAAGGCACTTACTACCATCCGGGAAGTATGGGACAAGGTAAATCCGGGCCAATATTTCACTTATCGGGATGTGTATAAGACTTTTCTCCAACGGAACGAGAAAACAACTGAACTTTCCAGGCTCTTGTTGATGTATTCCGTTATCAGTATTTTTCTGACCTGCTTCGGCCTGTTCGGAATGGCCCTCTATGCTACCGAACAGCGTACGAAAGAAATCGGTGTACGAAAAGTAAACGGAGCAACAACTCCACAGATCATGTTGCTACTCAACCGCCAGTTTATCACCTGGATAGGGATTGCTTTCATCATCGCCATCCCTATCACCTGGTTACTGCTGAACCGCTGGCTGGAAAACTTTGTCTACCGTGCGGATATAAGTATCGGCATCTATCTGATAAGCGGGCTTTTTGTCCTGTTCATCACATTGCTTACCGTCAGCTGGCACAGTTACAAAGCAGCCTCTGCCAATCCGGTAAAAGTATTAAGAAGTGAATAACCCTATTATGAATTACAAAATGAAAGCAATCGCATTCAAACTCGTCCTGCGAAGCTGGTGGCGGAACAAGACATTTTCAATCATATCGATCATCAGCCTGGCAATCGGCATTGCCTGCACGAACTTGCTGGCTATTTTTGTTATCCATGAGTATAACCTGGAGGCGGACAATCCTCACCGGGAGACCATTTATATGATGGACCAGGATTCGCCGATCCAACCGGGTGAAAGGGTTTGTTTCACTGCCGGTGGCATTGCGGCCGAAATTAAAGAGAAATACCCGGAGATTATAGATCATGTATGCCTCAATAATATCGGAATGGATTACATAAAAGTAAACAATACCCGTTTCGACCCCATCATAATAATGACAACAGAAGCCTCGTTTCCCCATTTCTTCCCTTATAAAGTATTGTATGGAGATTTGAACGAAGTGCTGACACAACCGAATAAGATCGCCTTATCGGAAAAATGCGCCCAAAAGTATTTCGGCAAAGAGAATCCGATCGGCCAAACGATCATAACCGGTGAAAACAATGTAACGACCCGTGTACTGGAGGATGGTACGATTGAAGAGGGAAAGAATGAAACCACCTATCAGATTGCCGCTGTGCTGAAATCGCGTGAACAATCTTATATCGACTTCGATGCCGTAATCGGAAATGACGGGCCAATCCCCGGAGGATTATGTTTGTTTATGACCAACCGCCCGATCGATACGAAAAAGTTTGCCGAACAAATCCATAAAGACGGCATACAAACCTTTGTTCCTGACGGAAAATACCGTATGTACACTCTACAAGAGAGTTATTTCAAGAAATACACACAGGAAAGTTACTTCTTCATGAACAGTCGTCAAAAGACATTACTTTACGTCGGGCTGATCTCCGCCATTCTTATCCTGCTGATCGCCTGTTTCAATTATATCAACCTCAACTTCTCCCGCCTGTTGCAACAAGTGAGGATGATCCATACGGAAAAACTGATGGGCGCGACAAAAAACGATATAAACCACCAGCTATTTATCGATACATTCCTGACCGTCATTGTAGCCTTCCTGTTATCTTTGCTGATAACACACGATCTGATCCCGATATTCAATTCGATCACTTCCGGAAAGATAGAGACTTCTTTTTTCTTTAACAGACAGGCATTACCGGTTATCACACTGTTCATACTCCTGTTATCGATCATTCCTTCTGTTTATATCAGCCGGAAAATATCCAAACTATCGGCCTCCGGCTACCGCGAGTTTTTCACCGGGAACAAGAAAAGAAGGATCGTAACGGCTCTTTCGATCGCCCAATATACAGTCTCTATCGGACTGATCATCGCAACACTTACAGTAAACAGCCAACTTCATTTTATACAAAACAGAGCGGAAGGATATCACGGACTAATTGAGGTGGGGAGTTGGGGTGCAGACAATTCCTACCTGCCGGCTTTTGTTCGCGAAATAAGAAAAATACCCGGTGTCGAAAATGTAACACTTACAGGTGGTTATTTATTAAACATGGGGATAACTCCCGTGGATATCAAAAACCAGGATGGAAGTGAAAGCCATTATATGAAAGCGCAATATATGGGAGGACGTGATTTCCTGAGAACATTAAAAATCGACATCATACAAGGAGTTGAGCCGGATAAGGCACTCGAACAATTCCAAAATCCGGCCTATATCACCCGGAAATATGCTGATCTACTGATTCCGCCGGGAGAAAATCCGGTCGGTCAGCAACTAAGTAAATACGACAAAGACAGCAAAGAATATGAAAAGGACAGCAACAATCCAAAAGTGGTCGTTGCAGGTATTGCCGAGAACATGTTTGCCAATTCACTTGAAGAAGATGTTTTCCCCAGTATCATTTACATTGGCCAGGATGATGATAAACGATATGCTTTTGCAGAAATCAATGTGGGCAAAGAACGTCAGCAAACAATCGCTGCCGTTAAAGAAGTATGGGAAAGGATGAATCCGGGTAAATATTTCACTTACCAGGATGTCTATAAGGAGTTTATGCAGCGTAATAGCAGGACCACCGAGCTAGCCGAATTAATGATCATGTACTCGCTGATTAGTATCTTCCTGACTTGTTTCGGCCTGTTCGGAATGGCTCTATACGCAACGGAACAACGCACGAAAGAAATAGGTATACGAAAAGTAAATGGAGCCAGCACTCTAAAGATCATGTTGTTGTTAAACAAACAATTCGTCGGCTGGATCGGAATAGCTTTCGTTATAGCTGTTCCCATTACCTGGCTTTTTCTGAACCAATGGCTGGAAAATTTTGTATATCATACCGACATATCGGTCTTCCATTTTCTATTGAGTGGTATTTTCGTGCTGTTCATCACCTTGTTGACTATCAGCTGGCACAGTTACAAAGCTGCATCCGGCAACCCGGTTGAAGTATTAAAAAGTGAATAACAACTAAGCCCAAAAGCTACTTACTTTAAGGACAAAAGCTATAGCTTCTAAACCCGAAAGCTATAGCCTTTGTATAATGCCATCCCGGTGACGTTTCATTACCACCGGGGTCGCATTCCAATATCATCCCGGTGATATACCAGACAGGTACTATATGTTTTCAAATGTTAACAGTGACAAACTTTTTTCTGCCCCCTATAAAATAAAGAAAATATTATTTGTCATTAGCGGCCTATCCATTCACCTTTTTATAATCGGCCAAGAAGGTTGCCAGTCCGCTATCGGTAAGCGGGTGTTTCAACAAACCTTTTATTGCAGACAACGGACAAGTCGCTACATCGGCTCCGGCTTCAATGCACTGGATAATATGCTGTGTACTGCGAATGGAAGCGGCAAGCACTTCGGTCTCATACCCATAATAAGTATACATCTCTACGATTTTTCTCACCAATTCAATCCCGTCGCTCGAAATATCATCCAAACGTCCTACAAATGGTGAAACGTAGGTGGCTCCTGCTTTTGCAGCCAAAAGAGCCTGACCACGCGAAAAGACCAGCGTACAATTAGTACGGATTCCCTCATCGGAAAAATGTTTGATCGCTTTGATCCCGGCTTCTATACAAGGGACTTTCACCACGATATGCGGATTCAGGGCAGCCAGTTCCTCCCCTTCTTTTATCATTCCCTCATAATCGGTCGATATCACCTCAGCACTTACATCCCCATCCACGATCTCGCAGATCTTCAAATAATGTGCCCGCTGATTTTCTACTCCTTTTATCCCCTCTTTAGCCATCAGGGACGGATTGGTCGTAACACCATCCAATACACCTAAATCATTCGCTTCCCGAATCTGATCCAGGTTCGCCGTGTCGATAAAAAATTTCATTGTTTTATGTATTTTAATGTCTCTATTAAAATAACATATTCACCTACAGATAGTTTATTTTCAGGTAAGTTATTCACGACATTTGTGAATGTTAAAAACAAGCAACGCTTAAGAAGTATACAGTACAGTAACGTAAACCCACAATATAATTAGTAATCTATTTAAAATACAGAAACTTATGGATAAAAAAAAGAGAAGGATTAAAAAACAAAATATCTTAGTCCTATAAGAACTATTGCACCTGCAAATGCAAATATAATCTATTTTTGAAACAATAAGTTAAATTCAGGGAATTATTCTATAACATTTTTACCGCTCTGTTAATTATTCTATAAAGTATAAGGCATTCTTTATTTCCTACAAAATCGACTATCTCACGAGTTGGTTAATAATCAGAAGTATACAAATAAAAAATTGCAATAGTTCTTATAGGACTATTATGCAAACCAAGAAGTATTGATATTTCCACTGAGAATTAATACTACAAAATAGAGATGATCGATAATACTATAATTAATACTTGCTTACTAGATATTAAGAACTGGTTATGTTAATAACAGACGGACAAGCATTCGAAAAATTATTCCGGGAACATTACTTGCTATTATGCAATTACGCAGGTAAATACATTATAGATAGCCAAGTGAGGGAAGATATCGTTCAGGTGTTTTTCATCTCTATTTGGGAGAAAAAACACCTGAACGTAACCCAAGAAACTTTTTTACCATATGCTTACCGTTCAATAAAAAACAGTTGTATCAATTACTACAAATCGGAAATCATTAAAGATGATTTCATAACAACTCTCTCTGAAGAATGGAAAGACCAGCTCAATGAAGAAGAGGATTTTATCTATCAAAAAGAAGTACAACAAGCCTTACAAAAGTTACCCGAAAAGTGCCGTAAAGTATTCTTGCTCAAATGTGTGACAGGATTAAGGTATAAAGAAATATCAGAAATATCTAATATATCAGTAAACACTGTCAAATACCACCTTGGAGAAGCATTCCGGATCATGCGGGAAGAGTTGAAAGACTTGAAGTGGATTCTATTCCTCATCCATTTACAATTATAAAATCAGGGAGCAAGCATAAACAAAGCGCCACTACCACCCCATAATTCAACCTCGAAATAAGTAATATTATCCTCTTTACCGATAGCCTTCAGCTTTTCCCTTTTTCCTGTTTGAGGGTTAATCCAAAAGCACTGTGTTGCATTGGCCTCTGGAAGATCGATGCCAAAATTAATTTTTTGAGTTAAAGCATCTGCATTTTCCTTCACTTTAGATGCATACCCATTAGTTAACATAAAGAATGCATTTCCTTTATTTGCAAAGAAGTTCGGATCTCCTTGTTCCTCTTCAGGAATAACATCGAAAAAACCCACATATACATCGCCACCAGCTTCCGGTTCAACAACAATCCTTCCAGATACCTTTTTTAAATAAGAAGAAGGATTTAATGCCGACACATAAGCCGGAGCTCCTTCTGTATATTTGTCTGTACCTGCCACATAACGGATATCAGTCGTTTTCAAACGAACCAGATAATCACCAATATACAGACTTTCCCGATTACATTGATTCACCCAATCCATGTACCTGGTCGGTTGTCCGGGCATACCGTTTTCCAACAATAAAGACCAATTGGTCGGCGCTGTTTGTCCTCCATAGCCATCTCCTTGTAAAAAGCGGAACCAATTCAACCATTTTCCACCAAAAGTCCATGTCATGTAATAATATAAACGCAATTGCGACTCTGTTAACTTATAAGTTCCTTCATTAACAAAACCTTGTGTATACTGTCCGAATGCCAGATAATCCTTTTTATCACCATTCCATCCTCCCAAAGCCAAATCGCGGTACTCATACAGATGGGCAGCCATATCTCTTGCCCCAATATAATTATCCGAATCCCACGTATGGAAATAATACCAATCATACGTGATCAAGTCCGGTTTAGCTACCTGAATATACGTACACATATCCGCTCTACTCCATTGACCAGCATATTGATTATTATGAAGTAATGCATCCGGATACAGTCTTCGGGCAACATCATACCAAGCTTTCAGGATTTTCACATTTTCAAACTTATACGCTTCTTCATCCCCAAAGCAGATCGTAGTCAAATTATCCAGGTATTTCAATTGATCTTCCGACAAAAATCCATTTTTCTTTTCATAATCTGTCGGCTCTTTTTTCAGTTGGTCGGCATGAGGAGCTTTCGCCATCGCCCATTGGCTATCAGGAAACTCTTCAAAATAAGATGTATTGATCAAAGGTGGTCCATAAAAAGTAGGCCCGGTGAATCCCGTCAACTTCCAATCCGGGATCGACAGGTTATAGGCTGGCTGTCCGGCCTTCCCTCCCAATTCATAATTATCGGTAGCCACCCAACACTGCAACTGCAATCCATGTTTGATCAACATACGGTTTGCCCGGTATAATTCAGGTTCTACCACATCTATTTCCGGCTCATCCGTTCCCGGCTCCTTTTTGTCCAGACCATTATCGTCCGAACAAGAGAGTAAAAACAATACAGCTAATAACATCCAATGTGTCTTCATGACAAATTATTATTTTTGATTAAAACTGCTATATCCTTTCAACATATACTTCCAGACACCATTCACCCAGCTTTCGACACGACGTTTTTCAAGGTCACTTTTAGCCGACTTTTGAGCCTTCTCGATTGTTAGGCGCAAATCGTCCATCACGTCTGGTGTTCCCAAATATCTCCAGGCAATCTCTTCCGTTTGATGAAATTGGGCCTCTTCCGTTTGAATGTTTTCCGGATAGTTCTTCGGATCACTATAGACCGATTCGATCTTCGTATAAAACGCCTTCATGGATTTGGAAGCTTGGCCAAAATAGTTGTCAAAGAACTCGTCCATTAACAGATCAATATCCAATGCCGGATCATCCATCAAGCGCATGGTAATGTAAAAATCCAACTGTTCGCCTGTTCCGCAGAAGAAAACCCCTTTCACCCGATCGGCTGCATACATCCGGATCTGTTCACCTGATTTATGAATATTGAAACCAGGGAACACATTAAAATTACTGATGATCCCTCTTTCTGTCGGGAAGCAGAGATAATTCCATAAAAATACATCACGTCCAGATTTCTTACTCTCTTCAATCCAAGCCTTATAAAATTTCATTTCATTTCTTTCCATCCCCGGGACCCAATAGTTTCTAGGATGTAGGCAAGGAACTACTGCAATATTATCTTCCAGTTGAATATCTTTCGGCAAATAGGCATACACATGATAGGCCAACGCAGTGAGCTTTTTGTCGCCCATAATCTTCTCTTTCTTCACTTCCTTGGCCACGTTGTTTATGAAATTCCATATATAATGGGTGGCCGTGCCACAATTGAAATGCGAACCAATGATATTCGCTTTGTCTAGAGCAAGCTGCATCTGACATTCCTCGCAAGTACACCAATTCGCATTATCCAGCGGGACAATAGCAAAATAGTCACCTAAGGCAATCTGTTCGGCAAAGGTCTTACCCTCTCTAAAATACCGAACAGCATCTTCGGCTACCTGCCGGATAAACCCCGGATTGGTATAGCAAAACTGCCGTTCCGAAGCTCCTCCGTTCCTTCCCTTGGCAAAATATTCCGGATGATAAGATTCAAACAATTCCGGTCTTTTCGGATTCTTTCGCAGAAAACGATCTTGATAGCCGGTAAAGGCATGATTGGCAGCCCATTTACGTCCTCCCATACGTAGGCGGCGGATAAACAGCTGCTGCATATCACCGGTGGCTCCCATATACTGCTCTTTAACGATCGGCCATTCAAATGTGTAGGTCCCATGACGATACTTGATAGCCGGAGCACGTCGTATCTGTTGACAAGCGACTTTAATCTTTCGAGCCTCTGGTATAAAAACATTTTCCGGACTTGGTCCGAAAAAACGAACACCTAAAAAGCGTTCAATAAAATCATATACAGCATAACAAGTACCCTGTGCATCATAAATAGAAGGTAGGGGAACCATCAATCCATTTACTGAATCATCACCTGTCACAAGACCATAATCCAACACTGGCCTATCCTTTTCCGGACTAATACCATTATTGTCGCGTCCTTTATTCCGTTCTGCTTCCGACTGAAAATCCTCATCTTGTCCCATCAACACAATACGTTCCGGAGTCACATCAATCAGATATTCCTGTTCGCCAAACGGCTTGTCCGCCAATTGCATAGCCTCGGTATACCGGCTACGACCAACAAAGATTCCTTTTGAACCGACAGGAATCCGCGAAGTAATCTCCGGCTTAAAACCAGTCGTCTTCCAAATAAAATACTGCAATTCCACAGCTGCCAAACAAACTGTGTTTGTCGATGAATCGCTTGTAACAATATATGCACCTTCAAGTAAAAACGACTTTTTTGCTTGTAAAAAACCAGAACAAAGAAGTCCACAACACAAAATCAAACAGCTTAAAACTTTCTTCTTCATACAAATCCTTTATAATGTTTTGTTTAAATATTTTTCCAACAACTTTTCTACCTCTTCGGATTGCGGGTCCAAAGCCAGGATTTTACCCGTCGGATTGATCAACAAACGCCTGCCGGCACTCAACACACCATATTTTGTCCAAACTCCGACCTGATCATTCAAATCAAACAGATTGATCCAAGGGTATCCATCTTTCTCAATCGCCCTTCGCATGGCCTCCGTATCATTCACCTCCCGAGCCACGCCTACAACCGTGAATCCCCGATTTTTATACCTTTCATATACGGGTTTCATATCTTTGGAATAGGAACGGCAGGGTCCGCACCAGGAAGCCCACAAGTCTAACAGTGCATACTTTCCTTTTATCAAATCCGACAAGCGATACTGATTCCCATTTAAATCAGGAGCGACAAAATCAACAAAAGAAGCTCCTTCCTTCACATCCAAACTACCCAACATATCTTTTATCTCTTTCTGATAAGGATGATCGGTATATTTCTCCTTATACACCGTTTCATAGATTTCTTTTAAAACCGGTATGTTCGGATCAGACGGGAAAGATAAAAACGGTCCGATATTCTTCAACAACAACCATTTATAAAGGCAGAATCCGGTAAATGTCGGATGCGTACGGACATACTCAAACAATCGTTCCCTCTCCGGATTCTGGCTGAAAAAAATCTCCCCTTCCAACTGCTTGGCAGCTTCCGACAACTCCTTATATTCTTCCGAGAGGTAGTACAATCCATCTGCTTTCATTTGTTTGCGTTTGGTAAACAATTTTACCGCTATGGAACTATCAGCAACCAATTGCAGCTCCTTGTTAAAAGGTAAATCCGTACGGATTTGTGAAATCAGTTCTTCCTCATCCCGCGACAATTCTACAAATAGTTTCCCTTTCTCTGAAATAAACTCAACACGTCGGCGACGGTTACCCTCATCAAACTTACCGTACAATTGATACAGACGATTGACACTGTCGCGAAATGTATATTCGAATTTTCCTCCGACAACCGGTATCGACACCACCGGAACAGCCTCCTCCCTTTTCTCCGCTTCTATCAATGCCAAGCTACTACACTCCGACCACCCTTTCACTTCTCCTTCCAGCATACACTCAAAAGGCACTGTTTGTTTCGAGCGATCTGAGCAAGCCACCATACCACTAAAAAACAGAACTAACAAAACGCATTGATAAACACCTTTATTCATAACCTTCTTATTTCAATTTAAATAATGAATCAACAAAAAGGATTCCCCTCTTCAGCCACCAAGTCAAATTTTTCCCGTAACCGTTTTATTCGATTTCCGGACGATCGCTACCTCCACCATTGCCTATACGTAAAGTATGCTCATATTCAATCACACGCGGAGCTTTCAATAATGTGAAAGAGCTTTTCGCAACTCGGCTGAAGGGCTCATGCTGACTGAAATCTCATGTTTCTCGGAATTAAACTTCTCTGTAGAACTATTCCATAGCCCCGTTACGCTCGGAGTATACTAGCAAACTCCGGTCAATACGCTAGTGCCGTTTTGTAACATTTCGCGGATTATACGATCATCTGGTTGATAATGGATAATAAAGTATCATACTTTATTTCCGATCCTTCCTCTACAATCCGTTTCGCGATGTCTTCGTTGCGTGATGTTTTCCCTACGGTGATACTTCTGTCGTATAATCGTTCTCTATGTCTTGGGTTAGCAGGTTCAAATTCAACCATACCTTCCAGAATTTTGTGAATGCACTTATGGTATTATAATCTAAGGCACAGTAACAATGCTATGCCGGGTTTTAACAAAGTAATTACTAGCAAACCATCTTTTCAATTGATAAGTATTTTTCGAGTTTTAATATTTTTCTCATCCAAATATAACTTCAACACATATATACCTTTAGGGAGATTATTAAAGTTTAAAACTCCGTCTTTTAATTCAACCATGCCTTTTCGCATTAAAGAGCCTCTTGCTTGGTCATACAATTCATATTTCAGTGGAGAAGAATGCATCACTTCTTGATCGACATCCAGAATAAACATATTGGAAGAGGTTCGGGATACTTGAATTTCGTCAGCCTGAGGTATTCCTACTATACTTACATTATTTCTTAAACTTAATATCCAAACTTCCGATTGTACATTAGCAACAATGTACTCATAGGAGGAAGTATTCTTTTTAGTTGTAAATACTAATTTTTCGGTTCCTTGCCCTGACACGATCTCCAAACCATCAGACACAAGCCAAGTTATAGACACTTTGTCTCGTGGGAAATTGACTATTTCAACCGTTTCTTCCTTTCCATAAGGTAAAATTGTACTATTACTTGTCAGATACGGATCAGATATTTCAAAACTTTTTGAGATCACCACTGAACCACCGATCCGGGCATTAATCGTACATGTTCCTGCCTTCAGGAAGTGACCTTTGATTATAGAATGAACAGGATCCTCTTGCATGGTATGAAAATCACCATACCATTGATCCGGTTTAGGCAAAAAATACCCTGGACCTTTTTTATTTCGCAATTTTATCTCACAATAATCCAATGTACTAATGTGTGAAGGGAATTCAATATTATTATGAGTTAAAACGATTTCCAAATCGTCTTCATAGCCATAATATTGTGCATTGACAGTCTGCGCCATAAAGAGCAGGAAATAGGATAAGACTGGGAGTATTAATTTCATAGCTTTCATGTTTTTTTAAGTTTAAATTATTAGAATTGATAGGAGTGTATCAAAACTCCACAAACGGAATTTTGATACACTACCTTGAAATTTATTTACCACCCTGTCGGCTGTTCAATATTCGGATTAGCCGTTTCCTCTGCTTGAGGGATAGGCCATGCATTGTATTTCGGGAATGTGCAAGCACGGTTTTCTACCTGAACATACGCATTGGTTGTCGGATTCCAAGCACCCAAAGCCGGTCCATTCATGGTTTCATTACCAATGCTCCAACGACGAATATCGAAGTAGCGTTTTCCTTCAAATGCAAGTTCTACACGACGTTCGCGACGATACAGTTCACGTACTTTTTCTTGAGTATTATAAACTGCTTTGTTCATATTCGGCATACCAGCGCGGTTACGAATCATGTTGATGTATTTTTCAACATCCGGATTCTGCCAATCACCTGTTTCTACCAAACACTCTACATAGCTCAATAATACTTCAGCATAACGATACAACGGGAAATACAAGCTACCGCTACCGCTGGCTCTGTCTTGTTCGTCCAAGAACTTCTTAACCCAGTAACCGGTACGAGAAGCCCCCACTTTACCTACTTGGTCAGCACCACCATCTTTGAACGGCTCATATACGTAATTTTGGAAAGAGGTATTATCACCTGGTACCACTACTGTTGCTTTCAGACGCGGATCGCGTGTTACCTCTAATGGGTTCTTTTCCAATTTTTCCCGTTCAGCAGCAGGCAGGTCTTTCAAAGCGACACCATCTGCTGTTTCATATTCATCTACTAACGACCTCAAAACACTGGCAGCCCCCTGTCCGCTCAAGCTCTGCGGAGCATTACGGAACCAAGCTTCCGAACAACCACTGCTTATATACATGATACGTTCTTTATTATCCTGACCTTTATAACGAAACATATCACGATAGTGCTTGCCCGGATCATCATCCGTTTCTTCGCTGTAATACAAAGAAAAATTATTATCCGGATTATCAATAATCGCCTTAGCGGCCGCCTTGGCTACATCATAGCGTTTAAACTGCAAATTCACATCCATTTTCAACACCAATGCGTATGCTTTACACATACGATCGCGACGGTCTCTATCCCACACAAACGGGAAAACTTTCCCCTCCGGATCCTGAATAGCAATCACCGCATCCAATTCGTTATTGATAAAGTCTAAACATTCATCAATCGTATTGCGGCCTTTATAAATTTCATCACCATTCAACACTTTATCCTGAATTGGAATACCATCATTCATTCCATAATACATCAACAACTGGATATGATACCAAACACGCCAAACACGGACATCGGCAATCATTCTCTCCCGTTCTTTTTCATCTACAAAATAGGCGGCGTCCACATGTTCCAAGAAACGGTTGCAACGACGAATACGCAAATAGTATTGTGTCCACAAATCATTCATATACCCACCCGTAGTGGTAGTAGCCGAACCATTTCCCAAGTTGGCAATTTCACCCTTGAAGTTACCCGACCAATACATATTGTCGGTAGCCCCTTCCAAGTGAACCAATGAGAAGTAGGGAGCATCGTAATGATAGGTACCTCGTGGCCAATATTTACATTGTCCAAATGCTGCATTACACTCATTAACCGTACCCCAAAAATCGTCATCGGTAATTGCAGTCGGATGGTCGCGTGTCAAGAAATCTTCGCATCCGCAAAACAACATGGATGCAGAAAGTAAGGTCAAAACCTTTTTACTGAAAATATTTTTTAATTCCATGATACAATCTAGCTTAGAAATTCAAATTAACACCAAAAGAGTAGGTCTTCACCAACGGATAAGAAGCCAACTGACCTCTACTTTCCGGATCTACCAGGTCACTCTTAGTAAATGTAAACGGATTCTGCGCATTTACATACAAACGAACACTGGAAATACCCAATTTCTTCAATCCGAGTTGATCGAATGTATATCCTAGCTGGATATATTTTACACGGCAATAACCGGCATCAAAGAACCAGAAATCAGACTGATGTCCGTTATTTCCATACGTTGCATTCGGAGCCAAACGCGGATAACGTGCATCGGTATTGGTCGGTGTCCAATAGTCTTTTTGTGCTGCCAATGGAACCAAACCATCTCCCGTTATATCCAGACCGAATGAATAAGGAGCCGAATAGTAAGCATCTACCCCAGTTACCCCTTGGAACAGAACTTCCAAACTCCATTTTTTCCAATCTAATGAAATATTGGCAAAGTAGTTCAACGACGGTTGTTCGTCTCCACGAATCACACGGTCGTCAGCTGTAATCTCTCCATCCTTATTTTGGTCTATGTAATGGATATCACCAGGCTGCTGACCGTCCCAAATAACAACTCCTTCTTTAGGAATCCACTTACCATCTGCATTTTTCGTAAAATCGCTTTCTTGTAACAAACCGGCAGTTGGATAAACCAGATAACTATTCAAAGCATATCCTTCTTGATGAATAGTAGTATTATTATCATTATAATACGGTCCGCCAAACAATTCTTCGATTTCATTCTCGTTGTGGCTTAAACCACCATGAATATTAAATCCGAAATCTTTAGTCAACTGCTTACCATAATTCAAGTCAATTTCCCAACCTCTATTTCTCAATTGGCCGGAGTTCAAGAAAACTTTTTGAGTTCCACCAATGAAAGAGATAGGAGGTTCAAGAATCAAGTCTTTGGTCAGTTTGTTATAATAGTCAATCGTAATATCCAAATCTTTGAACAAACGGATGTCCGCACCCACATTGAACATCTGAATCGTTTCCCAAGTCAGGTTCGGATTACCGAATACCGTTTCATTACCATTACCCGCATCAATCAGGTTTTGATATTTATATAGCTTATCAATATTTTCATTACCCAATGTACCAAATGACCCTCTAACCTTGAAATTATTCACAAACTTCAGATTATTCTTTATAAAGTTTTCTTCATGCAAATTCCATCCCAAACCGACAGAAGGGAATACTCCAAATTTGTGGCCTTTACCAAAACGTGAAGAACCATCACGACGTACAGTACCTTCAATCAGATAACGGTCGTTGAATGTATAATTGGCTTTCAGAAACATAGATACCATTGACCATTGATCCCAGTCACCTTTATTGGTCAGCTCTTGGTTGTAACCTCCAATCGCAAACAAACGGTGTTTGTCCTTTTCTAACGTATATTCAGCCGTACCGCCAATGTAATAATAACTGGTTCGATCTTTACCTGCCTCATTAATAGCACTCCAGGTCTGCAAAAATCCATCCGTTTCGTAATCAAAGAAATTGTAAGCACGTCTTTTTCTATTATTTGCCGTACTACTGATACGATAAGAATACTGTCCTCGTAAAATTAACTTAGGAAGCACTTCCCAACGAGGAGCCAAGTTAATACTGATATTATCTTCCAACGCTTTGTATTCGCCACCACGATCCAACATAGCAGCTGGGTTACGTTGTTCCGGACGATTACCATAGTAAACGATATCGTTACCTTCTTTCATCGGATATCTACCCATGGTTGTTGGTGGAGTTGTATAAGAATACCGAATAATTTCTGACGTATAAGCTCCATCCCTATACATCGGCTCATATTTGTTCGTACGATATGAATTGAAGTCCATATCCACAGACAAATTATCCATCAGGTTGACAGTCGTATTGGCACGGATATTCAAACGGTCAAACTTGGATTTTTCAACTAATCCTTCGTTATTCAAATAATTTACAGTTAAAGCGAAACGCGCTAGGTTACTACCACCAGAAAGACCTACTGAATGACTATGGATTAACCCATTGTTAAAAATAAAGTCCATCCAGTCCGTATTCGGATACTTGATCGGATCTATTTGGTTGCGGGTTGCATTAATTGCTTCCTGCGAATAAGTCGGATCTCCACCAATATTTTGGTTAGCTACATTCGACATTTCCATATAAGTCGCAGCATCGACCATTTCTGGAAGATAAGTAGCTTGTTGAACACCAACATACCCATTATAAGATACGCTTACCTTCCCTGGCATACCACGTTTGGTTTTTACAACAATCACACCATTAGCAGCACGAGCTCCATAAATAGCAGACGCGGCAGCATCTTTCAATATGGTAACGCTTTCAATCGTATTCGGATCTAGCTGGTTCATATCCATCGGAATACCATCCACCAATACCAACGGGTCGTTGTTGGTCAACAAAGAGGAGATACCACGAATCTTGATAACAGCAGCATCGGCACCCGGTAGACCGGAACTTTGCGATACATTCAAACCGGTGATACCTCCCTGTAAAGATTGTGACAAAGAAGTGATAGGTTTAGTTGCCATATTCTTCGTAACATCCAATGTAGATACAGCAGAAACAGAGTTCATTCTCTTTTCCGACGAGAAACCAGTTACGATGATTTCATCAATTTCTTCAGAATCCGAACTCATAGATACCGTTAAGTTACTTATGGCACGAGAAACAACATGTTCAAAATCTTTAAAACCAATATATTTGAATACCAATATATCACCTCGCTTGGCTTTGATACTGAAATATCCATTGACATCAGTCACCGTACCTATGGTTGTCCCTTTGATCATGACATTCACTCCTGCTAATGGAACCGGTGGTTCTATATTTTCTACAACCTGCCCCTGGATAGTCCATTCACGATCGTCAGCAACACTGTTTGTAACGGTCGATTCCGCCTTAGTCGTTTTTGCAATTGCAATATAATCATCTATCTGTTTAAACGTGTATCCATCTCCAAGCACTACACGCAAAGCTTCCCGTATATCCGTCGTTTTAATATTGACGGTTATCTGCTGTTTCTCTACAATGACATCATTACTATAAGCTATTTTAATGCCTGTTTGCTTTGAAATTGCATCCAAAACCTGTTCCAGGGATGCATTGTTATAAGAAAGTGTCAGACTATAGTTTTGTTCAAATACTGACTCTGAAGCATATAAGTCCAGTGCTCCCCCAGTAAGGGTACCACATAACGAAACTATAAAAATCGACCTTTTTAAGAGTTTTTGGGTATTAGATAAAAGACCTATACCTGTTTTTTCCATAAATTTGTGATTTACAAGTTAGAAATTATTATACTATTGTTTTTAATTTGTTGTATGGAGGTAGTATGTATCAGATACTACCTCTTTCGTGTTTTTCATAATTATCTTATTTCATTCTCCTCCTTTCTCTAAATATTTCACTTTAATTATGTTGTTTTCTTGCACAAGTTTTACATTCGAAGTGAAGCTTATAACCTCCAATACATCTTTCAGGTTGTCTTCACGATTAATCACTATTGAAAAACGCCTATTCTTCAACTCTTCCTGCAGGTAAATTATCTCAAAATCATACCATCGCTGCAACTTGGATAAAATATCTTCAAGTCTCGTATCCTTAAAAATATACTTTCCTTCAGTCCACGCTGTATATAAATCTGTATTAACAACTTGTATACTTGTAGTTTGTTTTTCTTTATCATATAAAAATTGTTCCGATGGAGAAATCCGAAAGGCAGAATCGTTATCTATCTGAACTTGTACGGAACCGTTTACCAAAGTGACATTTTGTAACCTTTCCGACACATAACCAGATACATTAAACGATGTACCCAATACTTTTATCTTCATTTGATTGTTTTCTACAATAAAAGGTTTGGATGCATCTTTTGCAACATCAAAAAAGGCCTCTCCCCTCAATATCACTTCACGAGTATTACCTGTAAAATTGGTCGGATAAATTAATTCCGAATCGGAATTTAACCACACATGGGTTCCATCGGAGAGTTTCAATTCGTAAGTTTTGCCTTTAGGTATCACTAAACGATTCTTCCTATCTGTCTTTATATTTTGTTCTTCCTTCTCTTGAGGGATATAAGAAAGAACTTTCGCTTTTTTGTGAATAATTGTATGTTCGTTTTCTATTGAAAAAGTATCCTTATCCAAAGAGATTGTTTCTCCATTGTCCAATAGAAGAATTGGTTCTTTCAGTTGTTCCAAATTCACCTGGCTGGAAAGAGAATATAATTGCTGTTTATATAGATAGAACATTCCTGCCGTTAACAAAAGAGTCAACATAGCTGCATACGAAATCCATTTTCTGAATATAAAAGATTTTCTTTTATCTATTGTTTGGCCTTTAACAAACTTCCACGCCTGCTCTACATCATAATATGAAGAGACTTTCTTTGAAGACGAAGATGAAGAAAGCTGGTAAAGTCGCTCGATTTGACTATATTCCCGCCTATTTTCTTCAGACTCATTCAACCATGCAGAAAGTTGTTCGTGTTCTTCCTGAGTTTCTTCGCCTGCCAGGACTGTCAATATGATTTTATATATCTTATCAGATTCCATTTCTATTCTTTTTTCATATTACAATCAAAAGAATAAAAATGGGTAGGGTAAAAATAAACTTTTTGAAAATAAAATTAAATGCAAATGTCTGTACGATCAGCAATAATCTATAAATAAAGCATTTAGAAAACAAATAATCAATCTATTTAAAACAAAAAAAGAGATGACTCAAATAATCGCCATCTCTTCCCATTTATATATTCCTATATCATTTCTTCACAGCCAACTTACTCAACAGCCTGATCTCTTTCAGATCAGAATAGTCATACTGATAAATACCGTCTTCAGCCATCATCATCAAGACATTCCCATATGGAATC
This sequence comes from Parabacteroides sp. AF18-52, assembly GCF_003479145.1. NCBI lineage: Bacteria > Pseudomonadati > Bacteroidota > Bacteroidia > Bacteroidales > Tannerellaceae > Parabacteroides > Parabacteroides sp. AF18-52. The sequence goes on from NZ_QUGR01000002.1 coordinate 540,384, forward strand.
ACATCATATCCTTCCATGCCGGAATAATGAGCCAGCCGGTTGGCCATCAATGTTTGCGAATCTGATGCGTTATAAATCTTCAGGCCGTCGTCACAAAGGAAAAGAGTCCCGTTATCGATGCCCAGTCCTTTAGGCTTTGTCATGGTGTAAGCTACGATCGGCTGCGGACTTTTTACATCACTGACATCTAAAATGATCAGTTCGTTAAAGTTTTGCCCGCAATTATTACCGGAATGGACAGTCACATAAGCAATATCATCTTCCACAACTACCGGATCACAACCGTACACATGAACCATTGCCGACTGATACTCCGGCTTTACCGGGTCTTTTACCGAATAGATCAGCATACCGGTGGGCGTTCCCATGAACATATATTCCTTATAACTGAAAATCGTTTCGACATTCCATCCGACAGGAATAGTTTCAGTTGCAACAACCGGTTCTTCACCGGAAAGATCGAAAATATCCATCTGATTATTCAAAACGACATACAGATAATCCTTATAAAGACCAAAGCGGGACATAGAACCATTCACTCCCGTGGAAGAACCACCGCTACTATTTCCGGAATTTGTCGCCATATCATTATAGTAGATTTCATCTTTATAATACTCATAGGTTTCCGTTACTTCTTCCTGTGTCCAGCCTATAACGATACCTTTGGCTTTTCCTGCTTCGGAAAAAACTTCGGAATCTATTATACCATCCTCAATCGGAGGGAAACTCTGTGGAAAAACATTTTCCAACCGACTCTTCAACACCGGTAAAGCCGGATTAGTGATATCGAACCACACCAGGTCGACATACGAATCCGCATATAACAGATTGTTACGGATAGCCAGGTCGGCATTTCCCATCAATTCTATAAAACCGACCAAAGCCGGTGACGAAGGATTTCTGTTATCGATAATATGGATTCCTTTTCCAGGTTCCGACATATACAGATAACCTTCATAAAAACAAATCTTTCCCTGCTGCGTAATTTCTTCCGGCAACGCATTCACCTTCACAGAAGAACGGAATGCATTGGCTGACATATACACAGGTTTATTCACCGTATAGGTAACTGTCTCTCTTACCTTCATATCATCATTACATCCGCAAAACAAACAGATCAACGACAGACAGAACAGACTCATTAGTTTTTTCATCTTCAATAAATTTAGTGGATTAATATGCTAACTCTCTTAATTAAAAATCAAAACGGATACCGGCCCCCAACCCGACGAGTACAGAGTGTTCCGTGCGGATGCTTACCGGTTGGTTATTATCAAAATAATGTGAAATACGCGGTTCGAAATAAATATTCCAATCCTTGTAAAAACGATAGGAAACACCGGCAGACGCATTCAATGACCATTGCAAGCCGTTTATCCCCCCCTTGTCTACCAGAGTCTTCACATCTGTCTGCCAATACCGGGTTTCTGTCTGTTTGGATCTTAATCCTTTTTCAACCATAAAACCACCGGACAAATAGATTTTCCATCGAGAGTTTTGCCAAAGGGACACTACCAGATTTACCGGAATACCCAAATAATGAAGCTCTAACCGCGATTTGTAGTGAATGTTATCCCACTTATCCAGATTCGATGCCAGATAGGTATAGACCAATCCGGTTTCCAACCCGATATACCGATTGAAATCTCTACGCACAGTCAGACCAAAAGACAAAGGCAAGGCAGCATCTACACTCGTATATTCATCGGATGACAATACTGTTGAATTTTCGAAAAAGGGAGGTTTAACCGGAGGCGGAATCGTCCCGGGATAACTTGGATTAAAATGGTCATTGGGTGCCTCTACAGCATAATCGTATCCTAACCCTAATGACACATGACCACCTGTTCCGAATCCCGCATTTACAGACCACTTTCTTTCTGCCTTTCTATTCTTGCCAGCTGAAGAATACGTCTGTTTTTTTGACTCATAACTATACAGGTCAGGTGAAGATACCTTCTTCCCTTCATCAGCTAACTGAACAGTTTCATCCTGTATCTCTACACTATCGGTTATTTCCGGTATTTCTTTTTCAGCAATCAGAACAGTGGAAGATTCGTCAGAAACAACAGCAGCAATCAGTTTTTCCTTTGGAACAGGTTGTCCCACAAATGAAGTTGTTTCCTCCCGAACATCTTCCGGACTCTCCTCATATACATTCTCTCTATTATCATCAGTAACAGCCACCGGTAATTCTTGACTTCCGTCGGGTATCTCTTCTGTCCGAAAAGGTGCAAATAAAAATAATAATGCAATGACAGCTGCAGCCACAGAACTTCCGGCCCACCACAGCCATTTCTGTCCGCGGGGTCTCATACGAGGCTCGATCCCTTCCCAGCAAAGATCATCGACGGGTAATCGGTGGTTCTCCAGTTTCCGTTTCATGAATTCGCTGAAATCATCCAATTGTTCTCTATGATCCGTATCACTGCGCATTTTCATGCTTGATTAATGATTGAACACTTTTTTGTAACACCTTCCGCGCCCGAATAAACTGTGTTCGCGAGGTTACTTCACTGATATGTAGCATTTCTGCTATCTCACTATGAGAATATCCCTCTATCGCATAGAGGTTGAATACCGTCCGGTAGCCATTCGGTAAACGGGCAATACAGGCATGCAGATCATCGGCAGATAAACGTTCTAATGCCGATACATCCACCTCATCCGCCAATTCCCCGCAATCATCAAAATTAACGCTTAACCGGATCGCATCGTTTTTTCTCAGATATTCAAGCGCTGTAGTAACAAATACCCTGCGAACCCAACCGGGAAACGCACCGCTCCCCGTATAACTTCCTATTTTCGTGAATATCTTGATAAATCCATCCTGCAACAAATCACGAGCAGTTTCCCTGTTATTTACATACCGCATACACACACTCATCATGGCAGGAGCATACAGCTCGTATATCTCTTTACGAGCCCATGACTCCCCACGTTTGCATCCGGCAATTAACAGCTGTTCGTCCATAGGTAATATTACTCTCTATCTGTATGATGAAAAAGGTCCTTTCAATGTTGCAGGCTGATAGAGAAAATTGAAAATATTTTTTTTATTTGTAAAAGAAACAGTCCACCTGATAGTAGATATAAGACAAATATATGTTATTTAAGTAAAAACAAGAAGAATAAATAGCTTATTTTAAGCAAATAATCTATCTTAGCGTCAATAAAATGATGTTGTGTATGAAGCGGGGATATTTTATAATAATAGCACTATTGGCGTGTGTATCATATAGTCATGCGCAGTCTGTATTTGATTTTGTACTGAATCGTGAAGGGAAACTTACGGCCGTACCCAAGTTCAAAGCGCTTGATTTCAATATACCGGAGTTATCTTACAAAACGTATACCCCATCCAAACTAACCGAGTTTGAAAAGAAACTCAGAGAGTTTACCCCAGACTTTCCGCAAATCCATGACGAACGGCCGATGGATATGCAGGTTCTGTCACAAGCTTATCGTCCGTTTTTTAATGTATTTACGCCAATGATACGTCGCATATCTCCTATGGCACTCGATTTTCAGGAATTCGATTTTACTCCGATCAGTGAAACAACCGGTTTGCTGACTGTCGGAGAACAGTTCACCTGGCCCGGTGTAGGCGGACTTACAAGGGTAAGTTCATCCCTCGTATGGCAACAGGATCGATGGACACTTACAGGAGGAGCTTTTGCAGGACGGTATTTTACCCCATTCAATTATAGCCCCGATTTCATGGGAGGGGTCAATGCTTCTGTCAGCTTTGAAGCCTCCGATTGGTTGACATTGAGAGGCTGGGGACAATATGCGTTTTATCAGAAAGGAGAACGTACAAATCCGCATATGCTGTTGAACCCATATTATAATCACACCAGTGTAGGAGGTGCTTTTGAAGTTAAAGTAGCAGAAGGGTTCCGCGTTGGTGTAGGGATCAACTACGAGTATAATCCCTGGAACAGACGGATGGATCGCCAGTTCTTAGTCTATCCGGCATTCAACAACAAGAACATAAGGATCGGTTTCAACTAAATAACTGGCAAATATGCCGATGGCATGTTATTCATTATAAATCATTTTTTTAGTCATTCCGCCGTCAACAACAATATTTTGTCCGTTGATGAAGTCATTTTCGGGAGCAGCAAGGAAAAGACAGGCATTGGCAATGTCCGAAGGCTGCCCCACGCGTCCCGAAGGATGCTGTTTATGATCTGAACGTTTCAATAGTTGATAGTTCTCATTTTGTATCCAGCCGGGGCTGATACAGTTTACCGTAATATTATAATCGCTGAAAGAAAGTGCAAGTGCATGTGTCAATGATACAATACCTCCTTTGGAAGCGGCATATCCCTCCGACCCGGGTTCACTCTGCAGATAACGGCTGGAAGCAATATTGATGATCCGTCCGTAACGTTGTTTTCCTTCTTCATTGTTCCGATGAATAGCCAATGCCCTTGAAGTTATAAACACCGGACGAAGGTTTGTTGAAAGGATCTTGTCGAACTGTTCAATACTTGTATCAACCAGTGGCGTAAATTCACTGATACCCACATTATTAACAATCACATCCACATCTCCCCACATGTTGATAAGTTTGTTGAAAACTTTTTGAAGAGCTTCCGGATCACTGGCATCAGTCTGAAAAAACTGGACAAAAGTAGGCAATAAATCGCAAAGACGCAAAGCTGCCTTCTCATCTGTATCACAAAAAGCGACGCGCGCTCCCACATTGCAAAATGCGGTTACAATGGCAGCACCAATACCCTTAGCACCACCGGTAACAAATACTCTCTTACCGTCCATATTCTGTTTTGTGTCTGATTATCTGTTGCAAAGATAACAAAAGACTCTTGTAAAACATCTGTAACATTAACTAAATAAAAACTTTGACTATATTTGCGTACAGAAATACAAAAAGTATGATTGGAACCGCATTGTTTAAAGAAGTATCGCCATTATCTTCAAAAGACTGCTTCATCGTAATAGAGCGCCTTAAATCAACATTCAATTTCCCCATTCATGTACACCCTGAATATGAATTGAATTTCATTGAACATGCAAAAGGAGCCCAACGTATAGTCGGCGATTCCGTTGAAACGATCGGCGACGATGAACTGGTTTTAGTCACGAATCCGACTTTGGAACATGCCTGGGTTAACCATGAATGCAAATCACAGGCTATCCATGAGGTAACCATACAATTTCACCGTTCATCCTTTCCTGAAGAACTACTGGAAAGAAACCAGTTTCAAAGTATAAAAACACTTTTCGAACGTGCACAGAAAGGGGTTGCCTTCGGCGTACAGGCAATAGAGAAAGTCCGTCCGTTGCTAAAAACGATCACCTGCGAGACAGATGGCTTCTATTCGGTCATGAAACTGATGATGATTTTACATGAACTGTCTCTCTCCGAAGATTTCCGGGAACTGGCCAGCCACTCTTTCATCCGTCAGGAAAGAACCCATGAAGAAGATTTACGTATAAGGAAAGTCATAGATTATCTGAACGTAAATTACAATAAACAGGTACGCCTCTCGGATGTTGCCGACCTGATCAACATGAGTGAACCCTCCTTCTGCCGATATATCAAGCAACGTACATCTAAAAGTTTTGTCGACTTCCTAACGGATATACGTTTAGGTTTTGCCATCCGCGCCCTGATCGATTCTTCCCAATCAGTCGCAGAGATCGGATATGCATGCGGTTTCAATAACCTGTCGAATTTTAACCGCATATTCAAGAAGAGAAAAGGAATGCCACCGACAGAATTCAGAGAAAACTATAGAAAAAAGAAGGTGATTGTTTAGTTCCGCCTTGAAAAATTGGCTAATTTCGCGGGACTAAAAAAATCTCATAAAAAACACAACCATCATGAAAAAAGGGTTATTTACAGCACTCTTGCTGTTAATTATCATCAGTTTCTCTGCCTGTCAGAAAACTGATACATTCAAAGTCCTGCAATTCAACATCTGGCAGGAAGGAACCGTAGTAAAGAATGGATTTGATGCAGTAGCCGATGAAATTATTCGCAGCGATGCGGATTTTGTAACACTGAGTGAAGTACGCAACTATCACGATACCCGCTTTTGTGACAGAATCGTCGAAGCTCTGAAAAAACGAGGACAGACTTATTATTCCTTTTATACGGAAGACTCAGGTCTATTAAGCCGCTATCCGATCAGCGACAGCACTACTGTTTATCCTTTGAATGATGATAGAGGTAGCATTTATCGTCTGGTTACAAAGAAAGGCGGGCAGGAATTTGCCATTTACACAGCACATCTGGACTATCGTAATTGTGCTTATTATGATGCCCGTGGATACGACGGTAATAACTGGGAGAAAATAGAACGAGTTAACAATCTCGACTCTTTACTGATCCTGAACCGCGCATCCGTAAGAGATGACGCTATTATACGCTTTGTAAATGAAGCCGAAAAAGATAAAGCAGCCGGGCGTATTGTTGTTCTGGGAGGCGACTTTAATGAGCCTTCACATCTGGATTGGACGGAAGCGACAAAAGATATGCGCGATCACTACGGTCTCATTGTACCCTGGGACGTATCCGTTATACTTGAAAAAGCAGGTTACAAAGATTCTTATCGCGAAAAATACCCCGATCCGGTCACTCACCCCGGATTTACCTGCCCGGCAGACTGCCCGGATATTGCATTGAAAAAATTGGTCTGGTCACCGGAAGCTGACGATCGCGATCGCATCGACTTCATCATGTATTCTCCATTCAACGGACTAAGCCTGACAGATGTTACCATCATTGGCCCTAAAGGGGATATCCTCCGCGGAGAACGTGTCACGGAAGAAACTGCCGATCCGATCATTACCCCGGCAGGGATCTGGCCTACCGACCATAAAGCCGTATTGGCAACGTTTCAGCTAGTCAAATAATCAGAATCATAAATTAGTTAACATAATAATGCCTCCTCACCTGGAATATATATCGGGTAGGGAGGCATTGTCGTTCATTAGAATACCACTGACATGCGTTATAAAATACAATACAAATTTATCACAAACTAATAATATTTTGATTTCGCATTTACCCCTGCTTATCTTTCTGATGAAATATTACCGTCTTATTTCTGCATACGATTCTAAAAAAGGCCATATCTTCCTGTAAAATTGATATAGATTCATTATATGTCGCAAAAAAACTACTTGTTTTCTCCTTCATCAACTCCCTACCTTTGCATCAAATAGCGACAGTCAAACGAAATTATGCAATTCATGGAAATTAACTTTCAAAATAGACTTGATGTTCTATGTAAGAAACAAAAAAATCTACTGGAACGCCCCAATCAACCGATAGTTGAAGATAATGGAATAATAACCCGTTATATTTATCCGGTCATAACAGCCAATCACATTCCATTAGAATGGAGGTACGATATGAATCCGGCCACCAATCCGTATTGCCTGGAACGTATTGGTGTCAATGCAACCATGAATTCAGGGGCGATCAAATGGAACGGCAAATACCTGCTAATGGTTCGTGTGGAAGGCTGTGATCGGAAATCATTTTTTGCCATTGCCGAAAGTCCGAATGGTGTAGATAATTTTCGCTTCTGGGAACGACCGGTCAATTTACCGGATATCGATCCGGATGAAACAAATGTATATGATATGCGCCTGACAGTCCATGAAGACGGATGGGTATACGGTATTTTTTGTAGCGAACGGCACGATCCCGAAGCTAAACCCGGCGATTTATCCTCCGCTGTAGCTAAAGCAGGCATTGTTCGGACAAAAGACCTGATCAGGTGGGAAAGACTTCCGGACCTGATAACAAAAAGCCAGCAGCGCAACGTTGTTTTACACCCAGAGTTTGTGAACGGGAAATATGCATTATATACCCGTCCTCAGGATGGATTCATCGATACTGGCAGTGGTGGAGGCATAGGTTGGACTTTAATTGAAGATATGACAAATGCCGTAGTTTCCTCCGAACTAATTATAGATAAACGCTACTACCATACAATCAAGGAGGTTAAGAACGGGGAAGGTCCGCATCCTATCAAGACACCGAAAGGCTGGTTACATTTGGCTCATGGAGTCAGGGCATGTGCTGCAGGGTTACGTTATGTACTTTATCTGTACATGACGGCCCTGGAAGACCCAACAAAAGTGATTGCACAGCCCGGAGGCTATTTCCTGGCACCTATAGGGGACGAACGAGTCGGAGATGTATCTAACGTGTTGTTTTCTAACGGTTGGATTGCAGACGAGGACGGTAAGGTTTTCATTTACTACGCCTCCAGCGACACACGTATGCATGTCGCGGTTTCTACCGTAGAGATACTGGTAGATTACTGTATGAACACCCCGGAAGACGGACTCAGGTCTGCTGCATCCGTTGCTAAAATCAATAAATTGATTGATAAGAACAAACAATACAAAGGAGAATAAAAACGTTCGTTTTACACAATCATGTTTATAATATGAAAACACATAGATATCTGTTCCTGAGCTTCTCTTTTCTCGCACTCATAATCTCCGGTTGTATCGGGAATAAAGAAACAAGTAAACAACCGGAAATTTCCATACAACTTTTATGGAACGACATTAAACAACCGATCGACGGTTTCGGTGTAGCACAAGCCGGATGGGCGGATGAATTATACTCCCACAAAAACAGGGAAAAAATCATGGATGAGATGTTTGGTCCGGACGGTTTACGCCTGAATATTCTCCGGGGAGAAATATTTCCTCATTACTGGGAAAACAAAAATGATAAAGACTTTAATCTGACAGATGATCTAGAGATAGATCTGGATGATCCGTTCTTCGAAGGCAAGTCTGACGACCGTCTGCGCCGTGGACAACTATGGCTGACCTTACTGGCTAAAAACAAATATCATGTAGATAAACTTTTCTTTTCCGCCTGGAGTGCACCGGCTTATATGAAAACAAACGGCAAAGTGTCGCAAGGGGAATTAAAGCCGGAATGCTATCAGGAATACGCCGATTACCTGGCTTCATTCTACAAAGCATACACATCTGTCGGACTCGAGCCCTATGCTCTCTCTCCTTCCAACGAACCGGGTTATGCTGCTCCCTGGAATTCCAGCCTCTGGACACCCGAGAGAATGGGAGAATTCATTACCCGATATCTGGGACCGACTTTCAAACGTATGCAAATACCGGCACGGATCATTTTCGGAGAAAACCCGTTGTGGTCTGCAGTCAGTCCACAAGCTGATTTTGCTTCCTCCCTCTATTTTACTAATACAATACTGGAAAAATATCCTGAGATCAAAGATTTCAACCTGATCGCAGCCGGACATGGCTATACGCTGCCGGATTCATATCCTGCACCGAAAGACAGCTTGCTGACGCCGATCGTTCCGCTCGAACTGGCTGAAAAAAACAATATACCTGTCTGGGTCACAGAGATCAGCGACATAAATCCTTTGGATACAACGATCAATGACGGTTTGAAATGGGCAAGCACCTACCACGCTTTTCTGACAGAAGCTAATGCCAATGCTTTCATTTGGTGGGCTGGAGCCATGCCGACAAACAACAATGAAAGTTTGATCGTTTTGAACAGTGATCGTGTAGGCTATTCGCTTACCAAACGATATGAAACTTTCGGTAATTACACCCGTTACATCGCAACTGGGAGTCTGCGTATCGGCACACAAATCAGTAATCCAACAGACAGCTTACTGGTTTCAGCTTATAAAAACGAGAAAAATTATACTATCGTAGCTGTCAACAATTCATCCCGGTCCATTCGTACCGGGATAAAGCCAACAGAGACGGGAGACTCAGGTACTCTGATTAGTTATCTGACCGATGAAAACAATCGTTGGTCTCCACAAAACTATTCAATAGATAAAAAAGGTCAGTATATTGTCAATATACCGGCTAAATGCATTATGACATTCACCGGATCAACAAAATAAAAGACTATTTAGATTCTCTTTCAAGGAATAAATCAGGAGATTAGGGATATTCGATCATCATCGAATCAGTTTAATTCTTGAATGGCAACCGTAAGGCTGTCCACACAAGCTGTCCCCAATATTCCGAGACCGCCTTCGATATTATTAAATACACGGACTGGCTCAGCCAGTCCAATATCGGCCAGATTATTATTAAAAGAGTCATCTGATAAATTAGCCAAAGCTAACAAATATTTATAATAAGGTTCGGATATAGCATATAGATAAACCCGTGCCGAGTCGGGAAGCCTGTTCTCCGGTTGAGTGAAACCAGGATTATAACCATAAGAAGAATTACCATCCAAAGTCATTGTATATTCCTTCCCATCGAACAACTCATCCGAAAAGGGGCGACCATTATATCCTGAAAGCCAGTCATTCCCTAACACTTTATCCAAAGCAGAAACTTTATTACTAAATACCGGATCAGAAGTATAATCAATCGGTTCGGGACGCCAAGAATAAATACCGGAAAAAACAGGAGGTTTTTCCCAATCGTCATAATCATATTCATAATGGGGAGAGCCATACGCAAAAGAAATAAGATAACAGTTTTGTTCAGACGGCTTATCCCGGAACGTTACTTTAAAACGCCGCTTAGTATACGAATAGCCATAAGAATTTTCCTCGTGACTTTCTGCATACAGATTAAGTAAAGCAGGTTTATCCGGAACTATATCCTCCCCCATTACCTGTTTAAAGCCCTCTCTTTTCGCTTCAATCCGCACTTTATCACCCGGCACCGGAATGTAAGATGAAACATAATTACCAACAGCATAATAGTCGATCTCTTCTACATTCCAGCTCATTTCGCCAAGTAAACGATCATTCACATACAGTTCCACTTTTGCATCTCCTATAGTAACATTAGGGTAATCCTCCGTATAAAACCAGGTTCGCGATAAAGAAGCTTTCAACGGTTCCCCTACGGAAGCAACACTATTCAATACTAATTTAGAATCAGGACGTAAATATTCCAGATCCACTTCTTTCATACAGGAAGTTATCAGCAAAAGAATACTAAAAAAAAGAATATATTTCATATCAGCTTTCATAACTATCAGAATTTATATGTATAAGAAATTGATGGAATAATAGGCATAATACCGACAGTCTTAAATACAGGCACAAATTTATATCCGTAATCACTGTTCGGATCACGCACTTCTTTATCAGTTTTATGGATCATAAACGGATTCATACGCGAATACACATTATAGATACTGACCGTCCAAATACCCATACGCCCTTTTTTCTTGGGACGATAGATCTTAATTCCCAGATCAAGGCGATGGTAAGCCGGTAACTGGTAATTATTACGCCCTTCGTAATAATCTATTCCCCACGAACCACTATAAGGCATGTTATATCCATCGCTATGTACATAATTCGGAGAACCGTTTTCCAAATAATTCTCAAGAGACAAGGTTACATGATTACCCGAAGCATACGACCAGGCAGCGGATATCTCTACTTTCGGGGATATCTTATGCATTACTACAATATTCAGTTTATGCCGGTTATCAAAACGAGCCGGGAAACGTTTACCCAGATTCAGCTCATCGAACTGGCGGTCGGCCCAGGAAAGACCATAACCGATCCATCCCGTTGTGCGCCCGGATTCTTTGCGTACCATAAACTCGGCACCATAAGAACGCCCTTCTCCTGCAGTCAGTTTATTTTCCCAATTCAAATAAGATGGGGTAAATGTATGCCCATCACGATATTCCAGTAAGTTTTCCATTGTCTTATAATATCCTTCAACAGAGAAACTATAAGTCTTATTAAGATCATAATAAAAACCGGCAGAGACCTGATCACTGAGCAACGGCTTCAACTTACGTGTCACCGGCATCCACGCATCGGTAGGCAAACTGATAAAACTGTTGCTAATCAGGTGTACATACTGATTCATGCGTGAATAAGAGGCTTTGAAACTTAAATTTTCATCCAGTAACCAGCGAAAAGATACACGAGGTTCAAGTCCGGTATAAGTCTTTCCCTGCACATTGAACAAACTTAAACGCAACCCTGCATTGACACGAACGGAAGGAGATAAACTCCAGTCATCTTCAGCAAACACACCGGCCTCATGTCCCCACAACAGATCGTTGGCATATTCCTTATTGATTTCTGATATAAAATCCTGGCTTTTATCAAAAGCTGAAGAATGGTTATATTCCGGCCGGAAACGATGCACCAAATAATCTCCACCGAAACGGATATGATGCGAAGAAACCGGAAGATAGTCGAACGAAGTACGTACCCCCAGATCCATAATACCGGTATTCGTAGAGCTTTCACTGAATCTTTCATAATAGTCACTCTCTCCTTCTTGACCTTCGATATCATGTTCTGTACTCCTCAATTTGGAATGATAGCGGGTAAAGACACCAGAAAATTTTCCAAACAAACGGTTATTGAATACATAGGTCCAGCCAGTAGTTGCCATAATATTTCCCCAACGTAAAGAAACATCCGTATCATAATTATAATCATTGTCCACTTCATGTTTAGAAGGGAAATCGGTTGATCCTCCTTTTAGTACGTCATTTCCATTATACAAACTGAAATACAGACGACTACGATCGTTAAATATATGATTCAATTTCAGATTTAGATCATGAAAGGCATAACGTGCACGGGTACGGGTTCCATCTTTCTTCGTAATCTTGTTAGCTATGGCAAGAGCCGGAGCCGACAGTACATCAAGCCAGGTACGACGCAGAGATATATTAAAAGAGGTACGGTCTTTTACTATTGGTCCTTCGAAATTCAAATTACCGGATATCAGACCTAGCGTAGCGCTCCCATGATATTCTTTCATATTCCCTTCTTTCATGTGCACATCTACCACCGAGGAAAGCCGGCCTCCATAACGTGAAGGAAAACCGGATTTGAAAAAATCCATTCCACTGATAGCCTCCGGATTGAAAGCCGAAAAAATACCGCCGATATGATTGATTTGATACACAGGATTACCATCGATCAGGAATAAATTCTCATCCACATTACCTCCACGAACATACATACCTGCCGTACCTTCTGTTCCGGACGACACGCCGGGGGTCAACTGCAATGTCTTGATAATATCCGCCTCTCCGAACATGACAGGCGTAGAGCGAATTGTCTGCTGATTAATTTCCAATGCCCCCATCTGGGTACTTAATACAGATTGTTTACTGGTACTTTGCCCGGTCACAACCACCTCTTGCAAGAATGCTGAAGGATCCAACTCTATTGTCAATACCGTATCACGGTCAAGATCAGTAAAATTATACAGCCGACTGGTATAACCGATATAAGAGGCACGGACCGTAATATCCCCTCCCGGCAGTGTCAGACTGAAAAAACCGAAATTATTGGATGCCGTTCCCACACGGCTATGAGCTTCATAAACCGAGGCCCCGATCAGGGATTCGGCGGACCGTTTGTCGCGCACAAAACCACTGACCGTTACCTGCTTGGGTTTACGCTTCAGAACAACTATCTTTCCTGTCATCTTGTACACTACCGGGAGATTGACAAACAAACGTGTCAGACAATCCTCCAGTGCTTCATCATCCGCACGGAATGTAGTTTTCGGAAGTCCACTCAACAAAGATGATTCGTAGGAAAAGGTTACTCCGGTCTGTTTCTGTATCTCATCCAGGATCTCCCGGACAGATGCTTTTTGCATATTCAACGTAACCTTCCGTGTTTCATCCACTCTGCTTGTCTGTGCCTGAAGGCCGGACAAACTAAAAATCATCATCATTACTACCAAGGTAACACGGGCAAACTGCTTTGCAGGGTATACTTTCTCCATCTTGTTATTTGTTGATATCTATTTACTAGACATATTTTTTTTAAATACCCCTATCGGGCCAGACAAAAATAATAAAATGAAGAAATATATTTTACATTTATTCTCCTGCAGGAAAGTGAAAGATCACAATCCGTATGGAATTTCCACAGTAATAGTATCCACACTGGCAGCCCCCAATATTCCGCTTCCGCCTATAATGTTACTGGTAACACGCACGGGTTCGGCTAATCCGGCATCCATCAGATCGTTATTCACAGAATGATCATCCAACTCCGCCAATGCCATCAGATATTGATAATAAGCTTTCGAAAGGGTATATAAATAAACTTTCATATAAGAAGGAGGAGTGTTGTCCGAATCTGTATCCGGAGACTGGGAAGAGGGATAATCGCTATGGCCGATACCTAACTTCAATGAATATTCCATACCATTGATCAATTCATCGGAAAAAGGTCGTCCATTGTATCCGGACAGCCAATCCGCATTACCGAACAATTCATCTAATATCGTTATTTTATCCTTGAAAACAGGTTCATAAACATAATCTACTGAAATTTCTCTCCAACTATATGTTCCGGGATACCCCCACTCCTCTTTTTCAAAATCATACTCTCTTTCAGGCGAACCACGTGCAACACGCACCAAATAGCAATCACCCTCTTTCGGATCATCTTTGAATGTTGTCTTACAAATAGTCCGGTAATTATAACTGGAGCCATATAAGTCGTCATTCGACCTTTCCGATACGATTTCGACTTTCAGTAGTTCAGGTTTAACCGGTAATTCGCATTCAGCCGACACCTCCTTAAACCCCTCTTTCCTTACTTCAAGACGTACCTTATCACCTTCGGAAGGAATATAACCCGAACAATAATAACCGATTGAATTATATTCACTTATATCCCCAGACCATAGCATATCTTCAAGATACTGTCCGTTTACATACAGGCTGACCTTTGCATCTTTAATAGTCACGTTCGGATTATTATCTGTATAAAACCAGGTACGTGTAACCGTGGCAGTGAGAGGATAACCGGTCTGCACCACGCTGTTCAGGACCAGCTTGGGTTCCGGACGCAGATGTTCCAGGTCGACATACTTAACACAAGAAGGGAATAGTGTCGATAACAAGATAAACAGAATACAGTATTTCATAAAAGATCTCATTAATAATTAGAATTTATAAGTATAAGAAATAGAAGGAACAACCGGGATAATTCCTAGCTGTTTGAATGCGGGGACTGATTTGCCCCAGGAACTGTCCGGATCAGGAACTTTTCTTTCCGACTTATAGATCATAAATGGATTCATACGGGAATAAACATTATAGATACTCACCGTCCAAATCCCCAATCTTCCGCTTTTCTTCGGACGAAAGATTTTTATTGCCAGATCCAGGCGATGATAAGCAGGCAGTTGGTAATTATTGCGGATGTCGTAATAATCTATATTTCCCCAGTCAGTAACATAATCGTGAGAACCCGGATCGTAATTATTATCGGAAGGCAGGTCTAACTCCGGAGGTGCCGCCTGGTCATAATTCTCTAAAGAAAGCGTGGCATGATTACCCGAGGCATATGTCCATGCAGCCGACAATTCCACTTTGTGAGACAGTTTGTAAACGCCTACAATATTCAGTTTATGGCGGTTATCATACCGGGCCGGATAACGTTCACCTCCGTTCAATTCAGGGAATTTACGATCCGACCAGGAAAGTGTATATCCGATCCAGCCGGTCAGCCGTCCGGTTTCCTTGCTCACCATAAACTCGACACCGTAAGAACGTCCTTTACCAGTCGTCATTTTCTTTTCCCAATTCACATACGAAGGAGCAAAACTCTGTCCGTCACGATATTCCAGCAGGTTATTCATCCGTTTGTAATAACCTTCCAAGGAAAAGTTATATTCTTTATTCAATGCATAATAGAATCCCGCCGACATCTGATCACTTTCCAACGGTTTCAGCTTACTTGTTACCGGCATCCAGGCATCGGTAGGCAGGCTGATAAAACTGTTACTTATCAGATGAACATACTGAGTCATCCAGGCGTAAGAGGCTTTAAAACTTAAGTTATTCTTTATCAGCCAGCGAAGTGAAGCACGAGGCTCCCAGTCAATATAAGTTTTACTCTGTACATTAAATAAACTGATACGCAGACCGGCATTTAACTTGACGGCTGGCGAAAGGCACCAGTCGTCTTCTGCAAAGATTCCGGCTTCATGTGCCCAAAACAAATCATCGGCTAACACTTTCCCGATGTTCGTTGTATCGGAAACATTTGTCTCGGAAGAAGCGGCCCGGTTATACTCCGGGCGAAAACGGTGTAACAGGTAATCACCTCCGAACCGGACATGATGAGATGCCAACGGCAGATAATCGAAGGAGGTACGTAACCCCACATCCATAATTCCCGTTTGGGTAGAGGTTTCATTGAATGTATTGTAATAGTCTTCGCTCTCCTCATCGCCGCTCAGCTTGTTTTCCAAATGTTTTAATTTGGAATGATAACGGGTAAAAACTCCCGAAACTTTGCCAAATAACTGGTTATTGAAAACATACGTCCATCCGGCTGTTGCCATCAGGTTCCCCCAGCGAAGATTGATATCCGTATCGTCTTTATAGTAATCTTCCTCATCCGGAGTTGAAAACTCCGAATCTCCCCCTTTCAGGACATCATTACCGTTATAAACACTCAGGTATAGACGGCTACGGTCATTAAAACTGTGATTTATCTTCAGATTCAGATCGTGAAAAGCATAACGGCCACGTACTTTCGAACCATCTTTCTTTATAATACGGTTAGTGATACCAATAGCCGGTGCCGTCAATACATCAAGCCATGTACGGCGTAATGCGATATTGAAAGAGGTACGATCTTTTATAATCGGTCCTTCTAAATTCAGATTACCGGAGATTAACCCGATCGTTGCACTTCCATGGTATTCGCGCATATTCCCTTCCCTGGTATGTACATCAGCTACCGAAGACAAACGCCCACCGTAACGCGCGGGAAAACCAGCCTTAAAAAAGTCTATTCCACTGATCGCCTCCCCATTGAAAGCAGAGAAAAGTCCACCGATATGATTGATCTGATACACAGGATTACCGTCGATAAGAAACAAGTTTTCATCCACATTCCCGCCACGCACATACATACCGGCGGTTCCTTCCGTCCCGGCCATGACACCAGGAGTCAGTTGGAGAGTTTTGATTATATCCGCCTCACCGAACATGACAGGCATTTCATTTATCGTTTTCCGATTAATCTCCAAAGCGCCCATCTGCGTGCTAAGTACCGATTGCTTACTGCCCGAAGTACCGGTCACGACCACTTCCTGCAAGGATGCAGTTGGCGTCAGATCGATTGCCAAAATCGTATCCCGGTTCAATTCTTTCAAATCATATACCTGGGTACCATAACCAATATAGGAAGCTTGTATCTTCATTTTTCCGGCAGGCAACGTCAGACTGAAAAAACCGAAATTATTGGATGCTGTACCGGCGCGGCTGTTCACCTCATAAACCGAAGCTCCGATCAGAGATTCGGCAGACCGCTTGTCGCGTACAAAGCCACTGACTGTGACTTGTACCTGTCTGGGTTTATACTTCAGAACGACTATCTTTCCCGTCATACTGTATGCTATCGGAAGATGCACGAACAAACGTCCCAAACAATCTTCCAGTGTTTCATCGTTCGCACGGAACGTAACTTTCGGAAATCCGTCCAACAACGAAGATTCGTAAGAAAAGCTCACCCCAACCTGTTGCTGTATCTCATCCAGGACCTCCCGCACAGAAACTTTCTGTCTGTTCAACGTCACTTTTCGTATTTCATCCACTCTGTTTGTCTGCGCCTGAAGGCCGGACAAAATTAAAATCATCATCATTGCTGCCAAGGCTACAGGGGCAAACAGCCTTCCCTGGAATACTTTTTCCATCTATCTTCTATTGATTTATATTCTTTAGACGGAATTTTGAGAAATACCCCTACCAAGACTGACAAAAATAATTAAACAGACAGGAATATCCCCCTTTTTTTCGTATCTTTGTAAAAGAGTTAGAGATATAAATCATTATTGCACAGTTCTTCTTATTTATTTTAAGCAGGTCTCTCCTTTAATTATACACCTCACTCCATTTAGTATTTATCCTATAAAACAAAAGTTATATGGCAAGATCAATGACAGTTGATAAACGTGAAAATGAAAAAAAAAGACTCGCTAAACGAGCAGAAAAGCAAAAAAAGAAAGAAGAAAAGAAACTATCCGGCAAGACAAGCAGTTTTGAGGATATGATCGCCTATGTTGATGAGAATGGAGTAATTACTTCAACCCCACCGGCAGAGAATATCAAAAAAGAAGAGGTTAACCAGGAAGAAATACTGATCTCGGTACCTAAAAAGGAAAAAGAGGAACCGGTTGTCTTAAAAGGCAAAGTCGATTTCTTCAACACATCAAAAGGGTTCGGTTTTATTAAAGAACAGGTGAGAGGCGAAAGATACTTTTTCCATGTAAACAATTTGCTTTCGAAGATCGAAGAAAATGATATTGTAACATTCGACCTGGAACGTGGCCTGAAGGGAATGAATGCAATAAATATCCGTCTGGAAAGCGAATCCGAGAATAACGCCCCCCAAAATAATGAATCTGAGAGCAGTATCACTTAAAATTAAATATATAAAAGTATGAAAAGGGAAATCAACATGCGGTCGGACAGGAATCAGGCCAATCAATTAATTGAGAATTCACTGAAAGAGTATAAAAAAAGTGTTGGCGAAGTAATACTCGTTTCAGTAGGTCCGCGAACAACTATTGAATTGCCGGCCAGTCTGACACAGGCAGAGAGAGAAGCCCGTATCGAGATCTATAAAAAGTTGCATAGCTCAAAAATATAATCTATTCAAATGGATAATAACTGTTACTCCACTCGTACGAAGAACTGCCAAAAGGCATTGTTATACGGCGGGTGGAAATACGGTATCCTGTCACAATCCCGAATCCATCAATCACGTTCGAATAGGTTTCAGATGGTTCTAACAAACCATCCACATAGGCGTCGCCTAATGATATTGAAAAATTCCGAATCACCTTCAGATAATTGTAGTAAGACTCCGAAATAGATAACAGATGGACATCATAATGTACGATGGCAGTTACCGAATCTGTCTCCAAGGAGTTTACCGGATAAAATGAACTCGTCACCGTATATTCTTTCCCATTAAACATATCATCAGAAAATACACCACGGCAATACGTTCCGTCATTAATTCCCGAAGAAGGAATCCCCGGTTGGAAAACCGGATCATCATAAGACAATGAAAATATCCCCCAGGGAGACGGCACTTCAAACTGATCACCGGAGAGCTGATGTGATTCGCCCCTACTATCACAGAATGAGCTTACCCATTTCACCTGGTCACCCTTACGGTATTCAATCAGGCGTTCTACCACCAGACGATAATAATTCCGGTCGAAAGGCTTATCCTCAAATGTCAGATAGATCCGGAAAAGAAGCGAACCCGACGTTATCATACGGGCTGTATCAAGTAATGCTATTTCGGTTTGTGAAGGAATGAGCGTTTCGCCTCTTACCGGGCCGAATCCCGGAGCATCGGCTTCAAGCCGCACCTTATCACCTGTCTGTACATAACACCCCGGTAGTTTGAACTGTCCTTTATATTCACTGCTATCCGCCGGATTATCCGAACGTGACATCGTTCCCCGGAAAGTATCATTCACATACACATCAATCTTCACTCCCGTTTCCGGTAAATTATATTCCGGAACACTGTCCATCAGAAACCAACTTTTCGACAAAAAAGCTGCCACTTCCCGGTCCGGTGTTATGGAAGCGTTCAACACCAATACCGGAGAAACCGTCTCGATCTTCAGTTCCACATCACGCGTGCAGGCAATGCAGAATAGAAGCGATAACAGCGGTAACAGGGTAAACAATTCCTTTTTCATAACGTTTAAAATTTATACGTGTAGGAAACAGACGGTAAAAATAGGAAAAGAATGGATTGTTCCAAAAAGACTTCCTTTTTCCCCGTATCATAATTCGTATAATATTTTGTCCGGACTGAAAACGGATTCGGATGCCCGTAAGTATTGCAAAGACTTAAATTCCAAACACCCAACCGTCCTTTCTTTTTATAGCGATAGAAATTTACCCCCAGATCAAGACGATGATAGGGAGATAACTGATAATTGTTACGTGAACTGGCTGCATAGCCTATGTTATCATCTCCTATAACCGGATATCCGTCCTGCATATATCCATTATCCGTCTGCCCGGTTCCTCCATGATAAAGCTGATCCAGAATAGTGATGTGATTACCGGAAGCAAACATCCACGCAGCTGTCAACTCTACCTTACGGGATAACTTATAAGTTGCCACAAGATCGATTTTATGACGATTGTCATATTTGGAGGGGAAGCGACGCCCCTTATTCACACTCTCGTCCGGGAAACGGCGGTCGGACCACGACAGCGTATAACCGATCCACCCGGAAAGACGGCCCGCCTTTTTCTGTGCCATAAACTCCACGCCATATGCACGGCCATATCCGACACCTACCCGTTCTTCCCAATTGGAATAATCCGTACCGACCTGAATACGATCTTTATAATCGATCAGGTTATTCATCCGTTTATAATATCCTTCTACGGAAAAATTGTATTGTCTGTGCAACGTATAATAGAGGCCGGCTGTATATTGATGGGCATTCATCGGATTGATATTGCGGGTAACGGGTACCCAGATATCCGTCGGCTGGCTGATATACGAATTGGAGAGCAAATGAATATACTGGTTCATTTTCGAATAAGACAACTTTGCAGACAAACGACGGGCTAGCAGATAACGGACCGACAAACGGGGTTGCATGGAAAAATAAGTTTCCCCCTGCACATGAAAAACAGTTGCCCGCAAACCGACATTGGCGGTCAGACGCTCGATCACATGCATCTCCTCTTCAGCAAACAAAGATACTTCATGCCCATGGATCAGCGAATTGGCATAAACGGTATTGCTCTCCTGCGATTTGACGGAGTCTTTATACCAGCTTTTCATTGTATTTTGCTCAGGGCGAAAGTTATGGAAAAGATAATCTCCTCCGAATTTCAGACGATGTTTCTCATGTAACCGATAATCGAAAGACGCACGCAGGCTAAGATCTTCCATCGCCGACCGGTAATGGCTTTCCTGATTGAACAACTGCCGGTCTGTCCTGTTGGCAGACAAAGTATATCCTTCCTTATCCTGCCGTATATGCGAACGGTAACGTGTATAACCCGCCGTAAACGTGGCAAACAGTTTATTACTGAATATATGGTTGATACCGACCGAACCGATCAGATTTCCCCAACGCCACTGAAAGTCTTTCCCAACACGCTCTTCCTCATCTTTTTCCTCGCCGTTCAGATAGCTGTCGCTTCCCATATAAAAACTCATATAGCCACGCGTCCGGTCGCTGAAGGAATGGTTCACTTTCGCATTCATATCGAAGAAATGGTAACCGCCTTTGATCTTATTCTCCTCCCCGTCATTGATCGCCTTCAATAAAGGCCATGTGATCAGTTCCATCCAGGTACGCCTCACAGATACATTGAATGAGGATTTTCCTTTTACGATAGGGCCTTCCAGGTTTCCGCGCAACGCCAACAGACCGATCGACAAATTACCGTGATATTCATAGCGGTCTCCATCATTGGTCCTTACGTCTACTACCGACGAAAGCCTTCCCCCGTATTCGGCAGGAAAGCTTCCTTTATAAAATGTGGCATTTTTAACTGCATCAGGATTGAAGGCGGAGAAGAAACCGAGCAGGTGATTCGTATGGTACACCGGATTGCCATCCAGCAAAAAAAGGTTTCCGTCTGCATCACCTCCCCGGACATACAGTCCGGTCATCCCTTCAGTCCCTACTGCAACGCCGGGTAGTCGTTGCAGGGTTTTCACCACATCTGTCTCCCCCAGCAATGCCGGCATCGACTTGATGCGTTGTGCCGGGACATCCACCACCCCGGTCCGCGCACTCAATACTTCCGATCGGGGATTCAGTCCCTCCACGACCACCTCGCCCAATGCCTTTGCCGAGTGTAAAGGTATATCGATCAACGTATCACCAGTCAGTTCGAATGTTATCTCCTTGACCTCGAACCCGACAAAAGAGGCCCGTAGGGTCACCTTTCCGGGAGGGAGCGTGATACTGTAGAAACCGTAATTATTTGTTGCTGTCCCGCTTTTGGACATACGTTCGAAGACCGTAGCATTGATCAAACTCTCATACGACACCGAATCACGGACAAAACCACTGATCGTGTACAACCGCGGCTTCCGTTTCAGGATCACGATCTGCCCTGTCTGCCGGAATGTTACCGGCAAAGCGAAAAATAACCTTTTCAGACAATAGGAAAGAGATTCGTCCTGTGCCTTAAATGATATCTTGGGGAATTCATCCAACAGCGAAGATTCATAAGAGAAAAAGACACCTGTCTGCTTTTCCAGTTCCTGAAGAATCTCCAGTAAAGGGACCTGCCGCTTATCCATCGTAACCGTTGGTGTCGGTTCAACCGGGAGATTGACGACAAAGGGCCTTTCCCCGGCTTTTGCCTGAGAGAAAAGCATAAGAATCCCTGTCAACAATATCCATATACGTTCCATAGGTTACTTATTTATTGGATTCAGGAGCCAGGCGGGTATCGAGCGTCTGATTGATAACCAATAAAACATCTTCCAGCGGAAGATCATT
The DNA here is from genome assembly GCF_003479145.1 of Parabacteroides sp. AF18-52. Classification (NCBI taxonomy): domain Bacteria; kingdom Pseudomonadati; phylum Bacteroidota; class Bacteroidia; order Bacteroidales; family Tannerellaceae; genus Parabacteroides; species Parabacteroides sp. AF18-52. Next base: position 562,896 of record NZ_QUGR01000002.1, read on the forward strand.
GAAAGTGGCCGTCAGCTTCAGATTCGGATTTTCTGCTTTATTGATTACTTTTACCTGATAATATTCGTTCAGATCGCCGATCACCTTTTCAAGCGGGGTATCATTGAAGCGTAACTGCCGGGTTTTCCACGACAGGGTGTTAAGATCTTCTTCTTCAAGTAGAGTGATTCCTTTACTTTCCATAGAGTATGAAGCCGACATGCCGGCAGTTAATATCACTTTGTCCGTTTCATTTCCGGTAGTGCCGAAGCTAACCTTACCGGTCATCACATTCACATCCGTCCCGTCCGGTTGCTCGTTTATCTGAAAACTGGTACCCAGCACGGTGACTTCCGTCCGCTCAGTATAGACAGAAAAGGGGCGTGTTTCATTCCGCGTCACCTTGAAAAAGGCTTTTCCTTTCATCTCCACCACACGCCGTTCCTTTCCGTAAGATTTCGCATCATATCGGATGGAAGAATTTCCAGCCATCGATATCAGCGTACTGTCTGGTAGGTAAACATCCTTGATCTGTCCCGGGATAGTCGTTATTGCTACCCATTCGGGGGAATTACGATCTGTTATATAATAAGTTCCAAAACCAATGAGCAGTAACAATACCGAAGCTGCTGCCATCCAGTAGCGACGGAAAGAGACCGTACGGCGTACCTGATGCTTGGCGGCAAACTGCTGCCAGGCCTTATCAGTATCCAAACGTCCTTCCTCGTAGTGTTTCGCTACGAAACGGATGCGTTGTTCCAATTTATTTTCCTGCTCGTTGTTCATATTTATTTATTATCTAAAATCTATATCCTACTGTAAAGCTTACGGTATGATATTTCAAACCTATATCATCATATTTATACTCTTTACCCAAGCCCATATCATAAGAAACGTTGAGCGTAAAGCGCTTTACTTCAATACCGGCATTAAGCATAAAGCCCCAGTCGAAACGTTCATAACTACTGTTTTTCCCAAACGGACTCCAAGAGTCAGCATTCGATAAATATCCCTTTTCTGAGATTTCTCTCCACGTATATTTCTTCTTTCCTGAAATTCCATACGCCAAATAAGGGCCGGCAGCCACATGCAACTTTACATCCTTACCAATCTTCCAGTTAAAACGGGCCAGAACCGGTAATTGCAGATAATCCCTACGGCAACTGCTTTCCGACAAACGGATACCTTCTATCCGCATATCCTGCGGAAAAAATCCACTGATACCATTCTGATAAGTGCCGTAGCCGAAATAGCCTCCGTAAGATCCCCAATCGCCGGAGCCTCCGTAACCCAAATACTCCGGAGCGAAATAAAGATAGCGGTCCTGCTCCTTTCCGTCTTTATCTACACCTTTACCATAAGCCGTTCCGAAAAACGATTTCCCTGTTCCCCGCTGTACGTAATACAGGCCGGATTGAAGTGAAAACAATCCTGAACCAAAAGTATAACTCACAGCCGCACCAGCTTTAAAGCCAACCGCGGCAGGCGAATTCTTATACTTCGTCACATTCATTCCGGCCTCAGGAGTTACAGACCACTGTGCACTAACCTCCGTCACACACATCAACATCATCATCAACATCACGCAAGAAATAATCTTCTTCATCATCATTACTCTCTTTCTTAGTGAAACAAAATTTGTAATACCTTTTGTCTCTAAGACAGAGATAGTGGAAAAAACCCCTATTCCGGTTTCATTTTTTTATTTGGTCACGCCAGACCAAACAGAAAGTTATAGATACGCACAGCTGTCTCCCGCAAAGATTTCAATGCTTTACCCATCTGATTCTCAACAGTTTTTATCGAGATGTTCAGTTCTTCGGCGATCTCCTGATATTTCAGTCCGTCGCGTTTGGAAAGTAAAAAGATTTTTTTGCGTTCGGGTGGTAAACCGTCGATAGCCGTCCACAGGCGGGAATCACGTTCGGCATTGTAGATCTGCTCTTCCTCGGAAGAGTCTTCCATATCCGGGAACTGATCGGTGGTTTGCACATCGACCGGTTGCGTAACCAACGACAGGGAACGATTACGCACAGCCTGATACATATAAGATTTAAGATTCTCAATCAACACATCATTGATATTCTTATCCCATACATCGGCAAAAGCTTGCTGTACAATATCCTCCGCATCATCTAAGCGTTCGGTAAAACGGAGCGCAAACAAACACAGGGGTTTATATAACTCCCTGAAATATCGTTCAAACTCTCCGCTGGAAATGGCTGCCATACGTTTGTTATCTGTAACTATTCCCTGCAAAGTAAAACAGTTTTCCTGATAATCAGGTAAAATTTCAACTTCTTTATCACATATTTAAGAAATAATGAGCTAAAGGATAGTTAATGTAATACCAAACTTGATATGAATGTACAAGATTACTATCTTTGTTGTAAGAACAAAAAGACAGGAGGTAATATGAATCACATCTTACATAATAAACTGGAAACATTAAAGGAACTTTGTCTACGCTATAAGGTTAAGAGTCTTTATGCCTTCGGCTCAGTAAATACTCCCAGATTCACAGAAAACAGCGATATAGATCTGTTGATCGAGTTTGAACCTGATATTTCCATTGAGGAATATACAGACAACTACTTCCTCTTGCACAATAAGCTGTCAGAATTATTTCGAAGGAAAATAGACCTGGTCACTCGTCGTTCACTTTCAAACCCATTCTTTATTGCTGATGTAGAACAGACAAAACAACTTCTATATGGCACGTAGTATTCAAAAATATCTATACGATATTCTACAATCGATCTTATCAATCGAGGAATATTTGGGAGAGAGAAGAGATTTCTTTGCTTACGAGCAGAATAAGTTGTTACGCAGAGCAGTAGAACGAGAACTAGAGATTATCGGTGAAGCGGCAAAGCATATATTAGACCTAGAGCCTGATATCCAGATTGATGATGCAAGAAAGATTGTCGACCTACGTAACTTTGTAATTCATGGTTACGATAAAGTCGATAATGTCATTATCTGGGGTGTAGTCAATAAAAGTTTACCAAAACTGAAAGAGCAGGTTGAAAGTCTATTAGGTAACTTTACAATATTATAATAAAAAGGCACGCAAAAAGTATGACTTTTGTATAACTTTTGCATGCCTTTTCCATTCATAATCAGCTTATTATCAATACGGACGGAAACCGATGATCTCACGAACTTCTGCTAATGTCCTGGCAGCGCTCGCACTCGCTTTCTCTGCTCCCATGCGGGCAACCTTTTCCATATACTCTTCGTTGGCACGGATGTCAAGAATACGTTCACGGATCGGGGCACAGAAATTATTGATATCTTCGGCTAACTGCTTCTTCATATCGCCGTAGCGGATTTCACAGTTATTGTACTTTTCGTTGAAGAAGTCGTATGTATCTTTTGTTGATACGATATCCATCATGGCAAACAAATTAGCGATCGGTTCGGGTTTCACACTGTTCGGTTCCGTAGGACCTGCATCGGTTACCGCTTTCATTACCTTTTTCTTGATCGCTTTCTCGTCGTCGATCAGGTAGATCGCATTGCCTTCACTCTTACCCATCTTACCGGAACCGTCCAGACCCGGCACTTTCACAGCCTTCTCTGTCAGGTGGAAAGAAGCAGGTTCAGGGAAGAACTCAACTTCATAGGTTGAATTGAAACGGCGGGCGAAACGGCGCGCCATCTCCATATTCTGTTCCTGGTCTTTTCCTACCGGCACCTTCAAAGCTTTGTGGATAATGATATCGGCAGCCATCAAAGTCGGATAAGTCAACAAACCTGCATTTACACTATGTTTGTTCCCTTCGTTAAAGATCTCTCTTTCGACATCGCCTTCTTCGGTATTCACACGGTCGATATGCAGTTGTTGACGCGCTTTATCCTTGAACGAAGTCGTACGCATCAATTCACCGATACCGGCATTCATATTGAGGTAGAGATACAGTTCCGCCACTTCGCGAACGTCACTCTGTATATAGATGGTAGCCTTCTCCGGATCGATACCGCAAGCCAGATACTCAGCCAGGATCGTCTTTGCACTTTCGCGGATGTTTGCCGGACGCGGATGCGTAGTCAAGGAGTGCCAGTCTGCAATAAAGAAAAAGCAATTATACTCATTCTGCATTTGCAGAAAACTCTTTACTGCTCCGAAGTAATTCCCCAGATGCAAATTACCTGTTGGCCTGATGCCACTTACTACTGTTTCCATTTCTAAATTCTTTATTTTATTCAAACAGCCGCAAAGATAGTAATTTTAGAATACAAATCCGTTCCAGAAAGCCGAATTGTCTTTCGTTTCTACCTGCTCCAAAGACATTTGCTTACGCAGCTTCTTGATGATCTTACCGTATTTCTTCTCTCCCGCCAGATTAGTCATCTCCCAGGGGTCGTTCTTCAGATCGAACAACTGGGTGGTACGCACGCCTTTTACATTATACTCGCACAACTTCCATTCACCGTCGGATACGGCACGCTGGTTATCCATGTAACTGTAATACAAGTAATCCCGTACCGGCTTGTCTTCTTTGATAGCAGGGACAAGGCTAACCCCGTCTACGGAGGAAGGTATATCCGCACCGACCATATCGCACACGGTCGGGAAGACATCGATCAAATAGCAAAGTTTATCGCTGATCTTTCCCTGGATATTATTTCCTGTACTCTTGATCATCAGAGGGACACGCACGCTATGCTCATAAACGTTCTGTTTCCCCATCAGACCATGCTGCCCGACTGCCAATCCGTTATCGCCGGCAAAGACAATGATCGTATTTTCATATTCTCCGGTCTCTTTCAATGCTTTGACGATATCGCCCACACGACGGTCCACATGCGTTATCATTGCATAATATTCCGTAATGTGTTTTTTAATTTCATCCGGTACACGGGGAATGGTAGCCAGCACTTCATCGCGGATCACCAGTTCGCCGTTGTCGAACGGGTGCTTATCCATATAGTTCGGCGGCAACTGGATATTATCCCGGTCGTACTGACGCATATATTCATCCGGCATCGTACGCGGATCGTGAGGGGACATATAGGCAACAGAAAGGAAGAACGGTTTGCCGGCTCCTTTTTGCTTTTCGATATATTCGACGGCATCTTCCGTAAAAATATCTACGGAATGTTTACCTGAATACATATATTCTCCGACTTCATACGTCACTTCGTTACTCTTTCCCCAGTTTTTAACGACCGGACGTTTCTTGCCATAATTACCGTCTGCATTGTAATCGTAAAGGGGGACATTCCAGTGGTCATACATTCCTCCGAAATAGATACCTTTTGCATCGTTGAAGCAACGGTTCATAGCCTGGTATCCGTTATGCCATTTACCGGTATGGAAAGAATTATATCCTGCCTGTTGCAGGGCTTCCCCGATCAGTATATGATCGTCGGGAACAGTCGCTCCCTGTTTTTCCAGGGTATACAGATATTTCCCTGTCATCAGCATAGCACGGCTCGGCATACTGACGGCACCGGAAGTTCCCCCCATGATATGGGCATTGGAAAAGACCGTACTTTCGGCAGCCAGTTTATCCAGATTCGGGGTATGTACATCTTCTACACCCAGGAAATTCATGGCAGAGCCACGCATATCGTCAGCCAATATCAGGATAACGTTCGGATTCTTGTCTGCGGCCAGCAAACTCGTTACCGACAGCATAGCTGTACTTAATAAGGTTAATTTTTTGTTCATAAGAGTTCTATATTTATATTACGTCCTTTATATTTGTGATCATCTAAGTGTAAGTTCTTATCCGATAGGATATTTCCATGATTACCTGCTGATGTAAACTGTTGCCGACACTGTCGGCAAAATAAACGACAGTGTCGGCAAAGCTTTCGACAGCGTCAACAATATTGTCGACAGTGTCGGCAACAAATTTCATCGGCAGGTAACTAGAACTATCTTCCAGGTCATACTGACTACCTCAGGGAGTTACCGGATTCACCCGGTAGCTATTCCCGGCAACAGTCGCAAAGACTACTTCATGGTATTCTTTCCCGTTGGAAGTGATCGGGGAAGAAGTCGCCACCTCTTTACTACCCTGTTTAACCGTAACAGGAAGGGATGTCCTCAACCTGCACTCGTTACCGCTTCCGGAAAGGATCGTCGCTTCCGACAAATTACCTTGTTTCCAGTTCATGGCTACTTCAAAATTACCACGAGCCTTCAGGCCCGATACGCTTCCTTCATTCCATACGTCCGGAAGGGCCGGCAACAATTGCACGAACCCGGCATGACTCTGCAGCAGCATTTCGACAACACCAGCCGTATAACCGAAGTTCCCGTCGATCTGGAAAGGCGGATGTGCATCCAGCATATTCTTGAACAGTCCGCCCCCCTTGCGTCCGTTACCGAAACCGACAGGGTTAAAGAGATTAGAGACGATCTTGTAAGCATGGTTGCCATCCAGTAAACGTGCCCAGCAATTGATCTTCCAGCCCATCGACCAACCAGTAGCTTCATCGCCGCGCAGGATCAGTGTTTGTTTAGCGGCATCGAACAGGTCGGGAGTAGCATCAGCGGTAATCTGGTCACCGGGATACAAGCCATACAGATGGGAGAAATGACGATGTTTCGGTTCCCATTCCTTGAAATCGTACATCCATTCCTGCAACTGGCCACGTTCGCCGATCCGGAAAGGAAGCAGGCGGGGTAACTTTTCTTTCAGTTCTGTCCGGAGCGGTTCGTCCAGCCCAAACATTTCGGCAACCTCCAGGGTGCGGGTAAATGTTTCCCGGACGATAGACATATCCATTGTCGGTCCCATGCTCATCGCTCCCTGTTTTCCGTTATCCATGATGAAACGGTTTTCAGGAGATACGCCGACAGGAGTAACCAGATGGCCGTTACCATCTTCGACCAACCAGTCGGAAAAGAACTCGGCAGCCCCTTTCATCAACGGGTAAGCACGGTTCTTCAAAAATTCTTTATCCTGAGTAAACTGATAATGTTCCCATAAATGACTGCATAACCAACCTTGTACCATCGGCCAGAAAGAGGCAGTCGGCACGTTATCGTTCGGAACCGATTCACGCCAGATGGAGGTGTTATGATGGCCAACCCAACCACGACGGTTATACATATTACGGGCCGTCTCGGCGCCTGAGACAGCCAATTCGTCGATCAAACGGAAAAGCGGCTCATGGCACTCCGACAGATTTGTGAGTTCAGCCGGCCAATAGTTCATTTCCGTATTTATATTGATCGTATATCCGCTGTTCCAGGCCGGTACAACATCTTTATTCCATATACCCTGCAGGTTCAGCGGCTGTCCGCCCGGACGCGAACCGCTGATCATCAGGTAACGCCCGAACTGAAACAGTAAGGCTGCCAAATCCGGATCGGGATCGTTTTCAAATTGTTGGATACGCTGGTCGGTCGGCATTGCCTTCTGTTCGGGAGTAGAAATGAGCTGCAGGTCCATACGGTCGAACATACTCCGGTAGTCTGCAATGTGACGTTGTTTCAATTGTTTGTAATCGTAAGCCAGCGCCTTTTCCAACATACCGGCAGCCTTTGCGGAAGGATCTACGCCTTCCCGGCTGGGACTCTTGTCGAAACCGTTGAAGCTGGTTGCCATACTTAAAACAAAATAGACTTCGTCGGTATTATAGACATGTACACCATTATCGGTTATTTCATAATCACCACCTTTGGGCAGGACAGGTTTCAGCTGAGCTTCAAAAAACATGCCTTTATTATCGATTTCGTCACCATAAAGCACACGTTTATCGAATTTGCGGTTTCCCTTCTCATCATACAATTCCGGATGTTTGTACTGGTCACCCCATGCTTCCATTTGTTCAAAAGTACGGCGCTCCACATAACCTGGTGCCTGTCCGTGCAAAACCAGACGGTCAGCGCTTTCCGACTGTTTGGCCGTGGGATGGGGAGAGGAGAAATTCAGGGAAAGGTCCAGGCCATCGGGAGCACTGCTCTTCATGTGAAGGATGATAACGTCGTCCGGATGGGATGCAAAAATCTCACGTTCATACTGTACTCCGTTCTGTTCAAAGACTGTACGGGTAACAGCATCGGAAATATTCAGTTCCCGCCTGTAACCGGAGACTTCACCCGGCTTGTTATTCTCGATAAACAGATCGCCGAAAGGCTGGTAATACTGGTGCAGGCGTCCCAGCCAGTGTTTGCAGACCAGGTCGGAAGCCTGGTCATATTTCCCGGTTTTCATCAGTCCGACAACCCTGTCGAACATTTCCGGTGTGATCCTGATATCCTTAAACGTCGTTGAAGGTTCACCGCTGTAAAGCGTATTCTCATTCAGTTGCAACTGTTCCTTATCTACACCGCCAAACACCATTGCACCGGCACGACCATTCCCGATCGGGAGAGCGTCATTCCAACTTTCCGAGGGATCATTATACCATAAGACGAGCGACTCTTTCTTTTGTGTTTCCGCACACGCCAAACAACAAAAAAAGAGGAGAAGAGAAGATAGAACACGTATATTCATGATAATTAGATGTTAGTTACAAAAATGTCTCCGGGCAACAAAAGTAATTGTTTTCCGGAGACATCAAAAGCTTTTTAATCAAATTTCAATTAAAGCAGATCTAATTCTGCCATAGAAACCTCTTTACCGCCTGCCGCTATTTCCGTTGCTTCCACGCGGACATAACGGGTGGATACCGGTTTCTTGAAATAATGGTAACGTTTGCTCGGATCGTTGATCAGATTGCCGAACTCAAAACGTTCCACCTCTTTCCAATTCTTTCCGTCCTCACTGACCTTGATGACACCTTTAGCCATCATGCCTTCGGAATTACGGGTCTGCGGCGTATAGGCAAAACCGTTCAATGTTTGCACGGAACCGAGGTCGATAGCGATATAAAGAGGCAACGTTCCTTCTTCCGATTGCCAGTAAGTTCCCGGTTTAGCATCGAAAGCCGCTGTAGCCGGACGGCGCTTGGTTTCGCTGCTTGCTCCGATCAGCTTCCAGTCTTTCTTGGCAAGTCCCAGGCGTTCGCTGTGTACTGCACCCCTTTCTCCTTTCAGGACAGCTACTGCTTTCAGTTCGCCGCGATCCGTTTTGATCGGCTCTTTATACTCTGCAGAAGTTTCACCCGGTTCTGTTCCATCCGTCGTATAATAAATGGTATATCCGACATTCAGGTTACCTGCCGCATTCTGTCCGTGAGGATTCCAACCGAAGTCCTGCAATTTAGGTTCTATCGTTACCAGTCCGTTCACATCCTGTTTAAAACTCAACTGGGGAGGGCGGGATGTATAGTAATGGGCGGAAATATGACTGACAGCCGGTGCCAGGCGTGATTCCAGCAGACGGAAACGAAGCTTGTCGGTCGTCACTTCCGGGAAACGGAGGATACGTTTATAACCGATATTGGTAGATACGGCAATTTCCTTCCAGGCCCCGCCGATCCAGGCATCTATCGCAAATTTCTCAACCCGTTCGCTATGAGTTGCTACTGCTTCCTGAAGCATGATACGGTTGATCGTAACAGCTGAAGGAGTCGTGATCACAAATTCTTTGTTGGTACCGTCCAGCAACAGATAAGTATCCTCTTTACCATCAAGCAACTGTTTCGGTCCCTGTGCACCGTCGAACAGATCGGTACCATAAGTTTCCCGGATACGTTTTCCTGTCTCTACCAAAGCATTGACATCCGCTGGAGAGAATTTACCGTCACGGTTAGGAGGTATATTCAACAGGAAAGTGGAGTTCCCTCCGACAGCCCGTTCATAAATATCGAATACGTCATCGGCACTTCGGACTTTCTGGTGTGTATCATCGCGGTAGAACCAGCCTTCACGGATGGACGTATTGGTTTCAGCCTGTTGGTAATGCAGGAATTTCCCCTGATATAACTTCTCCCGATCCCCCAATACAGGGTCTGTCATATCAGCAAAATTACTCATCGTATCCGGATTTGCCTGATAAGGAATGACATTCCATTCCGTCGGGCGCGTTCCTCCGGCTTCGTTTCCACACCAGCGCACTCCTTCACGGCCGAAAATGACGGCGTTCGGAGCCAGCGCCTGGATCAGTTCTTTCCAGGCATGGTAGTTGTATGTCTGACCGCCTTTCCGTTTCGGATGGGCACCGTCGAACCAAACTTCGTGTATCGGTCCGTATTCTGTCAGCACCTCGAACAACTGGTTCAGGAAATACTCGTTATAATCGTCCACCACAAATTCAAACTTTTTCTTGTTGGCAAACGGTCTGCCGGGAACTTCCCGAGGGATCGTCCGTTTAGTATATTTACTCAGATTGCCGTATAATCCGTCCGGACTTTCGATCTGGTACAGGTCGGCAGGAGAAAGATAAATACCCAGTTTCAACCCATATTTCTGACAGGATGCGGACAATTCTTTCAGGATATCCCCCTTACCGCCTTCAAAGCCGGACGACATAATGCCGTGTTTCGTATAGCGGCTTTGCCACAAAACAAACCCGTCATGGTGTTTCACGGTTATGATTACCATCTTCATCCCGGCCGCGTTCATTGCTTCGCACCACTGATCCGTATCCAACTCTTTCAGGTCGAACACTTTCGGGTCTTCCATTCCGTTCCCCCACTCCATCCGGGTAAACGTATTCGGTCCGAAATGGATAAAAGCGATGAACTCATTCCGTAAAGCATCCAACTGGTTCGGAGTCGGCACGACATGTGCTGCTTTCTCGATAATCACTTCATGGCTGTCGCCCTGTTCGATCCTGATGGTGTTCTGGAAAGGTATCCCACTATCCTGCCCGTATATCGGGACGGAAAGGAGCGCTGCTCCCAATAAAATAAAAATAGACTTTTTCATGGCTTATTACTGATTTGAAATTAATAAGTGTTCTCTATTCATTTCGTTTAATGGTTCAAAAATACAGTATTAACAGTTGTAAGAAAAAGATTTAAGGGAAAATCTACGCAAACGTTTGCGGAAAGGAGAAAAGGATACAAAAAATCCCGGGTAACAAAAATGCTACCCGGGATATAAACCAATCGCTGGTTATTTATGAATTATTCCATCCAACTCAACTGCTTCCAGACCTCCGGTCCGTCGTTCTTCTGCGGAGTACCCGGAGTACTACGGCCCTCTTTGACATATTTGATCATCAGGTCTTTCAACTCTTTAACGACTTCAGGATGTTCGGCATATACATTGTTCTTTTCTGCCGGATCGGACTGCATATTATAAAGTTGCACCGACGGTAACGTCTTGATCACTTCATCATCCGTGCCCGGTTTCGGGAAACTCCAACCGCCGGAACCTGGAGATAATAACAGTTTCCATTCTCCTTTGCGAATCGTGAAATCACCGTTTATAGAATGATGGACAGTGGCTTCACGAATTACCTCACCTTCTTTTTCATTCAACAGCAAAGGAAGGATATTGTAACTGTCCTCTCCCTCCGAATCTCTCAGTTGATAATCGGCAACCGCAGCAAATGTAGCAAAAAAGTCAGTCAGACACACCGTCTGGTCCACTACATGCGGTTTCACCCGGGCCGGCCAGCGAACCACACACGGGATACGGTGACCACCGTCAAACAAGTCCGCTTTATGCCCGCGGTAAATATAACTGGGATAGTGCCCTTTGGCCTGAAGTTCATCGAATTTAGCCTGCGGACTACACCCGTTATCGGTACTGAAAACGATTATCGTATTATCTTCAACACCTGCCTCTTTTAAGGCCTTCATCACTTTTCCAACCATATCGTCCACCATCAGGACAAAATCGCCATAAGGATTCAGACCGGATTTACCCTGATACTCCTTAATAGGAAGGATCGGTGTATGAGGTGCCGGTAACGGAAGATACAGATAGAAAGGTTTATCTTCTTTCGATTTGTCGTGAATGTAATCCACTGCCCGGTTAATAAAATTAGGTAATGTCTGTTCATGGTCGAAATCCGACGCAGTCGGACCTTTACGCCAATATTTCATACCATCATTTACAGTTTCCCTGTCCGGCAACGCTGTCGGCATATCATTTTCCACGTACACATAGGGAGCCATATCCAAAGAGGCAATGATACCATAAAAGTAATCGAAACCTCTGGTTGTCGGACCATTAGTTATCGGTTTACTGAAATCCACACTATCCTTTCCAGCCTCGATGTTATTCCAGTCCCAACCCAAATGCCATTTACCGATACATGCCGTCTGATATCCCTGATCCCTTAATACGGAAGCGATTGTCCTGCGGTCGGGGGAAATCAATGCCTTATTATATCCCATTAAAACACCCGATTTAAGGTCTGAACGCCAGTTGTACCGTCCGGTCAGCAAACTATACCGTGAGGGCGTACTGACTGACGAACTGGAATGGGCATCTGTGAAAGTAACCCCTTCACTCGCTATGCGGTCAATATTCGTTGTTTGTATCTTTGAATTTTCATTCAGCGCAGAAACATCTCCATACCCCATATCATCCGCAAAGATGAATACAATATTCGGTTTTTTCTGTTCCTGCGGCTGTTGGGCACAACCGCTCAAAACAGCCATACTTCCCAATGACAGAAGTAATCCACGATTTCTGATTAACTTATCCATATCTTTATGTTATTTGTAATTCGGGTTCTGAACCTCATCCTTGACATAGCATTTAATTATTAGACAAATATCAATAGTTTTTTTCTGATAAAAGCCGAATTATTGAAAATCTTATTCTTATCTTTAGCAACTGATCACAAAATTGACAAACCCTAATCAAATTAAAAGATGGATCAATACATAAAAACAATAATCAGTGTAGGTGGAAGTGCCATAATGCTGGTCATGATCATCTGTGTTATATGGTACGTTATAAAGGACACATTAAAAGACATAAACAGTAATTCAAAAGATTAAATCAACAAGAACAGTCCGCGTTTCCTTTTTTTACTGAACACAGTAGAAAACAATAACCAAAGGGCTAGAAGCCATGCTATGCCCAAAACAACGGCAGAGAGTACAGGATAACTTCCTGAACCCAACAAATAATATCCGCAAATAACAAATACAAAAGAAATGACCAAAGCCGCCACGACCGTGATCAGTAGTGTTTTCATAGAAATTTTCATAATACCTCCCCTTTTCTTCCGGCAAATATAGAAAGTTTCGTGAAAATCTATAGTTAAAATAAAGATAGGTTCGATAATTTTATTTCGTATCGTCCAGCTTCCCTCCACAAAATCTGCAGTACCCGGCATCTTCTTCATGGCCTGCACGAAAACAATGAGGACATCTCAATTCACTCCGTCTTTTATGTTCTTTTATCATTGTGGCAGAAACAATTCCTGTAGGAACAGCAATGATCGTGTAACCGATCAGCATCACACAGGCAGAGATAAAACGACCGACAGGCGTAACCGGAGTTATATCTCCATAACCGACCGTCGTCATAGTCACGATCGCCCAATAGATACAATTAGGTATATTGCTGAACTGGGTATCCGGCTGCGTCCCTTCCACCATATACATGATCGTTCCGATCGAAGTCACCAGTATCAGGACAAAAAAGAAAAAAACAAATATTTTACGACTGCTCAACCGCAGGGAAACCAATAAAAGATTTCCCTCTTCCAGAAAATTAAACAATTTGAATACACGAAATACACGGATCAAACGGAATGTCCGGATAATAAGCAAATAACGTGCACCGGTAAAAAGAAACCCCAGGTATAACGGCAATGTAGCCAGCAAATCGACAATACCGAAGAAGCTGAAAATATACTTCTTAGGCTTTGGCGAACAATAAATACGTACCAGATACTCGAAAGTAAAAAAACCGGTAAACACATACTCCAGGATCTGAAGCGCCAACCTGAAATGATCGGAAAAGGTCACTACACTCTCCAGGATCACGACAAGAACACTCATTATGATAAAACCGATCAGAAAGACATCGAATAGTTTTCCTTTGGGTGTATCCGATTCAAAAATGATAACATACAGCTTTTCTTTCAACTCTTTATCGTGAAGAAATGCGTTGATCTTATTTTTTATCGCCTGTAAAAGGCCTGTTTTCTGCTGTTCCATAATTTATTACGGTGTTTAAACACAAAAATAGAAATATTTGGCTACATTGCAGCCTACTCAATGAAATCAATTACTGTCATGAACAAATACTTTTTCATATCACTACTCTGTATGTTACTACTCTCTTGTAACAAACAAAACAGCAAAACGGAACAAAAAATTTTACAGGTGGAACTCTCTCCTCAAAAATTAGCAGCCTCTACCCTGTTCAAAAAGATAGAAGTGATCCCTTTGGAAACAAACGATCAATGCCTGATCAAAGCGATCGGACGAATTATCGAGACTGACGACAAATATTATATTCTTGACGATGACAAGGATGCGGGCATACTTTTCTGTTTTGATAAACAAGGCAAATACCTGTCCAAGATAGATAAGAAAGGCAACGGTCCCGGAGAATATAACCTGATCTATGAAGCCATCGTCAAACCGGAAGAAAACCTCATCCATCTATTAAGCCCGATGGGCGCCATACACACCTATACTACGGACGGACAGTTTATAAAAAGGAATTTACTCCCGGCCGGAGGAGAGACGGATATGATAGAAATCGACAAAGGTCTGTTCGCTTATTGGACCCTGCTGGGGAATCCGGAAGAAAATACAGTCACATTCTATGATATGGATAAAGAGGAAGTCACCGGCGGCTTCTGGAAAACAACAGACGATAACTTTATGACCAATATGTGTATCGATGTCTTCTACAAATACAATAATGAAAATTACTTTTCCACTCAATTTGCCAACGAAGTATACCGATTCACAAAAGATACCGTGGAATTAGCCTATAAATGGGATTTCGGCCCTGCCAATATCAACCTTAAACCTTTCAAGGAAAGGGTAAAAGAAGATCCTAATGTATTTCCACAACTGACAGAATCACATGAAATACCCTACAGCTTTTTCCGGCAGTTTCAAAATAAAGACTATTATTACACAGTTCTGAATACCTGGAATATAGATAAATGGTGTAATGTTTTCTATCGCAAAAAAGATGGGAAATCGTTTGTATTCGACACCCTGGAGGGGGGAGCAAAGATCAAGAAAACAAGTATATTCACTGATGAATATATGATCAGCATCGTATCTCCGGAAGAGATCGGAACGTTTCACAACAGTTTCCCGGCCGAAGAGTTCAACAAAGTAAAAGATTTACCGGAAGATGCGAATTTCTGTCTGGTAAAATACTATTTCAAATAAGGATAAAATCGATCATCCAATATCTTTTATTTGGTAATTCGGTACAGTCGCTTTACATTTGTGCCTGTTTATCATTCTTAATTCATCAATCATACCATGAAAAAAACTATTTTTATTACACTTTGCCTCCTTATCGGCATTACGGTAAATGCCCAGCAGGTGATCCGGGTCGCACCGGAAAACGGAGACATGACGAAAAAGCTCCAGACCGCTATCGAACAAGCCCGGAACTACAACGGGAAAGCCGTCGTTATCAAGCTGCAAAATGCAGATTACAACCTCCACCGTGAAAGTTCTTCACAGATAGTATATCATATCTCCAACACTGCTTCAGAAAAGGAGAACCCCGATCAGACCAAACATATCGGTTTATGGCTGAAAGGGTTGAAAAATGTCACGATAGACGGTCAGGGTGCCCGCTTTGTCACACATGGGGAGATGACCAGCTTCGTTATCGACCAATGCGAAAATATTACTCTCCGCAATTTCACGGTAACAGCCTCCGACCCGACAGTCCCGGAACTGACCGTAATAGAAGTAGGTAGCAACTTTATGACAGTACGCATCCATCCGCAATCGCGTTACACAGTCAAAGACGGTCATTTTGCCTTTGTCGGCGACAATTGGACTCTATCCGACGGAATAGCCCAAAGTTACGACAAAGAAAAAGACATCACCTGGCGCAGCTGGTCACCGTTACCCGACCTTCGTAAGGCCATCGAACTAGAGCCTAACCTGCTCCGTTTCGTATATGACAATCCTCCCCAAGTCAAGCCGGGCACGGTATTCCAAATGCGCGACGGTATCCGCGACCAGGCTTGCGGACTGATCCAATACAGTAAAAATATCACATTGGACGGTATACATCTGGCATTCCTGGGAAACTTCGGAATCGTCGGACAAATGGCTGAAAATATCACCTATCGTAACCTGACTTTCGAACCGGAAGCCGGAAGCGGACGTACCTGCGCCGGTTTTGCCGATTTCGTACAGATGTCGGGATGTAAAGGAAAAATAACTATCGAAAATTCCCGTTTCCTCGGCGCACACGATGATCCTATCAATATACACGGAACACATTTGGCCGTGACCGGTTATCCGGCTTCCAACCAGATAGCCGTAAAATACATGCATCACCAGACATACGGCTTCCAGTCATTTCTGCCGGGAAATGAGATCGAATTCATCGATCCTCATTCATTAATGAGCCTTGCCCCGGCCAAAGTAAAAAAGGCAGAAATGAAGAACGAGCGAGAAATCCTCCTTACACTCGACAGGAATATTCCGCAAAATATCCGGGAGATAAAAGAACTGGTTGTTGAAAATGTCACTTACACACCGGAAGTTCTTATTCGCGATAATTACTTTGCCCGTATCCCGACCCGTGGAATCCTCGTTTCAACCCGCCGTAAAGTACTGATAGAGAACAACACCTTCTTCCGTATGCAAATGAGCGGTATCCTGATCGCTGATGATGCCCGGAGCTGGTTCGAATCGGGTATGGCTCGCGACGTCACCATCCGCAACAATAACTTTATCGAATGCGGTGGTCCGGTCATCCTGATCGCTCCCGAAAACGATCGTAATGAGGGATATGTACATCGTAATATCGCCATTACGAACAACCGGTTCCAGTTGACAGGAGCAGATGCCGTTTCAGCCAAATCGGTCGACGGTCTGAAAATCACAGATAATCTTTTCCTGACTCCCAAAGCCTTAACCTTAGAGGATCTGATAAAAACACGGGAATGTAAAGACGTTACGATAGACGGGAATATCATTCAATAATAAAGTCTGTTGCAACAAATTGACGGGTATAAGAAGAAATTCTTTTTATACCCATGCAACATTTCATTATCCGGATTATGAACAAAATCATGTATGACTCAATCGAGGGTTTCGAATATGAGCAAGGTTATGAATAATACTCTTTATATTAAAAAAACAGAAATCCCGAGCCCAAACTACGAACCATTCGTAAATATCTCTATATTTACAACATCAAACTTTCAAGATCGGTGTTTATATGAAAAATATATGGATATATCTATTGTCTTTTTATGCAATTTGCATCCTGCTTTCCTCTTGTTTGGGAAGTAAAAACAGTAAGGACAAGAAGATATACTCCCTGCAACCAGGCAAAGAGTGTATCGTGATCCCGATAGATGATAATACGAATTGCTATAGTATGTCGATGTTTTCTTACATGAGCCCAGAAGGTATCCCTTATTTAAGTTACGAAAATGAACAAACAAACGAACTGAACTTCTACAGGCTCGACTCCTGTAAATTATCCCATAAAATTAAAATTGCCCAGGAAGGTCCTGAAGCAATCGGACGTTTCATCGGGCATACGGTAATAGATCTCGATAATATTCTGATATTCGATCAATTCAAAATATCCAGAATAAACAGAAATGGGAAAATCCTGGATAAATACAACCTGATCACTGATACTCAAATAGCCCTTTGCCACCCTCCAACATCAAAGGTCTATGCTCCGATGATTGTGCAGGATTCCTGCATTTATCTATATCAGGCTCTTATGTATTCTGATAAACCATACGATGGAGATGCTCTGGAAAGATACCCTCTTTGTATAAAAGTCAACATGCAGACAAAACAGACGGAAAAATCACCTTTGACTTATCCCAGATTATGGGAAACTGAAAACGAAAACGGTATTTTTACCTGTAGCAGAGATTACGACGGGACAAATTTCGTCTATTCCTTTTTCATCAGCAACTCCATTTATGTCACCCACGACAACCAAACATTCAAAAAATATCCTTGCAAAAGCCAATATATAAACGGTCTGCCTAAAAACAACTATCCGTTAGATATCCAGGCCACCCAAAAAGAATCTATAGAAAATGCTTCATACGGAAACATCATTTACGATAAATACCGGAAAGTCTACTACCGCTTCTTTCAACCGGCATGCGAACTCAACAAACAGGATAATATTGCAGATCTGATGAAAACCGGAAAAAAATTCTCCATTATGATCCTTGATAAAGATTTTCAAGTAATCGGAGAAACATTATTCCCGGAAAACACCTACATCCCGGTCATGTTCTTCGTGCTTGAAGACGGATTATATATTTCAGACAACAATTTCCAAAATCCGGAGTTTAATGAAAATGTATTAAGTTTCAGAAGAATGGAACTAACTGAGCAATATGAGAACTAACAATCAATAAGATAGCCATGAACTACACAGACAAAATTTATATCTTCTTACTAATCATTATATCCTATGGTTGCACGCAAGGCTCTGATACTGAAAAATACCAGAAAAGCCGGGATAACATAGTAAATGTCCATGACAAAATAAAAGAGATTGAGATCGAAACTGTTCTCATCGGACGAAATTCGCAATCTTATTTAATTGATCAATATCTGATCATATGCGATTATACATCGCCTGACCAGCAAATACATCTGTTTAATAAAAATAATTTCCGTTATCTTGCCAGTACAGCTTATAAAGGACAAGGGCCAGGTGAAATATCCAATATCGGGCATGTTGGCATCGATGAATCACGTCGCAAATTTTATGTGACAGATCATGGTAAACAAAAAATATTCAGTTACGATCTGGATAGTGTTCTAAAAAATCCGGACTACATACCAAGTGTTAAAATGGAGATGGAAATAGCTTTGTTCCCAGACAAATACAAATACATAAACGATACATTATGTATAGGTCGGGTAATACAGCCAATAGGAACAAACGACTTTAAACCTTATGTGGCAAAATGGAATATGATCACCGGGGATATAAAATTAATGCCCTATGAACATCTAGATATAAAAACGAAACGTTCAAATGTTACTGTATCTGCAAAACATAATAGATACGTGGAATACTATTCCTACCATGACCTGATGACCATCTGTGATCTCGATGGAAATCTAAAATGTAATATCTACGGTCCACAGTGGACCAGTGACAAGTCACAAATCAGCGGTTATTGGGATGCAGAATTCTGTGGAGATAAAATCGTTGCTGCTTATTCCGGAGGCGACCATCGGACGGATGCTTATTTTCCCACAAAACTTTTGATCTTCGACCTGAAAGGTAATTATCTAAAAACACTGGAAACCGGTTACAAATTATTCCGTTTCTGCTATGACTCTGAAAACAACCGGCTCATCCTGTGTATGGATGATGATATACAATTCGGTTATCTGGATTTGATCGATTGACAGCAATAATGCTATATGAAAACCATTCTGATACGTTAAAAAATATTAGTCGCCAGGGTATTTTTATTTACCCGGTATATTAATCCTATTTAGCCGGTAGGGTAGTGACATTTTGACATTGACGTAAGAATTATAATATACAGAGTTTTTTTATAGTGCATATGAGCTGCAGAAGCTCAACATCCGTTCAATCCAATGTATTCGCACTACAAAAAGTGCGAATTCTCCACACAATTGCACTTTCCATAGTGCAATTCATTATATTTGCAAAAATAAACTAAAGATTCATGGATAAGTTACAAATGAGTTTCGATGCAATGTTGCGTTCCATACCTACCACATTCCATCGATATATGTTCGACCGTATTAATTGGAACAATCGTCTGTTAGGATTGGTTGGACCACGTGGCGTAGGAAAAACAACATTGATGTTGCAATATGCCAAGGAGAAGCTGAATAGGAATACAACATTATTCGTCAATGCCGATGACTTATATTTTTCAGCCCACCACTTGGTAGAATTAGCAGATGAATTTGTGAAGCGAGGAGGAACTCACCTTATTATTGACGAGATTCATAAATACAAAGATTGGGCCCGTGAGTTAAAACTGATGTATGACTATCATGCTGATCTGAAAATATTTTTTACAGGTTCTTCCATTCTCGACATTAACAAGGGCTCAGCAGACCTGAGCCGACGGGCTATTGTCTATTCCATGCAAGGACTTTCGTTTCGTGAATACCTGAATATGTTTCATCATATAGAGATACCAGTCTATCCATTGGTTGATATCATGCAACACCGCATAGAGCTTCCTGATAAATTCCGTCCTTATGCCTATTTCCAATCCTATCTGGAAGAAGGTTATTATCCATTCTCCCAGGAAGATCAGTTCTATATACGTTTGCAACAAATAATAAATAAAACATTGGAAGTCGATATTCCGCAATATTCTGAAATGAGCGTGTCTACAGCACGAAAATTAAAGCAACTGCTCACAATCATAGCCCGAAGCGTACCATTCAAACCCAATATGAGTAGTATTGCAGCCATGTTAGGAGTAAGTCGCAACAATTTATCCGATTATTTTCTTTATCTCGAAGAAGCCGGACTAATCTCACAATTACGTGATGACACCGGTGGTATCAGAGGACTTGGCAAAGTGGATAAAGTCTATTTAGACAACCCTACCTTAATGTATTGTTTAGGACAAGAAACATCAGAAACAGGGAACATCAGAGAGACATTCTTCCTGAATCAAATGCGTGTAGAACAAGATGTTATTACCTCGGCTGTTTCTGACTTTCAAATAGCAAGTTACACTTTTGAAATAGGAGGAAAGAATAAAAAACAAAAGCAGCTGCAAGACATAGAAAATGGTTTTATAGTAAAAGACAATATAGAACAAGGCTACATGAATGTAATCCCATTGTGGCAGTTCGGATTTAATTATTAATATTAAAACAGCCTATCAATCCTATTGAACATATAATTCGAATCCAATGAGAGAAGCACTTCTGTTTTGTATTTTATTCAACCTTGTGATTTCATGCACAAATAAAGACAATGGATTACTGAAAAGTTATTATTCCATTCCCGACGGGTGGAAATGAACTTTTTTACTCATTCATTTTTGCGTTTGATATATATCAAACGAATAGAACACATATATGCTCTTTTCTTTTGACAATTGAGTTCCTTTCGTTTGATAACTATCGAATGAATAGGTGTTTGGGATCAAACAAATGAATCTCCGTATTAAAAACATTCATTAAGGCGGCTATTATCCATTATTGTACTCTATCGGTTCAATAATTATTTCCATACCATTCAAATTGACATCCGCATTCTTTCGAATAGAGTCAATTCCAAATGAAGAAAAAGCCAACCTCAATAAAATCAAGGTAAAACCTAAGGTTTTACTAAAAAAATATTTCTATGTTTGTAATAATAAACATAGACGAATATGAAGAAACATAAAATTGCAATGAAATACTTAATTCTGCCATTATTAATAATGTTATTATATTCGTGCTCAAAGAATGAACAAATAGACAATGTGAAGAAACTCATATTCAATGAAGAGGAAAACTCCGATATCAAAGATTTAATAACATGCAAATTTATACCATTAGAAACGACAGACAGTTGCCTGTTTGGAGACATCTCAGCAATTGACATTGTGGATAACAAGATATACACTATCGATAGAAAGGGTAACCATTTATTCGTTTTTGATATATCCGGAAAATTCATTACTCAAATAGGTAAAAAAGGAAATGGTCCGGGAGAATATATGTCATTAAATAACTTCCATATTGATAAAAAACAACAAATCATTACACTAACAGATACATACATAGACAAACTATTCAACTACAAATTAACAGATTACAAATTTATAAACAGCAAAAAAACAGGCTATTTTTCCGACTGTTGTTGGCTACCGGACGGAAATATAGCATGGGCATTTCATGGTGGATACAGTAGTGGTAAAAGAGATTTACATTATGCTAAAATAACGGACCCAAAGTTAAACACCATAAAGCTTTTATATCCTACAAACTTCTTTCCTGAATCCCCCATGGTTCCCGGACAACTTTTCTATACATACAATCAAAAATGTTATTTGAACATTCCTTATGTACCTACAATATATGAAGTAACTTCCGAAAAGCTAATACCTACGTATCAATTAGAACTTGATCAACAGAAGTTTGCATCACCTGAATGGTTGAAAGCAGAGGCTGAAAAAAATTTCTACGGAACTATATCCAATACAGACTATATCTCCGGGCAACATATAAAAGAAACAGACGACTATATCTGTGTCGAATATTATGCCAGAGGAATGACTTCCTATTTAGGATTTTACAATAAGAATACCGGAAAATCTTTTAAATACTCAAAATCTGACTTTACAAGACAAACCGGATTAACAGGTCTTTTTCAACTCAAAGGAACCTACAACAACTATTTCATCTTCACAATGCTCCCTGATGCATTAAAAGATAGTTATTGTACTATTCCTAAATTACAACCTATCATTGATAACATCAAAGAAGACGACAACCCTATCCTTTGTTTACTAAAATTCAAGTGAACCACAGTATCTAATAAAAATATTCAACATGAAAAATATATTATTATTCTGTTCATATCTACTCATTGTATGTTCATGCCAAAATGAAAATACAATCAAAGATTATAGTATCTCCACTAAATCCAATATGCTATCAGAAGGTAAGGTTCTATTCTCAAAAGACGACAACTGTTATCTGTACGATCTAAAAATAACAGATAACTTTTACTTATTTCTCGATGAGAAAAACGATACTGTTCTCAGGATATATGAACAGGATAATATATTACAGACTTCTATAAGTTCATGTAGAAGTTCTGAAAAAGATAAATTATGGAAGCCCTTATTTACAAAAGAAATACACGCAGAAACAGAAGATATAGCATATCTAGTTGATAATAATACATATTATAAAGCCATTACACTGGATGCCAACAATAGCAATATGAAAATAAATACAATAAAGCCATTAAAACAAAGAAACATGTTTAGTCGTGACTTTAATATTACAACAAAAGAGACCTTCGGTATACCTATAAGTAGAGATACTAAATGTCCATTCTACTTTTTCAATCCGGACTCCGGTTATTATTGGGTAGACCCATCTCCTGCTCTTGAGAAAAAAATGCCCAACGACGTTTTTTCATATACAAATACTATTTGTCTGAACGAAAGTCAAAACACGATTGTTTCCGCTTATCGATTTACAAACCATGTATCTTTCTACGGATTGGACGGGACATTGAAAACAACTGTCAAATTCGGGGAAACACCAGTCATCCCTATAACCACTTCAGATCCGAATAAGATAGATATTAGAAATACATCCAAATGTTTCACTTACATATGTGGAACGGCAAAATATGTATATTGTTTATATGAAGGTTCATCTGATTTCACCAATCAATCCAAAATAGTTGTTTTTCAATGGGATGGAAAACATATTAACACATGGCAAGCAGACCGCAATTTACAGGCAATAGCTGTAGATAAAAATGATAAATACATATTGGCCATATCCAGAAACAAGAATGACGGACAAGATATCATTAGATACTATCTATCAGTCCATTAAGCCAGAATAACCATATTATCTCAGATCATAATAACTCCTTATAAATTTAAGGATTCAGGATAATCATTTGATATCCTATACCTCTGAGTGGTTCTATTTCAATGACAGGAATTTGTTTCAAATGTATTCGTAAATGCCGAATCGCATTAGCTACAGCATCACGATCCGTTTTAGATAATCCATTTTTTATCGATCGAGACAATACATCTATGCATATACTTTCATAAGTCAATTTATGTTGTTCTACTTTTATGAAAGAACAAAATAGTCTTAATGAATTCTCTGTCAAACAGATATTCACGTCATTCCTATAGCATAAGTCACCATGTTCTTCATTAAAAAACAAATCTTTAGACAATTCCACCCACTTAATTGTCTTATCCTGGATTAATGGCTCAGGAATTGGTAACCGTTTTTCCTTTTCCAGCAATTCTTGTTCCTGTTGTTGCAGCTTTTCTTGTTGCCGTTGCAGTTCCAATCTCCGTTGCTCCTGCTGTTGATTTAATACCAGCCGTTCTTGCTCTTGCTGTTGTAACTGCAATTCTTGCTCAGTAATCTTGTGCATCTTTCGATGCCAAAAACAGTAGCCGCCAATAATCGCACCTAACAACAAAAGCCCCAAACCTGAAATCATCCACATTAAATAACTGTGTCTCCAAACTGTTTCAAAAGGGAGTTTTATATAAGCTTGTAGCGTAATATTCCTATCTGGATTTTCATCTATCCGATAGATTAATAATCTTAAAGGAAGCGCTTCTTTATAAAAAGTACTATCTGAAGAGGTATTAATAACACGACCTTTTCGCATACAACGAATAGCCGTCTCTGCCTTTATATTAGATTCTAAAAGCGCAGTTCTAAACAGGCTATCCAATAAAGTTCGGGTGGAATCACGATAAAAAAGAAAATCCTGATCACACCATTCGCTTTTCTCTGCACCCGATATTTCATTAGGAGAACTTTTGGGATTATAGTTCCCAAATTCTCGCTCTATTTGTAACGTTTTTTCTCTCTGCAACGCATCTGCAAACACAAGCGAAGATTCCGAACATAACCTATTTTGCTGTATATGGAAAGCACTCCACAGCCACCAGCCGAACAAAAAAGTCAGTCCCATACAACTTAATATCACCCAAATCTTTTGTCTCATACCTAAAATCGTCTCACTTCACTCTTGACTATAGACTAAGTTTTCTGACAATTCGCTGACACCCATGCTGTAATTCAGACAATTACCAACAAAGCACCCTCTACCTCTCATCAAACCGTTGTCTAAGTTAATTTTATATCTACTTTTGCATCACATATCTTGTTGCTATTAAAGTAGTTTCAAGAGACAAATATATTAAAACTAATTTAACAAATAAGATAAACATGAAAAGAAAGACTATTAAATCAGGTATCATTTTCCTATGCCTACTGGGAGGTATTCATTTTTACTCTACACAGTCTCCAAAAAACGTATTAAATGATTTGGCTTTTAAAAATATCGAAGCTTTAGCCCTAACAGAAGAAGACCCTGAAGAAAACTTCAAATGCTATGGTTGGGGTGACGTAGAATGTCATGGAAAAAAAGTTGAAGTAAAATACAGCGGCTTCAGATAAAAATAATCTATGAAAAATCTCCTATATATATCACTTATAGGTATTAGTTCATTAATCTCCTGCGGTGGCTCCCATGACCCCTTATACCCTCGTTATACAACTTTTCCCGATGAGAGAACAGTAGCCACGCAGGAGATTTCTATTGATTCTGTCTTTTTCCGTTATCCTTATCGGGTAACGGTAAAGGATAGTATCGCTGTTATTATGGATTTACATAATGATAGCCACTACTTTTATTCTTTCACTTATCCCGACTGGGAACCTATAGCACCTTTCGGCAAACGGGGAGAAGGACCGGAAGAGATGCTTTCTGCTGAAATGTTTCAATTTTGTTCCCCGGATTCCATCTGGGCACTCGATGCAAACAAGATGCAAATCACACGTTGGGCAATTTCTATTACCGAAAAAACGGTATCTCGCGTAGAAGAAATCGCATTAGATAAGAATCTGGTGCGTTCTTTGGACTTTTATCGAACAGATTCAGTCTTTTTGATAACCGACTATCTGGGAAATTATCGTTATCACAAAGTCAGTCATAGTGGCAAACCTATCAAAAATATAGGCAAAATACCTACCGAAACCAATTATGAACAAGATATACACCCGGCTTTAGCGCAAGCTTGGCGTAGTTTTACAGACTACAATCCGCAAAACGGAATATATGCAATGGCTACTCAATTAGGAGAGACCCTTGAAATATACAACCTGAAAAAACATACGCACAGCGTTGTATACGGACCTGCCGGAGAACCGAAATTCAAAGAAAAAGGAGGAGAAGGTTTTCCTACCGGAATAAAAGGTTTTATGGATATTCAAGTCACCAACCGATACATTTATACAGTTTTCGATGGAATGTCATGGAAAGAGAGGGAGGAATTTTACCAACGTGGCGAAGCACCGCCAAAAGGAGGACATTACCTATATGTCTTTGACACAGACGGTATCCCTCTACGAAAATATACATTAGATAAAAATATTTTTGGCATCCATATAAATGAAACAACAAACACTTGTATCGCAACGTGCGTAGAAAGCAATAATCCGATACTGACTTTTAAACTATAATGAAACAGATCCTATTTATATTAATTCTATTACCTATCTTCTTTTCCTGCAAAAACGAACAGAAAGAGAAAGAAAAGCATATTGCGCAATTGGTAAATGAATGGCAGGGGAAAGAAATCAAATTTCCAGACAATCTCATTTTTACCTGCTATCTGACAGATACTACTGATTTTCAGATTCCGCAGTCCGAATATAAAGTATTAGTATATGTCGATTCGATAGGTTGCACCAGTTGTAAGTTGCAACTACATAAATGGAAAGAATTGATCGAATATACAGACTCTGTGACACAAGGTAAAATACCATTTCTCTTTTTCTTCCATCCAAAAGACTATAAGGAAATTCGTTATCTGTTAAAACGTGATGGGTTCGATCGTCCGACATGCATCGATATGGATGATCGACTGAATAAACTGAATAAATTTCCAGCAGATATGACATTTCAGACATTCCTGCTTGATAAAGATAACAAAGTAGCTATCTTAGGGAATCCGGTTCATAATATAGCGGTGAAAGAGCTATACCTGAAACAGATAACAGGAAAAGACAATCCGAACAAGAATATTCCAAGAACAACCGCCGAATCCATTGAGACGGAGATCAACTTCGGGACCTTCGAGATATCGGAAATAAAAGAAACAATCATCGAAGTAAAAAATACCGGGGATAATCCCCTTGTAATAGTGGACGTAAGTACTACCTGCGGTTGCACGGCAGCTACATACGACAAACAACCCGCGAAACCCGGAGAATCTCTCCGAGTAGGAATTAAGATGACACCGAAGGATACAGGTTTCTTCGATGAAGTCATAACGGTCAAGTACAACAGCATGAACAATCAACCTGTCAAAGTAAAGATAAAGGGGAATGTTCGGTGATCGGACGAAAGGGAGTTTGCTGCATCCCGACAAGAATGTATAAGCAAACTCCCGGAGACCCCAAAAAGGAGGTGTATCGTGGTAACTTAGCTATTAGTCTTTTGCATTCTCTAGGAGAGGACAAAGATAATAAAAACTACAGATATTGATTTTATAAACTAAAAAAGAAAATACCATGAAAAAAATTATTGGTATCGCCTTTATAGCTATAGCAGCTCTAACGGCAGGCTGGAATTTCAGCCAAAGTCAAAACGAGATGGTACTATCAGACTTAGCACTAGCAAATATTGAAGCTTTAGCGCACGATGAAGGCGTTGAAATTATTTGTGGACAAAAACAAGGAGCATGTTGGAAAACAGATCCCTATAGTTTTTATAATTGTGGTGAATATACAATGGTACATCCATGTAACTTCACTGGAAGTATGAGTGATCATTGTTACGATCCATGCAAGCGATAATGAAATAAAAAGGATTGGGCATTATGACTATTTGCCCAATCCTTTTTTAACAAAAAAATAACCTTCACAAGAATAATTAAATGATGAACAAAACAAACATATTGTTAAGCGTACTTTGTTTACTTATTTGTTCATGCAACAATATAGTAAAAAAAGGAGATACAAATGAGAAATCAATATCTGTTAATTTAGAAAATATCAGTAATCCTAATTTTAAAGAGATTTTCAATTCCATAGAAATTTGCCCTTTAGAAACAAACGATTCATCACTTATCGGTAATTTTTTCAATACAAAAAAAGCCTTTTATATACCAAATAAATATTATGTAGTCATTGATGACAATTATATAATACATCTATTCAATATGAAAGGAGAAGCAATATCGAACTCTTCAAAACAAATAGGTCAAGGTCCACAAGAATATTATATATTACAAGATGTAGTATACAATTATTATAATAACACATTTGATATACTTGACCCTTTCGGATATATATCTACTTACGATATAAATTTTAATTTTATTTCAAAGAATAAAATTAAAGCAGAAACAAAAGATAGATTCAGAAAATTATTTGCACTGAATAAAAATCAATATATTCTTTTTGACAATGCAGAAAAAGGAGTTTTTACTATTTATGATTTAAGTAAAAACAAAACTATAAAAAAAACACCATATATAGGATTAATAGCAGAGTCAACGGCTATTAGTTCTCCTTTCAATTTATCAAGAAATATATTATATTTCACACCGCCTGAAATTAATAACCATCTCTTCATTTACAATGAAAATGAAATGGATTTAACACCCTACTATTACATTGAAGGAGGAAATAATAGCATAGACAAAACAGATCTAAGTCAATTTAATTCTGTAGAAGAAAGATCTGAGTTCATACTCAGAGACTCCCCTAAATACTCTGCTATAGACAGACTGTGTAATGAAAAGTATATTATATCAACATATATAAAACAACAAGAATTATTTATTAACATTTATAATATAGAAACAAACAACAATAAAACTTTCAAAAAAGATAAAAATATAAGTCCCAATTTGCCCTCCTTCTTTTCGATAGAAGGAGAGACCGCCTATGCTATTATTTATCCTTCTGATATCGATCAATTTACAGACAATGATCTAATTACAAATAAAAACATTCTTCATACAATAAAAGAGGATGATAATCCTTGCATTATTAAATACAAAATAAAATTATAATACCATGAGCAACAAACTCCAAGGCTGGTTAACTCCTAACACACTGATAGAAGATCCGAACGATCGGATATTAGTTCTAAACTCTGCTGGTACAGTAGACAACGAACAACTCTACAAAGACACCGGGGTTGTGTCAGGAAACTCTCGTTCACATAATAAACTACTACGAATGCATCCTGGCACGAGCTTTGATGAACGGGCACAATGTTAATATTGTTTTTCTATGTCGTACCCACTTTACCGGACTTGTTGCGACATTGCAAACAAATAAATTTAGAGAATATGAAAAATATATAATTAACAGATTCACCACTTAATAAAATAATAAAATCATGAAAAAAAAGATCTTCGGGGCTGTACTTATTACAGTTATAACGTTTGTAGGCTGCTGGAACTTTAACCAGAGTAAAAAAAAGGCTCTACTATCAAATTTGATTCTAGCCAACATAGAAGCGTTAGCTCAATCAAACGAATCAAGTACTGAAGAAAAAGGGAAATCTCCCGAAACAAAAAGATGTAAGAAAACATTTCCCGATGGGACATTTACATCAAGTGTAGAAAGGGTTTGTACCCCTTCATGTTCTTCTTGTACTTGCACCCCTGTACCATGCGGTGAACCTTTCTATAATTAGGTAGAATATAATTAAGGAATAGGTCATTAAACAAATAACTTATTCCTTTCTCTCTAACAATCTAAAAAGACTTTCTGTATTATGAAACACTTATTATTCTTTGTAATAGTGACTTTCTTCTTATATTCTTGTAGCAATTCAAAAACAAGATCCATCGATAAAGAAGACTTACCAATTGATAATATTAATATTCAAAACATTAATATCAAACTAACTGATTCTGCTTTTAGACATGTCGATAACCTGTTACACACAGAGTCATATACAATTCTATCAAATGATGAGCCACTAGGAATAGTAGAACGTATTATCATTGAAGACAGTTTAATCTATATTTTAGACAATATGCCTAAAATCGTATGTTTTAACAAGAAAGATGGTTCCATTAAGTGGAAAATAAACAATCGGGGAGAAGGTCCGGAAGAATATGGAGAAATAATAGATTTCACAATAGACAGAACATCTAAACAGCTAATTGCTTATGACGGTGGAAAAAGGAGATTGACAAAATACGATTTATTGTCTGGTGAATATATATCAAGTACTACTATATATGATATCATACCAAAACAAATTGCTTTTGCTAACAATGGCATCTTTTTCGATAATCATGACCACATGAACTATCCGGATAAGAAGGAATTACATTATTCATTACTCTATACTAAGACTGGTTCCAAAATGAATAAATCATTCTTCCCTCATGACAAGGTTTCTGATTACAATTTCAATTACGGAGACGGACATCCTTTTTTTTATGAACAAAACAGGATCCTTTACAATCCGCGTTTTAGCAATATAGTTTTTGAAATTATACCGGAAGGTCTAACCCCCTTATACAAAATAAATTTACCGGATTCATTACCTCTAAAAATAATAGAAGAAGGTATTTCACCACATAAGTTAATCGAATCCAATTATTCATGGGGTATTTCAAATATTTTTGAATGCAGTAATATCCTATATTTCTGGTTTACCAAAAATGGTAGATACTATACTGTATTTTATAATCTGCAAAACAATAAATTGATCTATGGAGGGAATAGAGTTTCAAATATACCAACAAAAGATTTATTGGTCTACTACCCTATATCTGGTGTTCATAATGATACTTTTTTCTCATTGGTAGAACCATTCACTATCATTGAAAAGAGAGAAATAGCTCCGGATCTTTTCCCTAAAAATCTGATGAAAGTGAAAGAGGAAGATAATCCCGTTCTATTTTTTTATAAACCCGTTCACAACTCATTCACCGTTTCTCAATAATTATGATAGAGCATATGTTCAAATATACAGGCAGAACAAACTGATATAGAAATCGTGGACAAATAGTAATAAGTAACATCCAATACAAGCAATGGAGTAAGAAATCAAATCCGGTTTTAGTTTTAGTTTTAGTTTCTATTAAATAAAAGAATATGATAAAGCAAACATTTTTTTTATTCTACAGTACAATAATCATCATCTCATTGACAGCATGTCATGCCCTACCTGATAAACAACTTAAACAGGTACTCATGCTGGCAGGAGATAACCGAAGTGAATTGGAAAAGGTGTTGGCTTATTACAATGATAATCCGGAAAAACTCGCTGCTGCCCGTTTTCTAATAATGAATATGACCGGTCATTCAGGCGTTAACCAATCAAATATAGAAAAACTACAACCTTTTTATTTGAAGTACGTAGATATATCAGAACAATATAATTGGGAGCGTTCATCCGAATGGCAAAAAGAAATCGACTCTCTTTGGAGAAATGAGAAAACAAAAATTCATCCGTCTTTATTTAATAAGAAAACGGATATCCAAACCATCAAAGCAGACTGGCTTATCAAAGAAATAGGCCGTTCTTTCAAAGCTTGGAAAGAGAATGTGTATACACAGAACGATTCTTTCGAAGATTTCTGCAAATATATCCTTCCCTATCGCTTTGCTGAAGGAATCTGTCTGGACAAGAGCCGGGATACCTTTTACAAAAGACATGCTCATATATTCAACGATATTAATAAAGATTTCAGAGTAATGACTGACTCTTTACATCAAATATATAGCGACCTTATGCATAATAATTGGGCCGCCGCATCTATGCCTATCTGCAATGCTGCCACTTTCGAACAAATAAAACGAGGCTCCTGCGACGATAAAGCCTGGTATAATTGCCTGATGATGTCCGCTCTCGGTATGGGAGTTGCTATCGACTTCGTTCCGGAATGGGGTAACCGTGCCGGTGGACATAGCTGGAACAGCTTGATTGTTGGAGGAAAAACATACCCGTTCGAACCTTTCTGGGACGATGACCGGTGGAAATACAAAAAGATTTATAATAATGAGTGTTTTGACTTGAAATGGGGAAAATTCAGACTACCTAAAGTGTACCGGCATACTTTCGAACATTATTTTTCCGGCCCACTAGGAGATAAATCAGTCGCCAGAGAAGACATTCCTTCTTTATTCAAAAATCCGTTTATGAAGGATGTTTCTTCACAATATTTCCAAACAACGGATGTAAAAATAACTATTACCGAGCCTATACCCGAAAATACACGCTATTGCTATCTATGTGTTTTCGGTGCGAAAGAATGGAAACCCGTGCAATGGGGAAAAATAGCATGGAATAAAAAAGTGACATTCAAAGAGATGGGCAGAGATGTCGTTTACCTGCCTATGTTCTATCAGAATGGTGTTTTGACACCTGCTGCACCGGCCTTTATTTTAAATCAAGACGGCAATTGCGAAAAAATGGAATGTAAAGAGGAAAAAATGCCGGTTACCGTACGAAACTATACCGCTTATCTGTACCCTGAAGAGATTGCCGAAGCGAAAGAGACGCTGGTCGGGGCTTATCTCACAGGATGCAATGATTTGAACACATTAACCACTGACACCTTATATATGATGACAGACAGCATGGATACATGGGATAATGAAATCACTCTTCCTGTTCCTCAAAAATATAGATATATACAATTAATATCCCCAAAAGACTCACTGGCACTCAGTGAAATATCTTTTTACGAACAGAATAAAGAGGATAAACCGATTCAAGGTGTAAAAGTTTCAGCCGACATCACACCGCTTAGCGATGGAGAGAAACTGGACATGGTTACCGACAGCCGGTCTGCTACAGGTTTCAGAGGTAGATTTAACAACCCGGAAGATGGGAAAAATATACTTTGGTTTGATTTGGGTAGCCCCAGGTCAATCAGTAAAATTTCATATATCCCTTATACAAAAAATTATTTACCTAAAGATATAGACATAGAATTATGGTATTGGAACAACCAATGGGTTAAAGGTGGTAGTTTAAAAGGTGACTATAATTTTATGACTTTTGAAAATATACCTGAAGGGACAATTTACAGAGTAAAGGTGAAAGGGACGAATGATCGGATCTTTACCTATAAAAACGGTATTATTCGTTGGTATTGATATGAAAAAGCATTGGAAAAAAATAATACAATATACAGTTGACGTAACCTTTTGGCTATGTATGCTGGCTACGGCATGGTTCGCCACTCAGGTCTTATTTTTTGCCTCTTTCAAAATTCCTAGCGATTCGATGGAGCCGGAATTAACTACCGGAGATAATATCCTGGTCTGGAAACCGATCATCGGCCCGCGTATATTCAACCTTTTTGCATCCATGCGAAATGAACAAACAAAAATTTACCGTATCCCTGGTTTCAGGGATATTAAACGTAATGACATTTTAGTCTTCAATTTTCCACATCCTAACAGTTGGGATAAGATTGAAATGCATATCCTCAAATATTATATCAAACGGTGCGTAGGATTACCTGGCGACACATTATCAATACAAAACGGTTTTTTTCATGTAAACGGAATAGAAGTACCTCTTGGTAATCCGGATTCACAAAAAAGAATTGCCTTTACAGAAAAGTTTCAAGATGGCATATTCCATAGTTTCCCCTATGATGGAACTATCGGTTGGAATATCAAGGAGTTCGGACCGCTACATATTCCGGCCAAAGGTGATTCGATCCGGATGGATCGGACAAACTTTGTTTTGTATAAGAAGCTGATTGAATGGGAACAACAGGGAACTCTTGAATACAAGGATTCTACATCTTTTCTTAATGGAAGACCGATCGACAGTTATCGTTTCCTGAAAAACTACTATTTTATGGCAGGCGATAACGGCATAAATTCACAGGATTCGCGTTATTGGGGAATGTTGCCGGAAGAATATATCGTGGGGAAAGCATGGATCATATGGAAATCTGTTGATCCGTATACGGAAAAATTCAGGTGGGAACGGTTTATGAAAATAATTCATTAAAGAAATTAATCATGAAATACAATCAATATATAAGTTATTCATTACTAGCCATCAGTGGTGTCTTTCTGCTGTGTACCGTTTTTGCCACAGACATAGCGCTGACTAACGGACTGATCACAGGAAAGGTTCTTTGGTTTCATCTGGTGATGTTGCTGTTGGCTGCATGCAGTCTGATGGCGGCTGTTATGACGAAACCGGTAAAACCGTTTGTCTTTTCGGTCGCAGACGGATTAGTGCTTGTTTTGGCAGCTATCGTTGCGCTCACTTATAACTGGCAACTGAATCCGGAACCGGAGAAAATGTTGTTCGGAGGACAACTGGTTGTACTGTGGTTTCTGTTGCGATTTATATTTACCGGATGGCCTCAACTACGATTGTTTTTCCTGACAGCGATTGTTGTAACCGGATTGGTTGAAGCTGTTTTGGGGATGCGGCAGTTGCATGGTTTTGAAGGCTCAAACCATTCCTTGTTCAGGCTGACCGGAGATTTTTATAACCCGGGACCTTATTCAGGATATCTCGCAATCGTATTGCCGGTTTGCCTGTGGATGATCTTACGGCAGACAAGAATGTATCTGTATTATCTGGCATGGATTACCTTGCTGGCAATCATCGTAGTATTGCCTGCCGGAATGAGCCGGACAGCCTGGATCGCTGCCGCCCTGTCATGTGCATGGGTGTACTGGGTACAACGGATCGGATGGAAAAAAACAAAAACATACATTTATGAATTTAAAACCTTAACTATAGTATCATCTGTTTTGGTACTAATATCTGTAGCCGGTGCATTGACGGGTATTTTTCTTCTAAAGAAAGATTCTGCCAATGGCCGGCTACTTTTATGGAAAATAACTGAACAAGCTATAATGGAACAACCCTGGACCGGAACCGGACTGGGAGGTTTTCCGGCTGCTTATGCAGAAACACAGGCGCAGTATTTTGCCTCCGGGAAAGCCTCGGAAACAGAGATGAAGGTCGCAGGCTGTCCGGAATACGGATTTAATGAATTCTTACAAATTGGTTTGGAGCAAGGGTTGGTGGGTTTAATGGTTTTTGTATTGTTGTTAGGCTATTCCTTGTTCCGGGGGGTGAAAAACAGGCAGGCAGGAGCGGCAGGAGGGATATTGGCGTTGATGGTGTTCAGCCTGGCGTCTTATCCGTTGCAGCTACCGGAGTTCTGGGTGGTGTTGGTGGTGTTGATGGGGATTGCTAATACAACTATCTACATTGACACACCCCCTACCCCCTCTCGAGAGGGGAGGAAGGTACTTTCAGCCGCCGTAATCGGGGGGATGGCGGTTTGTTGCGGATGGCTTTTCTGGCAGCAGAAAGGCTATTACCAGGGGTATAAGAAATGGAATACATTGAAGATGTTATATAATAGCAAAGCTTATGAAGCGGCGGCGGACGGGTATGAAGAATTGGTACCGCTGATGGGACATAAGCCGGAACTACTGTTTGAAGCAGCGCAATGCTTGAGTAAGACGGAGCGGTTTGCAGAGGCGAACCATTTGTTGGAACGGGCGATGAAACTGAGTGGTGATCCGATGATACATTATATGGCGGCAAAAAATGAACAGGACCTGGGAAATTATCAGAAAGCAGAAAATTTATTGCTACATGCAATAGAAATACTGCCGGAACGGATCTATCCCCATTATCTGTTAACTAAACTATACTCAGAAACGGCTTTCTTTCAGGAAGATAAGTTTATCAAAGCGGCTGATGCCGTACTGACAAAAGAGCCGAAAGTGGAAAGCACAGCTATCCGCGAAATGAGAACGGAAGTTAAAAAGATGCTCAAAAACATACGGGAAAATCGTAATTAATTTATTTATACACGAATTACGATAACATCGTAACAATAAATTTGTATATTTGGAAATTGAAAACTGAATCATAGCTTATATGAATATGAAATACTACAATTTGCTGGCAATACTGATTCTCTCCGGAATGATAGCCTGCTCCGGTGAGAAAAAAGACAACAGCGCAGGAGAAGAAACTGTCGAAACGGTTTTACCGGACGAAACCAACGAGGTAACCGTGATGACATTAAAGGCTAGTGACTTCAACCACGAACTGATCAGTAACGGCAAATTGTCGGCACGCCGCCATGTAGACCTGCGGTTCGAATCGGCTGAACCGATTGCAGAGATCTATGTAAAGAACGGCGACCGGGTGAGTAAAGGGCAAAAGCTCGCCGAATTATCCACTTTCCGGCTGAAAAACAAAATGGCTACGGCTAAAGATGCATTGGAACGTGCCAAACTGGAACTGCAGGACGTACTGATCGGCCAGGGATACTCACTGGCAGACTCGGCAAAGGTTCCCCCTGCAACCATGCAACTTGTCCGGGTAAAGAGTGGTTACGACCAGGCACTGATTCAACATCAGCTCGCCGAATATGAAGAACGGAACGCTGTGCTGACGGCTCCTTTCGACGGCATTGTAGCCAACCTGTTTGCCAAACAATATAATACCGCTTCTACATCCGACGTATTCTGCACGATCATCGATCCGGGCAGTCTGGAGGCGGCGTTTACCGTTCTGGAAAATGAATTGCCTCTGATAAAGAACGGCGATCGGGTCGAAGTCACTCCTTTTGCCCTGAACGATACCAAAGCGGAAGGACGAATCACCGAAATAAATCCATTGGTGGATGAAAACGGTATGGTACAGGTGAAAGCAGCAGTTACGGACAAGGGTAAACTATTCGAAGGCATGAACGTGCGTGTCAGCATCCACCGCTCACTGGGTAAACAACTGGTCGTTCCGAAAGAATCGGTGGTGTTGCGTTCGGGAAAACAGGTGGTGTTCGTGCTGGACAGCACAAAGACAAAAGCATACTGGACTTATGTGCATACCGGCTTGGAAAATGCAGACAGTTATACGATCGCAGACGGCTTGAAAGAGGATGATATCGTTATTACAAGCGGTAATATTAACCTGGCACATGAGGCTCCGGTAACCATCATCGAGAAGTTGACAGTTGACAAGTGACAGTTGACAGTTAGCTTAACACAATAAATAGTCCCGATGAATAAACAAATATAAAACATAGAACACAAGCGACATCCACCGGTGTCTCCACCTGTCAACTGTCACTTGTCAACTGTCAACTATAAAAGTTATGGTTAAATTCTTACTACAACGTCCTATCGCGGTACTGATGGCTTTCACGGCCTGTTTTATCGTGGGGTTGGTGACTTACTTTACCATCCCGGTATCGTTGTTGCCGGATATTGCAATACCGGAGATCACCATACAGGTATCCGGACAGAATACATCGGCCCGCGAACTGGAAAATACGGTTGTCAAACCGATCCGGCAGCAACTGATGCAGGTGTCTGCCTTACGCGATATTCACAGCGAGACACGCGACGGTGCCGGTATCATCCGACTGAGTTTCGATTTCGGGACCAATACCGATCTGGCATTCATCGAAGTGAACGAAAAGATCGATGCTGCAATGAACTATCTGCCACGTGAAGTAGAACGTCCGCGGGTGATCAAGGCGAGCGCTACCGATATTCCTGTCTTTTGCCTGAACCTGACACTGAAAACGGGTGACAGCGAAGCTGCCTTCCTCGATCTTTGCCAGTTTGCCGAAACGGTGATCAAACGACGCATCGAACAATTGCCGGAGGTGGCGATGGTGGATATTACGGGAATGCTGAAACGGCAGTTACAGATCGTACCGGATATCAAGATGTTGGAAATGGCAGGTATTACATTGAACGACCTGGAATCGGCACTCAATTCGAACAATATCGAGCCGGGTAGCATGACCGTACGGGACGGATATTATGAATACAATATCAAATTCTCTACATTACTCCGCACACCGGAAGATGTGCAGAATATCTATATCCGCAAAAACGACCGTATTTTCCAGTTGAAGGAACTGGCAAAAATAGCCGTAGTACCGGAGATGGAGACAGGCGCCTCCATCTCGAACGGGAAACGGGCGGTCACACTGGCCGTTATCAAGCAGGCGGACGAGAATATAAATAATATGAAGGAGGCATTGCAGGAAGTGACGGAATATTTCGCAACGGTTTATCCGGATATCGATTTCAGCATCAGCCGCAACCAGACCGAATTGCTGGATTATACTATTTCCAACCTGAAACAGAACCTGTCGCTCGGTTTCATTTTTATCTGTATCGTGGCGATCCTGTTCCTCGGGGACATCAAGAGCCCGGCAGTAATCGGCCTGAGTATGATAGTCAGCCTTATCATCAGCTTCCTGTTCTTTTATATGTTCAAGATGTCGCTGAACATCATCTCCCTTTCCGGATTGATCCTGGCATTGGGTATGATGATCGACAGTTCGATCATTGTGACGGAAAATATTATGCAATACAGATCGAAAGGGTACACACTGGAAGAGGCTTGCTCCAAAGGGACTTCCGAAGTAATCACGCCGATGCTAAGTTCAACCTTGACGACCATTGCCGTATTTGTTCCGTTGGTATTTATGAGCGGTATTGCCGGAGCTATCTTCTACGACCAGGCGTTTGCCGTGACGGTCGGACTGATGGTTTCCTATTTTACGGGAATCATGTTACTTCCCGTTCTTTACAAATTAGTCTACAGCATTCCGGATATCAAGCACACGGGAATTAACCTGCGGATAAACAATCTGATCAAAGAACATACGCTGGATCGTTTTTATGATGCGGGAGTCGATTTCGTGTTCCGCCACAAAAAATCGAATATCGTGTTTATTCTGGTCACTCTTCCGTTATGTGTTCTGTTGTTCTACGAAGTACCTAAAAGCAGGATGCCGGAGATCGATCAGAACGAACTGATCGCCCATATCGAATGGAATGAAAACATCCATATCGACGAAAACCGGGAACGGGTGGATAAATTATTCGAACAAGTCACCGGGGAAGTACAGGAATATACTTCATACGTCGGACAGCAACAATTCCTGCTGAACCGCGACAGGGAGCTATCCGCATCGGAAGCCGAATTATATTTCAAGACAGAAAATGCTTCTGCCATAGTCCCTTTACAGGGAAAGGTCACCGAATGGCTGAACAAAAACTATCCGGAAGCGGTATTCTCTTTCTCACCTCCGATAACGGTGTTCGAAAAGTTGTTTGTGACAGGTGAGGCCGATATCGTAGCCGAATTTTATGCCCGTAACAAGGCAGAGGCTCCGGAAGCTCAGTCTTTACACAAGCTGGAATCGCAGATGAAAACATCCACCGGTATTGCTCCGGTCGGTGTCGCTTTCGATAACCAGTTGAATATATCCATCGACAGACAGAAGTTACTACTTTATAAAGTAGACTATAACGAGGTATACCGTTTATTGAAAACGGCTTTCAAAGAGAATGAAGTAGCTACCCTCCGCTCCTATCAGCAGTATCTTCCCATCGCTCTTGCCGGTGACGGGAAAACGGTGAATGACGTTCTACAACAAACGCTGGTACAGACGCAGGCAGACAAAAACGGAAAGACTCAGTATATCCCGTTGCAATCGCTGGTACGAGTGACACAAGGGGAAGACCTGAAGACGATCACCGCCGGAAAGAACGGCGAATATATCCCGTTCAGTTTCTACGATGTAAAGAAAGCGGAACCGTTGATGGAGGAAGTGAAAAAGCTGGGCGGACAGAAATGGGAAATCGATTTCTCCGGTAGTTTCTTCTCTAATCAACAGATGTTAAGCGAATTGGTGGTGATCTTACTGATATCTATCTTGTTGATGTATTTTATCTTGGCTGCACAGTTCGAAAGTTTCCTGCAACCATTGATCGTACTGATCGAGATCCCGATCGACGTAGCAGCTTCTTTGCTGGTGCTTTGGATCTGCGGACATACGATGAACCTGATGAGCGCCATCGGTATTGTGGTAACCTGCGGTATCATTATCAATGACTCTATCCTGAAACTGGATGCGATCAATGAGTTACGGAAGGAGGGCGTACCGTTGATGGAAGCGATTCATGAAGCCGGCCGTCGCCGTCTGCGTCCTATCATCATGACATCCCTGACAACCATATTCGGTATGGTGCCGTTGCTGTTTTCGTTCGATATGGGTAGCGAACTCCAAAAGCCGCTTTCCATCGCCATGATCTCGGCCATGTTCATCGGTACAGCCGTCAGTTTGTTCATCATCCCGTTGGTTTACTGGTTCATTTACCGGAAACATGATGTAAACGAAGTAATTACCGAAAAACAAACAGAAGTTTAACGAATTCTATATAATGCCGTTATGAAGATATGTAAGCTCTTATTATTGTTTCTATTACTCACATCGGGTTACCTGTGTGCCCAGCCACTCACGTTGTCGCTCGAACGGACAATTTCGCTGGCGGCGGATAGTTCGCTGGAGGCATTCAGGACAAAGAATATGTTTTTGGCAGGTTACTGGCAGTACAGGACTTTCAAGGCAGGGAGATTGCCGAGTCTGACACTGAACCTGACACCGGCGCAGTATTACCGGGATATTACAAAACGATATAATTATGATAAAAACACAGAAGAATATCGTACGCAACAATCATTCTACGCCAATGGGAACCTTCAGGTAAAACAGAACTTCGACCTTCTGGGTGGTACTTTTTATTTGGACTCGGAACTGGGATATATGCGAAATTTTGGTGAAAACACTTATAATCAATACACCACTGTCCCTATTCGGATTGGTTACAGCCAAAGTCTACTGGGTTACAATCCTTTCCGGTGGGAACGGAAGATCGAACCCCTCAAATACGAGAAGGCTAAAAAAGAAATGTTATACAATATCGAAAATATCAGTGAACAAGCTACCTCTTACTTTTTTGCTTTAGCTATGGCACAGGCAGAATATGATCTGGCAAAAGAGAATGTAGCTTCAACAGATACTCTATATCGGACAGGACAGGAGCGGCATAAGATCGCAGCTATCAACAAAGCCGAATTGCTGACACTGAAACTGGATGCCGTTAACGCGCGTAATACATTACAAAATGCAGATATAGCCTTGAAAAGAGCCATGTTCAGCCTGGCCTCATTCCTCAACTTCGATAAAAATACAGAAATACGGTTACGCCTTCCGGGACGTCCGAAAGATATGCAGATCTCCGTTGACGAAGCATTGACACTCGCCCGGGAGAACAACCCGAAATTTCTCGACATGAAACAGCAGATACTGGAAGCGGAACAGCAGGTGGACAAGACAAAAAAAGAAGCTATGTTCAATGCCTCTATCAATGCCAGCATTGGTTTTAACCAGGTAGCTGATAAAATGAAAGAAGCCTATCGTAATCCATTGCAACAGGATGTTGTATCCGTATCCGTTTCCATCCCCCTCGTAGACTGGGGCGTACGGAAGGGTAAGCACAATATCGCCAAAAACAACCTGAACGTGACACAAATATCCGCCCGCCAGGAGGAACTGAGCGTGGAGGAAGACGTGATCATGACAGTCGGCGATTTCAATATCCAGCAGAACCTGATCAGTAGCGCGGAAGAGGCGCTGGACCTGGCAGTTATGGCTTATGCTGAAACCAAGCAACGGTTTATGATCGGAAAGGCAGATATCAGCAGCCTGACTTTATCATTGAACCGCCAGCAGGAGGCACAGCGTAATTACATCTCCGCTTTGCAAAATTACTGGCTAAGCTATTTCAAAATACGTAAACTGACATTACATGATTTCGAAACAGGCATATCGCTTGCCCGGGAATTCGATTTCACGCACGGACTATAAGTAACAGACTCAATGAGTGCATCTCCTAAAATATCATCCTTTACGATCATCGTCACCTTTCTTTGTGTGGCGTTGACAGGACTGGCTTTCATTCCTCTCCTGCCGATCAAGTTGTCTCCCTCACGCACATTGCCCAGGCTGACTATCAGCTACAGCATGCCCGGTAACTCGGCTCGTGTGATCGAGATGGAAGTGACGTCGCGGCTGGAAGCGATGCTGGCACGTATCAAAGGGATCAAGGAGATCAACTCAACCTCCGGTAACGGTTTCGGGTATGTGACACTGGAACTGGATAAGCATACGAACATCGACGCCGCCCGCTTCGAGGCATCGACGATCGTCCGCCAGACATGGCCGAGCCTGCCCGACGGATTAAGTTATCCGATACTGGAAATGAGCCGACCGGATGACAAGGAATCAGGTCCTTTCATGACTTATACACTGAACGCGGCAGCCACACCTATCTTTATCCAGCGGTTCGCCGAAGATCAGATCAAGCCGCGTCTGGCCGGTATTTCCGGCATCTACCGAATCGACGTGCGGGGGGCTACGCCTATGGAATGGCGTCTGGAATACGACAGCCGGCAACTCGTTTCGCTCGGCATCACGACCACGGATATACAGACAGCCATCGGCCAGTACTATAATAAAGAGTTCCTGGGGACAGGAAATATGAATACGAATGAACAGGAGGAATGGATACGCCTTGCCCTGATACCGGATAATGTGCAGAACGGTTTCGACGCTTCCCACATCACCGTGACCAGTAAAGAGGGAAAACTGATCCGCCTGGACCAACTGCTGAAAGTGACCCGGCAGGAAGAAGCCCCCCAAAGTTATTACCGTATCAACGGGCTGAACTCGATCTATCTTTCTATCCGGGCAGAAGAAACGGCTAACCAGCTGGAACTTGCCAAGCAGGTAAAAAAGGAAATGGAACATATCCGCCAGTTATTACCGCAGGGATATGAGATACATACCAGCTACGATGCGACCGAATTCATCCAGAATGAATTGAATAAGATCTATATACGTACCGGACTTACTATCCTGATCCTGTTACTGTTCGTTCTGCTGATCACCCGGAATGTACGTTA
Organism: Parabacteroides sp. AF18-52; assembly: GCF_003479145.1. Classification (NCBI taxonomy): domain Bacteria; kingdom Pseudomonadati; phylum Bacteroidota; class Bacteroidia; order Bacteroidales; family Tannerellaceae; genus Parabacteroides; species Parabacteroides sp. AF18-52. Next base: position 605,401 of record NZ_QUGR01000002.1, read on the forward strand.
CCTGTTCCTGATCGTTGTCAGCCTGAGCGTGAATCTTTGTATTGCCGTTATTTTCTTTTATCTGGCAGGACTTGAAATGCAGCTTTACTCACTGGCCGGTGTCACGATCTCGTTAAGTCTGGTGATAGACAATACGATCGTAATGACCGACCATATACGTAACCGCCACAACCGGAAGGCTTTCCTTTCCATCCTGACGGCTACATTGACGACTATCGGTGCCCTTGTCATCATTTTCTTCCTCGATGAAAAGATACGGTTGAACCTGCAGGATTTTGCAGCCGTGGTGATCATCAACCTGGCGGTATCACTGGCAATCGCCCTGTTCTTTGTTCCTGCCCTGATCGAGAAGCTGGGATTAGGACAAAAGAAAAATGCAAAACGAAAAGCAGCTTTATCGGCTGAACCCAAAACAGTCCGTTTTGCCCGGATCAGAAAATGGGGAAACAGAGCGCTCAGACGATTCCCGGTCTATTTCAACCGGTATTACCGGGCACAGATCAGTTTCCTCTGCCGGTGGAAAAAGACGGCATGTGTTGTATTGGTTCTGGTTTTCGGATTACCTGTATTTCTCTTACCTGAGAAAATCGAGATGGACGATAAAGAAAAGACATATACGGCAACAGACTCATTACTCATAGAGAAATATAATAAAATCGTTTCCGGTGAAACTTATAAAGAGAAAGTGAAACCGGTCATCGACAAAGCGCTGGGAGGAACATTGCGTCTGTTCGTACAGAAAGTGTACGACGGCAGTTATTTTACCCGCAACGACGAAACAGTACTTTCCGTCACTGCATCAATGCCGAACGGTACCACGCTGGAACAGATGAACCAGTTGATGGGACGCATGGAAGCCTACCTGAGTACTTTCAAAGATATCCGTCAGTTCCAGACGAATATATACAGTGCACGACAAGCCGGAATACGTATCTATTTCACCAAAGCGGCGGAACGGAGCGGTTTCCCATATACGCTTAAAAGCAAGATAATCAGCAAGGCTTTGGAACTGGGAGGCGGTAGTTGGGGGGTATATGGCCTTCAGGATCAGGGATTCAATAATGACGTACGGGAGAGTGCCGGCTCCTTCCGTATCGAGATGTACGGATATAACTATGATGAATTGTACGAATGGGCAGAACAGTTGAAAGGACAGCTTCTCACCTTCCGGCGCATTAAAGAAGTACTTATCAATTCAGAGTTTTCCTGGTGGAAAGACGATTACCAGGAGTTCTATTTCAATCTGAACAAGGCACGGATGGCACAGGAGAATATTCTGCCAATCGAACTATTCGCCTCTATTAATCCGGTGTTCGGTAAAGATATTTACAGCGGCACGATCGTTGTCGATAATGAAACGGAGAAATTGAAACTCAGTTCACGCCAAGCCACAGACTATGACGTCTGGAGCATGCAGTATGTTCCCCAAAGCATCAAGGGTAAACCTTATAAACTGTCAGAGCTGGCTACCGTCGAGAAAGGACAGATGCCGCAAAAAGTAGCCAAAGTGAACCAACAATATCGCCTGTGCCTTCAATATGAGTATATCGGTGCTTCCAACCAGGGAAACAAAATACGGGACCGTGTACTGAAAGAGTTCAATGCTTCACTTCCGATGGGCTATACCGCCAAAGCGGATAGTTATTACTGGAGCTGGAATACAAAAGATAATAAACAATACCTGCTGTTGTTGTTGATCATTATCATCATTTTCTTTACTACCAGTATCCTGTTCAACTCACTGAAACAGCCGTTGGCGGTTATCTTCGTAATCCCGATATCTTATATCGGCGTGTTCCTGACGTTCTACTGGTTCAAATTGAATTTCGACCAGGGAGGATTTGCCTCGTTCGTCTTGTTATGCGGTATTACGGTAAACGCCAGTATCTACATACTGAACGAATTCAACCAGTTGCGCGAAGCCAAACCGAAAATGCCTCTCTGGCGATTATACCTGAAAGCATGGAATGCCAAAATAACACCGATCTTCCTTACTGTAATCTCTACTATACTGGGATTCATTCCGTTCATGCTAGGTCCGGATAAAGAAGCGTTCTGGTTCCCACTGGCTGCCGGTACGATCGGAGGACTGACCATGTCTATCCTGGGTATCTTTATATACCTGCCTATTTTCACGTTAAAGAAATGATCATCTTGTAAAGAATTAACCACTAATAACTGTTTTTCTTTCCTAATTTTGTGATAATCTTGGACGATTTGTTAATTATCCAAACCCTTCTTATGTCTTAAATGTTTTATGCAGGAGCTGATGAGTAATAAAAAAGAGGACGTCAGAGCTTGATGCATTTTAATTAACATCTTCTAAAATTTTACAGAAGTGGAGTCCGATATCACCCTAAAATAAATTAAAGATGAAAGTTTTATTTAAGTATCTACGACTATTATCCCTCTCTACGAGCGGAGCGTTACTTTTGTGCATCGTGTTTGCGGCCAATCCTGAAATCGCTGAAGGAACCATCACCGGAAAAATATTCTGGTTTCATTTCTCTATTTTATTACTAGCATTCAGTGTTTTATTTATGGAAGCCACAGTGAAAAAAAGCAACTTTACTTTTTCATTACCCGATGGGCTTTTATTACTGTTTATTGTACTTATCCTGTTCACCTATGACCGTGAACTTGACCCTCAACCCGAAAGACTCCTTTTTGCCGGTCAAATAGGCACTCTATGGTTTATGTTACGGGCCGTTCTACAAACTCATTCCGAACTAAGGCTTTTTTTTATGTCTATACTTATATGTACAGGCATATTTGAAGCGATCTGGGGAATGGGACATTTATACGGCTCTCCTTCTACGGCTCATCCGCTTCTCAGGGCGGACGGACTTCTTTTCAACCCGACTCCTTTCTCCGGATATCTGGCGATCATTTTACCTGTTTGCCTGAACCTGGCTCTACGATTCCGCAATTGTGACAAGATGGCCTGGTGGGAGGCCAGAACCATGGTTTTCTATCTGGCGGTCTTTGCCATAGCGATTATTATGATAGCCCTTCCGGGGGGAATGAGCCGACCGGCATGGCTGGCAGCCGGAGCTTCCTGCTGCTGGGTTTTCTTCCTTAGAAAATCGGGATGGGAATTATTGAAAAAGAGAGTGATCAGGCATAATAAGAGCGTGATCTTCAGCTGTGTCATCCTGTTTCTGATCATTTCATTACTCCCTACTCTGGGTGGAATCTTTCATCCCGACCAATCCGCCAACCGGATGCTGATGTGGAACGTAACCACCAAGGCGATCCTGAACCAACCCGTTACAGGGACTGGCATGGGAGGCTTCCCGGCATTATTTGCCCAGACACAAGCTGATTATTTTGCATCGGGAAAAGCATCGGATACAGAACTCGCAGCAGCCGGCTGTCCCAAATTCGCCTATAACGACTATCTACAGATGGGGCTTGAATTCGGAGTCGCCGGGTTGCTTCTTTTTGCCCTGTGGATAGGGTTCTGCCTTTATTACGGATTAAAGAACAAACAAGTCGGGGCTACCGGTGCGATCCTTGCTTTATCGCTCTTCTCCATGTATTCTTATCCGTTACAATTACCGTCGTTCTGGATATTACTCATCTTTTTCTCGGCGATGTGCGTCACACGACCGGAGAGCATACAAAAGTCTTCACCGAAAAACTGTCCACATATCGGAGCTTTTGCCGCATTAGTCGCCTGTATCCTGTTCTTCGGACAGCGAAGTTACTATGAACCATACAAAGAGTGGAAAACTTTACGGACACTGGGACAAAAAGACGAACAAAAAATAGCCGCACAAGGATATATATGTCTCTATCCACATCTTTCGCATAAGATAGAATTCCTGCATGAAGGGGCCAGGTGTTTTCTGCAGTGCAGACAATATTCGGATGCCATCGTTTGGAGCCGCCGGGCAATCCGGTTGAGTGCCAATCCTGAATTCTATTATATCCTGGCAGAAAGCCACCAGCAACTCGGCCTGTACAAACAGGCGGAGAAGTATCTGTTGCAATGCCTGCATATCCTCCCGGAACAAATCGAGACTTATTACAGATTGACTAAGTTGTATGCAGAAACCAATTACTATCATCCGGAGAAATTACGGCTGGCGGCCCACTCCGTATTGACGAAAAAACCGGTAGTGAACAGTAAAACAACCATACAAATGAAAGAGGAAGTCTATCAGCTTCTTCGGGAGCAGTCATTTTAAAGCCACGATTCCCTTCATTTTTATTGCACATTAAAATTATAACCCCTATCTTTGCCGAAATTTTGTGAGGAAGAGTTTCATGACAAATAAGGTACAAAAGTGTAATCCGATGTTTATCTCCGGTTCAACGCCGGACATTGAAGCTCATTTCTTTAATTTACGGGATTATAATTTGTTTATATAGGATGCGTTGGTTATTTTTACTAACGCATTTTTTTTGTGTCCCGAAACGGCGATTATTAAAGGTATAATATTCTATAAAATCAAATTAATAAACAAAACAACCCAATTACTATGTCGAAGATTGGAATCAAAAAGGTGATTGTTCTGGGCTCGGGTGCCCTGAAGATCGGACAGGCCGGCGAGTTTGACTACTCCGGTTCACAAGCATTAAAGGCACTGAAAGAAGAAGGTATCAGTACCGTATTGCTGAATCCGAACATTGCAACTATTCAAACATCGGAAGGGGTAGCAGACAAGGTTTATTTCCTGCCTATCACACCGTATTTTGTTGAAGAAGTGATCAAAAAAGAACAACCGGACGGAATCCTGCTGGCTTTTGGTGGCCAGACTGCCCTGAACTGCGGAACTCAGTTATACACCAGCGGCACACTTGCCAAATATGGCGTAAAGGTACTGGGTACTTCTGTTGAAGCGATCATGTACACAGAAGACCGCGACCTGTTTGTAAAGAAATTAAATGAAATCGACGTAAAAACTCCGGTAAGCCAGGCTGTGGAAACGATGGACGATGCAGTAAAAGCTGCCTACAAGATCGGTTTCCCGGTAATGATCCGTTCCGCTTATGCGCTGGGCGGTATGGGTAGCGGTATCTGCAAAGACGAAGCAGAACTGCGTACTCTGGCAGAAAGTGCTTTCGCTTACTCTACACAGATCCTGGTGGAAGAATCGCTGAAAGGCTGGAAAGAAATTGAATTCGAGGTAATCCGCGATAAAAACGATCATTGCTTCACCGTTGTAAGCATGGAAAATGTAGACCCGCTGGGCGTACATACCGGTGAAAGTATCGTGGTTGCTCCTACCTGTTCATTGACAGACAAAGAACTGGACCTGCTGAAAGAATTGTCGACCAAGACAATCCGCCACCTGGGTATCGTAGGCGAATGTAACATCCAATATGCATTCAATTCTGATACTTGCGATTACCGCGTGATCGAAGTAAATGCCCGTCTGAGCCGTTCTTCCGCACTGGCATCCAAAGCTAGCGGTTATCCTCTGGCTTTTGTGGCAGCCAAACTGGCACTGGGTTACAGCCTGGATGAAATCGGTGAAATGGGAACTCCGAACTCAGCCTATAAAGCTCCGGAAGTTGACTATATGATCGTGAAGATCCCGCGTTGGGACTTGACTAAATTTGTCGGTGTAAGCCGCCTGATCGGTTCAAGCATGAAATCTGTCGGCGAGATCATGTCGATCGGTAAGAGCTTCGAAGAGATCATGCAGAAAGGTCTGCGTATGATCGGACAGGGTATGCACGGTTTCGTTGGAAACAACGACGTGGAATTCGACAACCTGGACGATGCATTGGCTAACCCGACCGACCTGCGTATCTTCGCTGTCGCAAAAGCTCTGGAAGAAGGCTATACGGTAGAACGCATCCACGAACTGTCAAAGATCACTCCGTGGTTCCTCGAAAAACTGAAGAATATCGTAGACTATACGAAAGTATTATCTCAATATAATAAGATCGAAGATCTGCCCGAAGATGTTCTGAAAGAAGCAAAACGTTTAGGTTTCTCTGACTTCCAGATCGCCCGCTATGTGGAAGAGCCGAAAGGCAATATGGAGAAAGAAAATATCCGTGTACGTAACCTGCGTAAGAAAATGGGTATCCTGCCGAGCGTAAAACGTATCAACACGATCGCTTCCGAACATCCGGAACTGACTAACTACTTGTATATGACATACGACGGTAGCGAACATGATATCCCTTACTACAAGAACGACAAGAGCGTAGTGATCCTGGGATCGGGTGCTTACCGCATCGGTTCTTCCGTAGAGTTCGACTGGTGTTCGGTAAATGCAGCACAGACTGCACGTAAACTGGGTTACAAGTCGATCATGATCAACTACAACCCGGAAACGGTTTCTACCGACTACGATATGTGCGACCGTCTGTACTTCGACGAACTTTCTTTCGAACGTGTACTCGATGTGATGGACCTGGAAATGCCGAAGGGTGTGATCGTATCCGTAGGTGGCCAGATCCCGAACAACCTGGCAATGAAACTGTATCGCCAGAATGTTCCGGTACTGGGTACTTCTCCGCTGTCGATCGACCGTGCTGAAAACCGCCATAAATTCTCAGCCATGCTCGATACACTGAATATCGACCAGCCGGCATGGGCAGAATTGACGAGTATGGAAGAGATCGACGGTTTCATCGAAAAGGTAGGATTCCCTATCCTGATCCGTCCTTCCTATGTACTTTCCGGTGCTGCCATGAATGTTTGTCACAACAAAGAACAGATGATCGAATTCCTGGATCTGGCTGCAAAAGTATCCAAAGAATACCCGGTTGTCGTATCCGAGTTCCTGCAGGGAGCAAAAGAAATCGAGTTTGACGCAGTAGCCATGAACGGTGAAGTGGTAGAATATGCAATCTCCGAACATATCGAGTTTGCCGGAGTTCACTCCGGTGACGCTACACTGGTATTCCCGGCTCAGAAAATTTACTTCGAAACGGCACGCCGTATCAAGAAGGTCAGCAAGATGATTGCTAAAGAGCTGAACATCAGCGGACCGTTCAATATCCAGTTCCTGGCAAAGAACAACGACGTGAAAGTTATCGAATGTAACCTGCGTGCTTCACGTAGCTTCCCGTTCGTTTCAAAAGTGCTGAAACGCAACTTCATCGAAACGGCAACACGCATCATGCTGGATGCTCCTTATACAAAACCGGATAAGAGTGCTTTCGACATCGACTGGATCGGTGTAAAAGCGTCTCAGTTCTCATTCGCCCGTCTGCACAAAGCTGACCCTGTACTGGGTGTGGATATGAGCTCTACCGGTGAAGTAGGTTGTATCGGCGACGATTTCAACGAAGCTTTGCTTTCTGCCATGATCGCTGTAGGTAATAATATTCCGAAAAAGAATGTCCTGGTTTCTTCAGGTGCAGCCAAAAGCAAAGTCGATTTGCTGGAGCCCTGCCGTTTACTGAATGACAAGGGTTATAAGATCTACGGTACAGCCGGAACCGCTAAATTCCTGAATGAAAACGGAATTGAAGCTACAGCCGTATGCTGGCCGGATGAACAGGGCGACCTGAATATCATGGATATGTTCAGCAACCATGTATTCGAACTGGTTGTCAACATCCCGAAAGATCATAGCAAACGCGAGCTGACCAACGGTTACAAGATCCGCCGTGCAGCGATCGATCATAATATCCCATTGATCACCAACGCTCGTCTGGCTAGTGCATTTATCGAAGCATTCTGCACAATGGATGTAAAAGATATCCAGATCAAAGACTGGCAGGATTACAAATAAGCAAATATTTTATTATATTTGTGGCAACAATACTGTAGAGACAGGGTTTTACCTTGTCTCTACATGTTTAATTTTAATTCGTGCCTATGTACAGACTACCGTTATTGTTCCTGACATTCATGCTGACATTCTTCGTCGCGCATGCATCGGTAGCCGTCCCTAATCTTTTCGTTAAAAACTTTACTGTAGATGATTATAAAGCCAGTTGCCAGAACTGGGGTTTATCGGTCGCGTCTGACGGCGTACTTTATGTAGCGAATAACTCAGGCTTGCTTACATTCGACGGAAACACCTGGAAACATTATAAGACACCGGACAATGCCATCATAAACGGCGTCACCTTCCTGAACGACACGATCTATACCATCAGCGAAAATTCTTTCGGAGGATGGACACGCGATCATCTGGGAGTGATGCGCTATCATAAACTGACTAAAATACCTGCCGAAGTCAAATTCAAAGAACCTCCCGCCCCTATCCCGTTCGTTCTTCCCGACGAGATACTGCATGCCCAGCCCTCCGTCTTCACGACGATCGGCGATCTGTATTTTATCGGAACGACTAATAACGGATTGTATATCACAAGCCCGGAGGGAACGATCCTGCGCCATCTGTCCACCCATGACCAGTCACTGCCCGACAATATCATACGGGCCATCTGCATCCAGGATGCGGAACAAATATGGATCGCTTTCGACAACGGGATCTCGCAAATATCGTTCTCATCTCCACTGATCCAACTGGGGAAACGGAGTCAGATAGGAAAGTTAAAGAATGCGACACTGTTCAACGACACGCTGTATATACAGACCAACGTAGGATATTTCAAAAGGACACTGGAAGCCGGAGACAACTTCGAACCGGTCGATATAAGGAAAGAAACATTCCATAACCTCCCGCAAAACAGAGCTTTCGATTCGCTACAAGTCAAGAATGTATTCAATGATCCCGAATCATTGGGCGAATTTGCCCATGCGGAAGAGATCTATCCGATCGGCGATAACCTGTATTGGCTGTGCACAAAAAATGAAGCGGCTCTATTCCACAATGACGGAGGAAAAGGAACTTTAAAATGCCGCCTGTTGCTCAGCAACTATAATATGAACCTGGTCAACAGGGATCGTAAGATATATCCTTTAAACGATTCGCTTCATCTGATCTCTGCCATGCAAGGCGTCTTGTTGGTAAACATACGCGAACTGATAGAGGGCAGCCTCGGTTCTTCGACTCCTTTAAAGATATCGGAAATAAAGTATATCGATAAAAACGGCGATCATAACCTGCCTGTAAACTCCGAGAAAATCACGCTTCCACATAACTTTCAGGAGCTTACTGTATATGTAGGCAGTACGATTTTTACCCCGAACCACCAGATCAGCTATATGATAGAAGGTGTTTCTTCCACCTGGTCACCCTGGCAAAAGGGGGGAGAGATCTCTTTCCTGCAACTTCCGGAAGGCAAATATCAGCTTAAGATACGTAAATACGTGGTAAAAGGTCCGTACCCGGAGATCGCTATTCCGATCACAGTACGTCCTCCCTGGTATAATACGATCTGGGCATGGCTGATCTACATCATTGCCACAGCCCTGATCGCTAAATATACGCTCAGTTATCACCTGAAAAACCTGCAAAGGGAAGAAAAGAGTAAGCTGGATGCCAAACGGCAGGCAGAAGAGCAGAAAATACAGGAGATGAAAAGCAAGATGCTGGAAGCTCAATTACAGAATAAGAACAATGAACTGTCTTTACAGACTTCCGCTTTGGTAAAACGAAACCAGGCTGTACAAAAGCTGTTGGATGAGCTGGAGCATCAGAAAGAGATATTGGGCGACCGCTATCCCAACAAACTTTATGCCCGAATGAAAAGCCTGATGGAAGAGTCACTGAACGATCAGGCGGACTGGGTTTTATTCGAGACACATTTCAACAGTGCACATCGTAATTTCATCGACCGCTTACGCCAGCAATATGATGATATAACGACCGGAGACCTGCGTATCTGCTGCTTGCTTCGTATGAATTTATCTACAAAAGAAATCGCATCCCTGCTAAATGTATCCGTACGTGCAATAGAATTGCGACGCTACCGGTTAAGAAAGCGTCTGTCACTGGATGGAGACACCAATCTGATAGACTTCCTTATGAATTACTAAAAATATTATTCTATATTTAGTATTTACCTAAACAACTAAATTACAGACTACTAAACAACCTTATAGTAGCTATGAGAAAGCGTTGATGTAGTCATTTCCCTTACTCCAAACATTTGCGCAAGTAGTGTAGTAGTACTTTTTCGCCAAAATATTTCCAAATGTATTTCCTTTGCCAGTGCATTTAAATCTTAATTTCTATAGACATGATGAAACACGATGTGGAAGAGCAGCTGGAAGAGTTGGAAAGGCACGGTATCAGTCGTCGTCATTTTCTCAAAATATTAACAGCAGCAGGCGTTATAACTGCTGCGGGTACACAACAAGTTCACGCATTCTCAAGCAATGCGAAAGGAAAAATCGTCGTTATCGGCGGAGGGGCTGCCGGAATCAGCATGGCAGCACGTTTGATGCACTGGCTGGATAATCCGGATATTACATTAATCGACCCGAGCGACCGACAGTTCTACCAACCGGGTTTCACTTTAATCGCTTCCGGAGTTTATCAACCGGACGATGTATGGAAGAAACAAGAGGATTGTATTCCAAGCGGAGTAAAATGGATCAAAGATTCTGTTGCTGCGGTCGATCCGGTGATGAACCAGGTAACAACTAAAAATAACGGAAAAGTACCATACGACTTTTTGGTATTGACCCCGGGAGTACAAACGAACTGGGAAAAAGTCGAAGGTATTACACACGATACTTTAGGAGTGGGCAACGCTCATAGTATATATGATTTCGAAGGTGCGCAAAAAACCTGGAAAGCGTTTCAGGAATTCTCCAAAACAGGCGGACGCGGTATCTATACGGATACTTACACGAAGCATAAATGCGGAGGAGCACCGAAAAAGATTTGTTTGCTGACAGACGATTACAATCGCAAACGGGGTACACGGGATAACATGAAACTGGATTACTTCACGGCAGCGAAAGAGCTGTATGATATTCCTTTTTATACTCCCCGCTTACTGGAGATTTATAAGGAACGTAATATTCCCATCAATCTCAACGTACGTGTAAAAGGTGTCGATACGTCAGCCAAACAAGTACATTTTGAAAAGGTGGAAACAGTCGGAGAAGAAAAAGTGATCACTCCTTTCATAGAAGATTACGATTTCCTGCACTTCACACCGCCTATGTCGGCTCCGGATTTTGTTCGCGAAGCCGGACTGGGATGGACAGAAGGCAAATTGGCTGCCGATGCTTGGGTGATGGTTGATAAAACGACACTGGTGCACAAGACATATCCGAACATCGTTTCCTTAGGAGATGTGGCGGGTATACCGACCAGTAAGACATCTGCCGCTGTACGTAAACAAGTGCCGGTAGCTGCTAAAAACCTGATCTCGCTGATGGAAGGCAAAGAACCCGTTGAGAAATATGACGGATACGCTGCCTGTCCGATCGTTACAGACTATGGACACGTACTTTTGTGCGAGTTCAATTATGATAAAAAACCGGAGACCTCGTTCCCGTTCAGCATGCTGGACACATCAAAAGAACAATGGGCGGCCTGGTTACTGAAAGTTTACATGTTAAAACCGATGTATTTCTACGGAATGCTGAATGGTTACGCGTAACGGACCAAAAATAACAACTCCCTATAATTCAAATGCCAAACTACAGAAAATCCCCGGCTCAGTCCTTGAGGCCGGGGATTTTGTTATTTTGCTGGCAATAGATTCAATTATTATCAATAATGAGCTATCCCTTAATCAAAGTGACTTAGCCATTACAGGTTTATTTGCCGTCAGTTTTAACTGACGGTTTACAAGTTGCTTCTCTTTATTGGCTTCAGCCACATTTCTCTTTACATAGAGAGACTCTTTAAATGGGACTAAAGTCCAAAGAGATAGAGCATTTACTTATCCGTCGGTTAAAACCGACGGCAAATGGACCTGTAACTATACCAGCCCTATTGATGACTGATGGTTTATAGCTGAATAGCTCAAATCTTTCTAAAAGTAAGAAATTGTAATACCAACAAGGAGATAGTAGAAGCCCCTCTAGCAGCTTTTATGTATTAAGACGGGAGGAACTAAATGCTAAGATCTGAGATATTATTCCCACCTTGTACACCCTGACAAATTACCCTGTACATCGTATAAAACCAACCTGTACACTCTATCAGGCTACCCTGTACGGGGTAGCTTTAATAGGTCAGGACTTTTGTGCTAGTATCTCCCGTATTAACAGGCAGTTGCCTACCTACTTACACATAGTTTTCCACAATGAAGCAGGTGACAGATGACAGATAAGGTTGCAGATAAAAAGAAGCATCTGCAACACTTTATTACTTGATAACATGAATATTACACCATCAAGTGACAGATGGCAGATACTTTTTGAAAACTTTGTGTATATAACAAATAACAAACGCCATTGCAAACAAAAGGGGTATTTGCAATGGCGTTATATTCTAAGAAACAGGATATTACAAGTTATTATTGCAAATAACGAATAAATCCGAAAAACTTTTAGGAAGAATTGCGTTATTCCATCTTTCGGTAATAACGCGGCGTATAACCGGGCAATAGTTCGGGATGGAATACCCACACCAGATCTTTCAACAGATAGTCCGGATGGATCGGGAACTCCTCATAGTAAGGAACAACACCTGTATTACAGGTATAGATCCGACGATTCTTAAAGGCATCAAAGTTCTCGTAGGGAGTATACTCGGTACGCAGGTCTTTGTATGTCATATCATTTGCCTGATTATATTTGATCAGCCATATATCGGCATGGATGGCTTTATCGAGCACGGTTTCGAAAGACAGAGGTGTACTACCTGCTCCGGGAAGATCTTTAAATATATAATCGGCACCGGCATCGGTATACAGATGGGCAATGTAGCTGTCTCCCGCCGGCATGTACCAGGAAGAGCCGAATTTCTTCTCTGAGATAACGGTCGGGCGATTAGCGACTGTCTTTGCCAGCTCCTTCAACTTCAGATACCGGTCTTCCGTTTCCCGGAAGATTGAATCGGCCATCGCTTCCTTACCGAATAGCAATCCATAGAAACGTATCCATTCGGTACGCCCCAAAGGCAACGACTCCATATAATCGGCAGCCTCAATGATAGGAATACCCAGTTTCTCGGCAGGTCCATATCCTGCATTCTGAAAAGGGGAAGCGATAATAATCTCCGCCCCTATATCGATGATCTTTTCTATATTCGGCGCTGTAGCCTCTCCCAGATCGGCTATTTTCCCGGCACGTAAACCATCCTGAATAGCAGGAGTATCCATATAACGGGGTTCACAAACACCTATTATCTTATCCACCTCATCGAGCTGATCGATAATAGCCGCATGAACGGAGGTATAAACCACGATATTCTTCACAGGTGTCCGTACAACCGTCCCTTTAGGCAAATCACCGGGCATCGACGCACCACGATCCACCAACAGATAACGTTGCAAGATACGAGTACTATCCCAAGGGTCGCGGACTTCTACCGATGTATAATCAGTGAAATGCTGTATGGCAAAACCACGGGCATAACGGATAGTATCAGAAGAAAACGACTGATCTTCAGAAGAACTTTGCTTCACACTGCAACTAAGTGTGAAGCAAAGTAAAAAGAGGGTGGATATAAAAAACTTCATATTATTTATTACCAGCCGAAATCACTTTCATTGGATTCAGACCTGCTTCAAATTTAAACTGTAACTTACCAGCCGGGTTAAATGTGTACACATCACCATTTGTAGCATAATCAGACTCAGTCACAAAAATATAGTTTGACGGGGTATCAGCACCTATTTTATAAGGCTTTTTAATATCCGTTCCATCCGTAATAAAATTAGTACTGATTACCTTTTCGTTTATTGCATCATAACAGAGATAAGAAATAGTCTGATTCCAGTTAGCATCATACTGTGAATAAATGATATAAAGTTTATCGCCTACAGCTGCAAATTCCGTTGCATTCGTTTCCGTAATTGTTGTCACTTCATCTGTTTTAGAATCAATTCTCTGAAATGTATTAGGTATATCCCCGTAGTTACCCATAGAAACCAAATAAACGTCACCCTGACTATCAGCCAGCATATTCACCGGATTAGTAACAACTTCTATTTTAGTCTTTTCTTTAAACGTAGGAAGATCGACGACAGAGACTGTTTTATCATATCCTACAGATGTATTAAAATCCGCACCACCAGAGTTTGCTACATACAATTTATTATTAGCTATAGCCATCTGTTCGGGATTACGTCCTACTTTTACCTTACTTTCAATTGAGAGTGAAGTTGTATCCAAACGAGCTACATAGCCTTCATACAATGACACATACACTTTTCCATTATAACAAGTAAAGAAACGTGGCTGTAGCGGATCGCCATCGGAAACAATTTGTTTCAAAGACTTTCCCTGTAAGTCTGTCACCTCTATTGTATTAGAATTAGTGACAGCTATGTAAGCCTTTGAGCCATAAACCAGGATATCGTTGGCTGTATCTCCCAATCCGCGTCCATTGACTTTCTTAAAGATATCCGCTTCTACCTTTTTGGTCTCGAAATCATAAAATGACAACGAAGAGTTATTATTCCCTTTGTTTCCACTATTCAACACATAGACTCCATTCAAAGAAATCTGTTCCGGAAGAGATGGGATTTCCTGTTTATCATCATCATCACTACAACCAATAAAGGAGAAAGACATACAAGCACAAAGTGCAGATACATACAGCAAATTTTTCTTTTTCATCACTTATTTATTTATCATTAATAAACTATACTCACACTCAAACGCCAAGAGCGACCCGGCATTGGATAGTATTGAATAATATCATATGTTTTGTCACCCAGGTTAATCACTTCTCCCTGCAAACGCAACTTACATTTTTTTACCACAAACTCACGGTTAAGGGATATTCCCTGTTCTACATATCCGGCAATAAGGTTGCTTTCTATGTTTTGAGGCAAAGCATATCTGTCACCCGCCGCAGTCAAGCTATAAGAGACGTTGACCCACGGATTCTCCAAGGTCAACGATGCATTTCCCGAATGTTTCGGAGTATATGGTATCTGATCCTTGTAATTTTTTGCATCAGGATCAGTTATATCGATTGCTTTCTGAAAACTATATGTGGCAGAGAGGAGTAAGGTCATCTTTGCCGGCAGAGAGGTTTCAGATGAGAAATTCACATCCAAACCTTTGATATCGACTTCTCCCATATTCATCATCTTCCATATATACATCGTCGGAATAGCAACAATCTTGTCCTTCACCTTATTATAATAACCATCGGCCGAAAGACTCAGATAACGAAAGAGATTCCCTGCTTCTCCGCTCCAGGTCAGCCCCAGATTATATTGTGTAGCCTTTTCCGGCTGCAGGTTCGTATTTCCCATACGGAGATAATATAGATCAGTGAAAGTCGGGACACGGAAAATATCTTTGTAAGAGGCACGTACACGAAAGGCATTATCGGGAAAAGGCCTCAACGATACGCTAACCGCAGGAGACAAACGTTTACGGTCGGCCGGTTTATCGCCAGCCTTTACTTTGTCGGTCATATAAGTACCCAGCAAACCGGCTGTTGCTGTAAACATAGAGTTCTTATATTGGGCGGATAACACTGACAGTGAAGTCAAACGCTTGGGTTGCGGTGCATTCATAAAGTTATTATCCAGCATATTATGGGCTAAATCAGTCGTAAGAGAAGTCGAGAAGTTCTTCCAGGGTGAATAAAGTACGCCTACCGAACCGTAATACTCTTCCTGGGTATTCAAATCTTCTTGCTTACCTCCTGAGTATTTATTACTTACATCACGGTACTTGCTGAAAGAGTAATTATACTTGGCATGTGCCTGCAAAGATAAATTGTCCGTTAGTTTGTTGGAATACTGCAACTGGGTAAAGAAATTATTGTTCCACAAGCGTTCCCGGTTACTGTTGCTATACAATATCACCGAACCGGGGAGTCCGCGTTCTGAATCGTAATAATAAACCTTACCGGTCAATGTTCCCGCCTTACCCAGATCGCCATACAGATTTCCTTCCAGACGAAGTGCCTGAATATCGCTGTTCTTCCTTTTTTCTTCGGTTACAACATTTCCGTTTACCAAAGTAAAAGGGTATTCCCCTTTTGCACTTAGCCAGTCGGCATGCAAAGAAGCGGAAAAGCGGTTACTTATCTTCTGTTCATAACGAACCATCGGGTTGAACAAACCAAAAGAACCTCCTTTCACTTTCGCCTGAAGATTCATCGGTTTTCCATCAAATACAGGTCTACGTGTCTTCACACTCAACGCCCCTGCCGATGCATACATCCGCGCCGTCTGGAAAATATCATCCGATTGCCCGATCGAAAGTGAAACCATCTCCACATTGTCCAGTGAAAAGCGGCTGATATCCACCTGTCCGCTCTGGGCATCCGTGATCGTTACCCCATCGTAGCTGACAGCCGTATGCTGTGCACCCAGGCTACGCACGGAAACCGTCTTCAATCCCCCTATCCCACCGTAATCCTTCACTGTTGCACCGGAGAAACGCTTCACCGCTTCCGAAAGATCCTGTATTCCCAGGCGTTCAATTCCGGAACGGTCCATTATTTGCAGGGGAGTTGCTTCACGGGTTGTGGAAGGACGTGCCTTTTCCACCACCTCAACACCGGAAAGCTGGTGATAAGCTGTCGTATCAATTGTCTGTGCGTACATAGTAGGTACGCACAAAAATATGCCTGCCAGGCATACAATCATTTTAACATATAATATTCGCATATATCCAGGTCTATCAACACCTATACCCGAGGTATCGCATATAAAATAATGGCAGGTTTTCTGACTTGTTCTCCCATGACCGGCCGCCTTCCCAGGAATCATAAATTCCCAGTGGCAACAAGATTGCCGGGGTTACAGAACTTACAGCTACGGGTACAGTTCCGGACTTGCACCGGATTCCCTTTTACTAACAGATAGCGAAAACTAAACCGTTACACCATAATCCGATGACAAAAGTACGAAATATATCGGTAATCTCAACTACCAGACCGGTCACTTTCAAATATTACCAATCTGAATACACAAATAAATGGGAACAGATGAACATAATGAAAAAATCAGTACCTTTGCGCCCGAATTGGTTTCGTAGCTCCCGTTCGGGAATACGGATTAAAAGGGAACCGGGTGTAAATCCCGGACAGTCCCGCTGCTGTGAAGCTCCGTTAACAGCCTAATACTACTTTTGCCACTGACGATTCAGTTGACAGTGGAAAGTTGACAAATGACAGTTTTTCTGTCCGTATTTTATCTGTCAACTGTCACATGTCAACTGTCAACTATTCCGTCGGGAAGGCTTTTAGGATAGGAGTCAGTCAGAAGACCTGCCGTTCGTTGAGACTCATATCCTCGTGGGTTAGGATAAGGATGTAACATTTTAGAATTAAACAAAAAGATGACAGACAAGGAAGTATTGTTATTACGACGTAAACTGGACCTTTTGCTGCGTACAGGCAAATTATTGATGGAAAGTGCTGCCGATACCAACCGTATTGAACGGAACATGAAACGAGTAGCAGCATTTATGGGTATTCCGGAAGAGAAATTACACATCGATATCCGGTGGACCATGATCATGGTCAATGTAAGTGATGAAAGAAACTCGTTTTCCAAATTCCAGAAATGTGAGAAACATGGTATCAACATGACTGCGATCTCGCAGATCAGCGATCTTTCATGGTGTGCTATCGAAGAGGACTATTCATTGGACAAATATGAAGAGGAATTGGAAAAGATAGCCAAAAAGCCCCGGAATTATACACCTTATATCGTAGCTATCGGTGCTGGATTCGCCTGTGGCGGCTTCTGTAAATTGTTCGGTTCCGACTGGATCGCCTTTCTGTTTGCTTCCATTTGCGCATTTATCGGTTTCAGGATACGTGCCCGATGCATAGAAGCCGGATTAAATGTATATATGAGTATAGCACTCGCCGCTTTTGCCGCGACCTGCACTGCGTATCTTTCTTCCTTCTCGGGATTGTCCGAGACGCCTTATCATCCGCTACTCGCCTGTGCCCTGTTCATTGTACCGGGAGTACCTTTGATCAACTTCGTGGACGATATGCTCGATAACCATCTGCTCGTCGGGATGACACGTGCCGCCAACACGGCTATGATGGTAGTTGCGATGACGTTCGGTATTGCATTCGCATTGCGCATACTTGTCATGAACGACGTTGCGATCGACCATAAGTTCAGTGAGTTAAGTATGGTTCCGCATGATCCGTATTATGTGTATGCAATCGCTGCAGCTATCGCGGCTATCGGATTCTCTATGATCTTCAATATCCAGCGCCGTCTGTTATGGGTTGTTGCCGTTGGAGGTATCATTGCCGTATGTACCCGCAACTTCGTAAACTTCGAACTGGGTTACGGTCCTGTGATCGGTTCGTTTATGGGTAGTTTCGTTGTCAGCGTACTCGCAGTGAAAGCAGTCCACTGGTTTCATGTGCCTAATCACGTATTAACGATCCCGTCAGTTATCCCCATGATCCCGGGTGTCCTGATGTACCGCTCTTTATTGGCATTTATCAATCTGCATGGAGTGATCGGTGAGGTAACGAACGCTTTCTTCAACGGTATCAATTCCGCTCTTATCATTCTCTGTATATCGCTAGGTGTTGCTGTTCCTAATATCTTTGCCCGTCAATATATAGCCAAGGACCGGCAGCGACATCTACAAGAAGAATTGGAGAAACGCCGGCAACGTGGAAAATTCCTTGAATGGTAAAAATTTATTATTCCTAATATAAAAAATAAGAGGCTACCCCATACAATTTTGAGGTAGCCTCTTACATATATTAATATAGAAACGATTATAATAAACTGTTTTTTTAACAAAGGGAAACACTACAACGATTTCCCCTTCACTTTGCATTCAGCCCTAAAATAACCCATTATTGACAAATAGGAAGGGCCTTTACCGCTCCGAATTGTTCCATATTTCAAAATGGTTGGTTCATTTCAAAACACAACACAAATTAGTTTAAAGTTTAACTAAGTGCAAAAAAGCCAAAAAAGTAATATCTTCGGGTTTCCGGCGGGTTGTTTTCGTAATATTGCAGCGTTGAAAAATAATTAGACGAGGAGAAAAAGAATTGTATGGGAGAAACAAAAGGTTATGTTTCGCAGGTTATCGGTCCGGTAGTGGATATTCACTTCGATAATGAAAAAGAAGAGAAAATCGTGTTACCACGCATCCACGATGCAATGGAGATAACCCGCCCCAATGGAAAAGTGCTGATTGTTGAAGTACAGCAGCATATTGGGGAAAACACAGTCCGTACAGTGGCTATGGACACGACGGACGGACTGCAGCGAGGAATGAAAGCCGTATCATGCGGTTCGCCCATTACCATGCCTGTTGGCGACCAGGTAAAAGGGCGTTTGATGAATGTGACCGGTGATTCGATCGACGGGATGGAAGAACTGGATCGTAAAGGAGCTCTTCCCATCCATCGTGAACCACCGAAGTTTGAGGATTTAACAACCAGTAAAGACGTCCTTTACACAGGTATTAAAGTGATCGATCTGCTGGAACCTTATTCCAAGGGTGGTAAAATCGGACTTTTCGGTGGTGCCGGCGTAGGTAAGACAGTTCTTATCATGGAACTGATCAATAACATTGCCAAAAAGAACAACGGATTCTCTGTTTTCGCCGGTGTAGGTGAACGTACCCGTGAAGGTAACGACCTGCTGCGGGAGATGATCCAGTCGAACGTGATCCGTTATGGTAAGGAATTTAAAGAAAGTATGGAAGCCGGTCATTGGGACCTGTCGAAGATAGACCATGAAGAACTGGCGAAATCGCAGGCTACCCTGGTTTTCGGGCAGATGAACGAACCCCCGGGAGCACGTTCTTCGGTGGCCCTATCCGGTTTAACAATAGCCGAATCGTTCCGCGACCTGGCTCCGGAGGGCGAGACACGCGATATCCTGTTCTTTATCGATAATATCTTCCGTTTCACGCAAGCCGGTTCGGAAGTATCCGCCCTGTTGGGACGTATGCCGTCTGCCGTAGGTTATCAACCGACCCTGGCAACAGAAATGGGTGCTATGCAGGAACGCATCACTTCGACAAAGAAAGGTTCCATCACATCCGTACAAGCAGTGTATGTGCCCGCCGACGACTTGACAGACCCGGCTCCGGCAACCACCTTTACACACCTAGATGCAACCACCGTGTTGAGCCGTAAGATCACGGAGCTCGGTATCTATCCGGCTGTCGACCCGTTGGAATCGACTTCCCGTATCCTCGACCCGCTGGTTGTCGGCAAGGAACATTACGAAACAGCCCAGCGTGTAAAACAGATCCTCCAGCGTAACAAGGAATTGCAGGACATCATCTCAATCCTGGGTATGGAGGAACTTTCGGACGAGGACCGCCAGACGGTTAACCGCGCCCGCCGCGTACAACGCTTCCTGTCGCAGCCTTTCGCCGTGGCAGAACAATTCACCGGCGTACCGGGTGTAATGGTCTCTATCGAAGATACGATCCGCGGATTCAATATGATCATGGACGGAGAGACAGACGATATCCCTGAACAGGCCTTCCTGAATGTAGGAACGATTGAAGATGTGATTGAAAAAGGAAAGAAACTGGCAGAACAAGCAAATTAATAAAGCATGGAACTGGAAATCATATCCCCCGACGGCATTTTATTCAAAGGAGAAACGAATTATGTATCCTTTCCGGGTACGGCAGGCTCGTTCGACGTGCTGCCTCATCACGCTCCGATGATAGCTGCCCTCGAAGCAGGGGCGATCCGGTACCAGGCAAATGGGAAAGAAGAACAACAGGAAATAAATATACAGAGCGGATTTGTCGAGATAAAAGACGATATCCTGTCCGTATGCATCGAATAAAAAAATACGATCATGAGCGGTAGATTAAGAATGAAGCTAATGGGCTTGACTACCTTTATTAATGTAGTTATCGGCGTCTCTCTGGGGGGGCTGTTATACACCATCTGGCCTTCGCACTATTATGAGTGGTATCCGTCAATACCGGTATTCTATTGGTTAAGCAGTATGTTGATGATCTTTTTTCTGGATCATGTAAAACGGAAACACGGAGATGTCACGGTGGTTACTTATATGGTAGTCCGGCTATGCAAGTTCACGCTCGCTTTGGTTTTCCTCTGGTTATATGCCAGATTGGTCGGACAAAACCTGAAAGCCTTTGGCTTTACGATGATGTTGTTCTATTTCATTTATCTTGTGCTGGAAACATATACATTGTATCTGTTTGAGAAAAAGAGAATGAAAAGTGAAAAGAAAGAAAAAGATGAGCAGAATAAAAAACAATAGCCTGTTATGGTTTACCTTCTTGTTACTGGCGTGGATCAGCTTTCCGGCAAGTGCTGCCGCTGAAAGCAAACCGGGTGAGGTGGATGTGCAGGATATCGTTTTTTCTCACATCAAGGACGCTTATACCTGGCATATCACGGAATGGAACGGAAAGGAAATATCCATACCCCTTCCCATCCTGCTGAAAAGTGAAGAGCGCGGATGGGACCTGTTCCTCTCCTCGCATCTGCATCATGGGAATGTGCATCACAACTACTATATTGCAGAAGAAGGCGATCATGCGGGGAAGGTAGTGGAGAAAAACAGCAAAGGAGAAGAAGTCAAACCGCTGGACCTGTCGCTGACCAAAAACGTCTGCGGCCTGTTGCTCAGTTGCGGGATACTGCTTTTCATCGTCCTCAGGACAGCCCGATGGTATAAGAAGCATCCGAATGAAGCTCCGGGCGGATTTACGGGATTGATGGAGATGGCGGTCATGTTCATCCACGAAGGAGTGGTGAAGGAAGGGATCGGTAAGGAATACAAGCCTTTCTCCTCATATCTGCTGACGGTGTTCTTCTTTATCCTGATCAATAACCTGATCGGTATCATTCCGGTATTCCCCGGAGGTGCCAACATCACAGGTAATATTACGATCACCGCCGTACTGGCAGTTTGTACCTTCCTGGCAGTAAACTTGTTTGCTACCAAGGCGTACTGGAAAGAGATATTCTGGCCGAATGCCCCTATCTTCCTGAAACTGCCTTTGCCGATCATGCCCTTCGTGGAATTTTTCGGCGTATTCACAAAGCCGTTTGCCCTGATGATCCGTCTGTTTGCCAATATCATGGCAGGGCATACGATCATTCTGGCACTGACTTGCCTGATATTTATCACCGCCTCGATGGGGACAGCTATCAACGGCACGATGACAGTCGTTTCCGTATTGTTCACCGTGTTCATGAACTGCCTCGAACTGTTGGTGGCATGCTTGCAAGCCTATATATTCACCTTACTGTCCGCCAACTATATCGGACTGGCCAAGGTACGGGAATAAACAAACATATTATTAAAAACAAGGTTACTAATTCATTTAAAAGATTGAAACTATGTTATCAGCAATTTTATTACAAGCAGCAACAGCCGGTATGGGCATCGCAAAACTTGGAGCAACCGTAGGTGCAGGATTAGCCGCTATCGGCGCAGGTATCGGTATCGGACTGATTGGAAAAGGAGCAGTTGAAGGAATCAGCCGCCAGCCGTCGGCAGCCGGTGATATCCGTACATCCATGCTTATCATGGGTGCGTTGGTGGAAGGTGTCGCCCTGTTTGCGATCGTAGTATGTTTCTTAGGATTGTTCCAATAAAATAAAAGCGAACTATGTCATTGCTCACACCAGACGCAGGGCTTTTATTCTGGATGATCCTTTCTTTCGGAATCGTCTTTGTCATTCTTTCCAAGTATGGCTTTCCGGTCATTATCAAGGCCGTGGAACAACGGAAAGAATACATCGATCGTTCCCTTGAATCGGCTCGCCAGGCAAACGAACAGCTTGCCGGCATCCAGGCCGAAGGAGAAAAGATTCTTGCCCAGGCAAGAGAGCAGCAGAATACGATTCTGAAAGAAGCCCTGGTCGAAAAAGAACAGATTATCAGCGAAGCCCGGCAAAAGGCTTCGGCTGAAGCGCATATGCAACTGGAAGAGGCTACCCGGCGCATCCGGGAGGAAAAAGACAAAGCGATCCGCGAAGTCCGCACCGAGATAGCCGACCTGTCCGTTGCCATTGCAGAGAAAGTAATGAAAGAGGAGATCAGCCGCACGGATAAACAGGAAAAGATCATCAACGGGCTGCTCGACAATGTTTCGTTTAGTAAATCATAATATATGGATGTAGGTACAATCTCTTCCCGGTACGTCAAAGCACTCTTTTCACTGGCAAAAGACAAGCAGCAGGAAACCCGGGTATATGATGATATGAAGATGCTGGCCGTCAGTTTCGAGCAGGAGCCGGGATTGAAAGCCGTACTGGATAACCCGATCTTTCCGGAAGAGGAAAAAGTGAAGTTGCTCAAAACGGCTGCCGGACTGGAAGTCTGCGAACTGTTTATCCGCTTTATCCGCCTGGTACTTCAGCGCAAAAGAGAGAGCTTGCTACCGCTTATGGCATACATTTATATCCATATGTACCGGAAGGATAAAAAGATTACCCGGGTATTATTCAAAACTCCCGTTCCGGTAGACGAAGCTACGCAGGAACATTTGAAGGAACGGCTGAAAAAGGAAACCGGCAATACCATCGAGTTCATGGGAGTGACGAGGCCGGAACTGATCGGAGGTTTCGTGCTACGTATCGGTAACTACCGGATAGATGCCAGCTATGCCCGGCAACTCCGGGAGATCAGGAATCAGCTAATCGAAAAAAATTAAAAAGTAAAACGTATGACAGACCAGATAAAAGTAAGTGAAGTTTCCGCCATATTACGCCAGCAGCTGGAAGGTATTCAAACCAGTATCCAGCTGGAGGAGGTAGGTACCGTACTCCAGGTGAGCGACGGTGTGGCGCGTATCTACGGACTGGATAATGCCGAGGCCAACGAATTGCTACAGTTCGACAACGGTATGGAGGCTATCGTCATGAACCTGGAAGAAGACAATGTGGGTGCCGTACTGCTCGGCCCGACCGACCAGGTGAAAGAAGGCGATACCGTAAAACGTACTCGTCGTATCGCATCCATCAACGTGAACGAAAATATGATCGGACGTGTAATCGACCCGCTGGGAAACCCGATCGACGGGAAAGGGGAGATTACCGGTAAAAAATACCAGATGCCTCTGGAACGGAAAGCACCGGGCGTGATTTTCCGCCAGCCGGTAAACGAACCGTTGCAGACCGGAATCAAGGCAGTCGATGCCATGATCCCTATCGGACGCGGACAACGTGAGTTGATCATCGGCGACCGCCAGACGGGAAAGACCTCCATCGCCATCGACGCGATCATCAACCAGCGCAGCAATTACGAAGCCGGCAAGCCGGTTTATTGTATATACGTTGCGATCGGACAGAAAGGTTCGACCGTGGCTTCCCTGGTCAATACATTACAGGAAAAAGGAGCGATGGACTACACGATCGTGGTCAGCGCTACGGCTTCCGACCCGGCTGCCATGCAGTACTTCGCTCCTTTCGCCGGAGCGGCTATCGGCGAGTTCTTCCGCGACAGCGGACGCCATGCACTGGTCGTTTACGACGACTTGTCCAAACAGGCAGTAGCTTACCGTGAAGTCTCTCTGATTCTTCGCCGTCCTTCCGGACGTGAAGCCTATCCGGGTGATATTTTCTATCTGCACTCCCGTTTGCTGGAACGTGCAGCCAAGATCATCAACCAGCAGGAAGTGGCAAGCGAAATGAATGACCTGCCGGAAAGCATGAAAGATCTTGTGAAAGGTGGCGGCTCCCTGACTGCCCTACCGATCATCGAGACACAGGCCGGCGACGTTTCCGCCTATATCCCGACGAACGTGATCTCTATCACCGACGGACAGATATTCCTCGAAACAGACCTGTTCAACCAGGGTAACCGCCCGGCTATCAATGTGGGTATTTCCGTTTCCCGTGTAGGTGGTAACGCCCAGTTGAAAGCGATGAAAAAGGTGGCCGGTACACTGAAGATCGATCAGGCGCAATTCCGCGAGTTGGAATCGTTCACTAAATTCGGCGGCGAGATGGATGCGGTTACGGCCTTCACGATCGATAAAGGACAAAAGAATACACAACTGCTGATACAGCCCCAATACAACCCGATGCCCGTGGAACAGCAAATAGCAATCCTGTACTGCGGTACACAAGGCTTGTTGAAGGAAGTTCCGTTGAATAAAGTACACGAATTTGAGAAGGCATTCCTTCAGACGTTGATCACCAATCATCAGAAGGACGTACTGGATGTATTGAAATCCGGTGTGATAAACGATGAAGTCCGTAATATCCTGGAAGAAACGGCAAAACAGTTGACAGTTGACAAGTGACAATTGACAGTTAATTGTCAACTATCAACCACCAACTGTCAACTGTCAACTGTCAACTGTCAACTTAAAAACTATGTCATCACTGAAAGAAATAAAAGTTCGCCTTGCGTCGATCCGGAATACGCAGAAGATCACTTCAGCCATGAAGATGGTTTCTTCTGCCAAGCTGCATCATACGCAGACGATTATCGAACATTTGCTCGTATACGAGAACAAGCTGAGCGCCATACTGAGCGGGACCTTGTCTGCCGAGAATGATTTGAATTCACCTTATACAGCAGTGCGTAAGGTGAAACAGGTCGCTATTGTCGCTTTTTCATCCAATACCGGATTATGCGGTGTTTTCAACGCCAACGTATGGAAGGAGCTGTCTGCCCGACTCCACCAATATGAGGCGGACGGTATCGCCGTACACATTTATCCGGTCGGAAAGAAAATTGCGGACGAGCTGCATAAAGCAGGTTACCAAACAGACGACAGCTTCCTGACAATCGGTGACAAACCGGTTTACGAAGATGCGGCACGGCTGGCTACGGCATTGATGGACTTATATACTACCGGGCAAGCAGACCGGGTAGAACTGCTTTACCATCATTTCAAGAATATGGCGGAGCAGGTGCTGACTGAAAAAACGTTCCTGCCGGTCACCTTACCGGAGACAGACCCGGCAAAGGAATCGCTGAATTATATCCTGGAACCGTCGGCAGAGCAACTACTGGCTTTGCTGTTGCCCAAAGTTCTCCACCTGCATATCTACACGACTTTGCTCGACACCGTCACGGCTGAACATGCCGCCCGCATGCTCGCCATGCAGACGGCCAACGACAATGCCAACGACCTGATCCAGGAACTGACATTGCAATACAATAAAACCCGCCAGCAGGCAATCACAAACGAATTGCTGGATATTATGGGCGGGAGTGGTCAATAATCTTCTACTTATAATGATTGAAGCCCCGGCGAATCACTTCGGCGGGGCTTCCGGCTTTAAAATTATTATTGAACAATTTTCTAACAACCAAATCTATTAAATTTAGCAGAAGAATAATATCATTAATTGGGCAGTCAGTACGCGCAGGAACATGGTCAACGGATAAACCGTCGCATATCCGACTGCAGGAGCGTCGTTGCCTGCCGTTGCATTCGCATAAGCCAACGCAGGAGGGTCGGTCGTACTACCGGCCAGCAATCCCATCAGCGTAAAATAATTCAGTTTGAAGAAATACCTGCCGGCAAAACCGATAATCAACAGCGGTAACATCGTTATAATAAAACCGTAACCGATCCAGGCAAATCCCCCTTTATTGACAATCGTATCCACGAATCCGTCTCCGGCACTCAAACCGACACAAGCAAGGAACATGGTTATACCGATCTCCCTCAGCATCAGGTTGGCACTCTGGGTCGTATAAGTAACCAACTTGTAACGATATCCGAAGCGGCTCAATAGAATAGAAACCACCAGCGGACCACCCGCCAGACCTAGTTTGATCGGTTGCGGGATTCCCGGGACAGTGAATGGGATACTACCCAGAATAATACCCAAAGCGATGCCGATAAAAATAGGGATCAGGTTAGGCTCATTCAAACGCTTCATCGAATTACCCAATATCGTACTCACCTTATCGACAGCCAGTTCACTACCGACCACCGTTACGCGGTCGCCCACCTGCAATTGCAGTCCCTGAGTAGCCACCAATTCGACTCCGGCACGGTTTACACGCGTCACATTGATACCGTGCAAACGCCGTAACTGCAAATCACCCAGACGGGAACCGGTCAATTCTGGTTTGGTAACCAGAATACGACGGCTCACAAAAGCACTTTCAGCAGGGATCCACTGTTTACGGTCCATTTCAATTTCGGGACCGACAAATGTTTTTATAGTCTCTGCGTCATGCTCTGTTGTGATCACAAATATCTTATCATCCTCATCCAGAATCGTATTGCCGGTCACGATCTCGACTTTATTGCTCTTCTTCCGCCAGATACGGGATATCACATATTGCCGGTGTTCGAGAAAAGCGCCGAGTTCCATCACCTTCCGTCCGAAAAGTGCGGGATTCTTCACGACAAGCGATATGGGAGTCGCTTCACTGTTATGCACATCGTTCTCCGCTTCCAGTTGTTCTGTCTCTTTCTCAAAACTGATATGAAAAATGTAGCGGACAAACAACATGGAAAGGATAATACCGACAACCCCCAGCGGATAAGCGACAGCATATCCCAGTGCGATCGTTTCATTCGATGTACCCGTCATATCGGTAAAAGCCTGTTGGGCCGCACCCAAACCGGGCGTATTTGTTACCGCTCCCGACAAAATACCGACCATTGTCGGCATGGGAATATCCGTTATGAAATGAATGACCAAGGCCGTTACAACGCCGAGGAAAACAATTCCGCAAGCCAACCCGTTCAATGTCATCCCCCCCTTTTTGAACGAAGAGAAAAAACCGGGACCGACCTGCA
This sequence comes from Parabacteroides sp. AF18-52, assembly GCF_003479145.1. NCBI lineage: Bacteria > Pseudomonadati > Bacteroidota > Bacteroidia > Bacteroidales > Tannerellaceae > Parabacteroides > Parabacteroides sp. AF18-52. The sequence continues at coordinate 633,050 of NZ_QUGR01000002.1, forward strand.
TACCGACAGAATAAACGAACAGGATCAACCCGAACTCCTTGAAGAAATGGATCACGGCTGGATTAATGGTAAAACCGAAATGTCCCAGTAAGATACCGACAAACAACACCAGGGTTATACCCAATGAGATACCGAATACCTTGATCTTGCCTAACTGGATTCCCACAGCGATCACCAGCGATAACAAAAGAATAGAATGCCCTATTCCCTCTCCCCACAGCAGTTCACTTATCCACTCCATAATTATTTATTTTTCAGATATGCAGATGAAATATCAAAAGCATAAAAATTATCCTTTACATGCTGAACACATGAAGGGCACAGGCAATCCTTATAATAGACCCTGATAAAAACCTGCTGGCATTGATCCAGACCGGTAAATACATGCTGATCCTCCGGCGAAAAGCCGTCACAACCTGATAACTTCGCGCCACAACGCGCACAAAGCTTCTCCATAAATGTTACCTCCTTAAACGATAAATATTCTTTTCGAACTACTTTTCTAACCCACGAGAAAAACAGCCTTTAATGAACGGCAGGTCTTCTGACTGACTCCCATCCTGAAGCCTTCCCGACGCAATAGTTGACAGTTGACAGATAACAGTTGACAGATAAAATACTGACAGAAAAACTGTCAACTGTCAACTCTCCACTGTCAACTGAATCGTCAGTGGCATTAGTTGTTTTCAGAATGTTGAACGGAGCTTCACAGCAGCGGGACTGTCCGGGATTTACACCCGATTCCCTTTTAATCCACATCATCCGACCAGACGATACGGAACCAATTCGACGGCAAAACTACAAAATAAAAAGATATAACAACTATTTAATCATAAGTTTTTTACAATAAAAAAATCCCTGCCAGCCTCACGGTCGACAGGGATTGCCATTCATAAATTCTAACAACAAAATCAAATCGTTATAATGGCATATTGCCATGTTTCTTCGGCGGATTGCTCTGGCTCTTGTTCTTCGCCATCTCCAGCGCCTGTATCAGTTTGAAGCGAGTTTGCCTCGGCATGATAATCTCATCGATAAATCCTTGTTCGGCTGCCCGGTAAGGATTGGAGAATTGCTCGGTATACTCTTTCATTGCCTGTTCTTTTTCTTCGCCGGTTGCTTTCCGGTACAGGATATTCACAGCACCTTCAGCTCCCATCACGGCGATTTCAGCCATCGGATAGGCCAGGTTTATATCGGCTCCGGTCGGTTTGCTCGACATCACGATATAAGCACCGCCATAGGCTTTCCGGGTGATCAGCGTGATCTTGGGAACGGTCGCTTCCGCATAAGCATACACGATCTTGGCGCCGTGGCGGATAATACCGTCATGTTCCTGCTGGCAACCGGGCAAAAATCCCGGAACATCTTCAAATGTGATCAACGGGATGTTGAAGCAATCGCAGAAGCGGATAAAGCGTGCCGCCTTATCGGAAGCATCGATATCCAACACACCCGCCAGAAATGCCGGTTGATTGGCAACGATACCTACCGAACGTCCGCCCAAGCGGGCGAAACCGACTACGATATTCTTTGCAAAATGAGGCATTACCTCGAAGAAATAATGATTATCGACAACCGGTTCTATAATATCTTTGATATCGTAAGGCACATTCGGATCATCCGGGATCACCTGCTGCAAAGCTTCATCTTCACGCCGGACATCGTCGGAACAGGAAATGACCGGTGCATCCTCCATATTATTTGAAGGAAGGAAACTCAACAATTCGCGAATGCTCATCAATGTTTCCTCTTCCGTATCGCACATAAAATGGGTGACACCGCTCTTACTGCTATGCGTATAGGCACCGCCCAGCTCTTCCTTCCCCACTTCCTCATGAGTGACCGCCTTGACTACATCCGGTCCGGTAATGAACATGTGGCTTTTATCCTTTACCATAAAGATAAAATCGGTCAATGCCGGAGAATAACAGGCCCCACCGGCACAAGGTCCCAGAATAGCCGAGATCTGAGGAACGACACCCGAAGCCATCGTATTCTGATAAAAAATAGATGCATATCCGGCCAGGCTGTTCACACCTTCCTGGATACGGGCTCCCCCCGAATCGTTCAGGGCAATGACCGGTGAACCGCTTTTCAGTGCCAGTTGCTGAACTTTCACTATCTTGGCGGCATTCGTCGCGCTCAACGTACCTCCGTAGGCCGTAAAGTCGTAGGCATAGACAAAGACTTGCCGTCCGTCTACTTTACCGTGGCCAGATACGATCCCGTCGCCGGGGATTTTATTCTTATCCATGCCGAAATTCGTACAGCGGTGAACCACAAATTTATCCAATTCGTTGAACGTCCCTTTATCCAGCAACATATCGATCCGTTCGCGGGCTGTCATCCGGCCGGATTCATGCTGCTTTTCGATACGGGTAATACCACCTCCCTGCGAAGCTGTCTTATCCAGTTCTTCAAAGGCCTTATACAACTGTTCCTTTCCCATTTTATTCTTCTTTATCTGTTATTACGTCCAGCGACAGAAGAACCTGGTTGCTTGCTACCGAATCTCCTTCTTTGACCAATACCTCACGTACCGTACAGGCTGAACTTACCTTATAATTACTCTGCATCTTCATCGCCTCTATCACGACGACGATATCTCCGGCTTCCAGACGGTCGCCTTTCTCCACCAGTACCTTCACGACTTTTCCGGGCATAGGAGAAACGATCTTGTTATCCTGCCGTTCTTCGCTGCTCTTACGCATACGCAGATATTTCATCTGTGTATCGACAATATCGACGGCATAAGACAGGAAATGTGTATTCACCGTATAACTTTTGCCCCCTTCTCCCCGGATCAGTTCGGCATTATACGAATTACCGTTGTGCAAAATAGAGCAGGCACCGTTCTCGGCCATCATAATATCGACTTCATAAGGGACACCGTCTATCGTCAACTGCACCTTATTCCCTTCCTTGCTGACCAGCGATACATCCGCCACTCTTTTTCCTATATGTATTTCCATAATGAATAATTTTCTAATATGCTAATGAGCCAATTATTAAATGCGCAAGACGCCTTTCTGAAGACCGAACTCACGCCAGCGGCTGATAGGACGGTTATCCGACGCCAACCCCGACTTGTTTTCCTCCAGGTTGATCAGATAATCGATATAGGCAGCGATCATAGCCACATTCTCGGTTTCCGTACCACTCTCACTTACCGGATGCTGTAATTGTTCCGCATTTTTCGCAATAAAAGAAGTATCATATTTCCCCTGTACAAAATCAGTCGTATCCATGATCCGGCGTAGATAGCTGATATTGGTTTTCAATCCGGTGATCTTGTATTCGTGCAGTACACGCCGCATACGTTCGATTGCATACTGGCGGTTAGTCGCCCATACGATCAGTTTGCCGATCATCGGGTCGTAATAAACCGGTATCTCATATCCTTCGTACACATAACTGTCCACACGGACACCGATGCCGTTCGGTTCCGTCAGTTGCCTGATCACACCGGGAGACGGCATAAATCCGGCTTCGGTATCTTCCGCACAGATACGGCATTCGATAGCATGGCCACGCTGGGCTATCTCTTCCTGACGGATATGGAGCGGCTCATCGTTAGCCACCCGGATCTGTTCTTTTACCAGGTCGACACCCAATACTTCTTCCGTGATAGGATGCTCCACCTGCAGGCGGGTATTCATTTCCAGGAAATAAAAATTCCGATGTTTGTCCACCAGAAACTCGATGGTACCTGCACCGGAATAATTAACGGCCTTTGCCGCAGCAACAGCTTTCTCTCCCATATCTTTCCGCAATTCAGCCGTAATAAACGGTGACGGGCTTTCTTCTACGATCTTCTGGTTACGCCGTTGTACCGAACATTCACGTTCGCAGAGATGGATCACGTTCCCGTGATTATCGCCCAGAATCTGAAATTCGATATGATGAGGCTCTTCCACAAACTTCTCCAGATAAACAGTATCGTCTCCAAAAGAAGAAAGAGATTCCGAACGGGCGGAATTATAGGCTTCCACCACCTCTTCCTCTTTATAAATAAGCCGCATCCCTTTTCCACCGCCGCCCATCGATGCTTTCAGCATCACAGGAAAACCGATCTCCTTACAAACCCGAACTGCCTCTTCCGCACTCTGCAACGGCTGCTGTGTTCCGGGAACTACCGGTACGCCGGCTTCGATCATACGTTTGCGGGCAGAGATCTTATCTCCCATCGCTTCCATCGTTTCAGGAGCCGGACCGATAAAAATAATCCCTTCTTCCTTACATCTCCGGGCAAAAGCGGCATTCTCCGAAAGAAAGCCATAACCGGGGTGAACAGCATCTGCCTTATGAAGTTTGGCTGCCTGAATAATTTTTTCAATATCCAGATAACTCTCTTTGGAGGCCGCAGGGCCTATCAGGCAAGCTTCATCGGCATAAAGCACGTGCCGGGCGGCCCGGTCGGCTTCCGAAAATACAGCCACAGACTGTATTCCCATCTCCCGGCAGGAGCGCATCACACGCACCGCGATCTCACCACGATTTGCGATCAATATTTTCCGTATCATATCAATGCTTTAAATGTTTATAGCGGGGATTCACCTCGCAGGCATAGAAATATTTCTTTATCTCATTCAAACAGGAATTGCATAAGCATCCCGGATAATGCATCTTTACATAAGCAAGCTGGAGCTCATCCAATTTCACAGGTGCACAATGACAGGCAGAGATATCGTCTACCCGGCATACAAAGGAGACCCCACAACGCGGACAATCTTTCTCCATAATCTGATAATTTTTGAAATAAACAATCTTTTCGAACCCGTATCCTAACCCACGAGGACATGAGCCTTTAATGAATGGCAGGTCTTCTGACTGACTCCCATTCTGAAGCCTTCCCGACGGAAAGTTGATAGTTGACATGTGACAGTTGACAGATAAATACGGACAGAAAAACTGTCTACTGTCAACTTTCCACAGTCAACTGAATCGTCAGTGGCATTAGTTGTTTTCAGAATGTTGAACGGAGCTTCACAGCAGCGGGACTGTCCGGGATTTACACCCGATTCCCTTTTAATCTGTATCACCCGACCAGATAATACAGAACCGATTCGGCGGCAAATGTAGAGAAAATATTACACATTTTACTCCAGATTGTGCATATTTTTTATTAGGACACATAAGAGGCTGATAATGCAATGGTTAGAAGAGAGCTCACACTTGACTATCCTTTTTGGAAAACATTTTCGACATAAAAAATATAAAAGTTTTCCACTTTTCTCTATTTCATATCTAATAATCAGAAGATTGACATAATTTAACTCGTTAAAAGTTTTCCAAAAAGAACACCATATACAGTTTAAGCATACCTTTGTTGGAGTAAAAACAACATAAATATATTATCAATTTTATCATGATACAAACAGTTATCAAACGGGATGGACGTATCGTCGGATTTAATGAGGAGAAGATAGTAACAGCGATACGAAAAGCCATGCTGCATACAGAAAATGGGGAGGATTTGCAGCTGATCCGCCAGATTACGGATCATATTTCATTCAAAGGAGAACCGCAAATGACAGTCGAAGCGATACAGGATGCAGTCGAACTGGAACTAATGAACAGTAGCCGTAAGGACGTTGCACAGAAATATATCGCTTACCGTAACCAGCGCAGTGTGGCCCGTAAAGCTAAAACACGCGATATGTTCCTGGAGATTATCAACATTAAATCGAACGATATCACGCGCGAAAATGCCAATATGAATGCAGATACTCCTGCAGGCATGATGATGAAATTCTCCAGTGAAACCACCAAACCGTTCGTCGACGATTACCTGTTGAGTGAAGAGGTAAAAGAGGCCGTTGCAAACAACTACCTGCACATTCATGATAAAGATTATTACCCGACCAAGAGCCTGACATGCGTTCAGCATCCACTGGACCGCATCCTTAAATATGGATTCTCTGCCGGACATGGCGAATCACGCCCGGCAAAACGCATCGAGACAGCCAGCATCCTGGGCTGCATCTCCCTGGAAACAGCTCAGAACGAAATGCACGGCGGACAGGCTATCCCCGCTTTCGACTTCTATCTGGCTCCTTACGTACGTAACAGCTTTATTGAAGAGATCAAGAACCTGGAAGACCTGAACGGCGTGGATTACTCACATCTGTATAATAAAGAACTGGACGACTATGTAACGCGTCCGCTGGATGGCCTGAGCGGTGACAAACGGATCATACAGCATGCTATTAATAAAACTGTCAGCCGTGTCCATCAGTCGATGGAAGCTTTCATTCACAATATGAACACCATTCATTCACGCGGTGGCAACCAGGTGGTGTTCAGCTCTATCAACTACGGCACGGATACTTCAGCCGAAGGGCGTTGCATCATTCGTGAGATATTGAAAAGTACTTATCGTGGTGTCGGCAACGGCGAAACGGCTATCTTCCCGATCCAGATATGGAAAAAGAAACGTGGCGTCAGCTATCTGCCGGAAGACCGCAACTATGACTTGTACGAACTGGCATGCAAAGTGACTGCCCGCCGTTTCTTCCCGAACTTCCTGAACCTGGATGCTACATTCAACCAGCATGAAGACTGGAAAGCGGACGATCCGCAACGCTATATGTATGAGGTAGCAACAATGGGATGCCGTACCCGCGTATTCGAGAATCGCTTCGGACCGAAGACTTCTATCGGACGCGGAAACATTTCTTTCTCGACTATCAACATCGTACGCCTGGCTATCGAATGTATGGATATCGAAGATAAAGAACTCCGCACCGCACGCTTCTTTGCCAAGCTGGACGAAATGCTGGAAATTACTGCACGCCAGTTGCATGAGCGTATGGAATTCCAGAAAACAGCTTATGCCAAACAGTTCCCGTTGCTGATGACTTCACTTTGGCTGGGTAGCGAGAAGTTAAAACCGACAGATACGATCGCTCCGGTTATCAACCAAGGAACACTGGGTATCGGATTCATCGGACTGGCTGAATGTCTGGTTGCCCTAACCGGCAAACATCATGGCGAAGACGCGGCTTCACAGGAGCTAGGTCTGAAAATTATCACTTATATGCGCGACCGCGTAAATCAGTTCTCGGAACAATATCAGCATAATTACAGTGTGCTGGCAACTCCGGCCGAAGGTCTTTCCGGCAAATTCACGGCACGCGACCGCAAGAAATTCGGTATATTGCCCGGCATAACCGACCGTGAGTATTATACCAACTCCAACCACGTTCCGGTATATTACAAATGCAGTGCCCGTCATAAAGCAGAAGTAGAAGCTCCTTACCACGCATTAACAGGTGGCGGTCATATCTTCTATGTCGAAATAGACGGCGATGCAACCCACAACCCGGAAGTGATCATGAAAGTGGTCGACATGATGGACAAATATAATATCGGATACGGCTCAGTAAACCATAACCGTAACCGTTGCCTGGAATGCGGCTATGAAAATGCAGATGCTCACATGGAAGAATGTCCGAAGTGCGGCAGTAAGCATTTGGATAAGTTGCAGCGCATCACCGGTTACCTGGTAGGAACAACCGACCGCTGGAATAATGCCAAATTAGCGGAACTAAATGATCGTATTATACATAACTAAAAAATGATTGAACATTCATTAAACCATGCTTTCGATTATTGACATAATAGAGGATACAACTGTAGACGGTCCGGGATTCCGGACTGCTATCTACGCTGCCGGATGCCCGAACCAATGCCCGGGCTGCCACAATCCGGAATCATGGGATATAAAGAAAGGCAAGCCAACCCCGACGGAAGAGATTTTGGAAAAAGTCCTGGCAGACGACTTCGCCGACGTTACTTTCAGCGGTGGCGATCCGATGTTCCAACCGGAAGGCTTTACCAAGCTGGCACGTGCCATCAAAGAAAAGAGCCGGAAAAATATCTGGTGCTATACGGGTTATCAATTTGAGAGATTATTACAAAACCCCAAACAGGCCGAACTGCTTCAATATATCGACGTATTGGTAGACGGAAAATTCAAACAGTCTCTGCACGACGAAAGTCTTTTGTTCCGTGGCAGCAGCAACCAGAGATTGATCGATGTAAAGAAATCGCTGAAAGAGAAAAAAGTAGTTTTCTATAATTACAATCCGTTTATCATTTAGCGATAGGTTATTCTATTTACAGAAAACAGATTATAACAAAATGATTCAAAATCCATCTTTCTAATATTAATATGTTTTATATTTAATAAAATGAATAACAGCAGTGCTTTCCTAAATAACACTTCCAGGAGATTTTAAGTTACAATAATTAACATATATCTCCGCAAATCATTTCCTAAAACTTATTTTAAAGAAATTGCCACTTCGTTTAAAACGAATTTTTTTTTGTTTTAAATGAAGTGACGATCCATTTAAGACGGAAAAAGCGTTAAAATAAGTTACACAAAAGAGGAGTCGATACCTTTTCAGGCTTGATTTAGATGTTTTTTAGCAGTTTATCACTTCCAGAACACCTAAAAAGCAGGCAAGAGACGAAATAGCACAAACAACAGGAATATCTATTTCAAGAAACAAACAGACACAATAATCCAGTAAATACTCTCTACGCGATATCATATTCTGCAATAACACATTCTCTTTGACAAACTAAAGCCTTCTGAGAATCCTATAAAACTCATCCATCCCATCACCTTTCCGGCACAATCGTTCCACACATCTACTAAAATAACATTTTGACATTCTTGGATCAAATCATCCTGCATGCAAACAATATTTTAGAACGGTTATCCTGTACTTCAAAACAATACCAAAAAGATTTTTTAATAAATAAATAGCATTTATATTCAAAAATACTTTACTACTTTTGCATCGGATTAAGGTGAATCACGAAGCATTCTGCTGGTGATGAGAGGGAATCCGGTGTAAATCCGGAACAATGCCCGTTGCTGTAATCCCGTTCCGGCACTTGCCGGAAATGCTTGCAACTCCATGCCACTGACGATTCAGTTGACAGTGGAAAGTTGACAATTGACAGTTTTTCTGTCCGCATTTTATCTGTCAACTGTCACATGTCAACTATCAACTATACCGTCGGGAAGGCCTTGCAAAGCCGGGAAAGTCAGAAAACCTGCCTGATCAATTTATTGATGCTCTCGGGATAAAGGGCAGAAGATTAACAAGGCAGAATTTCTATACAAAATTCTTCCATTTTATATGCTTACTTATATGAGACTGAAAGGTATTGCTATGTCTTTACTTTCGGTGTGCGTGTTTACACCTGCAACCAGCTTTGCAGAGAGTCAGACTGTCAATACACCGGAAAAAGAACAGGTACAAACCGGAATTTGTGTATTAACCGGTAGAATTATCGATTCCGAAACAGGAGAAGGTATACCTATGGCTACGATTAATGTTCCGGGAACATTAATCGGTACTGCCTGCGACGCAGGCGGCCGTTTCCGCATAGAACTGATCGAAGGTAAAAGTTACAACCTGCTGGTCCGTTCGACCGGCTACATGGAACAAACCATCAAGTTCAATGCCAACGGAGCGCAAAAAGAAATGGATATCCAGATGAATGCCGGGATATTCGATCTGAATGAAGTGGTTGTAACCGGAACACGAACAGAGAAAACGATCTCTAACACACCAGTCCTTACCCGACTAATTCCTGCCGCACAATTGCAACGCAACGACTTTGAGAACATCATGGATGCGTTGGAGTTTACTATCCCTGGTTTACAATTCAATAGCGATCCGAGAGGAGATAATATTCGTATTCAAGGACTTGAAAACAAATATGTTCTGATCCTTGTTGACGGAGAACGTCTATCTAATACACCCGGAGGTCCTATAGACTTTGAACGTCTTAGTACCTCCAATATCAAACAAATAGAAATAATAAAGGGAGCTGCTTCTGCTTTATACGGTTCAAGCGCAATCGGTATGATTGTTAATATCATAACGAAAACACCAGAACGCCTAGCAGAAGGTTGGGTTAAAGCCCGTTACTCTCGCTTCAATGAACTATTGCTTGATGGTAGCTTTGGTACTGCATATAAAGACTTCACATCACAAACTCTGTTCAACAGAAACTCTACTGATGGGTACGATCTGACACCTGAAACACCAGAAGCCTTCACAAAACAACCATCGTCAAACATGACATTTGAAGAAAAATTAGGATGGACACATAAACAAACAAAAATAAATGCGTCTGGAACTTTTTATCTGAATGATGTTAAAAATCCTCCGTTAAGTACTAAAAATACACATTATAAAAGTCTTAATAAAACATTCCGAGCCTCACTGGAACAAGAATTAGGAGAATATAATCAATTAAAACTTGTATATTATGGGGACTTTTATACCCGTAAAACAGTATATGAAAAATTAGACTCCATATCTAAAAATGCATCATCTAATGTACAAACACTACGTTTGACAGATATATATACTCCACTTAACAACCTTCAAATGGTATTTGGAGGGGAATTTAACTGGAATAAAGACTATAATGATATGCAATACGGGACAGAAATAAAAACCCGTAAAGTACATGACATAAACGGATTCGTACAAGCAGACTGGCAAGTTCTACCTCTATTGAATGTTATAGGAGGTTTCCGTTATACCCACCATTCTGCTTTTGGAGATGCTTATACTCCTAAAGTAAATCTAATGTTCAATCCTGGAAACTGGAAATTCCGTGGAGGTTATAGTAAAGGGTTTAAAGCTCCTGACGCAACGGAACTTTATTCTGATTTTATGATGGGTAGCGTATCACACAATATAGGTAATCCTGATCTAAAAGCAGAAAAGTCCAATTACTTCTCATTTTCAGCCGAATATACACATTCCAATCTAAATATTAGCGCTGAAATATATCAAAATAGCATTAAAAACAAGATACAATCAGCCTACGTCAATATTACAGATGAAAATGGCATAACTTCCACCGAATTACGCTATAGCAATGTTGATGATGCCCGTATACGTGGTGCAGAAGTCACAGTAGACTATTACCCCATCCGGCAAATTTACCTGCATGGTAGTTATGCTTATACTGATGCCAAAGATATGAATACTGAATTACAACTTAAAGGCAATACACGTCACGCCATTAGCTGCAACGCTTCTTATCGTTTCAACGTTTGCAAAAAAGAGGCTTCTGTATCTGTTGCCGGCCATTGGTGTTCAAAGAAAATAAACGATAAGGAAGAAGTCACAAAAGATGAACAAACCGGAGAAATCATCCAAACCATCACGACTGATCCTCAACCGGCATATAGTCTCTGGAAACTAACAGCACAATACACTCCTTGGAAACTGAACCATATGGCGTTAGTAACAACTGCGGGTGTACAGAATATGTTCAACTATAAAGATCCGGCTCATTATACAACCTACGATCCGGGAATTCGTGTGTTTGGCTCTATCTTATTTAAATTCTGATTTTCAAGTAATACGTTTAATCAACAAATTAATTTTTTATTATGACAACAAAAAGTTTTTTCCAATCGGGTTCTTACCTAAAGCAGGGGGCGTTGGCCGTAGCTATTATCCTGTCTTCTATCAGTTTTACAGCTTGTAGCGATGATGATAATAAAGACAAACCAGAGCCGGAAGCAAAAGCTAAAGAAGTAAAATTTGAAGCCCAAAGTTTTACAGAATGGACTTATTTTTCTTTTGAAAAAGGTGAAATCATAAAAGTAGACCAAGAAAACTATGCTACCGATTCAAGTTGGGATATAGCATTTTTACGCTATAACATCCGGACAAATGGAGGAGAATCGGGCAAAGGACAAGGTGCTGCACTTGATACAAAGGAAACTGACTTTAGCAAAGTCACATCTATACCAACTACAGGATTTATTACTGATAGTAAAATGAAAGTAATGGCTTCTGGTGGTATGCCTCCTACATATTACGAAACAACAGGAAATGATGCGTTTAAAGTTGGAGAAAATACAGGATGGGCATTCTATAACTATATGACTAGCACATGGAGTTACAACAAAAACGTTTTTATTATTCGCACAGCAGACGGCCAATATGCTAAATTGATCATGAAAACATTTATGAATGATGAAGACAAATCAGGTCACATTACTTTCGAATACGTATATCCGTTTAAATAACAATTAGTTAATCAATGCGAAGGAAGGGAGATACATCAGACACACATTCACTCTTTCCAGTCTCCCTTCCCTTTGCTTATTCTTTTATAATATGTCTGTTATTCAATTCCTCCGTCAACACAAATCCGCGGGATGGAAAGCCGGGCTGGCACTTTTGCTGGTACTCGGCTTGTATGCTTTTTATAGCCTGCTGTTATCCCCCACTAAAATTGCATTGGTAAACTTCCCGTCTTACCAGGTTTCCAACATTGCAATGGCAAGCGACAGCCGCTTGATAAAAGTGAAAGAGGTCAAGGCTGAAGATGCGTCGTCGCTCAAAGGCTACGATGCGATCCTGCTGTTCGGTCCGGGTTTGCGACTGACGGAAGAACAGACGGAAAATATCGATGCTGCCGGGAAAAAAGGAACCGCTGTATATACCTTTGTCTTTTCATCCGGCTCCATCAGCAATCACAATGTCGACAGCCTGCAACAGGAACAACTCGATATTTATTATAATAACCGGAGCCGTATGAACTACCGGAATATGTTGCATTATATCCGTAGCACCTTCGACAGCCGGAAACTATTCCAAACAAAAGCCGACGAACCGATACTGATCCCATCCGACATTTTCTTCCATCTGGAAGACGGCGTATTTTACCGGACTGCCGACGAACTGACCAACCACCTGCGTGAAAAGAAAATATACAAGGAAGATGCCCCTCGCATTGCCTTTGTTTCAGGTATGACCTCTCCCTTGGAAGGCAACCGAAGCTATATCGACAGTCTGATCACCCGCCTGACAGATGCCGGTTTCAATGTGTACCCGATCGCATCAGCCGCCAAACGGCAGCAATTGATGGAAAGTGTTCATCCGGATGCCGTCATTTATCTGCCGATGGGACGATTGGGAGGCGATAAAACCGTTCAATGGCTGACAGAAAACAATATTCCGCTTTTCTGTCCGCTCTCTATCATGCTAAGCCGCGATGAATGGCTGAGCGATGATAAGAACAAAGGGGTAACCGGCGGTTACCTGACAGCCCGTATCGTACTCCCGGAAATAGACGGAGGTATCGATCCGCTGGTAATCTCCACGCAGAACCAGCACGAGAACGGCTATTTTATGTTCGATGCGGAAAGTGAACGCCTGGACAATTTCACCCAAAACGTAAAGAACTATCTGCAACTGCGCAAGAAACCGAACAAAGATAAACGGGTGGCTATCTGCTACTTCAAAGCGGCTGGCCAGGCATCGCTCGTCGCAGCCGGACTGGAAGTGGCCCCTTCCCTTTATGAACTGCTGAAACGACTGAAACAGGAAGGATATACGGTAAACGGACTGCCCGATACTTTTGAAGGTTTCAGCCAACTATTGAAGAAACAGGGGGCTGTACTCGGAGCCTATGCCAAAGGGGCACAGGATGATTTCATGAAAAACGGTAATCCGCTATGGGTAAGCAAAAGCACTTATGAAAAATGGGCCGCCCATACGCTCGTCCCGGAAAAATACAAGGAAGTAGTCGACAAATACGGGGAAGCCCCGGGAGACTATCTGAGTGCAACGCATGACGGAGAAGAATCACTGGCCATTGCCCGCCTGCAATTCGGAAATGTAGTCCTGTTCCCTCAACCGCATGCCGCTGAAGGTAACGATGAGTTCCATATCGTACACGGAGCCAGCGTTGCCCCGCCACATGCCTATCTCGCCCCTTATCTATGGGTTCAGAATGAATTCAAGGCCGACGCCCTCATCCATTTCGGCACGCACGGCAGCCTGGAATTCACCCCGGGTAAACAAGCCGGGTTATCCAACAGGGATTGGCCGGATTGCCTGATAGGCAGCCTCCCCCATTTCTATTATTACAGTATTGCCAATGTGGGCGAAGCGATCATCGCTAAACGCCGTACGCATGCCGCCATGTTATCCCACTTAACACCTCCTTTCATGGAAAGCCGCACACGGGATCGTTTCTCCGGCTTGTTCAAAGATATCGATGATTGGTACCAGGCCCCTGAAAACAAACAACCGGAAATAGGATTACGGATAAAAGCTGCCGTTCTGAAACTCGGACTGCAAAGGGACCTGCAACTTGATAGCATAGCAGGTAAACCTTATACAGCGGAAGAGATCGAGCGAATCGAAAACTTCGCAGAAGAAATCTCCAACGAAAAAATGACCGGACGCCTTTATACGCTCGGACAGCCATACGGCAAGGAAGATATCGAATCGACAGTCATCGCCATGTCGGCCGATCCGCTCGCATACAGCCTTGCACGTTTAGACGCATTGAATAATAAAATCACCCGGAAACAATTGGAGAACAATACTTATATCTCCCGTCATTATCTGGCTCCGGTCAAGGCCAGATTAAAACAACTGCTTGCCTCCCGCGAACAAAACCCGGACCGGCTGATGCTGGAGTTTGCGGGTCTGAGCCGTGCCGACCTGATGAAAGCACGCGCCACGGATATGGCAGTCAATCCCCGCCAGCTATCCATGAGCGAAATGATGGCAATGGCGGCAGGAGAAGATAACGGTAGTTCTGGAAAAGATAATTCCGATGATAACGGAGGGATGAAAATGCCTGCCGGAATGCCGAAAGTAGGTAAAATGCCGGATTGGGTAAAGAAACGGATCGAAGCACGCAAGAAAGCAAAAAAAGAGGGAAAACAGGCAGTCTTGCCGGAAGTACCCCAAGAGGAAAAAGACTTTTCTTTTGCCGTATTGGAAATTGAACGTACATTGAAAAATGTAATCAACTACAAACAATTGCTCGAAGCGTCTCCCGAATCGGAACTACAGAGCATACTGCATGCACTGGACGGCGGATATATTGCTCCCAGTCCCGGCGGCGATGTAATTCTTTCCCCCAATACGCTGCCAACCGGACGGAATATGTTTTCCATCAATGCCGAAGCGACGCCGAGCACACGTGCCTGGGATAATGGCAAGCTATTGGCAGAAACGACACTGAAAACTTATTTCAAGAAACATGAGGACTGGCCGCGTAAGGTCAGCTATACTTTCTGGGCCGGTGAATTTATAGAAACCGAGGGCGCGACTTTCGCCCAAGCCCTTTACATGCTCGGAGTCGAGCCGGTACGTGACGGCATGGGCCGTGTCACCGACATCCGGTTGATCCCATCCGAAGAGTTAAAGCGCCCGCGTATCGACATCGTTGTACAGACATCCGGACAACTCCGCGACCTCGCCGCCTCCCGCCTGGCCATGTTGAGCAAAGCGGTTGGTATGGCCGCCGGATCGGAAGGCGACTCATACGGAAATTATGTGGCGGAAGGTGCCGTCGAATCGGAAAAACTGCTGGTAGAAAAAGGAATATCACCCAGAGAAGCACGAGAACTCTCCACCATGCGTATCTTCGGGGCTGTGAACGGCGGCTACGGTACCGGCATCACCGGTCTGGTAGAAAAAGGGGATGCCTGGGAAGAAGAATCACAGATTGCAGACACATATCTGAATAATATGGGAGCTATCTACGGTGACCCGGATAAATGGGGAGCAGTAGTAAAAGACCTGTTCGAAGTCGCCCTGCAACATACCGATATCGTAATGCAGCCCCGCCAAAGTAATACATGGGGAGCACTTAGCCTCGATCACATGTATGAATTTATGGGTGGTTTAAACCTATCCGTCCGAAATGTCACCGGAAAAGATCCGGAAGCTTACCTGTCCGACTATCGTAACCGCCATAACGTGCGCATGCAAAACCTGCGGGAAGCGATCGGAGTAGAAAGCCGTACCACCCTGCTCAATCCGGAATATATCAAGGAAAAGATGAAGGGGGGAGAAACGACTGCCGAGAATTTTTCAAAAACATTCCGTAATACGTACGGGTGGAATGTAATGAAACCTTCTACCATCGACCATGAACTTTGGGACGATCTGTATAAAATGTACATACTCGACGAACAACAATTGGGCATTCATAAGTTCTTTAAGAACGCAAGCCCGGCCGCTCTGCAGGAGATGACTGCCGTCATGCTGGAAACAGCTCGTAAAGGCTACTGGAAGGCTACGGACGAACAGTTACAGCAGATAGCCGAGTTGCATACAAGCCTGGTGAAAGAGTTCAAACCGGCCTGCACCGGATTCGTTTGCGACAATGACAAGTTAAAAGAATTTATCGCTTCCCGGATTCCTGACCAACAGGCACGCGAGTACCGGCAGAATATCACAGAAATAAAAGAAGCACTGGTGGAAACGGGACAGCAGGTGGTATTGAAAAAGGATCAGTTGAATCAGGTTCCGCAAAAAGAAAGCCAGACGTTGGATGGAATATTGATCGGTGTTTCTGTCGTTACACTGTTCTTCCTGCTGGTATTTGTCCTGAAACGGAGAAAAAAATAAAAAATGGAGTATGTAGTAGGCATATTACTCGGATTCATCGCTCTCAATTTTCTGTTGAAGATCGGGTTTTATGAATCTTTCTACGGTATACTGGCGGCTGGTGTGGCATGCAGTCTCTTTATCCTGGCAATCTGGCCCTGGGCTACGGAACAGTCGAAAACGCAGATTGCGGATTTCCTTGCTTCGCCGGCACGTATGCAGGATGCTGCCGTCATGATCACAATTGAATCGACGGTCATGATCGCTTTTTGCTTCGATTGTTTTGCTGGTTTCCGGCGGCATGATACTTTCTTCAAACGCAACCTGACACGGATACTGAAATACTATCCGGGATTACTGATCATGTTGGTACTGGCCTATACACTTACGCAAACGATCTTTGCTTTCCCTGGGATAAGTTTCCACAGAATGGCATGGAGCTTTGCGGCAATCAGCGGCATCGGAGTGGTTGGTGCCGGATGGTTCCTCAAAAAGTACCTGGGGGATCGCAGTCTCCGCCTGGAACTGTTGTTCGTCACAAACCTGTTCATTATTCTGACGGGGATCATTGCCACGGAGAACGGGAAAACAAGTTATGAGAGTGTCTCCAACGTCAACATATATGCTACCCTCGTCACACTGGGTATATTTGTAACAGGGGCACTGATCGGATTTATATGGAAAATGATAAAAAAAACACGGATATGACATCTATTTCAAATGCTTTATTCTGGATATCCAACGGACTGCTGATACCGGTAGTCGTACTGTTATTACTTTTCTTCCTGCGAGCCATCCTGATGGCGGGCGGTTTCTTCGGGGAGTTCTGGCAAAAGACGCGCCTGCAGCAACAGATAAACGATATGCTCGAGGAAATGACACCTGCCAATGCAGATGAACTTTACAAAAAACTGCCTGAAAATAAAAACATTCCTTTATTACGCTGCATGCAGAAGCTATACAGCCACAAAGAGAATACTGCTTATTGCGAACGATTGCTGGCTAATTATGAAGTGGAAGCAGAAAAGGAATTGGGACGCTCGCGCAATTTTATTAAACTGGGACCGATGCTGGGTCTGATGGGGACATTGATCCCGATGGGGCCGGCACTGGTAGGTCTTTCAACGGGTGATATTGCTTCAATGGCGTATAATATGCAGGTAGCATTCGCCACGACGGTAGTGGGTATGGTAATCGCCGCAATAGGGGTCGTCACTTTGCAAGTCAAGCAACGTTGGTATGCACGCGACATCAATGATTTGGAATATATCTATAAAAACCTGCACCATGGGACAGCGAAATAAGTTGCTTCATTCAGACGGGGATTCTGACCCGATGGGAGTGGTTGCCAATCTGTTTGATGTGGCAATGGTTTTCGCTGTCGCATTGATGGTGGCACTTGTAACTCGCTTCAATATGACCGAACTTTTCTCTAAGGAAGACTTTTCACTGGTAAAGAATCCCGGGAAGGAAAATATGGAGATCATCACAAAAAAAGGAGAAACAATCCAGCGATATACACCTTCCGAAAACCAGGAATCGGAAGGGAAGAAAGGACGTAAAGTCGGGATTGCCTACGAGTTGGAAAACGGGGAGATCATCTACGTCCCGGAGTAAGAATAGTTATTTCTCCTCGGTATACTGCCGTTTAAAAGCAACCGGTGAAACTCCTCTGTGCTTTTTAAAGAATTTCCCAAAGGATGATTGATCGGAAAAATTCAGCATGTCGGCGATCTGTTGAATGGATAAATCCGGATTCCGCAGAAGAATCTCGGCTTCGCGCATCAACGCTTCACTGATCCATTGGTTGACAGTTCTTCCACTGAAACTTTTCATTATACGCGACAGGTACTCGGGGGTAATGCACAATTCGCCCGCATAGAAAGAAACGGAATGTTCTGTCCGGCAATGTTTGTTCAGTAACTGGATAAACAGGAAAAGCAATACATCTTTTGCCGGCGGATTCGGATTCACTTTATGACGGTTTGCCTGATAGACAATGTTGTTCATCTCCAATAAAAAGCCGCGTAGTTCGTTCAGGATAATATCGCGTTGCCACGCATGTTCCGTACGGTCGATATTCCGCTCGATACGGCAGAGGCAATTTTCCAGCAAAAGCCCTTCCTCTTCGTCCAGATGTTGGATAGGACGAGTATGCAGGGAAGCGATATAAGCAGCAGGCATACGTCGGCTGTTCAACATAATCTCGGAAAACAGATTGCGTTCGATGATCAGATGGTAGCCCTTGAAATCGGAAGAAAAACGAAAATTCTTTACCGAGTGCATATCCATTATATTCAACAATAGATTATCAGATAAATGATAGGTAAAATCATCTATAGTAATCTCTATGTCTCCTTGCCGAACCAGAAAGATGGAAAAGGCATCCAGGCGAATAGAAACATCTTCTTTGAATCCTGGATTCCTGTGATTGTTACCATCCATTCTCACAATAACCAATTTATCCTGATAGGACTTCAGATTCATTTTAAAACGAAGCAAGTCCGCAATACTTAGCCGCAAAAAGGATTCTTCCATATCTATTTTATAAGGATGCAAAGATAGAAAATATATCCGAAAGCGACTCCGGGTTGGTTTTATACAACCATTTTGCGGGCGTGCGCAAAATGGTCCGACCGAAACTATAAAAGATCATTTTGCGGACGTCCGCAAAATGATCGCACAGCATATTAATCAACTAATAAGAAATAATTATATAGAAATGCATGCTTTGTTCAATATCTATTTTTATATTTGTAACAATTTAATAAAAACGGAGACTATGAAAACAGAAGAAATTAAAGAGTTATTTACTCAATTTGAGAGTATTGTTTGTGATTACAATGGAGTAGAGTGTTGGAGTGCTAGAGAATTATATCCCTTATTAGGCTATGTACAATGGCGTAATTTCCTGACTATCATAGAAAAAGCGAAAACAGCATGTAAAAATGCCGGTGAGAAAATTACCGATCATTTTGCTGACGTCAGCAAAATGATCGAGCTTGCCAAAGGTGCTGAAAGAGAGGTAGATAACATCCTCCTAACACGTTATGCATGCTACTTAATTGCACAAAATGGTGATCCCCGTAAGCCAGAAATAGCTTTTGCACAAAACTACTTCGCCGTACAAACAAGACGAGCAGAGCTTGTAGAACAACGTTTTTTAGATTACGAACGCGTAACTGCACGCACTAAACTAGCCGAAACAGAAAAGCTACTTTCCGGCGTTTTATATGAGCGAGGCATAGACAGCAAAGGCTTTGCTACCATACGTTCCAAAGGGGATAAAGCATTGTTTCGTATCGATACCAAACTACTCAAGCGCAAATTAGGAGTACCCGACAGCCGCCCTTTGGCTGATTTTCTACCGACAATCAATATAAAAGCCAAGGATTTTGCCGCAGAAATGACCTCCGTCAATGTGCAGCAGAACAATTTATACGGACAAACCTCCATCGAAAACGAGCATGTGGATAACAACCTGGCCGTAAGAGATATGTTGGTTAGCAGAGGCATATTTCCCGAACAATTTCCTGCTGGAGAAGATATAAAAAAGGTAGAGAAACGACTGAAAAAAGATGCTAAAAAGCTGAACGATCCCAAGAAGAAAAGGTAGTAGGCAGCTTCCCCGCTGCTGTTCAAATTTGGAACAAATATATTCATTTTTCGACCATCGTTGTTTTGTTAAAAAGTCGGACATTTGCACCGGTTATTAGTTAAGGCAGTAAATATCAAAGAGTAGCAAACTATTCTCATTCGAATATCACCCTATTGATGTTTTGATTTTGGAAGAATCCGCTGCCGGGATTTTAAATAAACAATTACGAAAAAATGAAGAAAAATTTATTTGCCAGATGCCTGAGCGGCATCGGGGTAGGGCTTCTTTGCCTTATAGCCAGCTCTTGTAAGGAACAACCGGCTATGCAGGTGAACAATGAGTACAAAGTACTGAAAGTGTCCACAACCGACAAAACCCTGAGCAGTCTTTATTCCGCCACGATACGCGGACGACAGGATATCGACATCTATCCTCAGGTCTCAGGATTTATCACACAGTTATGTGTGGAAGAAGGACAAGCTGTCAGAAAAGGACAGTTGTTGTTCATCATCGACCAGGTCCCTTATCAGGCAGCCCTGCAAACAGCAATTGCCAATGTGGAAGCTGCACAAGCTGCACTGAACACGGCAAAGCTGACGTTCGACAGCAAAAAAGAACTGCATGCACAAAATGTAGTATCGGCTTTCGACCTGCAAACCGCAGAAAACTCGTGGTTAAGTGCCAAAGCACAGTTATCGCAGATGAAAGCACAGGAACTGAGTGCCCGCAACAACCTTTCATACACAGAGGTAAAAAGTCCGTCCAACGGAGTTGTCGGAACACTACCCTACCGTGTCGGAGCGTTGGTCAGCGCCAATTCGCCTAAACCGTTGACAACTGTTTCAGATAATTCGAACATGTATGTCTACTTTTCCCTGACGGAAAATCAACTGTTGGCCCTCACCCGCCAATACGGTTCCAAACAGAAGGCTTTGGAGATGATGCCGGAAGTAGAATTGCAACTGAATGATAAATCCGTTTATCCGGCAAAAGGGAAAGTCGAAACGATCAGTGGAGTTATCGATCGCAATACCGGAACAGTCAGCCTGCGTGCCGTATTCCCGAACGAAGAAGAGATCCTTTACAGCGGCAGTTCCGGAAACATTATCCTGTCGACAGAGAAATCGGGCAGTATCGTGATCCCGCAAACAGCCACATTCGAAATACAGGATAAAGTATACGTTTATAAAGTCATAGAAGGCAAAGCTACATCGGCTCAGGTCAATATCACCCGTGTGAACGGAGGCCAGGAATATATCGTGAACGAAGGTCTGAAAGCCGGTGACGTGATCGTTGCCGAAGGTGTAGGTTTACTGCGCGAAGGAACTCCGATCCAGGTTAAACAATAATAGGAAGAACGGAATATGAAATTAAGAACCTTTATAGAACGCCCGGTACTATCAGCCGTTATCTCTATCGTGATAGTATTTATGGGTATCATCGGGTTGACCAGTCTGCCCGTTGAACAATATCCCGATATTGCCCCGCCTACCGTTATGGTGAGTACAACTTACTTCGGTGCCAGTGCGGAAACCCTTCAAAAAAGTGTGATCGCCCCGCTGGAAGAGGCCATCAACGGTGTAGAAGATATGACCTACATGACATCTACGGCTACCAATGCAGGAACCGTATCCATCATGGTCTACTTCAAACAAGGTACCGATCCGGATATGGCAACCGTAAACGTACAGAACCGTGTGTCCAAAGCCACCGGTCAGTTACCCGCAGAAGTAACTCAAGTGGGAGTCACTACTACCAAGCGTCAGACCAGCATGTTGCAGATCTTCTCGATTTACAGTCCTGACGATTCATACGACGAAGGCTTTCTTGCCAACTACCTGAGCATTAACCTGAAGCCGGAAATCCTCCGTATCTCAGGTGTCGGCGAACTGATGGTAATGGGGGGAGATTACAGTATGCGTGTCTGGATGAAACCGGACGTGATGGCTCAATATAACCTGATTCCTTCGGATGTGACTGCCGTACTGGCCGAACAGAATATAGAATCGGCAACCGGTGCATTCGGTGAGAACTCTACGGAGACCTACCAATATACGATGAAGTACAAAGGCCGCCTGATACAGCCGGAAGAATTCGGGGATATCGTGATCCGTTCGACCGAAGACGGTGAAGTACTGAAACTGAAAGATATAGCAGAAATAGAGCTGGGACGTGAAAACTACTCTTACATCGGTGAACTGACCGGTCATGTCGGCGTTTCCTGTATGGTATTCCAGACAGCCGGTTCCAACGCGACCGAGGTAAACCAGCAAATCGACGCTTTCCTTGACGAAGCACGTAAAGACCTGCCGAAAGGAGTTGAGATCACACAGATGATGAGCTCGAACGACTTCCTGTTCGCCTCCATCCACGAGGTGGTAAAGACATTGATCGAAGCGATCTTACTGGTTATCCTGGTGGTATACATATTCCTGCAGGATATCCGTTCGACCCTGATCCCGCTGGTAGGTATCATCGTGTCGCTAATCGGTACATTCGCATTCATGTCGATTGCCGGATTCAGTATCAACCTGATTACTTTGTTTGCACTCGTTCTCGTGATCGGTACGGTGGTCGATGATGCCATCGTCGTCGTCGAGGCGGTACAGGCCCGGTTCGACGTCGGGTATAAATCTTCGTACATGGCAAGTATGGATGCCATGAACGGGATCAGTGCCGCCATTATCTCTTCTTCACTGGTGTTTATGGCCGTGTTTATTCCGGTATCGTTCATGAGCGGAACTTCAGGTACATTCTATACACAGTTCGGTCTGACAATGGCAGTTGCCGTAGGTATCTCAGCGATCAATGCATTGACTCTGAGTCCGGCGTTATGCGCACTGATACTGAAACCGTATATCAATGAAGACGGTACGCAAAAGAATAACTTTGCCTCCCGCTTCCGTAAAGCGTTCAATACTGCTTTCGATGCTCTAATTGCCAAATACAAGAAGGGTGTACTCTTCTTTATCAAACGCAAATGGCTGATGTGGTCGATGCTGGCTTGCTCGGTTGTCCTGTTGTTCTTCCTGATGAAAACGACGAAGACCAGTCTGGTGCCGGATGAAGACCAGGGTGTATTGTTCGTCAACGTAACAACGGCCGCCGGTAACTCACTGGCAACGACCAACGACGTGATGACCAATATCGAGAACCGTATCAAAGACCTACCGCAGATCAAGGAATATAACAAAGTATCCGGTTACGGACTGATCTCCGGACAAGGAAACTCATTCGGTATGTTCATCATCAAACTGAAACCGTGGGATGAACGTACAGATAAGGAAGACCACGTACAATCGGTTATCAACCAGGTGTACGGACGGACTGCCGACATCAAGGATGCAAACATCTTCGCCATGTCGCCAGGTATGATTCCCGGTTACGGTATGGGTAATGCACTGGAAATGTATATGCAGGATAAAAAGGGAGGCGATCTGACTGATTTCTTCAATACGACACAACAATATCTGGGGGCCTTGCGCGAACGCCCGGAAATTGCAGCCGCCTATTCAACCTTCTCTATCAACTACCCGCAGTGGGAAGTGACGGTAGATGCAGCTAAATGTAAGCGTGCCGGTATCACACCGGATGCCGTACTAAGCACCTTGTCAGGTTATTACGGAGGACAATATGTATCTAACTTCAACCGCTTCTCGAAAGTGTATAAGGTGATGATACAGGCTTCGCCGGATTACCGTCTGGATGAATCTTCACTGGATAATACTTTTGTACGTATGGCAAACGGCGAAATGGCTCCGTTAAGCCAGTTCGTGAACCTGACAAAGGTATACGGCGCCGAATCGCTGAGCCGTTTCAATATGTACAACTCGATCGGGGTTAATGCAATGCCAGCGCCAGGATATAGTTCCGGTGATGCTATCAATGCCGTAAAAGAAGTAGCGGCAACCAGCCTGCCGAAAGGGTATGGTTACGACTTTGCCGGTATCACCCGCGAAGAGAACCAGGAAAGCAATACGACAGCCGTGATCTTCGTCATCTGTATCCTGATGATCTACCTGATCCTGAGTGCGCTTTACGAAAGCTTCCTGATCCCGTTTGCCGTGATCCTTTCCGTTCCATTCGGTCTGATGGGTAGCTTCCTGTTCGCCAAGATCATGGGGCTGGAGAATAACATTTATCTGCAAACCGGGTTGATCATGCTGATCGGTCTGTTGGCCAAAACAGCCATCCTGCTGACTGAATATGCAGCCGAACGGCGTGCCGCCGGTATGAGCCTGACATCTGCCGCACTGTCTGCCGCCAAAGTACGTCTGCGTCCGATCCTGATGACGGCGTTGACCATGATCTTCGGTCTGCTTCCGTTGGTAGTAGCAACAGGTGTCGGTGCAAACGGTAACAGTTCATTGGGTACAGGTGCCGTAGGCGGTATGTTGATCGGAACACTGGCACTGCTGTTCGTCGTGCCTTCCCTGTTCATCGTATTCCAGTATCTGCAGGAAAAAGTACGCCCGATACAGTTCGAGCCGACTCACGACTGGCAGATCCAGGAAGAAGTGGTAGAAGTAACCGCCGAGCGGAAAGACTATCTCGAAAGTAAAAAGAAAGGAAATCAAGCAGATGAAAAATAATATCATTCTATTATCCGTCGCCACCCTCTCGTTACTGAGTGGGTGCGGCATCTATACATCCTACAAACCGGAGACCTCCGTTCCTGACAACCTGTTCAGGGACGAGGCGATGGCTACGGATACAACCAGCATCGGCAGTCTCGACTGGCGGGAACTCTTCACAGACCCTCAATTGCAGACGTTGATCGAAAAAGGACTGGAGAATAACACCGACATGCGCACCGCCCATTTGCGGGTACAGGAAGCCGAAGCAGCCCTGATGACTTCACGTCTGGCTTACCTTCCGGCACTGAACCTGAATCCGCAGGGTACGATCAGCAGCTTCGACGGTTCGAAAGCCGCCAAAAGTTATCAGTTGGCGGTAGCTGCCAGTTGGGAAATCGATATATTCGGGAGACTCACCAATGCAAAAAGAAGTGCACAGGCAGCTCTCGAACAGACTAAATCATACAAACAGGCCGTCCGGACACAGCTAATAGCCACTGTAGCCAATTCCTATTACACTTTATTATTGCTCGACAAACAACTTGTCATCAGTGAACGGACGGCCTCTCTTTGGAAAGAGAACGTACAGGCGATGCGTGCACTGAAAAAAGCAGGTCTGGCAGATGAAGCCGCCGTTTCCCAGTCGGAAGCGAACAGCCTGAGTGTGGAAGCCTCCCTCCTGACCCTACGCCAGCAGATCAACGAGATGGAAAACAGCCTCTCCAACCTGCTCGGAGAAGTGCCTCACCGGATGGAACGGGGAGAACTGGATCGACAGGAATTTCCCCAGACACTATCCGCCGGCGTTCCGCTCTCCCTGTTAAGCAACCGTCCGGATGTACGGCAGGCAGAATATTCGTTGGCACAGGCATTCTATGCAACGAACGGAGCACGCAGTGCTTTCTATCCGAACATCACCCTCAGCGGTGTTGCCGGATGGACTAATAACGGAACGGGGATCATCACTAACCCGGGCGGCTGGCTGTTGCAGGCGATAGGCTCGCTGACACAACCGTTATTCAACAAAGGTGCCAACATCGCCCAGTTGAAAATAGCCAAGGCACAACAGGAAGAGGCCTCTCTGGCTTTCCAGCAGAGCCTATTGAATGCCGGAAGCGAAGTAAACAACGCTTTGACACAATGGCAGACGGCACGCGGACGCATCCAACTGGCTGGCCAGCAGATTACGGCTTTACAAAAGGCCGTAAAAAGTACCCAGTTACTGATGCAACACGGAAACACCACTTACCTGGAGGTGCTGACTGCCCAGCAAGGCCTGTTGCAGGCGGAACTCTCGCAGGTAGCCGACCGTTTCGATGAGATACAAGGTGTTATTAACCTCTATCACGCATTAGGCGGAAGACAAGAATAAGTATTACAGATAGACACAGAAAAGAAAGGGGGATGTCGTGATGATATCCCCCTTCTTGTTTCCTGGATCTCGGATGCCACTCTAAATCCTTGCTGTTATATAATCGATAATATCCAGGCAGAGATTGGTTGTCAGGTCATTCGTATCTAATTCGGGATTGAGTTCCACCAGGTCCATCGACTTCACCAGATTCGTTGAAAGAATATGATCGACAAAGTCTTTAAACTCATCCGGCAAAAGTCCTTCACTTACCCGTGTTCCTGTTCCCGGAGCAAACCGCGGATCGATACTGTCCACATCGATACTGAAATGAACATTACGTATTTTTCTTTCCTTCAGCTTCCGCTTAATATCTTCGGCCACAAAACCGATTCCCTTCAGATGGATCGTATCCATGGTGTAAACACTCAGACGCTCCCGTTCGATCAGTACCTGTTCGCCTTCGTCCAGGCTGCGGGTTCCTACCAGAAAGACATTTTGCGGATTCACTTTATTTCCGGGGGCATAGATATTGACAAGTTCTTCACTTCCCATCCCCATCAGGGCACTCAACGGCATTCCGTGGATATTCCCGCTGGGAGATGTTTCATTTGTGTTGATATCGCCATGCGCATCCAGCCAGATGATCCCGAAATCGTCGAAAGATTTCCCTACACCGGAAGCACTTCCCAGCCCAAGTGAATGATCGCCACCGATAACAAGCGGGAACGCCCCACCACGCAAGGTATCATACACCAGCTCCGCCAGATTATTATTCACCTCGACAATAGCGTCCAGATACTTCATGCTTTTGCCCCGGGCAAATTTATCCGTTTCCGAAACGGGAGGGACATATAGATTCCCAAGGTCGAAGGCACGATGCCCGTTCTTCCGTATCACCTTCATCAATCCCCGTTCGCGCAGATGATTCGGGGCACGCTCTACGCCTTCCCGGTCGCAACCCAGATTCAAAGGAACTCCTATTACGTTTATTTTCATACTATACTATTTTAATTATGAACCTATAAGAGACAGTCTCTCTTGTTACTGTCCCGGCATGTCACCGCATAGACAAAGGTCAGTCACTTACAACGCAATATATAGCAGTCCTATGTGCCATGTATTGCCCTTACTGTGGCAAGGCCTTGTCATGCTATTGGCAAAACTTTGCCACAGTGATGGCAAAAGTCTGTCACTGGCATGGCAGACAGGCCGGACTATATGTGCCATATGCTTCACTACCGGAACCTACGATCCCTAGAACAGTTCAAAAGTTTCCTTTATTATACCGATTGCTTCCATCATCTGTTCATGGGTAATGACCAGCGGTGGTGTGAAACGAATGATATGATCATGTGTCGGTTTAGCTATCAAACCGTTTTCTTTCAGTGCCAAACAGATATCCCAGGCCACCTTTCCTCCGCGAGGTTCGGTAACGACAGCATTCAGCAATCCTTTTCCGCGTACCTGCCTGATCATCGGATTATCTATCTTCTGCATTTCGCTGCGGAACAATTCACCCATCTCATAAGCATTCTCCGAGAGATGTTCATCGCGTACCACTTCAAGGGCAGCTATTCCGACAGCGGCAGCCAACGGGTTTCCTCCATACGTGGAACCATGTTCGCCCGGAGCGATCGTCAACATAATCTCGTCGCTCGCCAATACGGCGGAAACAGGAGTGACACCACCGGAGAGGGCTTTCCCCAGGATCAGTATATCGGGATGAATATTCTCATAATCGCAGGCAAGCAGTTTACCGGTACGTCCGATACCAGTCTGTATCTCATCGGCAATGAACAGCACATGATGGGCATGGCATAAGTCATAACAAGTGCGGAGATACCCTTCGTCGGGAACAACCACGCCTGCTTCCCCCTGGATAGGTTCCAACAGGAAGCCGACCACGTCGGGGTCTTTCAGGGCTTCTTCCAATGCTCCTACATTATTATATTGTACTTTGATGAAACCGGGTGTATAAGGCCCGAAGTCGGCATACGAACTGGGATCAGTGCTCATGGAAATGATCGTGATGGTACGTCCGTGGAAGTTCTCGCTGCATACGATAATCTTCGCCTTTTCCGGTGCAATGCCTTTGATACGATACCCCCAGCGACGCGCCAGTTTCAAGGCTGTCTCTACCGCTTCGGCACCGGTATTCATAGGCAGTAATTTATCATAGCCGAAGAACTTACAGGCAAACTCCATATACTCGCCCAATACGTCCGAATGGAAAGCGCGCGATACCAGTGTCAGCTTCTGCGCCTGATCCGTCAGTGCTTTAATGATTTTAGGATGGCAATGCCCCTGGCTCAGGGCGGAATAACCGGACAGGAAATCAAAATAACGTTTGCCTTCCACGTCCCACACAAATACGCCTGCTCCTTTTTCGAGAACGACAGGCAGGGGATGATAGTTGTGTGCACCAAACTTCCCCTCACGGGTGATGTAATCTTCCGGTCTCATACTATTTCAAATTTAATTGTTTTGTCAGACTGTAAGTGTTTCATACAGCCATTGTCCCAAAGGTAGTGATTTGAGTGACAGTATGTCACGGAAAGGGATATGTTAAGAAACACACTACGGATGATATAGTTGCCCCGCAGGTACCTGGAGAGATACTAAATATTGTAGGGCTACAAAGGATTTGCCACGATTGAAGTGACAGTTTTGTAGCCCTACGAAGTTTTTTACCTGAAACTGTAATACAAATTATTATAAGGCAGTGGCACGATGGGGCTTTGGAAACTCCATGCCCTGGTATTATCGAAGTCGAAAGGACTTTCGGTATTCGTGTAAGTCGACTTACGGGCCAGGTCGTCGGCGAAACAGTATCCGATCCGTGATCCGTGGGAACCTTTATTGTCTACCAGGAAGAAAAGCCCCTGGTTTGCTACAGCAGCACCGCTTTTGAAAGGATCCTGGTTCATAGTCCCGATAGAAATGATACGACGCGGTTTGACATCGTCCAAACCGTCGAGAGCCGTGTCTGCCACACCATAACCGGAGGCTGCACCGGCAGAGAAACAGTTGTGAAGTCGGAGATGGTCGCCCTGGAAGGCAATGATACCATAGCCGTTTTCCCCGGCATTGATGTCTCCAAAGTTACAGCATTGAGATATTTCGATGCAGTTATCCATGCGGTCGGTCAGGATACCGACGGTCGTGACGGCTGTTGAACAGACGACGATGGCTGCCGTAGCCGCCCCGCCTGTAAAGATTGCTCCCGCTACCGCCAGGACGCAGTTGACGGCAGCAATCGCGATTTCACGATTCTGTTCCATTTTGGCAACCTGTTCGCTGATATCCGCCAGGCGGCTGTGCACGGCATCACCATAAAGGTCGTCACCCTCGCCTTCCAAACTCCGGGAGAAGGCTTTCGAGTTTTCGTAGACCAGTCCGGGGAGTACCTCCGAACCTGCCAAAGGTCCTCTGGTAGTAGGCAGGGCAGCGGCGACTTTGGCGTGCATGCCAGCTATCATTTCTTCGTTACGCACATCGAGTTTACGGTTATACAGATCGTCCCACATACTTATGTCCTGCATCAGGGGTGGGGTGGCGATGGCGCTGATCAGATCCAGGGCATTAGAAGCGATCTTCACGACCTTTTTGCCGCCTTTGAAGAGGGCTTTCAGACTGGATACATTCTTAGGCGGAGTTCGTAGAGCCTTCATCAGCTTGAAAGTTCCCTTTCCGGTGGAAACAACGATGGAAGCAAAGTCGCGTTTGGTAAACGACTTGGTTTCACCGGAATGGGCAATGATCCCTGCCACGTACACGGCACCTCTCACGGAGGCATAATTGGTACAGAAGTTGATCATGCCGGTCGTACCACCCAGTGTCAGGATACCTGCCGCCATTCCGTGGGAGGCGGTTACGGGACCGAGATTCGAGCTGTTGGTCACAATGTAATAGGCGGCACGGGCCAGTAATCCACCGGCAAATTTATTGGCATCAACCGCGCCGTTGTTGTAACTGTTGTTGATAACGACCGTAGGCGTATACCCAGCCAGGCCACCGGCAAAATCGCCTGTTGCCTCGACAGAACCTTCGTTATAGCAATCGGTCATCATCGCTTGGGCTTCTCCGGCGATACCGCCGGAGTTGTCGGTTCCGAGAATGGCTCCGTAATTGTGCGCGGAGGTGATGATAAGGTCGTTGTAGCTGCCGTCGCTTTTGCTGATTACGGTGCTGCCTACGATTCCGCCTGTTCCTTCGTAACCGTTTATGCGGCCTTCGTTTTGCACGACTGCAAGGGTGGAAGTGCCCAACCCTCCGGCAATGCCTCCGGTTCCGAGAGCCGACCGGTGGGTGGCGCTGACGTTACCTTTATTCAGGCAGTTGGTGATGTTGGCGGTTTCGATACCGCCGATCAGTCCGCCTGTACAACGACTACCGGCTGCAACGACCGACGACTGGTTCACGCAACTGTCCATAATGGCGGTGGCATTGATGGTTCCTCCACCTACCAGTCCACCAACAAACGAGCCGTCGGAACGGTTGCCTACCGGCAGATTTTCGTTCACACAGCGGTGCATGACTAATACAGCCTGCGCATCGACTCCACCGACCAGGCCACCGACGAAACTGATACCGTATATTTCGCTGGCGGAAGAAGATGTTTTCCGTACGCGGCAATTATCGAGGTAGGTCGGGGTTTCCACTTCTCCCGAGGTTCCCAGTACGGCACCGACCAGGCTGCCTGTCGAGTTGGCACCGATCGAGACAGGATCTACCATCGTGACATTGCGGAAAGTAGCACCGCAGGCATAGCCGAACAACCCCGAAGCATGTACCTCGCTCCCGACCTTCTGTTCTTTCGAGTCGAGGGTACGGATGGCACAATAGGAAATAGTATGTCCTCCCCCGTCATAACAGCCTTTAAACGGGAAAGCCTGTTGATGGGCGATGGGACGGAAACCTTTATTGTAGGAGCCGACCATATTGATATCGGCTGTTTGCAGGAAGTATTTGCCTTCGAACGAGTTATTACCGTCTTCAATAAGCTTACGCATGACATCGAAGCCTGTCGACGAAGCGATGCGGTAAGGATCGTCAACCGTTCCGGTACCGAAATAACCTGCCAGCTTATCGAAAGTGGAAGGCGAAACGGCATTGGAGCGGGTGGAAACATCGAGAGCACAGCCTACATTAGCTTCGCTGAAGATTTCTTCGCTCGTCTTATGAATAATGGAAGCCAGAATATAGCGGCCAACACGGAGCTGAGAATCGAGATAGAAGACTGATTTTCCGTTCTCGATCGAATGGATGGCTTTAACAGCCAATGGGGTATCCCTGTTGTAGATAAGGCGGAAACTTATTTCACCCGTGGGAATTTTACTGCTGAGATCGGCAGCCAGTTCAATACGTCGCTCCTGCCCGTAATCTTCCCCTCCGGGCACAGGTGTTTGATTTTCGTCATCCTTACAGCCTGTCAGCATCAGGAAAGATGTTGCCAGAAGGAACAGGAGAAAGCGGCTGAAACAAAATGTATGATTTTTCTGTATTCTCATAATATCTATGTATAAAATGTATTTATTGGGATAATGGATTGGGATAACCGGAAGCTATCTTATTATTCTTCAACGTAGGAGCACCTTGCCCGTCAGTACCGAACAACCAGATGTCGGTAGAATAGCCGGAATAAGTGCCTTTCTGACGCATCTGAGTGGCGTTTTTCGATACAGATCCGCTCTTTTTCATATCCCCGTTGGAGGCGGTGTCGAGGTAATAGCAGTTCTGGCAATCCACGTTTTTGTCGTCTTCGCCGCCGATAATACCCCAGCCAGTGGTGCCTACGTTATAGCAGTTCTTGATCAGGAGATTCTTTTTGCTTTTGTTTTCTTTCTGTCCGACGATACCGGCCAGAAGCGTCTTGCCTGATACCCAGGGCACTTCTCCCATATTGAAGCTGTTTTCCACAGTCGTTCCATCAAAGGCACGGCCGAGGATACCGCCCACTGCACTGTTTGCATCGACCTTACCGACATTGAAGCATTGATCGATATAGACGTTTTCTTCTTGTTGACCGAAGATGCCTCCTGCAGCGGAAACATTCCTGCCGGATATATCGGCATAGTTGGCACAACGAGAAATCCGGATCTCATATCCCAGTTCTTCACGTAATCCGCCGATACCACCGAAACCGTCTACATTGCTGGTTGCCGTAGAGGTTAGGTTGACAAAGTTCTTACAATCCTCAATCAGGACACTCTTGTTTTTATTGTTTTCCAACCGTCCGACAATACCGCCGACAGCTCCGCCGGCTGCAGTAATACTACCGGTCAACTGGGTAATCCCGCTGAGTTTGATCTGCCCGACGTTATCCGTATTGGTTTCTGCACGCATAAAACCGATCGCTCCGCCTACGCAAGTACCGCTTGTACTTGAAGAAGTAATCACAATCTTACACGTATTAGTGCCGTTGATCACTCCGGTTACTCCAGTTGCATTTCGCAACCTCATATAACCACTTATACCACCGACATACGAACGAGCATATATATTTGCATGAACGGCAGGTTGTTTGTTTATGATGTATGACTT
Source organism: Parabacteroides sp. AF18-52 (assembly GCF_003479145.1). Lineage (NCBI taxonomy): Bacteria > Pseudomonadati > Bacteroidota > Bacteroidia > Bacteroidales > Tannerellaceae > Parabacteroides > Parabacteroides sp. AF18-52. The sequence continues at coordinate 665,543 of NZ_QUGR01000002.1, forward strand.
GGAACCGACTTCCATTTCAAGGCTTCCGATTACACCGCCTACATAATATTCACCTGTGATTTTCATAGAACCTCCTTCATGGCTGACACGGCTGTTCTCACCAAAGTTAAGCTGACTGTTGCTGTATCCGACCAGACCTCCGAGATAATAATTCGTACTTGTCACCGATCCGTCATTGATCATATGTATTTCGCATTGGCTATCCATTTTATCCACATCACCGATAATACCTCCCACCGCTCTCACGCCTACGATAGTAGCTTCATTAGTCCAGGTACCTTTACATGCAAGAGCCGTTCCCCAACCCACAATTCCGCCACAGTGGTAGCCTGTCGCATTAATGGATCCACGATTGGTGAAAATGGCATCGGTATTCATATTTTCCAGACGACCGGCTACCCCACCACTATAGTCATGGGCTTTGATATGAGCGTAAGAGATATAAGAGGCCGAAGCGCGGGCTTCCAGAGAATTGCTGTGTCCGACCAGTCCGCCGACATAGTCGTATCCGGTTAGGGTTGCGGTGGTACCCGACTCACGCATGAATATATTCTCTCCTTCCAGAGTAAGGGAGCCGCCACCGGCAAAACCACCCACATAATTATGACCTATAATACTGATTGAGAACGGAGTTACCAACGGTTGAGTCAGAAAGACTTCCCAAGGAAAAGCATACGAATTGTAACTCATCGTTGCGCCGACCCGGCAACCAGCAAAGGTGCCCCCTGCCATTCCGGTGATCCCTCCTGTATAGTCATAACCTTCAATAGAACCACCTACGTAGCAATTGGTAAACGAACCTCCGGTTCCGGTAATGCCTCCTACATTCTTGCCCTTAGGGGCTGTAACCAGTCCGGTAAGGATGCAGTTCTTAATCTCGGAAGAGGTGGTATAGCCAATCAACCCGCCTATATTGGATGCTGATTTATCTGATTTTACCTTTACAGCAAGACTGGAAACACAGTTTGTAACCGTGACATCGCCCGAACCTACCAGTCCGCCAATATTGGAAACTCCATCTATAAAGCCGGTTAAACTTATATTTTCAAGCTGTGCTCCTTCTTCCGAATAGCAGGCAACCGCTCCTATATAGTCTTTTCCATTCAAAGCAACAGAGGTAAACTCGATATCATGCACATGGGCTCGCGATCCTAATTTATAGAAGAGCCCTGCATAATCTTCCGTAGAACTGCTGGATAGCAAGTCGATTGCATTCCCATTACCGTCTATCATGCCGTTAAAGGAGGTGGAACTTCCGTTGATATTATGTCTTCCGGCAGGTTGCCACCCCTTATCGGTGGTTATTTCAGGCATTTGGAAATTGATATTCGCTGTAAGTTCGAAACATTTGTCTGCTAAATCATTGCCGACACTCAACTCGCTACAGATAATATCATAAAAGTCTTTTCCGCAGGCAATAGCAATAGGGTCTGCCGTACTCCCCACCCCTATACGATCGGCTTCCAGATTAAAACTCGAGCGGAAAACGATATTGTCCGGGTCTTCGACCGACAAGCGGGCACCTAGGTAAACGGTATCCTGTATGCCTACCTCCGCACTCACCTCTGCCGATTTCACTGCCAGATCTTTCTTCGGGAAAGTTATATAGTTCAAGTGGTACATTTGGTGGGGAAGTTCGCTCAGTATCGGGTCTGCCGCTTCGATGATCAAGGAGTCAGCCGTAGCGGAGAGGAAGGTGTTGACAGGATAAGTAATCCGGTCGTCTACTCCTTTTATATGAATACGGCAGTTAATTTTAGAGAACAGTATTTCGAGCCGTCCCAGGCGCGGAAGTTTCACAGTAAGCTGGCGTATTCCAAATTCCTGTCCGGGTATGCTATTCTCCGGGGGAATAATTATCTCTTCTTTGTCGTCGCTGCAAGCCAGGAAGATTGCCTGAAAAAGGAATAACACCAAAGCTGCAAAAATTGGTTTGAAAGTGTTCATAAGCATTCACATTATTAAGTTTAACTGATATATTCATAATCGCATCTTAACAGACAAGCAGTTTTACTCCGGCTGCTATACCCGGTCATCGAGACTGACTTCTTCAAGTACTGAACGAAATAATTAAATTCTGATAAGTAAAGGTATGTAAAGAGGTGTGAGAATACTTAAAATAGCGATAGACAATTGAATAGACAATTACTTAAAACAAAGGAGAAGCACGGATAAACAAAGGATGCAAAAAGAGCCTACCAAAAGAAGAATGGCTTATTAAAATAAAAAAGGGACACCGTCGTGTCCCCTTTTTTTCATGTTTGGCGTGATATATATAGTCTTGAGAATTAAATGCGTATTATTTATCTGATGTTTTAAGGCTTACCGGCTTGAACAGGAACATGAACAAAAGTAACAGTACCAGTGTACAAGCCGATGAAATAGCGAACAATACCGGCCAGTCACATTTATCGCCATCACGGAACATACCGATCAACCATCCATTCCATAATGTTCCGATCAGGAAACCGATTCCCCATACCAGGAAGAAAAGCAAACCTTGTGCCTGTGCCTTCATATCCTTTGGCGCTACATTATCCGTATAGACCTGTCCGCCTACATAGAACAGACCGAATATCAGACCGTGAACGATAATACCGATATAATAGAACCACTGCTGCCCTGTTTCCGCCCCGAAGAAAAAAGCTCCGTAACGAACCAACATAGCTGCCATACCGAAGATCAGCGTATTCTTGATACCCGATTTGATCAGGATCGTCGTGGTAACGATCAGAAAGAGCATTTCGGCCAACTGTCCGAAGTTCATCGTCACCGTGATATTCCGCACCTGTTCGTCCGCCAGAATCATGGAACCATATACATGATAAAGTGTAAAGGGAATGATCGACAGGAAGGTCAGGATCATAAACACCCGGTAATTCTTATCTTTCATCAATGAGAAAGCGGAGAATCCTGTAATATCCATCACCGATATCTTTGAACTCTTTGCTACCGACGGAGGAGTATGCGGGAGCGTCAGGTTGGCAAAAGCGGCAATAAAACAAACACCAGCACCACAGTACATCGGTAAGTTCGTGTCATCGAACGCTTCCATTCCTAATAAATGAATAGCTACCAGGCTGAATATTCCTGAAGCAACCCACCCTACCGAACCGAACATACGGATACGTGGGAACTGTTCAGAAGGAGCGTGGCTCATTGCGATCGTACTTGTCAGACTCTGTGTCGGCATGTGACAAAGCATCGCCATTACGACAAAGAACATAAGAGAAGGAAAATCTTGCTGCTGAGCAGCCAGCAGCAAGAAAACTCCCGTTAATATATTCAAAACTGCCAATATCTTTTCTGCGGCAAAATACCGGTCGGCAATCGCTCCGATAAACGAAGAGGCCATTGCTCCGATAGCCATTGCACTTAATACTAAGGAAACCTGATACACCTCCAACTTAAGTGTGTGTGAGAGATAAGCTGCCAGCGGTACCCACCAGACTGCGCTTAACATATACTGTAAAAACATCATCAGACAGAGCTGAATCTTCGTTCCTATTCCTGTATTAGAATGTTGTGTATTCATGATAGTAATCAAAAAGGTTTCTTATAGCATTTTCAAATCGTTGATCAAAAGTACTCCCTTATGCAAAATATATCTGTTCGTTCCGGTTGCATTAATTCCCGTATTTATCTCATTCTGTGGTATTCTCACCGGGTCTGATACAATTTTAAAAATCCATGACACGATAAATGAAAACTGGTAATACAATTTTATATATCTTGCAGTGTCAAACAACAAACTTATTTATGAGACATCCGAAGTTGATCTTATCTATACTTTTCCTATTCTGTTCTCTCTGCCTTTTTGCCGAAGAAAGCAACTATCTATTCCGTCATTACCAGGTGGAAAACGGATTAAGCGACAACATGGTGACTTGTTGCGTGCAGGATAAAAGCGGCTATATATGGATCGGTACGCGCGACGGACTGAACCGGTTCGACGGATATACATTTAAAGTATTCCGCAACGACCCTGACGATGCGGAATCGCTCGGCAATAACTGGATCACGCATCTCGGTTGCGACCAAGACGGCAACTTATGGGTAGGCACACTTTCCGGATTATATCAATATAATGAAACAAAAGAATCATTCCTGCACGTTCCTTTCACTAAAAACAAAGGGGTTGAACTCTTCCAGTTCGACAAAAACAACCAGTTATGGTTGCTGATGGACGGAACATTGATACAGTATAATGTTTCTGACGGGCAATTCCGGATTTTCGCCGGTAATAACGGACAAATTTATACATCTTTCTGTATCATGGCAGATAATTCCATCTGGCTGGGTGATTCGGAAGGTTTTATTTCGCAACTGAACCCGGAGGACGGAAATCTCGAATCGCATGACCTGTTCACCCATTCGCCGGAAACCACTTCCCGGAAATTATCCATGCTGTATGCCTCACCTTCTTCTCCGACCATCTATGTCGCGTTTGAACACGACGATGTAAAAATATTCAATGTGCTTTCAAAAACCTACGAAGATCTGAATATCCAGGAAAAAAACCAGTTAACGATCCTGATCAACTGCTTCCTCGAAAAAGACAAGAAAGAACTTTGGATCGGGACCGATTCAGGACTGTTCATCTATGACCTGGAGGCCGGGACCTGCAAACGCATCCGGCAAGACCCGCTGGACCCGTATGCACTATCCAGCCATTTCGTCTCCGCCCTGTTTGAAGACCGCGAAGAAGGTGTCTGGATCTGTTTCCACCAGAACGGAGTGAACTACTACTCCCCTTTCCGCCCCTTCAATGTATATTATCCCTGGAACGAAACTCATTCGTTGAAAGGGGAAGTGATACGCGATATCTGTACGGATATTTACGGAAATATATGGGTAGGTACGGAAGACGCCGGGATCAATTGCCTGGAAAAGAAAACGGGCACATTCACCAATTACCAGCCAATACCCGGTGTAAAAAGTCTTTCCCATACCAATATCCGTGGATTGGCGGCTTCGGGAGATAATCTGTGGATCGGACATGTGATACACGGCATCGACCTGATGGATATACGAACACGAAAAGTCATCAAGCACTATGACTTGTTGAAAGATGCACAAACAGTAAAGAATAGTACAGTGCGGTGTATCAAGGTTTTACGGGAAGGAGAAGTTTTGGTAGGGACAGAGGACGGCATCTTCCGCTACGACTATCTGAACGACCGCTTTGTTTATGCCCCCCAGTTTCCTCCGTTCGCTGTCAACTGTCTGTATGAAGACCGTTCCGGAAAAATATGGCTCGGTATGTTCAACCGCAGCTATTATTTCAATACGACAAGTAATACGGGCATGTATCTCCAATACGACAAGCTTAATACCCAACGCCATAATTCAGTCAACGATGCCTGCGAAGATAAAGCCGGGAACATGTGGTTCGCAACGGTGGAAGGTATTATCAAATATGATTTTCAGACCGGAGAATCGCTTCATTACACGGTTAAGAACGGCATGCCCAGCAACGTGGCTTTCCGTATTTTACCGGATGACAACAACTGTCTATGGATCAGCACGGCAAATGGTTTGGTTTGCCTCAACACACAGACAGAAGAGATCATGACCTATACCGAGGCACACGGCTTAGTCACCCGCCAGTTCAACTACAATTCGGCTTTTAAGGATGAAGACGGTACACTCTATTTCGGTTCCATAAAAGGTTTTATCCATTTCAAGCCGACCGATATACGTCCGGCTGCCGAAAAGATGGACGTCCGTATCAGTTCGCTGGAAATACAGAACGGGATGGGCGGACGAAAAATCATTAACAGTTCTTCGGTTTCCGAAGTCCGGGATATCACACTAAATCACGACCAATCATCTTTCAACATCAACTTTTCCGCCCTCAACTTCATCGCCCCCGGTTCCATCCAATATGCTTACCGGATGGTGAATCTCGACAAAGACTGGATCGCACTGGGTGAACGTAACATCGTCTACTTCACCGACCTGCATCCCGGTGAATATACTTTTGAAGTAAGAGCTGCCAACCTATCCAATAGCTGGGGACACGAAATCACCCGCCTGCATATCAATGTACTTCCTCCCTGGTGGGTTTCCAATACGGCTTATGTCATTTATGCCATCCTGATCATGATGATCATCGTGTATCTGATCTTTTACTGGAGAAGAAAAGAAAGAAGAAAGATGGCGTACAAAATGCAAATATTCGAAAACAACAAGGAGAAAGAGCTTTATCAGGCAAAGATCGACTTCTTCATTAATATCGCACATGAAATACGCACCCCGCTAACCCTGATCAAAAACCCATTGGAGCGTTTATTGAAATCGGACAAGATCGGAGAAAAAGAGAATAACTCACTGCTGCTGATGGATAAGAATGTCTCCCGCCTGTTATCCCTGGTAAACCAGTTATTAGATTTCAGGAAAACAGAAATAGAAGGATACCGTCTTAATTTTGTCCGCACGGAAGTCGTTTCTCTCTTATCCGAAACGGCCAAACGTTTTCAGGATATGGCGACCGAAAACAACCTGTTGCTGAACCTGGATCTATCCGTACAGGAATTATATGTTTTTGTCGACCGCGAGGCACTCACCAAGATCATGAGTAACCTGTTTTCGAATGCCGTCAAATATGCAGCTAAAAGTATCGTGGTACGCCTGCACCTGTCTACCGACTACGAAACATTCATGATCGATTTTATCAATGACGGAGTACCGGTACCAACGGAAATGAGGGATAAAATATTCGAGCCTTTCTACCGTATCAAAGGGAATGAGGATAAACCGGGAACCGGACTCGGGCTTCCGCTGGCACGTTCATTGGCGGAAATGCATCATGGAACGCTGGCACTGATCGACTTTTCAAACAACCAGACAATGTTCCGTATAACCTTACCTGTCAAGCAAACTGGAGCAGTGAAAACAACGGAAGAAGAACCTCAGCAACAAACCTCCGTACCCAAAATATCCTATATCAGGGAAGAAGGCCGTCCAACTGTCCTGATCGTCGAAGATAACAAAGAAATGAGTGCCTTTATTGCTGACGAAGTAAATGAAAACTATAATGTCCTGCTGGCAGCCAACGGCTCGGAAGCACTGGATTTACTCAAAGAGCAAAGCGTACAACTGATTATAAGCGACGTTATGATGCCCGTCATGGATGGCTTCACCTTATTACAACATGTAAAGAGCGACATCGAATTCAGCCATATCCCTGTCATCCTGCTAACGGCAAAGAATACCATGCAATCACGCCTGGAAGGACTGGAACTCGGAGCCGATGCCTATATAGATAAACCATTCTCCACCAGCTTGCTGATGGTTCAAATATCGAACCTGATATCGAACCGGGATAACATCCGGAAGTTCTACTTCAACTCTCCGATCGCCAATATGAAATCGATGGCCTACACAAAGGCCGATGAGAATTTTCTTGAAAAACTGAACGAGATCATCAACGAAAATATCGGAAATTCCGATCTGGACGTGAACATGATCGCCGACCTGATGCACCTGAGCCGTCCGACACTATACCGTAAGATACGTGCCATCTCTGACCTCACCCCGAACGACCTGATCAAGATCAGCCGTCTGAAGAAAGCCGCAGAACTTCTGCTGCAAGGAAATATGAAGATTTATGAGATTTCGGAAGCGGTAGGTTTCAGTTCTCAATCTTATTTCTGGTCAGCCTTTATCAAACAATTCGGCATGAGTCCGTCTAAATATGCCAAAGAGAACAGATAAATAGCCTGCACAAAAAAAAGGGTAGTCTCTCATGCTGTTGAGACTACCCTTTTCGTTTAAGAAACTAATATCTTACTCCTGATTTGCCAGGTGGTTCTTCAAAGGATTGGTATACATTTCCAACATCTTGGTACGCAGGAAAGCCTCGTCTTTGTTAGGTAAGACAATCTTATCTAACTGCCCCTGCAAATATTCTTCAAAATGTTTCTTATCTCTCGGACCGTAATTACCGCTGAAACGTTTCGTTCCTGTCAACATATCATAAGCAACATAATTACACGGATAGAAACGGTAATGTTTATAGATTTCCTTATCGATAATAGAAGCGATGGCAGCCACCAACTCGTTCTTTTCCATATCCTTGTCCAAAGCAGCTAACTGGTCGTTGATCGGCTGGGTCAGCGTGAAATGAACACGTCCCTTGTTATTCAGGATACCTGTTTCCATACTCAGCAGGTCATCGCGTTGGCTCTTCACAAATTCAGGATCATCGCGTTTCATCTGGAACTCTTTCGCTTTCAGGAAATCGCACGGATCATATTCGTAAGAGATAGCAACCGGGAAGATATTCAGTTCCATCAAATTGGATACGATATCCTTATCACCGCTCATATTCAACATTTTCAGCACACTACCTTGCGTACGGTCATTCGAATCTTTAGCACGTCCTTCACGCTGTGCGATCCAGATAGATTCTTTTGTTTCATTGATCGTATGACGAATATAAGCAGACAATGTACGGCTCACATCCAACATCTGACGCACAGAAACCCCACGTTTTACGATGAAGCTGTTGTTCAGACGAACTAATGTCTCGATCCATGGACGGATCATCAGGTTATCACCTATCGCAACCTGTGTCATACCGTAGCCCACATCATACAACATGACATTCAGGAAGGAAGCATCCAATACAATGTCGCGGTGGTTGGAAATAAATGTACAAGGTTGTTTGTCTTTCGGAAGGCGGCTACGTCCGGAGATCGTCAGCGAGAAAGTCGTCTTGTTTGCCACCATCATCACTGCCTCGTAAGCCAGTTTCGATTTAAAATCTTCTTTTGTCTTAAACGAGCGCATCGTTTCAGAAAATTCATTCCAGTTCAAATCCGGCTTGATATACCGAAAAGCCCGCTCGAAATCCTCGTTGGCAACCAGTGCTTCTATCGCATCCTTTACCTCATCGTTGTTCAGCGGACGAATGTCGTCAAAATTATAGGAAACTTCTGTATCCATATCTTCTAATTTTATTTACCTGCCTTTTGTAGTTCGTTCTCAATAATGTCAGTCATGACATCTTTGATATCCAATCCGGCAGCCCGAACCTGCTGCGGGATAAAGCTGGTAGCTGTCATACCTGGTGTTGTATTTACCTCGAGCATTTTCGGTTCACCGTCTGCTTCAATAATAAAATCAACCCGGATAAGTCCTTTGGCGCCCAGTATATCATATATTTTCGATGCTTCGCGTTGTACCTTCTCCGTCAGTTCGGGAGAGATACGGGCCGGAGTAATCTCATCAGACTCTCCGTTGTACTTCGCATCGAAATCAAAAAACTCATTCTTCGTAACTACTTCGGTAAGCGGAAAGATCACCTCTTTCCGGGCGATACCCGAACCGCCACCTACCTTATAACAACCGCAAGTCACTTCTGTTCCGGAAATAAAGCTTTCCAGCATGACCTCGTCACCTTCGGCAAAAGCCTTGGCAATAGCCGGTTGCAACTGCGAAGCTTCCTTCACTTTGGTCACACCGAAACTGCTTCCCCCGTCGTTGGGCTTCACAAAAATCGGCAATCCCAAACGGCTGACAGCTTCTTCTTCCGTCACCGTCTGCCCTTTAAACAAACGGATAGAATCAGATATGCTGATACCGAAACTGCGCAAATAATTATTACAAACAAATTTATTAAAAGTAAGAGCGCTCACCAACTGACCACATGAAGAATAAGGCATACCTATCATATCGAAATAACCTTGTAATCGTCCGTCTTCACCCGGAGTACCGTGAATAGTGATATAAGCAAAGTCAAAATGCTTTACCTCACCTGCTTCACAGAAACTAAAATCATTTTTGTCTATTGGTGTATATTCCCCTCCAGGAAGTTTTACCGCCCATTCGCCTTTCTTTACGATGGCAATATATAAATTATATTTGTCTTTATCAATAAAAGAGTAGATTCCTTCTGCACTTTTTAATGAAACAACAATTTCAGAGGAGTCACCTCCGGCTACAATAGCAATGTTCTTTTTCATTTTTATATCTCTTTAGTAGTTGCATACACCCGCCATTTATCTATCAACTGTGTCATGTCGGCTGGTATTTCGGAATCAAAAAACATTTCCTCGCCGGTCGTTGGATGGACAAAACCCAGCGTTTTAGCATGTAATGCCTGCCGGGGACAAATGGCAAAACAGTTCTGTACAAACTGTTTATATCTTGTAAAAGTCGTTCCTTTCAGAACATCGTTTCCGCCATACCGTTCATCGTTAAAAAGCGTATGGCCTATATATTTCATGTGTACACGGATCTGATGCGTACGTCCGGTCTCCAGACGGCATTTCACCAAAGTGACATAGCCCAGACGCTCCAGTACGGAGTAATGGGTAACAGCCGTTTTGCCCTGGTCACCCTCCGGGAAAACCGTCATCTGCATCCGGTCACGCGGATCGCGTCCGATATTACCTTCGATACGCCCTTCATCCTCCTTCACGATTCCCCAAACCAAAGCACGATACTCGCGTTTGGTCGTTTTATTGAAAAACTGAAGGCTCAGATGGGCTTTCGCTTCCGGCTTTTTAGCTACGACCAGCAGCCCGGAAGTATCTTTGTCGATACGGTGGACCAAGCCCAATGCCGGATCATTCGGATCGTAGGTAGGATCATCTTTCAGATACCATGCCAGTGCATTCACCAGTGTTCCGGTATAATTACCGTGACCCGGATGCACGACCAGACCTGCCGGTTTATCCACAACCAGCAAATCATCGTCTTCATAAATGATCTTTATAGGAATATTTTCAGGAATAATAGCCAGGTCACGACGGGGGCGGGACATCATGATCGTCACCACATCCTCCGGCTTCACCCGGTAATTACTTTTTACAGGTTTTCCGTTCGCCATGATACAACCGGCATCGGCAGCCAACTGTATCCGGTTACGGGTCGCACCCATCATCCGGTCTACCAGGAATTTATCTACCCGCAACAAGGACTGTCCGCGATCGGCAACGAAGCGGAAATGTTCATACAGCCGGGGAGTACCATCCTCGTTCTGTTCTAACAGGTCATCAACCTGTTCATCATCCATTTCGTCGAAAAATTCATCCATAGTTAAAACCAGTTTTCTTCTTCACTATCCAATGATTCAACGGGCATATTAGACAAAGAGTCGGTAGGAAGCTCTGCATCCCCACTGCTCACTTTCAGCACCAAAGGCGCCGTAAGCGGGACATGCTCCCCTTTCGCCAGAGTCCGTCCGCGTAAATCGACAGAGACAGCCAGATCTTTGAAATCACCCGGGACATACTCAATCTCTACTTTTTCAAATCCACGGGCTTTTAATAGCGCATACGCCTGGCGGAACGACAAGTCTTCCACTTCCGGAATCGTCGCCATCTGCGAGGTCAATGCATTCACCGTTATAAATACGATACGTCCCTCTTTCACCTTCGAACCTGCCGACGGCACCAGTTCGACAATTGCCCCCGGATCTACATCCTTGGAGAACACTGAGTCGATCACATTATAACGTAAGTTGTTATTTTTGAAGAATTCAGCCGCTTCTTCTATCTTCAGCCCTTTTACATCCGGTACGACAACCGCTTCATTATGCCGCGTATACTTATCGAGCCATACCAACGTACCATAGATCAGTGCACAGGCAACGACCACTGCCAGCAAGAGATTCAGGACGTACGGATTCTTTATCAGTTTAACAAAAAAGTTATTCATTTCTGTTTGTTTTTGTAGGCGGGATCAAAAATAGAAAACAAAGCCGTTAAAACAAAGAAAGTAAAGGCTTTTTAGCAAAAACCTCTACTTTCTTATACTAATTTCTTCTAACGGAGATTATCCGTTATATTCGTCAGATACAGTTAATTTAGCTCTTCCTTTAGCACGACGAGATGCTAATACTCTGCGGCCATTAGCAGTAGCCATTCTAGAACGGAAGCCATGCTTGTTCTTTCTTTTTCTGTTGGAAGGTTGGAATGTTCTTTTCATCTTTCTATATATTTATTTATTATCTTACATATCAATTCGGGCTGCAAAGATAGAGGCTTTTTTTTAATAAACAAAGAGTTGAAAGTTTTTTCTTTTAATTCCAGCCCGGATTCTGTGTCAAATATTCACCTACTGTTTATCCAACATTAAAATGGCATATATGTTTTGTTCTCAAAATTAGCATGCTGCCCTTCAAATTTCTTCGCTTCCTCACCTTCCGGATTCAGTTCGATGGACTTTTTCAGGTCTTCAAAAGCACCTTCTTTATCACCTTTCAGGTTCTTCGCCCGTCCCCGTTCGGCATATGCCTTAGCAAAGTCGGGACGGATCTCGATCGCCTCGTCAAAGAAAGCAATGGCTTCGTCCAGCAATTCTTTTGTGATCAGGAGCGTTCCTTTCAGGATACAGGCATCTTCATTGAACGGATTCAAGTCCAAAGCCTGTTGATAATCGTCAGCGGCAGCGTCCAGATTCCCTAACGATTCATGTATTTTTCCTCTTACCAAATAAGTTGTTTCCTCTTCGGGAGCCAAAGAGATGGCCTTTTCGATATCGGGCAAAGCCTCTTTTCCCTGCTTCAAAGCGAGTAAAACTTCCGCACGAAGTAAATATGCATCTGTAAAATCATCTTTCAAAGCGATCGCTTTCGTCAGGTCGGCGATAGCTCCGAGCTGGTCGCCGGTCGTTCTCTTGGCTTTAGCCATCAGGAACCAGGCAAGATGATTGGATTCTTCCAGTTCGATCACCCGCAGGCAGTCTGCGATCACTTCTGCATCTTTATCCAGCATAAAGAGCACACTCACTCTTGTCAGTAAGGTCTGCACATGATCCGGTTCGATTTCTATCATCCGGTTCAATGTTTCCAATGCCTTTTCCGTCTGGTTAGCCATCGAGTAAGCCGACACCAGGTAATTCATTGTTTCAAAATCCTCCTGAATATTCAGGGCTTCCGTAAAACATTTGATGGCATAAGCGACTTGTCCGATCTTTTGGGCACGGATACCGTCATATTTTAATATGTCAAAATTTTTCTGATCGTTTTTTGCTTTCCCTTCTGCACTATCCTCATTTTTTGAAGAAGAGAATAAAGATGTAAAGAAATTTCCCATGGCTATATATTTATGTTCGAGAGGGCAAATATACAATTATTTTAGCATCTAACACCAACTAAGAACAAACCCGTTTCCTTTCACAAACTTGCCTTTATTTTTTTGATGATAGCTGAAAATCCATCCATCAACGATTGAAAACGCGACTGGCCCGCAATATTATGATTTTCATCTTTATCCTCCCGATGATCAAACAGCATACGTGAGGTCTTTTCCTTTTTCACCCATTCAGTATAGCTATAGCGGTTATTCACCAGGTTATCGCCGCCTTGCCATTGAATAAAAACCTCATCCTGTATCTTAGTCTTCCGGTCCTTCAGAACAGGCACGAAGCTCTTTCCCTGCAACTGTCCCTCCGGCTGAGGAAGTCCGCAAAGATCGCAAAGCGTAGGATACAAATCGACAAAACTGACCATAGATTCGGTCTTTCCTGTCTCCATTCCGGGAACTTTGACTATCAGTGGGACATGAGTAGCCCGGTCAAACAAGGTATGTTTTCCCCAGAAAGTATGTTCACCCAGAGCCCAGCCATGATCGCCTAACAGAACAACGATCGTATTTTTATCCAGTTCCAGTTTTTTCAACTCTTCCAATATCATTCCTACCTGGGCATCTATATAACTGACACATGCGTAATATCCATGTTTTGCCTCCCTTTGAAAAACCTCCTCCTGCAGGTCATTCACACGGGCATAAGAAAACAGTTCTCCCGACTGCGTCACCTCTTTCGGAAGATTGTCAGGCCGATAAGGATTATCCGCTAAAGGGATCCGGTCGCGCTCATACATATCCCAATATTTCTTCGGAGCATTGAAAGGCAGGTGAGGACGCCAGAATCCACAGGCCAGAAAAAACGGTTTGTTCATCTTTTTCAGACGCCGCAAATCATCCATTGTCCTGACAGCTCCTTTTCCATCGTCATAAGCCGTATCAGGCACATCCGCTGATTCACAGAACGGACCGCGCATTGTTTTCGGGTTGATAAAATTACCTGATTCTTTATTCATCCACAATTCCCACTTATTATACTCCGCCCAGTCCGAGCCATATCCATCGGGATTAACCCTCCAGGGATATTCACTCCAGCTATCGTCATGATCTTCTATATTATGAAATATTTTGCCGTTGGAGACCGTATAATAACCATGATCGGTAAACCATTTGGAAATAGGGACCGCCGAAGGGCAGTCACGTGAAGCCCACGCATCAAACCCGATGAATCTATCCGGATAATAAGGCAATACTCCTGTCAACAGACTGGCACGCGAAGCACCACTCACCGGAACATTACAATAGGCATTCTGAAACAATAAAGATGATTCCGCCAAACGATCGATATGGGGAGTTTTAATTGCTTTTACGCCATAACATCCCAATTCCGGACGAAGATCATCCGCCATAATAAACAAGACATTCGGACGCTCTTTGGATTGAGCGTATAAAGAACCTACAGTACAACACAGGGCTGCGGGTACGATCATTTGTTTAATGCAGAAATTCATAGTATATATAGAGCTAAGTTCATTTTACAAAAATACCGGATTATTTAAGTTCTGCAATGAAAATATAGTAATTAAACAATATTCTGATCCTCAGATTATAATCTATTGTAACTTTGCTGTAGTCAACAGATCGGCACACCTGTCTTTTACCCATGTAAATATCATTTTACTAATATAAAACCAAATTCACAAGCATATTGACTGAAAAGCAGGGATATGAATAACACATACATTCAGCATCATTCACTTTACAGAAAAATGATTTTTATATTTATTAACACATCTTCCAGCTAAAAATGCCTTTTCACTCCCCTATAGACGGGATAAAATTCGTTTTAAACGAGATTAAATTTTATTGAAAACGAATTCTATTTTTATTACAGAAAAATTTTGCTGCGGCTAAAATTAATTTGTGTTAATTTAAAGAGAAATATATTACTTCAAGAATGACAAAAAAGCCTATCCGCATGTTTTAAAACACTTCCACACATCTGGAACTATCCTGAAACCAGACAGACATTAAATATCATAAACTACATAAAACACATCCAACAACAACAAAAGAGAAGCCATTACATTCACAAACACGACTAAATAACATCAATTCGATCGAAATAACAGCATTTCAAACACGACTACCTTCTCTACAACTGCATAAAAAACAAACAGTCTATTCCTCCCCCGAATAATCCTCCTATAAGACACATAATATAGCATTTTGTCAGTTTGATACCTTTGTAAAAACATCAGACATCTGTCATGCCCCGGTATCGAACACGAATACAAGATAAGCGAAATGACAAAACCTGCTTTTTATCACAAAAAAACACAATAACCTAACAATACAAAACTTATCTAACGCAAAACATTTCATTCTTTTACTATTTTTTATATTACAAAAAAAGACATACTAACGATATTTTATTATATTTGCATGCAATTTATAACTTGGCGGAGATTGTTTTAGTTACTTCTCTCAGAGATATTAGATACTTTTATTGCACACAAATATAAATATGGAAAACATAGAAACTGGACTATTATTAATGGTCGTAGGAATGACCACAGTATTTGCTATTCTTTTGATCGTTATTTATTTAGGTAAAGGATTAATCACACTGGTTAACAAATACGCACCTGAAGAAGTCATCGTAAAAAAGCAAACGGTAACACAAGCCGCCGCAGCACAGGCAGGAAATGTATCAGGCAAGACCACAGCAGCAATCGTAGCAGCAGTCAGCATGGTTACAGGCGGACAGGGCAAGGTTACAAAGATCGAGAAAATATAATACTAGCTATACACAAAATATCATGAAAAGAGAAATCAAATTCAGTTTGGTTTTCAGAGACATGTGGCAATCTGCCGGTAAATATGTCCCTAGAGTAGACCAACTAACAAGAGTTGCCCCCGCTATCGTTGAGATGGGCTGTTTCGCCCGCGTTGAAACCAACGGAGGAGGTTTTGAGCAAGTTAATTTACTATTCGGAGAAAATCCTAATAAAGCCGTACGCGAATGGACGAAGCCATTCCATGAAGCAGGTATTCAAACACATATGTTAGACCGTGCCCTGAACGGACTTCGTATGAGCCCGGTGCCCGCTGACGTGCGCCAGCTTTTCTACAAGGTAAAAAAAGCACAGGGAACCGATATTACCCGTACGTTCTGCGGACTGAACGATGTACGCAACATCGCTCCTTCCATCCAGTATGCCAAAGAGGCCGGAATGATCTCCCAGTGCTCACTCTGTATCACCCACTCTCCCATCCATACGGTTGAATATTACACCAAGATGGCCCTGGAACTGATCGAGCTGGGAGCAGACGAGATCTGTATCAAAGATATGGCCGGTATCGGTCGTCCTTATTCGCTGGGACAGATCGTTGCCAATATCAAAGCCAAACATCCTGAAATACCTATCCAGTATCATAGCCACGCAGGCCCCGGATTCAATGTCGCTTCCATTCTGGAAGTTTGTAATGCCGGCTGCGACTATATCGACGTAGGTATGGAACCGCTTTCATGGGGTACAGGACATGCCGACCTGCTGACCGTACAGGCAATGCTGAAAGATGCCGGTTACAAAGTGCCGGAGATCAATATGGAAGCCTATATGAAAGTGCGCAGTATGATCCAGGAATTTATGGACGATTTCTTAGGCTTGTATATCAGCCCGAAGAACCGCTTGATGAACTCCCTGCTGATCGGTCCGGGACTTCCCGGCGGTATGATGGGTAGCCTGATGGCTGACCTGGAAAAGAATCTGGAATCGATCAATAAGAGCAATATCAAGAACAACAAGCCGTTGATGTCGCAAGACCAGCTGCTTATCAAGCTGTTCGACGAAGTGGCTTATGTATGGCCGCGTGTAGGTTATCCTCCATTGGTAACGCCATTCAGCCAGTACGTGAAGAACCTGGCGTTGATGAACGTGATGCAGATGGAAAAAGGGAAAGCCCGCTGGAGCATGATCGCCGATGATATCTGGGATATGATTCTCGGAAAAGCAGGCAGACTGCCTGGTCCGCTTGCGCCGGAGATTATCGAGAAAGCAAAAGCCGAAGGACGCGAGTTCTTCACCGGCAATCCGCAGGATAACTATCCGGATGCACTCGACAAATACCGCAAGATGATGAACGAAAAGCAATGGGAAACAGGTGAAGACGATGAAGAACTGTTCGAATACGCCATGCATCCGGCCCAGTATGAGGCTTACCGTTCAGGAAAAGCGAAAGTAGAATTCCTGGCAGATGTTGCCCTGAAGAAAAAAGCCCAGCAGGAAAAAGAACATCCGGCCGCACCGGTTGCCGCTGCTCCCGCCCTGCCTACGACGCCACAGGTATTGACGGTAGACGTCGACGGACAGCCTTACCGTGTAACCGTAGCTTTCGGAGATTCTGCCAATGCTGCACCGGTGGCTGCCTCTGAAAAGGCTGCACAACCTGCCGCATCCGCAGCTCCCGCACCGGCGGCTGGCGCAGGCAACGAAATACTTTCGCCGCTGGAAGGTAAATTCTTCCTGGTGAAGAACGCTTCCGAAACTCCGCTCAAAGTGGGTGACGTGGTAAAAGAAGGCGATGTTCTTTGCTACGTGGAAGCAATGAAAACATACAATGCCGTACGTTCCGAATTCAGCGGAACGATCACTTCCATCAATTATGCCGGTGGTGATACGGTTTCAGAAGATGACGTATTAATGACGATACAGTAATGAACGAGATATTTCAAAATCTGTATGAAATGACTGCGTTCAGCAACATTATTGCTGAACCGCAGTTCCTGATCATGTATGCAATCGCATTCATATTGCTTTATTTGGGTATCAAGAAACAATATGAACCTTTGCTGCTTGTCCCTATTGCGTTCGGAGTGTTGCTCGCCAACTTTCCGGGAGGCGAAATGGGTGTGATCCAGGCAGATGAAAACGGATTGATCAACGTACACGGAGTAATGAAGAATATCTGGGAAATGCCTTTGCACGACATTGCGCACGAACTGGGACTGATGAACTTCATATATTACATGTTGATCAAAACAGGATTTCTTCCGCCAATCATTTTTATGGGTGTGGGTGCTCTGACCGATTTCGGTCCGATGCTCCGTAACCTTCGCCTGTCTATTTTCGGTGCGGCTGCACAGCTAGGTATTTTTACTGTATTACTGGTTGCTATCCTGATGGGATTCACTCCTAAAGAAGCGGCTGCACTGGGTATTATCGGTGGTGCCGACGGACCTACAGCGATCTTTACGACCATTAAGCTGGCTCCTCATCTATTAGGCCCGATCGCTATTGCAGCTTACTCTTATATGGCTTTGGTGCCAGTAATCATACCGTTGGTAGTAAAAGCGCTATGTTCCAAGAAAGAGTTATGCATCAACATGAAGGAACAGGAAAAGAAATACCCGTCCACAACAGAGATCAAGAATCTGCGTGTACTGAAAATCATTTTCCCAATTGTCGTAACGACCGTTGTTGCCTTGTTCGTGCCGAGTGCCGTGCCTTTGATCGGTATGTTGATGTTCGGTAACCTGGTGAAAGAGATCGGAACAAATACATTCCGCCTGTTCGATGCCGCATCAAACAGCATCATGAACGCGGCAACGATCTTCCTCGGATTATCGGTCGGTGCAACCATGACAGCGGAGGCATTCCTGAATATGACAACAATCGGTATCGTAGTCGGCGGATTCCTGGCATTTGCCTTGTCTATCGCCGGAGGTATTTTCTTCGTGAAGCTGTTCAACTTATTCACCAAGAAAAAGATCAACCCGCTTATCGGTGCAACCGGATTAAGTGCCGTTCCGATGGCTTCGCGTGTAGCCAACGAAATTGCCCTGAAATACGATCCGAAAAACCATGTGCTTCAATATTGTATGGCCAGTAATATCTCCGGTGTGATCGGTTCGGCTGTTGCGGCAGGTGTATTGATATCGTTCTTAGGTTAAAACTGATAACATACGACAGTATGTCTAAACGAATATTTACCGGAAGCAGATAACGCAGAATTCGCAGAGGAACGCAGACATTATTAATTATCAATAAAATAAATCTGCGTATATCAGCGAATTCTGCGTTATCTGCGTCCGGTTTATTTGTTTGGGCACATTTTCACCTCTCTCTTCCGACATTTTACAAAGATTAAAGTAACTCATTTCGGTCTTTTTGAGCATTTATTAACCTTTTCTAATAAATAAATTGCCCTCAAATGCTGTAATCCAAAAATAAATACTTTAATTTGTGACTTGATATAGGAATGTTTTTTATCCTTTTCTTAAATGTGATTGAATATGAAGGACACTCATGAAACTAATCTGCCGGCTGAAGAAACTGGCAAATTGGAAGAAACTAAAGCACCGGAAGTGACTCCGGAAAACAACATTGCGGCTGAAGTTGAAACGACCGGAACAGTGGAAGAAACGACTGAAACGGCGACAGATGCTACTGTAACGGTAGAGGAAGCAACAGCGAATGCGATCGGTAAATTGTCTAAAGAAGAGATTCTTGAAAAATTGACCGAACTGGTAAATGCTGCTGCCGAAACTGCACGCAACGAGGTGGAATCGTTGAAACAGGCATTTTACAAAATCCACAGAGCCGAAGTTGAAGAATCGAAGAAAACATTCCTCGAAGACGGAGGAGAAGAAAAGGATTTCGTTGCACCTGAAGATGAAGCCGAAAACAAACTGAAAGAATTGCTGACTGTTTACAAAGAAAAAAGAGCGGCAATCCTGGCAGAAGAGGATCGTGTGAAGGCAGCGAACTATGCTCTGAAACTCCAACTGATCGATCAGTTAAAAGTCTTGACAGAAAGCCAGGACGATTTCAATAAACTATACAACGACTTTAAGGATATCCAGCAGAGATGGAAAGAAATTAAACTCGTACCACAGGAACATGCAAACGAACTGTGGAAAAACTATCAGACTTACAGCGAAAGATTCTACGATATAATCAAGATCAACAATCAGTTCCGCGATTATGACTTCAAGAAGAATCTGGAACTGAAAACTGCCTTGTGCGAAACAGTCGAAAAGTTGCAGACAGAACCGGATGTCGTATCCGCGTTCCACCAGCTTCAGAAACTGCACCAGCAATGGCGTGAGATCGGTCCGGTAGCAAAAGAACTGCGCGAAGAGCTATGGGCTCGTTTCAAAGCGGCTTCTACCGTGATCAACAAACGTCACCAGGAGCACTTCGAATCACTGAAATCGAAAGAGCAGGAGAATCTGATCGCTAAAACAGCTATCTGCGAAGAAATAGAAGGTATCGACTTCGAAGCTTTGAAGACATTCAAAGACTGGGAAGAAAAGAACAAAGAGGTAATCGCTTTACAGGAAAAATGGAAAACAATCGGTTTCGCACCGAAAAAATCCAATGTGAAGATATTCGAACGCTTCCGTGCAGCCTGTGA
Organism: Parabacteroides sp. AF18-52; assembly: GCF_003479145.1. Taxonomy (NCBI): domain Bacteria; kingdom Pseudomonadati; phylum Bacteroidota; class Bacteroidia; order Bacteroidales; family Tannerellaceae; genus Parabacteroides; species Parabacteroides sp. AF18-52. Next base: position 686,005 of record NZ_QUGR01000002.1, read on the forward strand.
TGTTTATTTCAATAAGAAAAGTACTTTCTACAAAGGTATCAAAGAAGAGATGGAAAAGAATCTCGAATTGAAAAAGGCCTTGTGTGAAAAAGCCGAAGCCCTGAAAGACAGTACAGAATGGAAGAGTACGACTGAAAAGATGATCGCTCTGCAGAAGGAATGGAAAACGATCGGTTCGGTAGCCCGCAAGCATTCGGACATCGTTTGGAAACGTTTCATTTCTGCTTGTGATTATTTCTTCGAACAAAAGAATAAGAACGTGTCTTCCCAGAAAAGCGTAGAACAGACAAACCTGGCTGCCAAGAAAGCGTTGATCGAAAAGATCAATAAGTTGGATGAAGCACTGGGCACAGACGACGCTTTAGCTGAACTGAAAGGTTTGATGGCAGAATGGAATACGATCGGTCACGTTCCTTTCAAGGAAAAAGATAAAATCTATAAAGAATATCACGAAGCGGTAGACAATCAGTTCGACCGTTTGAAAGTAGACCAGACTGACCGTAAAATGCAGTCGTACCGCAGTAATCTGAACGATATGACAAGCGGAGAACACGGAAAGGGCAAACTGTACGGCGAACGTGAAAAACTGATGAGAATGTATGACCGCATGAAAAATGAATTGCAGACATACGAAAATAACATCGGTTTCCTCAGCATCTCCTCTAAAGGCGGTGGTGGTCTCGTAAAAGAGATGGAGCGCAAGATCGAAAAACTGAAAGATGAGATGGCGCTCATAATCAAAAAGATCGATGCGATAGATGAAAATCTTGAATAAATAAAAACGAAGCCGTCTCACTAACAGACGGCTTCGCTGTTTATATAACTTATGATATCTCAGATACATTTTTTTAATCCGGGGCATGAAACGGCTGTATTAGTGGGTTCCGAAAACTATACGCCTCCAGCCAATGTACAAAGGATGATAAGGGAATTATCATACCTTCCGGTTTGGTATGCAAACAGCAACGATTATGTCTACGTGGAAGAGATCGCTTCTCCCCGTTTTTTCTCTTTAAAACCGAAAGAGTTCAGGCCATTTGCCACTCTTGTCACCGGCAAAGAACTGAAGAGCCTGGAAACGTCGTTCACAGAATTGGAGGCTGCTCCCTGGGGATTATCCCCACATAGCCTGCATCTATTCCGGAAGCTAAAAAATAACTTCAATCTGAATTTATCCGTACCGGCCTGGAAAGAAGATTATTTCCGGTTGACCGGACGGCAAACGGCAGCTGAGTGTCTGGAACTGATACGCCAGCAATTACCTGACCTTCCGATCCCGGTCGCTCCCAAATTTTGCAAGAAGATCAGAGAAATTGAGAAATATCTGATCCTGCAGAATGCTCCATTTGTCGTAAAAACTCCCTATTCTTCATCCGGACGCGGTTTGCTCTGGATTCCGGAACGTAAACTGACGACCAAAGACCGTAACTGGATAGAAGGGGCCATTGCCAAACAAGGGATTGTCAGCATTGAATGCGGTCTGAATAAGGTACAGGATTTAGCGATGGAGTTTTATTCTGACGGGAATGGAAATGTCACCTACGAGGGATTGTCTGTTTTCGGAACGGGAGAAAAAGGGGCCTACTCGGGAAATATATTAGGCAGCCAGGAGTATCTAAGCACACCGATCAAACGCTGGGTCGGAGAAGATGTTTATCTTCAGATACAAAATGCGGTTACCGATGCTCTGAGACGTATATATGGCAATCTCTATCGCGGATATCTGGGTGTAGATATGATCGTATATAAAACAAAGGACGGTACGCATGCCATCCATCCCTGCATCGAGATTAACATGCGTTACACAATGGGGCTGGTCGCTTTACGCCTCAGCCAGAAATACCTGTCTCCTGCTGCTATCGGCGATTTCAACATTACCTATGAGAGTAAAGATGGAGAAGCCTACGAACGTCATCGTTTTATGAAAGAGACTTATCCGCTTATTATCGAAAACGGCAAGATCAGGGAAGGATATTTATCTTTATGCCCGGTCACAAAAGAGACAAGGTACAGGGCTTATATGTTAGTTATGTAGATAGCCCGGCTATCTACATAACATAAGCAGCTTGTTTGTCAGAAATCAATTGTCTATTTTATTATTTATGGTGGCGAACAGTACGGATTGTTTTAACATCTCCCTTATTTCCACCTAATTTATAACCCAAAGATAGTCCAAAAGTAAATGTTCGGTCATGCACTCCTTTCGATAAATGAGTAAAACTCGGTAAATAAGCGATATTAAAACCTAACTGCATATTTCCAATATCTTTCCGTATGCCTCCTACGCATTTCAAACCGAACAAAACAGGGTGAATGCCATCCAGATTTTCTTTAGTAGACTCATATCCTTCCGGTCTGGATTGATCAAAATCAGAATATGTCACTTCTACTGATTTCAATTTAAAATCAAGACGGGGACCGACACCGATAAAAAAGGTGTACCCGTCCTGACTGGTTTTCTTGATATCAAATGTTGTACTTACGGTCAGATAATGCAGTTTATCTTTCACTGTGAGGTAATCACTATTTTCTCCTGTAATCGAAGCATAAAGTATTTTCTCCTGACCACCTCTCCGCATATACCCTATACTGCTGGATAAATTATACCATCCCTTATCCATATACTGCATTCCCAAAGCCATCTGATAAGGATAAACATTCCCCGATACGACCTTAGAATGCCGCATAGAAGTAATACTAAACCCATTCTCCAACGTAACCACTTGTGCTTTTCCCATTGCAGCAATAGACAACAGCACACAAACCAGCCATACACAACTCTTATTTTTCATAACTTGTATTTATTTTGTTATGATAGTTAAACGAGAGTCGAAACAGTTTCGTATGTTACCCCCTGGTATTTAGGACAACTATAGGGGATTTTTTATTATACGGGTAAAAACTTCTTCCCGACAATTACGGGCAACAGGAATTTCATGCCCTGCCACCTTCAACATATTTCCCTCAACCAAATTAACACGATGCACATTGACGATATACGAACGATGGGTCTGAATAAAGAGATCTCCCGGCAAAGAGTTTATGATATTTTTCATCGTAGAATGAACAAGTATTTTTTCTGCCGGGGTGTAGATCGTTATATAGTTTTCCAACCCTTCTACAAAAAGGATATCCTTAAAATACACTTTCTTCATTTGTTTATCACTCTTTACAAAAAAGAAATCTTCCACTTCGGTAGGAACCTCTTTTTGCAAAAGAGCATGTACCTTATTGACTGCTTTCAGAAAGCGTTCAAAAGGGATCGGTTTCAGCAGATAGTCCGTCACATCCAGTTCATACCCCTTCAGCGCATATTGTTCATAGGCGGAAGTGATGATTACTTTCGGAGGGTTTATCAGGGTGGCCAGCAAATCCAGACCGGAAAGATAAGGCATCTCGATATCCAGAAAAAGCAAATCAGGCTGTTCCGTCTTTAAAAGCGTATTCAACTGTATGGCATCTTCACATACGCCTGTCAGCGTCAGGAAATCCACTTTCTCCACATATGATTGCAATCCTTGGCAAGCAACGGGTTCATCATCTGTTATGATACATTTTATTTTCATACATTATCTGTTTCAATTGTCAATCGGGCAATAAAACAAAATGGTTTATCCTGTATTTCCAGGCTGTATTTATCCGGATATAACAGGACAAGCCGCCTTTGGAGATTTTCCAAACCGATACCTTTACGGACAGTTTTTTCTGGCGGGTTCAATGGTTTGGAGTTTTCGATACAAAATATGATCTTTTCGTCTTCCAGCGACATATTCAAATTAATCTTATACTCTCCGCCCACATATTTAAAAGCATTCTCTATCAAAGGTAAAAAAAGTAACGGATAAATTTCCTGATCTTTCAGCTTATCATCGATATGCACTTCCAACACCAGCCGTTTACTCATCCGTAGCCGCTGAAAATCCATATAAGTTTTCAGATAATCGATTTCCCGCCGGACCGGAACCTGTTGATTTCCGCCATACAATTGATACCGTAACAACTCCGACAGCATTTCCAATGTATGCCGGGGTATCGGATTCTTTTCATCGATCTGGAAATAGACCGTATTCAAAGCATTAAAAAGGAAATGAGGATGATACTGTGCCCGAAGAAATTTAAGTTCGATCTCCAACTGATCTACTTTTATCTTCTCCAACTGTAAGGTTTGCTGATTATATTCTTTCTCCAGCTTATCGTTTCGAATCAGAATGTAGTACAAGAAAAAATACAATATACAAACGACATTTGCGATCACATAATCGGCAAGCTTATCGCCCATATATAGAATACCTATAGAATCACCGGCATACAAAATCAGATTCACACTTAAAAACAAATACACAACCAACAAAGTATATTCCAGTGTTACGGAAAAACTTTTAGCCCTAACCTTCTCCATATAATAGCGGCCTTTGAAATCAAATCCATAACTCACTAATACGGAAACTAATAATGCTATTACATGAAGTGATTTAGACTCTGCCCAAAATGGATTATGATTCGGCAAATCAGTAACCAACCGAATGGTATTGAACATGACGACACCCAGAATCAACGGATACATCCAGCGAAGAAACAATTTCATATCAGTATGCTTTATTTCTACAAATTTATTCTTTTACTCCGATGTAGCACTACCGGCTACAAAAAAACACCTATCTCTTTTGCTTTTTGTATCAAAAGTAGACGGGTGGAGATACGTGGGGAAATTATTGTGACAAAGGGTAAGAATTATTTGACGAATGGTTATTCTTTCTCAAATTCTTCCAACTCCTGAAGTCCTTTTTTGTTGCTGTGCATTTATTAACTCGTTATCGTATTGTTTACTACATCAGTCGTATACAAAGATGAATAATTACAATGACGAGGAAAAATAATATTATTTATTAACAAAATTAGTATTGTTCGTTACAGAGAAAAACCTACTTTTGTTTCAAATAAGAAACAAAGTTCCACATAAGAAACCAATAAACAATCCAAACAACCATGATCACGCAGGTAGAAACAGAGGAGAAAAATACAACAAAATACAATATCCCGATGCTTGAAAAAAGCTTCGAGCTACTGGAGTTTCTGGTCAATTACCCCAGTGGCCTGACCATGCAGGAAATTGTAAATTTGCTGGATACTCCTAAAACAACCATATACCGGTTATTAAATTCGATGCAGGGGATGGGATATCTGACAAAAGATGCAGATACACAACGCTACTCCTTATCCAAACGATTTCTGAAACTGGGACTGGCTGCTTTGGGCGAATCGAATATAGTAGAACAATCGCTGGCTCCGATGCGTGCCTTGCGAGATACGATCAAGGAAAGTGTTATGTTGGGTGTCTTTATGGAGAACCGGGTCGTCTTGCTCGAACAGGTTTTAGGCTCACATAATTTCACTTTCCTGTTACGCCCGGGTACAAGTTTCTTTCTGCATGCCTCGGCACCGGGCAAACTTTTCCTGGCTTATCTTTCAGATGAAGAACGTGAGAAAGCGATGCAAACTATTCAATATACAGTCTTCAACAAGCGTACGATCGCCAACGAAGAGCAGATGCGAAAAGAAATAAATCATATAAGAAAAGTTGGCTATGCCGTCGACCTGGAAGAAGAAATGGCAGGCGTTCATTGCATTGCAACCCCCATATTCAACCAATTCGGCAGTATCGCAGCAACCATCTGGACTTCCGGTCCATCCGGCCGGTTGGAAAAAGAGAAATTCCCGGAAACATCGAAAGAACTGATCCGGACAGCTAACATCATCTCCGCAAACCTGGGGTATATTCCTAAATAAATCATCATTTTCTAAATACGGACACCATGAGAAACTACAGCAAATTCATCATCTTTCTGGCGACAGTCTGCATAGGGAGTATGCAACTTTCCGCCGAACAAATGGACCCGAAGAAAATTACACTCACCGCAAAGGCCAAAGAACAATTGGCGGGAAAACAAATATTGTATATAGAAAGGGAACAGTATGCCCCGGACCATCACAATACCGCCACTCTTTTCCAGAAAGGGGAAATCAATGAAAGCAGTTTCTTCCCGGGAGGTGCCATGCGTATTTTTGATGTAAACACAGGGAATACGACCACACTGATCGAACTGAAAGATGGAGTTGTACGTGATCCGGAATTATCTTTCGACGGGAAAAAGATCATTTTCTCCATGCGGAAAAACAAGGACGATTTCTATCATATTTACGAAATAAACACGGATGGCAGCGGATTAAAACAACTGACCTTCGCCGAAGGGGTGTCGGATATAGATCCTTTATACTTGCCCGACGGAGGGATTCTGTTTAGCTCCACCCGCCAGCCGAAATACTGTATGTGCAACCGCCATATCATGTGTAATCTATACAGGATGGAGGCAGACGGGGCAAACATTACCCAGATCGGGGTCAGTACTTTGTTTGAAGGCCATTCTACCCTGCTAAGCGATGGCAGGATCCTGTATGACCGCTGGGAATATGTAGACCGCAACTTCGGAGATGCGCAGGGTTTATGGACCGTCAATCCCGACGGCACCAAACATTCCATCTATTACGGAAATAATACCCAATCGCCCGGAGGTGTGATCGACGGACGCCAGATACCGGGAACCGACCAGGTAATCTGTATCTTCGGCTCCTGCCATGACCGCCCCTGGGGTGCCCTTGCCATTATAGACCGGAAGAAGGGTGTGGACGGAGTGGAACCGGTCGTACAAATATGGCCGGAAGAAAGCCGGAAACTCGTCGACAAAGGAGACCTGGACTCTTTCAAATGGATTGAATATTTCTTTGAAGACCCTTATCCTTTAAATAAAAACTTCTTCCTGACTTCCCGTACCATCTGGGCTAAACCCGGAGGCTGGATGCATGTCGATTCCAAATCCGGTATTTACCTGGTCGGGAGAGACGGCACACAGGAGCTGATCGTTGAAGGGAACAGAAGCCTTTTTGACCCGATGATCATCGAACCGCGCCCTAAACCGCACACAATTCCTTCCAACAGAAATTATACGGACAAAAAGGGGACTTTCTATGTACAGAACGTTTACCACGGAACACATATGAAAGGGGTGGAACCGGGTACCGCCAAATATCTACGCGTCATCGAATCCCCGGAAAAAAGAACATGGACAAAGAGCGGCTGGGGCGGTCAGGGCGAACAGGCGCCGGCAGTCAACTGGCATAGCTTTGAGAATAAACGTATTCTGGGGGAAGTACCGGTCGAAGAAGACGGTTCGGTCAACTTCGAGGTCCCTTCAGGAACATTTGTATTTTTCCAGTTATTGGATAAAGATAAAAAGATGATCCAATCCATGCGAAGCGGCACAATGGTCATGTCGGGAGAGATAAACGGTTGTATCGGTTGCCATGAAGACCGCCTGAGCGTGCCCAGCGCGATGGGTCCTAAGCCGCTGGCTCTGAAAAAGGCACCGGTAAAACTAACCGGATGGATGGGAAAAGCGCCTAAAAAATTCTCGTTCATGGAAGAGGTCCAGCCTGTTTTGGATAAAAATTGCGTGCGTTGCCATGACTTCGATCCTAAAAACCGCGATAAACTCGTACTGGCAAAAGATAAGAACCCATTCTTCAATGCTGCCTATGTCAATTTATATGTAAAGAAGGAGATCACCCTCATCGGTGGCGGACCGGCCCCGATACAAGAACCTTATTCCTGGGGAGCGCATGCCAGCAAGCTGACAAAAGTTATCGACGGTAACCATCAGGGAGTCAAATTATCTCCCAAAGAAAAAGAGATTCTTTACACCTGGATGGACCTGAACGGCGTCTACTATCCGGTATACGAATCTGCTTTCGACTCGACACTAGCCGGACGAAGCCCGTTATATAACCAGGAGATCGAGGAATTAATAAAACTGACGGAGGTGAACATCTGGGACCTCAACAACCACGGGCGAAAATTGACCGCACAGATCTCTTTCGACCGTCCTGAAGTCAGCCCATGCCTGGATAAGATACGGAACGACAAACAGAAATATACCCGTGCCGTCGAAATTATCCGTACCGGACAGAAACGGTTGAAAGCGACTCCGCGCGGAGATATCGAAAAAGATCTTGTTCCTTGCGAACGGCATAAAGCGCAACTGCGAAAATATGCGGAACGACTGAAGATCGAGCAACAAAACTGTTCGATCATCGGACAAGACGGGAAGGTTTACGATAAGTAAAAAGCGACCGGTCTTATCTTTTTCATTCGAGATACTGTAATATTCATTCCTCTTTCGGGAGGAAAAGGGATATGCTGTCTTAATACGCAAGAATCTCCTGCTTGGGAAACTCCAGTTTCCTGCCTGGGGAACTGTAATTTCCTGCCGAGGGAACTGGCGTTTCCTACGGTGGAGACCGGAGTTCCCTTATTAAAAAAATTTAGGAAACTGCAATAGTCTGACGAGCAACACAGTAACCTCTTTTCTGATTTTCCATTAATTAATCAACATATATCCATGAAAACACTTGATTTATTCAGCCTGAAAGGGAAAAAAGGCTTCATCACCGGAGCCGCACGAGGTATTGGCAAATGCCTTGCCGAAGCATTTACGGAAATGGGTGCTTCGATCGCCATTGTCGATATCGACATCGAGGAAGCAGAAAAGACAGCCGGAGAGCTGGCTGATCGCTATTCCGCACACACGATCGCTATCCGTTGCGACGTAACAGATGCAGAAGATGTCGAACGGATGATGGAGACATTTATCAAAGAGTACGGCACCATCGATTTTGCCATCAACAATGCCGGCATAGCAAACACCTATCCTGCCGAAGAGATCTCCTCCAAAGACTTCAAGAAAGTGGTCGACATCAACCTGAACGGAGTTTTCCTAACCGCACAGGCTGCTGCCCGCCAAATGATCAAAGAAGGAAAAGCGGGAAGTATTGTAAACACGGCTTCGATGTCTGCCCATATTATCAATACGCCGCAAACGATAGCCAACTACTGTGCCTCTAAAGGCGGTGTTCTCCTGCTGACCAAGGCGCTGGCTGTGGAATGGGCCCAATATAATATACGCGTCAACTGTGTCAGTCCGGGATATATGGCGACTGAACTGGTTGCCGAAATGAAGAATATGCACGAAGGATGGATATCGAAAATACCCGCCGGACGCCTCGGTGTCCCCGAAGACCTGGTCGGAGCCTACTTATACCTGTTAAGCGATGCCGCACGCTACACGACAGGAACTGATTTAATTGTCGACGGCGGTTACACCAGCTTATAATATCATGGACACTAACACACCTATTATATCCTCCCGGGAAATTGCACGCCTGATCGACATCAGTGCCGTTCGTGCAGATTCCACCCGCCAGGATGTGGAAGACATTATCGAAGCGGCCATAAAGCATAACTTCGTCTGTGTCTTCCCCATGCCCGGCATGCTCCCTCTCGTTTTTGAGAAATTGAAAAACCATCCGCAGACCGGTATCGGCGGAGTCGTAGGCTTCCCCTCCGGTGCGGAGACAACAACCTGCAAACTATTCCAGGCGCAGGAACTGAAAAAAGCCGGTTGTAACGAGATCGATATGGTTCTGAACATCGGCAAGCTAAAATCAGGTATGCTGACCGAAGTGGAAGATGAGATCAGGCAGATCAAAGCAGAAGTATCTCCCCTCCCGCTGAAAGTGATCATGGAAGTAGCTCTTCTCACAGACGAAGAGATAAAAATAGCCTCTACCCTTATCCTGAGAGCCGGAGCCGATTATATCAAAACCGGAACGGGATGGGCGGGAGCTACTACGCTCCATCATATCGCCCTGATCAAAGAGATGGTCGGAGATGCCATCCGGCTGAAAGTAGCCGGTGGAGTCCGCACACTCGACACACTTCTGGAAATGCACCGGCTGGGTGTCAGCCGTTTCGGCATCGGTTACAGATCGGCTCTCCACATTATGGAAGAATGCATAAACAGGGAAGCCCATGAGTGAAAAAGTTATAGCTTACGACCTGGGAACCGGAGGAATAAAAGCCTCCCTGTTCAACCGGGACGGCGAAACACTGCATTCCGTCTTTATCCCCTATCCTACCGCCTATCCGCAACCCGGCCGACAGGAACAGGCGCCCGACGATTGGTGGCAGGCCATTATCCATTCCACCCGGCTTTTGTCGGAAAAGACGAAATGCGATAAAAACGATATCGTAGCCCTGGCCATTTCCGGACACAGCCTCGGAGTCGTCCCGATAGGAAAAGACGGTAACCTGTTGCTTACCTCCACCCCGATCTGGTCTGACCGCCGGGCAACGGAGGAAGCCGGAATATTCTTTTCCCGAACCGATTACAAAGAATGGTACGAAACGACCGGCAACGGATTTCCGCCGGAATGTTACTCGATCTTTAAGATTATGTGGTATAAAAAACATTTCCCGGAACAGTACGCGGCAACGGATAAGGTGATCGGCACCAAGGATTACTGTAATTACCGCTTTACCGGCAGACTCTGCACGGACTATTCGTACGCATCCGGAAGCGGAGTTTTCGACCTGGAAGCATGGGATTACAAACAGGAATATATACAGGCTTCAGGTATCCGTCCGGACCTCTTCCCGGAAATACTGGACTCCGACGCAGTGATCGGCACGATTACCCCGGAAGCCTCTCTCGAAACCGGTTTACCCACACATGTCAAAGTGATATGCGGCGGCGTGGATAACTCCTGCATGGCACTGGGCAGCAAAGGCATCAAACCTTCCCGGATTTACACCTCACTCGGTTCGTCTGCCTGGATCGCCCTGATATCCGAAAAACCGGTGTTGGACTTCGACAAAAAGCCGTATGTCTTCGCCCATGTCATCAAGGGAATGTTTGCCTCTGCAACCTGCATATTCTCGGCAGGAAGTAGTCTGCAATGGGTACGCGACACCCTTTGTCCCGATTTGCTGGTGATCGAAGAACAAGGGGGAGAAAATGCCTACACCGCCATGAATAAACTGGCGGAAGCATCTGCTCCGGGATCGAACGGCCTGCTGTTCAACCCCAGTCTGGCAGGCGGATCGAGTATCGAACCTAGTCCGGATATGACAGGTGCCTTCACCGGACTAAGATTAGGAAACACCCGTGCCGACCTGATCCGGGCGACAATGGAGGGCATTGCCCTGAACCTGCGCATCGCCCTGGACCTGTTCCGGAAATACCATACCGAATTCACAGATATGCTATTCGTCGGAGGCGGTACAAAAAGTAATTTCTGGATGCAGCTCTTTGCCGACATTTACGAACTGGAAATCGAAAAGACGAATATCGGACAGGAGGCCGCTTCACTCGGAGCTGCCGCGCTAGCCCTGAAAGGAACCGATCTTTGGAACAGTTACGACAGGATCGACAGCTTGCATCAGACACAACACCGGTTCCTGCCTGATCCGCGGCATCAGGCAATCTACCGGCAAGCACTCTCGAACTTCAAGGCGCTTGTCGATCATATAGCTTCCCTGAACAGTATTAACAAACAAATGAATGAACAATGAATGTAAAACGATTCACAGTATCCCTGTTGATCTCCGCCTTATTAACAGGCGGATTCACCGGATGCGACACAAACAAAAGTAAAGACAACATGGAACAGATTAAAGAAAAGGTATTTACCAAGAAGTACACCAACGCGGATTTTTATGTAGACGGAAAGTTCAATGGCGAGGTTGCCCTGAAAGCCTACCTCGAAATGTTTGAGTTTTACGGAGTTCCCTTTACCGATTTCATGAAAGAGAACATGTGGATATCCGACTTCGGCCTGGGAGATTTCGAACATGCAGGCATGGCGGGTGTGTTTTGGGTAAACGATCCTGTCAACCGTCATTTCGGACACGAAATATACCTGCTGCCCGGACAGATGATCCCCGAACACCGTCACGTAGCGACCACCGAATATCCGGCTAAGTTCGAATCGTGGATGGTACGTAACGGATCGGCTTATAACTTCGGAATAGGCGACCCGACACCCGACCCACCGGCATTACCCGAAAGTCAGAAAGAAGCCATCACCGTCTCCAACTTCGTTTATATGAAAGTCGGCGATATCCTTCCGCTTAAAGAGCTTCTCTCCCCACATTTCCTGCGTGCAGGCGATAACGGTGCGATCATTTCTGAATTCGGAACGTATCAGGATGGGAACGGACTGAAATTCACTAATCAGAAAGCCGTTTTCACAGATGTGCTTCGCCCTTAAACAAACAGGTGGCCGTATATAACTCTATACGGTCACCACAAAACGGTAAGTCATTCTCACACGAGACAGTGAGTCGTCCTCACAAACCTTACCGGTTATTCTTGATCAGGTTCATAAATTCCTCACGGGTCTTTGCCTGCTGGAAGAAACCGGTGAAGTCTGAAGTCGTTGTCAGGGAATTTTGTTTTTCCACCCCCCGCATTTGCATGCACATATGCTGTGCTTCGATCACAACCATTACACCCAGCGGATCGAGTGTCTGCTGGATACAATCTTTGATCTGCATCGTCAAGCGCTCCTGTATCTGCAAACGGCGGGCAAAAATATCCACCACCCGGGGAATCTTACTCAAACCGGTAATATATTTCTTAGGGATATAAGCGACATGGGCTTTTCCGAAGAAAGGTAGCATATGATGTTCGCAAAGAGAGAAGAAATCAATATCTTTTACAATGACCATCTGCTTGTAATCCTCTTCCTGAAACATGGCAGAAGCCAATACTTTGGCAGGGTCTTCGTTGTATCCTTTGGTTAAAAACTGCATCGCTTTGGCTACACGTTCCGGCGTTTTGAGCAGACCTTCACGTTCGGGATCTTCACCTAGCAAACCAAGTATTTGTTTATAATGGCCCGCCAGTTCTTCGCGTTCCGCCAAAGTCTTTGCATCTATTTCTTTTGTCATTTCTGTGTTATCTATAATGGAATGCGAAAGGGTTTCCGCACTTATTAATTCAGAGGGATTCTTACTTCTTCTTTTACAATATACATTTCTTTTCCGAATGAAGGGAAAGCAGTCATCAACAAGCGCTGCATATGATAAGCCTCTTCATGTGAACGGAAATCGCCTACACGCAATTTCCAGAACGGAGCGGTATAGGTTACATAAGTCGGAACAGTCGGAAAAAGCTCCTTGATCATCTTTTCTTTCTCAAACGCTTCATCTTTCGACTTACGCTGGCTATTACCGGAAAACACCTGCGTACGGAATCCTTGTATCTTCAGGAAAGCAGTGCTGTCCGTCTTCTCGACATTATCACCGTACATACGCACGCCGATCATCTTACGAAGTGCCTCCGGCTGGTTCACAATCACGTCGCCTTTACCCGGCTTCGATGTTTGCAGGTCGTCAAAGATCGTCTGTGCAGATCCGTCCGTACTTGTCTGTGCAGACGCTCCGGTCACACAGGCCAGCAACATGAATAATAAAGCGATACAAGGGAAATTCTTCATTGTGATCAATTTTTGTGTTAAAATCGAGAGGGAGGGAACAAATGTTCCTTCCCTACAGGATGATATCATTAAAATGCTTCAACGATCGGCATGAATTTATCAACAGCCAGAGAAGCACCACCGATCAGACCACCGTCTACGTTCGGTTTAGAGAACAATTCCTTAGCGTTACCGGCATTTGCGCTACCGCCATACAGGATAGTACAATCATCAGCAACCGTGTTGCCGTATTTAGCAGCCAGTGTTGCACGGATATGAGCGTGGATTTCTTCAGCCTGTTCAGCTGTAGCAGTTTTACCTGTTCCGATAGCCCAAACCGGTTCGTAAGCCAATACGATCTTACCGAAATCTTCAGCAGAAAGATCGAATAACGATTCTTTGATCTGTGCGTCTACAACTTCGAAATGTTTGCCAGCTTCTCTTTCTTCCAGAACTTCACCGATACAGAAGATCGGAGTCAGACCGTTAGCCAGAGCCAATTCAACTTTAGTTTTCAGGATAGCCGGAGTTTCGTGGTAATAAGCACGTCTTTCAGAGTGACCCAGGATCACATATTTAGCACCTGTAGAAGCAACCATAGCAGCTGAAACTTCGCCAGTGTAAGCACCTTTTTCCTTATCTGCGCAGTTTTCAGCAGCTACACCGATCTTATCAGTATCGATAGCAGCAGCAATGCTTGCCAAATGAGTGAACGGAGTACCGATGATTACATCACAGTTGATAGCTTTGCCTTTCAGGGCTTCGTTTAATCCTTTTGCTAATTCCAGGCCTTCCTGAAGAGTAGTGTTCATCTTCCAGTTTCCTGCAACAATATTCTTTCTCATGACTTAATTAATTAAATATATAAATACAATAAAATCTTTTATTCTGCCATCACTTTCCGTCTCCGGCGGAAACGGAAAAAGTCATATACCCAAACGAGCAGCAAAGGTACGGTAAAAGTCGATAAGATGGTAACAAGCCAGCCATCTTCTTTTTCTTTTGTTTCACTCAGGTTCAGATGTTCTTCTATGACGGACTTTACATGTTCCTCATCGGGGATATCGTTGTAATGCCATTTAGCCAACACCGTACCGTCTTTCAACAGCACCAGGCCGGGATTGGAACGGATAATCGTTTTCAACAGCACTTCGTCTGCCATACGGAACGGATATTCGGCTCCGGTATTGTCGCTCCATTCGTCGATCATTTCAGGAGAAGAACCGGTCACGCAAAAGAACGGCAATTCATGTTCGAGCGCATAATCATACACGCCGTTTATTTCATCTATCTTTTCGTCGTCTGCCTTTTCCAGTTTCGGGGCTATCAGCAAAAGGACCGGTTGCGGGTTATGCAGTATATCGCCGGTCACGTCGTCGCCTTCCCCGTCATAGATGTTAAAGGAAGCCACAGGAGGCTCATATCCTTTCTTTATCAGTTCAGTCTTCGATTCGACAAAAGTCCAGGTACTGTCATCTGAAGGATAATTATCCAATGAAAACTCCTTCATCACTCCCTCTTTCTCATAGACAAAAGTGTACTTATACTCGTCTTCAGGCGCCCCTTCCGGAATAGACATCAATCCGGGTATATTCGCCCCGATCTTATACGGACGGAAATCCAGCACCGGCAGATGATTGTAATTCCAGTAAGCAAAACCTATACAGAAAAAGTAGGAGAACAATGCCACGAACCAGTAAACCTTATAGGTAAAACACTGGAACATCTTGCCGCAGTTCATAAAGACCATGATAGCAGCAGCCGACAACACCAGGTTCTTAAAGAAGGTTTCCCAGTTGGAAATAACGATCGCATCCCCGAAGCAACCACAGTCGGAAACCGGATTGAACAGGGCCAGATATAATGTCAGCGGCGTCATAAACGCCATGAAAAGTAAGACCAGAAAAGAGTTATAGCGGCGATATACTCCCAAAAGCATACAGACTCCCATTGCAAACTCGGCAGCCGAAAGGGCAAAAGAAGCGAGGACGGTAAAAGGCTGCAACATATCCAATCCGAAAGAAGTCAGATAATCGCCTATCTTAATGGCACCTCCCACCGGATCGACCGCCTTTACAAAACCGGAGAAAATAAATACGACTCCGATCAGCAGACGGCTACACTCTGTCAGTATCTTTATTGCAGTCTCTTTATAGTTCATATATTAGTCTTCGCCGTATTCCAGTTTGATCAAACCGAACAGGGCGTAATTGATCATATCCATATAATTGGCATCCACACCTTCCGAAACGATAGTTTTACCACCGTGGCTCTCGATCTGCTTGGTACGGTAGATCTTCATCAGGATTAGGTCGGTATAGGAACTGATACGCATGCTGCGCCAGGCTTCGTCGTAATCATGGTTCTTGGCATACATCAACTCTTTGGTCTCCGTAATGTATTTATCATACAATGCCAATGCTTCCTCGTTCGTCATATCCGTGGTATCCGAAAAGCCTTTGGCCAGTTGGATCAACCCGATCACACCATAATTCACGATAGCGACAAATTCCGGACGTATCCCTTCATCCACCATGCTCACCCCTTTGATCTCGAGGCTGCGAATACGGTTTGCCTTAATAAATATCTGGTCGGTCAACGACTGGGGACGCATGATCCGCCACGAGGGACCGTAATCTTTCAACTTCTTTTCGAACAACTCCCGGCACTGGGAGATCACTTTCTCGAACTGTTCTTTCGTATCAGCCATATACTAAATATATTATGCCGCAAAGATAGTAAAAAAACAACAAAGGCACAGATGTAGTTTCCATCTGTGCCTTTCCTTTATCTTAAAAATAACTTATTTACAGCGGATGGAACGCCCTAATTTTAATACTGTTGTTTTAGATATACCGTTCATTTCACACAACTTGCTGACAGTTGTTCCGTATTTCGAAGCCAAAGCCCCTAGCGTATCGCCACTCTTGATACGATGATAAACAGCCTCTGTATCCTGATTGGCAGGAGCATTTCCAGTAAGTGAAGCAACCGGAGTTACAGCCTCCACAGTTGTTGTCTTAGTCACTTTTGCCACCGTTGTTGCTGCTTTTTCAGTAGCTGGTTTTACCTCCGTTTTAGCAGCTACGCTCGAACTTCTGCCTGCACTGCAACGAATAGACTGGCCCAAACGAAGCGTGGAGGTACTCTTGATTCCATTCAAACGGCAAAGTTCGTTCACGGTTGTTCCGTACATACGGGCAATTTTACCCAGCGTATCGCCCGATTTTACCCGGTGATAAACCATCTGGTCACTGGAGGAAGTATAGATATTACTCTTGCGTCCGTTAATCTTTATATTATGGAATACATATGTATCCTGATGAGGTACAGAGTTTTCAAAATCAATAATGTCGGCCGGATTGATAGCCTGTCCCAGGAAGCGGGTTTCAAAGTGAAGATGAGAACCGGTAGAACGTCCGGTATTTCCTCCTAATGCGATCGGATCACCTGCGCGTACGATATCGTTTACATCGACAAGCGATTTGGACAAGTGTCCGTAAACTGTTTCCAGTCCGTTCGGGTGACGAACCACCAGGTAATTACCGTATCCACGGCGTTCGAAATTACGGATACGAACCTTTCCGTCAAATGCCGCACGGATCGTATCGCCTACCTGAACCTTCAGGTCAATACCTTTATGCATGCGACGGCGGCGAGGACCATATTTGGAAGTAACCCGTGTCATTGTATCGATAGGAAGAACGAATGTCGAACAATCTATAGCGCATGAATCAGGCATATCCACCTTAGAAGTACCACGAAAAGGATCTACCCAACGGGTATCCCAGTTCGAGCCGTATAACTCGTCGGCCGGAAACAGGAGGGATTCTTTATCCGCCAGTGTTTCATCAACACGGGCATTGATCTCTGCCAGTTCTTTCAAACCCATATCTTTACGGATAGTGACCCGGTCAGCCATCAGTTCAGATACGCGTTTATCCATTTTTACTATATGTATAGTCTGCTTTGGAGTATCTTTCCCTTCAGGGTCCTTAGCCGATACGGCCGATACCATAAGGGTAGTACAACAAATAAAAAGTAGTGTTCTTATCTTCATTTTTATCATTTTTCGAAATGGAATCCAGGAGTAAAACAGGCCCTGAAACAGACCCTATTTTTTTCAAATCGACCAAAGTTCGTTATTTTGAGCAAGTTGACAAAATTCAATCCGGAAAAATTTCCGCAATGAAAGTGAAGAAATTCAAAACCACGATTGAATTTCACTGAAAAACAACCACTTAGAAGAAAACATGTTTCACAACATATCAGCTAATCATTCCCCAGTTTATCTTTCTTGCAAAAAGCGTTTTTAACCTTTCGTTCAAAATCCGGTTAGGTTCGGACAGTAACTCAGGATCTTTGTCAAGAACTTCCAGCGCAATATCACGGGCATATTGAAGTATCTGCCCATCGGCTGCCAGGTTTGCAATTTTCAGGTCGAGTCCCTCTCCGCTCTGCTGTGTCCCTTCCAGGTCGCCATGTCCCCGGAGGCGGAGGTCAGCCTCGGCTATCTCAAATCCGTTATTACTGTTCACCATTATTTCCAGGCGTTTACGGGTATCATTACTTAGTTTATAAGAAGAGACCAGGATACAGTAGGATTGTTCCGCACCGCGTCCGACCCTGCCACGCAGCTGGTGTAGCTGCGACAATCCGAAACGTTCGGCACTCTCGATCACCATCACAGAGGCATTTGGAACATTCACTCCCACTTCGATAACTGTGGTAGCCATCAATATCTGCGCTTCTCCGGTTATGAATTTCTGCATCTCCGTCTCCTTATCCGCCGCTTTCATCTTCCCATGTACCATACAGACCTTATATTCGGGGAAAACCTCTTTAAAGGTTTCGAACCCGTCTTCCAGATTCTTATAATCCAGCTTCTCACTTCCTTCGATCAGTGGATACACCACATATACCTGACGTCCCAACTGAATTTCCTTCCGAAGAAAATCGTACAGCTGGGCCTTTTTATTGTCGTAGCGATGCACGGTCTGGATCGGCTTACGTCCCGGAGGCAGTTCGTCGATAACGGAAACATCCAGGTCGCCGTATAATGTCATGGCGAGCGTCCGGGGAATCGGGGTTGCCGTCATCACCAAGACGTGAGGCACGATAGCATTCTTCTTCCACAAACGGGCACGCTGTTCTACGCCGAAACGGTGTTGTTCATCGATAATAGCCAATCCCAGTGAAGAGAAAACAACCGTCTCTTCGATCAGGGCATGTGTACCGATTACAATCTGTATTTCGCCGCTGGCTATAGCCGGCAGTATTGCGTTACGCTCTTTCTTTTTTGTCGATCCGGTCAGTAACGCGACGCGGATATCCATATCTTTCAGAAACTCCATGACAGTGGCATAATGCTGGGTAGCCAGTATTTCTGTCGGAGCCATCATACATGCCTGGCAATGGTTATCGACAGCCAGCAGCATAGAAAGCAAAGCGACCAATGTCTTTCCGCTTCCCACATCTCCCTGCAACAGGCGGTTCATCTGCCGTCCGCTTCCCATATCAGCACGGATTTCCTTTACCACCCGTTTTTGTGCGCCGGTCAGTTCAAACGGGAGATAGTCTTTATAAAACGTATTGAAATAATCTCCGACAGTAGGAAAAACAATCCCTTTCAATTTCAACTTACGCAAGCTGGCGGTACGGAGAATATTCAATTGTATAAAAAAGAGTTCGTCGAATTTCAGGCGCAACTGTGCCAGTCTCAGCTTCTCTGTCGATTCAGGGAAATGGACATTGCGGATCGCTTCATTCAACGGCATCATCCGGATACGCGACAAGACATCCGCCGGTAACGTTTCAGGTAGATTCCAGTTCAACGAACTTAGCAAGGTATATTGCAGATTTTGGATCGCCCTCGAATTGAGGAACGATTTCTTCATCTTCTCCGA
Organism: Parabacteroides sp. AF18-52; assembly: GCF_003479145.1. NCBI lineage: Bacteria > Pseudomonadati > Bacteroidota > Bacteroidia > Bacteroidales > Tannerellaceae > Parabacteroides > Parabacteroides sp. AF18-52. The sequence continues at coordinate 705,282 of NZ_QUGR01000002.1, forward strand.
GGTATTATAAAAAGGTGTCAGGCCGGCTGCCACCTGGTCTGCCTGATCCACCGGGTCGATATCGGGGTGGGGAATATTGTAGATGTGCCCGAATTCGGTGGGTTTCCCGAAAACGATATATTCAGTCCCCGTCTTATATTTATCAGTCACATAATTAAGACCTTTAAACCAGACCAGGTCGATCGTTCCGGTACCATCGGTAAACTTTGCCACCAATCGCCGGGTCCGCCCTTCTCCCACCGTGTCATAATACAGGATACGTCCTTTCAACTGGATATAAGGCATGTTCCCTGTTATTTCGGAAACCTTATAAAACCGGCTGCGATCGATATATTTATATGGGAAATAAAACAACAAATCCTCATACGAAGATATCCCGGCCTCTTTCCGTAATATCTCCGCTTTCTTCGGGCCTACACCCGGCAGATACATAAGGGATCGTTTGTCTAAATCAAGCATATCTGTCTATTTGGACAGCGAATTTATTATTTTTATGGTCACCATGCAAATTTATCAGCTATCGTATTATTGATATTACGTTTTTGAACAGATCTTCAGGAATAAAAAAATTAAGCCTCACTCAAGTTCTCGAATTAATTTTCTACATTTACAACCTTACAAAAAAGAAATATAATAATTTATGCATGTGAATGACGTACAAAAGACATTCAGAAATATACACAGAATCATAAAGAATATACAATGAAAACAAAGAATCTATTCGGACTATTACTATTCATATGTACAATCAGTTTCGTTTGTTGCAATGACGAAGACAACACGGAACCGGCATATCGCTTAGAATTATCCGAAAACACGTGTGAAGTGATGCAAGGACGCAGCAGTTCCATCAATTTGATTTCCAATGAAAACACGACACTGAATATAGCCGATCCTGAACTGATCGATGCCGCTTACATATGGGGCAGTCATGATAATTTCACTGCTGCCATCGAAATCACAGGCAAGCAGAAAGGCGAAACCAGCATTATCGTTACCGACCATGAAACAGGAGAATCAGCCACAATAAAGGTGAAAGTAACAGAATATCCGATGCCGCGGATCGCCGTAAAACAGCCTAAAGGAAACATTTTCGATCTTATGGATTTTTATATCTATAATGAAGGGACACAGCCGATAGTATTAAAAGAACTCGATGCCGTATGCGATTCAATAGTCTGGACGGTAAAGGAACAGAACGGCAGTTATCAGGTATTCCATCACAAAGCAGATGAAGGTTACCATGAAGACCATCTGAGTATGGGATGGGGACACTGTTTCAAATTTCCCGGCGAGTATGAAGCCTACCTGACCGCATGGAAAGAGAACAAGGTGGTTTCCCGTGACTCACTTGATATAACGATCACTGATGACAAGGATTTTTTGGGTTATAACTGGGCAGATATTACAAAAACCTCACAGGCATGGACATCATATGCCGATGTACTAGGCAGCAGCCCTGACCTGATGGTTACATCCGGCCTGAACGGTACTGTTCCATCTGTTGAAGTGAAAGTTTTCAACGAGGACAATATCCAAAGCTACAACGAGCTTTACAACTATTTCTGCAAACTCTATTCCCAGCCTACGTATGACGATCAAAAGGAAAAGCAGAAGATATTCAAACTGTATGATGAGCTGTTTTCGGAACAGAAAAAATACCCCAGTGACTATCCTTGTGCCATTTGGGTGACCGAACGTGTCAATTTCGTTTTGTTGATGCTTGAAGATGGGTCCCAATATGCAATTTATGCAGAACCGGCCCGGCCATGATGTAAATTTATCAGTTATCATTTATGGGTATTACATTCAATTCTTTTAGAAGTACAAGTTTTTCAACATTTTTCATAACTTTGCCCCTCATAAAGCAAAAGATTCTGATTATATGAAAAAGAGTATTTCTGGTATTATTACCTGTCTATTATTTACACTGACTTTTTTTAACGGTTGCAGCAATGATTCTGATGAAACGAAAGTAACCTATACCTATTCTCTATTGGTTGATTATACAGGCAAAGAATCTACAGGTGATTCAGATCCGGCACTTATCGCCATCGACAAGAAGATGGAAAATGCCAGGATACAAATCAATAACACATTTGCAGATTATTCACAATGGGAAGTTACAGGAAAAGGAGATACAAAAGAAGATGCGGAAAAAGATGCAGATTCGCAGGCTCTGACTGTCTTTAACCAATACAAGGATCAGATCGAAGACAAATTAAACCTGTTGGACAACGATTTTGCTCAATGGCGCAAGGAATATTCCGAACAGCTAATGACATCCACCGAAAACGGATACCGCAAATACACGTTAACGTATATGCTTAAAAGAGAAGAAAAAACTTCAAGTCAACCGAGTTACGGGAAAATTGTAGAACTCGGCAAGCAACATAAGCTCGAAGTTTATTCACAACAAAGCTACGAATAACAATACATTAATATTATATAGAAAAAAGCTGAGTATCTCACATTTTCAGTAAGATACTCAGCTTTTTTTATAACTTAAATTTGTATCCGACAGATATTCCAAACAGGAACTCCTGTTCATTTATACAATTCTGAAAGCAGTTGACACCCACAAAAACTCTTTTCATTTCGACTCCGACTTCTGCCGTGGCGCCTACCTGAACTTCCGACCCCGTACCAAAATAAGCACCTCCATTCAAACGAAGATTTGCCTTTTCCCTTAATGGAATATGGAATGATGCATAAACCGGGATATTAAAATCAATATCCCATGTATTCGAATTAGCGATTGCCGATCTATTTGCCGTATGCAGCAGCACTCCGGTCTGAATTGAAAATAACGCTGATTGCGGAAAATTTATATAGGCTCCCGCATGAAGCCCCCATACATCTCCTCCCATTATTCCAGTACGTGCCTCTATATCAGCGGCCTGCACATGATTAAAAACGGAGAACAATGCAATAACAATTAATACTAGTGTCTTTTTCATCATAATTCATTTATTTACAAAGTGTAAACGGGATAAATACAGATATATTACAATCGAAGATTTATCCCTATCAGTAAACTACCTCTCAATTGTGTATGACAACTCATTATCACCAAAAGGAAAAGAAATAATATAAGAATACGCATATTCAACGAAAAGGAAGTTTATAGGCTACATATACACTCCATGTTCTGTTTTTTAAATCATCAGCACCTCTAATAGGAAAAAAATCTGATAATTTAGAAATTCCCAAATCATACAATACTCCTATTTGTAAATCATACATAACTAATTCTATATTAAAACTACAACCAATATCCCAGCGATTCATACCAGGGAAAACCTTTCTTCCATAAGAGGATGTCTCAAAGGAGATAGATTCAAAAGGCCTTATACCTGCCTTATAAGTATTATCCAATCGCCCTATAGAACCTTTCCCTGAAAGTCCATAAGAAAAATAAGGCCCGCTTTTTAACCGGATAGATAAGTCTTTATACAAAGAATGACCTATCGACAACATCAAAGGTATTTTCATATATGTTGTTTTCAAATCCATAGATACCAAATCGGCATTTATCGGATATTCTGATATGTTTATAGTTCCTTTTATATTATTAGCCCCTTTTTGAGTAATATAAATTCCACTTTCTAATCCCCAAAAGGAAGAAAAATTATACAAAGCAGACACTCCTACATTATAAGAGATAAAAGACTGAGAAGACTCAATACCGGATAAAGAAGAAATATTAAACCCCACATTGGGTGATACAGATAGTTGTGAATGCAGTGATGTAAAATTCAATATACAAATAGAAATTATACAGAAAAATATCTTCATAACCTTTTATGTTAAAATGCTATACCCAAAGATACCCAAAAGCATCATTGATATAGCATTCTGTTTATATTTTATTTATCGGTAAGAATTGGCAGAGTATAAGCAACTCCATTCTCAGAGTACATTTTCCAAATACCCCATTCAGGTGTATTTACTTGAGCTATATTTTTTCTAGAGTTTATATATTCCCGATCCAAAATAGTTTCGACAATTTCATCATCATGATTTTGAAATGGTATTTTTGCATTTACCCCATAATCCTTCCCATTAAACTTAATACCTAAAGAAAACTCCCAGTTCTTAGTATCGCCATTGTCTTCTTCTATAATTTTCAAACCGCATTGGAGTTGTTCTTGCCTCCAACTGGTTATCAAAGGGGTTGTGAATGTCTTTATTTTACTTTTAGATATTTCTTTTCGCGACCAAGTTTTTCTTAGTTTTGTTACAGGAGCTTTCATTCCTCCCTCTATTTCGGGATATGCACATCGTACAACAATTTCAGAACCTCCAGCCAATACACCATCTAACTGTTTAAAAACCCTCATATTTTGAATATAAAAAGTATATATCAAATCAGGATCAGTCTTAGGTTCCCAAATGATATATCGTGGCTCCGGATGAATAATATTAGTATCAACAGGCTGATCAAATACAACTCCATTTTTTTCGTATATACCATTCTCAAAATCAGGTAAATTTTCATATCTTGTTTCGTTCCTGTTTATAATCCATACTGGATTTTCCGTAACATATACTTCATCTACAATTACTGTATCAATACTGATCGTACCATCAGCTTCCTTCACTTGCTTATAACCATAATTCCAATCTTCATTCCCATTTTCGGGATTAAATGTAATTACGGGCAATGTCTCACCATCCCAATCCTCTGAATAAGGCCAATAGATTTGAATATCATTTTGGGATAAGTATTCAAAAAAATCAGAAGAAGAAATTGATGATTTTAATAATGAATGAGATATTTTATCACTCATTTTTTGTATTAAACTTGAAGTATTCCCCATACGACATAACTTACTATTAGAGGGACTTAACATATCTGCAAATCTATATTCTTCATCTAATCCATAATTTACAGACCGATCAATTCCAATTTTCACTTCATTCATTATCGCTTGATCTATCTCTATAGATGCCAACAACTGAGCTACTGTCGAGTTTTCAACTATATTTCCTACCGATTTCGTTTTAAGATTTTGATCCGGAATAGACACACTTCCCAAATCCTCATTAGAGCAGGACACTATAGCTAACAAAGAGACTATAGCAACACACAATTTAAATACATTCATTACATTAATAATTAGTTAGTAGTTATTTATTTCAAAAAAACCTTGTAATTCTATCTCATCCAAGAATATATATAAGACATATTTACCTTTCCCGATCATAGGTAATGGCAGTACATATGTACCTTCCATTTTCACTTCATTATTATATATACTATTACCAGAAAAGTCAGTTATAATAACTTTGATATTTTCTTTACCATTCTTCAAGTCCAATGTCAATTCTCTACTCTCCTCATCAATAAAAACCTCTATAGGAGGTTGCGGAGACCTGAACTGATCTTTTAAAACAATTTCCTTTTTAGCAAAACCGGAAACCATTACACACAACAACAATACGACTAATATCGATCTATTCATATTCACTATCAAGATTAAAATTTCAGGGGCAAAGGTACAGGTCTAATCTTAAACAGAAGGCCGAAATCTATCAAAGGATATGTATGGGAACAAATACTCAATATCTGAATAAAGTACTAATAATCAAAGATCAAAATATCTAATACATATAAAAACATATGTATGAAGTATCAAATTACCCTTTTCGAAGCATCAAATCACAAGCCGAAAATAAACTCTTCTAATGTTGTATTGGTATTCTCCAATTTGCCTTTCTTCATGATACGATAACGTTTATGGCTGACAGAGGTAGGCTGGATATTTAAAAGAATAGATAATTGCTGACTGTTTAATCCAATTTTCAGCAAACAGCAAAAACGTATCTCATCTTCAGTTAGATTTGAAAAGCTATTTTGTAAGTTATCGATAAAGAACAAATAAGTAGTTTTTAATATTTCTTTTAATGTCAACCATTCCTGATCTGTTAACAAACACTTTTTAGCTTCTTCCACCGATTGAGAGTTTCTAATTATTTTTTTATAGACAGCAGAACTCTTCAATATATTTTCCCTGATCTTCAATATATCAGTACTTAATCCTTCTACTGCAAATTCCTTTTCTTGCAAGGTATAGTTCGCATCAGCTATTTTTTTCTGTTGATCAAGTATATATCTATTTTTTAAAGCAACTCTATATTTATATAATACAAACAAAAATAAGCTCACCAATAACAGAAAAATACAAACAATAAAAATTTCCTGATTTCTAATTTGCAACTCATTATTATCATTCAACAAATTTGCATAGTCATATCTTCTTTCTACTTTTAGAACATCTATCCGAGCTTTTAAATCCGCTATAGAATCTGCATAATTAGTATACTGTTCATAATAACCCAAAGACAAAGAATAATTTCCCTGTTCTTTTTCTAGTAAGTATAATTGATACAACAGGCCTCCCGTAAGTCTACGCTTCGCAGTACGATAAATAGAAGCCATTTCTATATACTCTCGTGCCTTTCCATATTCCTTTTTTCGTGTATATAAATCAACCAAAGCCAAATAAGTAGGAGCACTACCTGCTTTATCATAAGCAATCGATTGAAACAAGTATTTTTCTGCTAATGAATAATTACCCATTTCTTTATAGTTAATCCCCAAGCGGTTAGTTATAGAACTTAATAATAATGAATCATTCAGACTCAATGCCAATCGATAAGCCTTTTGGAACGATTCCGAAGCCTCACCATACTCTTCTTTTATGGTATAATTCGAACCGATATCACGAATCGAATAAATATAATTCAGGCTATCTCCTCCTCTTAGATAATATTCTCCGGATAGTTGATAATAGCGTTGTGCCTCATCGTAATTATCATCATAATCATGTAATCCGGCAATTTTATTATACAATTTCCCGACCAGCAAATATTTTTTCGCATTTTTCGCTATCTCTACCGCTTGTAAATAAGATTTCATAGCCCACTCAAAATCGGTCTCCTCCTCATAGGACATTCCCAAATACAACAGGCAATTCATCTTTTCTTCTTGCGAACCATGTTTTTCGTAATAAGTATTTGCCCTCTCCATTTGAGGGACAAACGGCATATCCTCACCTAACTGTTCGGATAAACCGGCATAGATCAAACAGAAATGAGCAAAGATTTTATCATTCAGCACATCCGGATTAGTAATGCTTTCTAAAAGAGAAAAAGCGCTATCCGGTTGTTCAATCCGGATCAACTCTTCCGCTTCCTTTATCTTTATACTGATCTCATTGTTACTTTTACATGAAAAGAACAAACAGAAAAGAATAAATAGTAGTATAGCGTTTTTCATATCAATACTTGTGTGCTGTTTTGAAATGCAATATCCGAATAAAAAGCCATACACACAAATTTACAAAAGTATTTTCAACACAAAAAATCCAACTAAAATACATTCATTGAAATATCAACAAGACACACATTACTATAAAATAAAACCATAATGCTTCCTTTTATATGCTTCCGATACCAACCATCTTACACAAAACAGATGAACCAGAAGAAGAATAAACACATAAATTAACATTAGACATATCAATAGCAATTCTCTACCTTCGTTTAAAGCAAATTTCAATCTCGTTTAAAACGAAATATTTTTCCTTTTAAACGAAATGGGACTTTATTTAAGGCTAAATTTTTGTTAATTACAGATGAGTAACTCTGTTTTTAATCACTTTTTCACGTTAAAACACCTGCTTTAGAACAGATTTATTTTCCAGAAAGAGTAACAACACCAACAAAAACAAAACAACAAATTCACACGAATATAAAACATCTTCATTCCCTCTTCCACATAATCATAAAAAAAACGATTCATAAAGCAACAATCATCCAACAAATATCAAAATAACGATATTCATAAACATCGTGTAAGATGAATAAAAAGTTCCACTCTCCATAAACAATACATACAAGCCACAGACAAAAGAGTTCATTTTACATTTTGATATTTCTATTCTCAAAATTGGACACAAATACTGACAAACCTTAGAACCTGTTTATTAAATATATATTCTTAGGTATACTATCAAAAAGTCAATTCAAGCCAACAAGAAAGAAATAAGTCATATACTCGATACCATAAAATCACGAACATCATACATTTTGTATCATACAAAATGTATGATACTCTTTGCCTATCGGCACAAACCTTGCCGCCCTATCGACAGTCGGTATAGTTTTGGATTTTGACAATTTTCTTGTCAAATCTGACACAAGTACAGGTTCGCTATTTGAGCATCGACAAAAATCATATACATTTGTCGCAATCCATCTAGAACTAAACTTTGTCGATATGAAACTTAAATCCGGTATTTCAATTCTTTTGTCATTTCTTTTTGTTTTGACAGCAAATGCAACTCTTACCCCTGTCAGGCTCACCTGCGAATACCTGGTCGATCCCTCCGTTATAGATGCCCGGCATCCCCGGTTGTCGTGGATCAATACAGCCGCTCCCGGTGAACGAGGACAACAGCAGACCGCCTATCAGATACGGGTTGCTTCATCGGCCGAGAAACTGAAAAAGGAACAGGCCGACCTTTGGGACAGTGGTAAGAAAAAAAGTAGCCAGTCCTTTCTGGTTCGTTACGAAGGAAAGCCGTTACAATCGAGACAGGAATGCTGGTGGCAAGTCCGCGTTTGGGATGCCAACGGAAAAATATCGGACTGGAGTGAACCTGCCCGCTGGAATATGGGATTGCTGAATGCCGATGAATGGAAAGCACAATGGATCGGTGCGCCCTGGCAAAGCGAAGAAGCCACGGCAAAATCGGCAGACAAAACACTTCCTCCTGCCCCACTCTTCCGAAAAGATTTTACCGTTTCCAAAGAAATAGCTTCAGCAAAAATCTATATCAGTGGATTGGGTTATTTTGAATTATATCTGAACGGAGAAAAAGTCGGCAACGACGTTCTGGTTCCCAACCAAACCAATTATGGGAAACGGGACGACCTGGATGTGACCCGTGTGACCCTCGACGATAATTTCAAAGGCTATAATGTACTCTATCTCTGCTACGACCTGAAAGAAGCATTAAAACAAGGTAAAAATGCACTCGGCTGCCTGTTAGGTAACGGCTTTTATAATGCAGCGCTAAGCTGGACGATGCCCTACGGATCGCCACGCCTGATCGCACAGCTACATATCGGCTACACCGACGGCAGCGAGGAGGTCATCACATCGGACACTTCCTGGAAAGTATCGCGTAGCGCCATTGTCTTAGATGGAATTTACCAGGGAGAACATTATGACGCCCGGCTGGAACAGCCGGATTGGTGCTCACCGGACAAACCGGCTGACGGATGGGAGTCTGCCGTCGTACGGAAAGCGCCGGAAGGTGAACTACAGGCACAGATGTCTCATTCCGACAAGGTTATGGAAGTCTTGAAACCGAAAAAGATCACACGACTGGAAAACGGGAATTACAAAGTCGATTTCGGGGAAGAAATATCCGGCTGGGTACATCTGCATAATATGCAGGGAGAAGCCGGCCGGAAAGTGGAAATCCGTTATATCTGTGAATCGCCGAACGGTTCCAACTCTTATACGATGAAAGGAGACGGACCGGAATCGTATGCCGCCCGCTTTACCTGGTTTGTCTTCCGGGAAGCAGAGATTATCAACTGGCCGGGTGAACTCCGGGAAAATAACCTGACAGCGGAAGCTGTATATACGGAGCTTGAGACGACCGGACATTTCGACTGCTCAAACCCGCTTTTCAACCAGATCAATAAGATATGGAGACGAAGCCTGACAGACAACTCGCACGGCAGTATTATCAGCGACTGTCCCCATCGGGAGCGTTCCGCCTATACCGGCGACGGACAGGTGGCTTGCGTCACCGTCATGCATAATTATGATGCCGCAGCTTTATATACCAAATGGATCAAAGACATATTGCTTGCCCAGAACAAAGCGACCGGTTATGTTCCGAACGGCGCACCCTGGCAACCCGGCTGCGGAGGCGGCGTGGCATGGGGAGCAGCTATGAACATTATGCCGTGGGAGTTTTATCAGCATTATGCAGATAAAGATTTGCTGGCTGCCAATTATACCGGAATGAAAGAACAGCTCCGGTACATGCAAACCTGGGTAGATTCCGACGGCATCATGCTTTCGCAGATAAAAAGCAACGGAAACGTCAGCGAATGGCACAACCTGGGAGAATGGTGCCCAGCAGACGGATTCCCTCCGAAAGACCTGGTTCATACATTCTATCTCTGGCGTTGTGCCGATCTTACGGCAAAAGCGGCATCAGCACTGGGAGAGAAAAAGGATGCAAGCCTTTTCTCCGCTCTGGCAGAGAAAACACGGCAGGCTTTCCACAAACGTTTCTATAATCCGGAGACTAAAACGTATGGTCCTTCAGGCAGCAATATCTTCGCTCTGGTGATGGGAGTTCCGGATGAAGTAAAGAAAGATGTACAGGAAACGGTACGGGAAGAAGTGCGTGCCCATAACGGACACTTATACACAGGTATTTTCGGTACTCAATTCTTTTTTGAGACACTGGCAGACAACGGGATGAATGAACTGGCTTATGAAGCCATGGATAAAAAAGACATGCCCGGTTACGGCTGGTGGATTTCCCAGGGTGCCACTACCACCTGGGAGGAATGGAACGGTAACAATTCCCGGAATCATCCGATGTTCGGCGGCGGTTTCACCTGGTTCTACCGGAAACTGGCGGGTTTGAACACTGATCAGAAGGAAGTGGGCTACAAACATATCATCATCAAACCGTGTCCTCCCGAAGCTATTTCTTATGCAACTTATTCAACCCGTACTCCGTATGGTGTTGCCGGCGTAGACTGGAAAAAACAGGAGAAGAGTTTCAAAATGGATGTGGAAGTTCCGGTCGGAAGTCACGCCACGGTTTATCTTCCGGTTATTTCCGGAAAAACAGTGAAAGAGAGCGGTAATGCTATCCATAAAGTAAAAGGAATCAGTTTTAAAGGTATACAGGATGGATATGCTGTGATGGAAGTGCCATCCGGAAAATATAGCTTTGAAACGGATTAAAAAAGAAGCCCCCCTTTTTACTTTACAGAAGAAAATAACGCTTCTGCTATCAGCAAATCGAACGGTGTCGTTAGCTTGATATTCTCACGATTTCCGGGAACCAGCTGAACCGATATCCCGGCAGCCTCAACAACAGATGCATCATCCGTGAAAAGGGGGGTAAAAGGCTGCTCGTATGCTTTTAATAATATGTCACTGCGAAAAACCTGTGGTGTCTGTACCGCAACATACCGTCCGCGATCTACCGGATGCGACTCGTTTCCGTCCGTCTCGCGCAATGAATCGATCATAGGCAACACAGGGATTGCCGCCCCACTTTGTTCTGCTTCCGCAAAACAGCTGCCGATCACTTCGGAAGAGACAAACGGGCGTACGCCGTCGTGCACTGCAACCAGGGCTTTTTCATTCCTCCCGGATGTATTTCCAATTTCTTCCGAAAGGAATTGCAATCCGTTCCGGACGGAATGAAAACGCGTCTCGCCTCCATTCGCTATCCGGTGAGGTGCTTTACACCCGATCTCCCGGCAAAGCATGTTCCAATAAGGTTGATGGTCTTCGGGGAGGACCAGTATCAATTCTGCCGAAGCATCCCAACGGTGAAATGTTTCCAAGGTATGCATCAGGATGGGTTTCCCTTCCAGCGGGATAAACTGCTTAGGCAGATCCCCTCCCATCCGGAGTCCTTTTCCCCCGGCTACGATCAATACATATTTACGCATCACTCCAGTTCCTCCAGAACCTTTTTTACATCTTCATCCACCTTATACAGTTTCTCTTTACACAGCTTGATTAAACGGGTTGCCTCCTTCACTTTCTCGGAGAGTATATCCACATCCAATTCGCCGTTCTCTATATCGGCAACGATCTTCCGCAGTTTTTCAACCGCTTCATTGTATGTTTCCTCTTTCTTTGTCATATTTCTGAATGATTTATTTTTTAACGATACTCTTCACCTCACCATCCGCAAACCGCGTGACCAGCTCGTCACCGGAACTCAACTCGGTTGCATGTTTGATGATTTTACCATCTTTCAGCGCCAGGCTGTATCCCCGTTTCAGTACATAGTCGGGAGAAGCCATTTTGATAAACTGCTCTGTCAGTTGGATAAAACGGGCATCTTCCGCCAAACGGGAAGTTACACGGTTCTGCAATTGCATCTGCATACTTTCCAAAGCCGAACGACGGCGAAGCAACATGGCAGAAGCAGACGCCGGCAGCTTATTTCCGACCATTTGCAGAAATGACCGGTTACGTTCGATCCGGTTCGTTACGATCACCGGCAGACGCGCGCCCAGTAATTGCAGGAAATTCTTCTGCTTCAGCAGTATATTATTAGCCAGTTCGCAGACATCCTGTTGAAGTTCTTCCAGTTCTCCAGCGGCGGCATCCATACGGCCGATCAGGAACTCAGCCACTGCTGTAGGCGTTTTCATCCGTGTATGGGCAACCATATCGAGAATGGTGTCATCGCGCTCATGCCCGATACCGGTTATCACAGGTAGCGGAAACTGGGCACAGTTAGCCGCCAGCAGATAGGAATCGAAACTATTCAGATCCGATGTGGAACCACCTCCGCGGATGATCACGACCACATCAAAACAGTCGATATGATGATAAATACGGTCGAGTGCAGCAATAACCGACTCTTCCGTCCTTTCTCCCTGCATCAGCGCAGGGAATAGTTTTGTATAGAAGGAATAACCGGCTTTATTACCCGCCAGCTGATTCAGAAAATCCTCATAACCGGCAGCCGTAGGTGAAGTAACGACGGCAATACGTTTCGGCAGGACAGGGAACGGTAGTTCCTTATTCAGCGTAAACACGCCTTCCTCCTTCAACTGACGGATGATCTCCATCCGCTTCCGCAACATATCCCCCAACGTATAGGCCGGATCGATATCCAACACTGTCAGGCTATATCCATATAACTCATGGAACTCGACGGATACTTTTACCAACACTTTCAACCCGGAAGCAAACAACTGTCCGGTCTCCATCTCGAAATAAGGTTTCAGCATCCGGAACGTCTTTGCCCATATCGAGCCGCGTGCTTTGGCTACCAGTTGTCCGGTTACCGGATTTTTCTCGATGAACTCCAGATAACAATGCCCGGAAGATGCATTTGTCCGCACATCGCTCATTTCCGCCCGTACCCAGCAGGTACCGGGAAATGCCTCACTGACAGCGACGTGAACCAGATTATTCAGTTCCAGCAAAGAGAACTCCCTGCGTTCATTTCCCGTATACTCCGGATTAATGTTCAGCCCTGGCATATTGCGTTCCTTTCTTATAGGCTTTATATATATTCGGAATGCCATACCCCAGTTCAGCATCAGGGCGTTTGGCCTGGCTCGATACCTCCTGCAATAAGGCTATGATTTCTTTGTTGCTTAATCCGGGCAATGCCTGCCACAAGCAGACCCCCATCCCTGCCAATATAGGGGTCGCAAAGGATGTTCCGCTGGCATACCGTATATTTCCCTGCGGATCGATCACACAGCTACCTGATCCCAGCGCGACAACATCCGGTTTCACACGATAATCGGCTGTAAAACCGACGGAACTGAAAACACTCTTTTTCTTTTCTTCCGTGACAGATCCTACCGTCAGGATATCCGAAGCATCCGAAGGAAAGGTAATCTTCCCCCAGCTACCGTTGCCTTCATTTCCTGCACTACAGAACATCAGGATACCTTTCTGGCCAGCCAGATGGGCGGCCTGGCTGATCAGCGAACTCTTCCCGTCGAGGGCAGCCTGGTCGTAAGATAACTCGTCCGCATCGAAAGCAAAATAACCTAATGAAGAAGAGATCACATCCACTCCCACGCTATCAGCATATTCGACGGCCGCCGCCCAATAATCTTCTTCTATCGGATATTCCGAATCGCTGTCTTCACTCTTGATCAGCAAATAAGACGCCTTAGGGGCTGTTCCCACCATTATACCAGGCATATTGGCAGCCATACAGGATAATACTTTCGTCCCGTGATCATCAGCCTCATAAACGCTACGCCCGGGATAAATCACATTGTGCGTCCCGATCAGTTGCAGGGAATCGAATACACAGATACGGTCGACATTCTGGAAACCGGCGTCGATCACTGCAACACGCATTCCTTCTCCCCTGAATCCGGCTTCATGCAATTTGACACCGTTCAACATTTTGATCTGGTTTTCCGCATATCCGTATTTTTCTTTCAGAGGCGTATCGGATGGAACAAGGCGTATCTCCTGATCGTCTTCCTGGGCCGGAACAACATCATTGCTTCCTTTCCAGACCCATTTTACCGAATCGACCATTGCCAGCCCTTTGAGCCGGTCGGCAACAGTACTGTCCTTACTGGCGACAACCACAGTGGAAAGCCATTTGCTCTGCACTACCGGTTCTCCCCCGGTAGCAGCCAATGTATCCAGATAAGCCCGGGCAATAGGAAGATCGGAGACAGTAACAGGGGTTCCCGACTTTTTACGCCGTTGTATGGATTCTTTCGACAGGAATGCTTCCGGTTCGTCTACAGAAAATCCGGAATCGCCTTTATCTTTCAGGTAAACACGAAAACAATAGCTTTCTCCGGCAGTGAGCCACGAAGAAAAGCAGCATAACAAAACAAACAGTCCTATATATTTTTTCATGGGAACATATAACTCAACCCTACAAAAGTAGTAATTGCCGTGGATATAAAAAAGCCCGGCAACTCACAAGGAGGCCGGGCTTCTATTTTTTAGAATAATTTATTCGTTGATGTTGCAGATAGGGATTTCGCGTTTCACACTCTGACGCAAAGAGATCAATGTCTCCGTAGCCGTCACACCCGGTATCTCCTGAATTTTTGAATTTAACAATTCCATCAGATGCTCATTATCACGGGCATACAATTTGATCAGCATTGTGTACGGACCTGTTGTAAAATGACATTCGACTACTTCCGGAATCTTCTCGAACTCAGGTACGACATCTTTGTACATGGAACCACGTTCCAACTTTACACCGATGTATGTACAGGTATTATATCCCAGAATCTTCGGATTAATATGATAACCTGACCCAACGATCACATTCATATCAATCATGCGCTGTACCCGTTGATGGATGGCTGCACGCGACACGCCACACTCTTCAGCTACATCCTTGAAAGGAATCCTGGCATTTTTTGAAATAATGTTCAATATCTGCCGGTCCAGTTTGTCTATTTTCTCCATTTTCTCTATCGCTTTATTATACGCTCTTGTTATTTATATATCAAAAGTATATAATTATTTTCAACAATCTATCATTCTGAAAGAAAAAAGTACTAAATAAATAATAAAAGCGGGCAAATAATGCTTTTTAGCATAATTTACCCGCCCCTTTATTTACAAATGTAATATTGTTATTTCTGGTCGTCTTTCACGATATCCAGTAATTCTATTTCAAACTTCAAAGTACTGTTCGGTTTGATATTGCTTCCGCGAGGAGGTTGTTGACCATAACCCAATTCAGCCGGAACCCAAATAATATATTTAGAACCAACCGGCATAATCTGCAGAACTTCAGTCCATCCCGCAATCACCCGGTCTACAGCAAATTCAGCAGGTTCACCACGATCTACAGAGCTATCGAACTTAGTTCCGTCCAGCAATGTACCTGTATAGTGTACTTTTACCCGATCTTCTTTTGCAGGTTTTGCACCTGTACCTTCAGTTTCCACTTTATACTGCAAACCGCTTTCTGTAGTGATAACACCTTCTTTTGTCTTGTTTTCAGCAAGGAACTTATCTCCTTCTTCTTTTGCTTTCTCAGCTTCTTTAGCCTGAGCTTCTACAAAATAAGTGTTCAGAAAAGCCTGAGCCTGTTCCATAGTCATCTTCGCACCAGTAGTATCGTTCTTCAAAGCTGCTTCGAAACCAGCCAACAGATCGTCAATATTAACAGGACCACCAGGCATGCCTTCCAGATTCTGTTTGAACATACTTCCGTTCGCAATACCGATTGCATAGCTCGCGCTATCCGCACCAGTTTTCAGGCTGGCACTTCTTTTTGAGTCACAAGATGTGGCAGAAACGCCCAACGCTACAATAACCGTAGCAACTAAAACATTAATCTTTTTCATTTTTCTCTATAAATTATTTTACTATGTCCAATAATTCGACATCAAAAACCAATGCGCTGTTCGGCTCGATAACTTCTCCTGCTCCATGTTCGCCATAAGCCAGGTTGGAAGGGATGAACAGTCTCCATTTGGAACCTACCGGCATTAGCTGCAATGCTTCCACCCATCCCGGGATTACCTGCGATACTCCGAATACAGCCGGTTCGCCGCGCTGTACTGAACTATCAAACACTGTACCGTTGATTAAAGTTCCGTGATAATGACATTTTACGTTGTCGGAAGCAGTCGGCGTTGGGCCTTCACCTTTCTGAAGTACCTGATATTGCAATCCGCTGGGCAGCGTTACAACACCTGCTTTTCCTTTATTGATAGTCAGGAATTCTTCGCCTGCTTTCTTATTGATTTCAAATTTTTCTTTTTGTAGCTTCATGAAGTAATCGTTGATCACCTGCTTAGCTTCGTCATAACTGATTTCAGGAGTCTGGCCGCCCAAAATATCTTTCAATCCTTTCACAAAGTCTTCAATCTGAAGATCATTAATGCCCGAGTTCTGGAAATTATTTCCGATACTTAAGCCAAGTGCATAACTTACTTTATCCATTCTTTTTCGTTTTCAACTAATTACAAGCTACAAAAGTAATGCTTTTAACTACACAAACGACATCAAAAGGTACTTTTTTATTACTTTTGCATCTGTTATGGGAGAACAACGAACGGAATCTTCACTATTTTCAACGCTCTTCGATCAATTCAGAGAGCCGTTCATCTTGTTTGCCAATTCATACGTAAGGGATATGGCCGCCGCGGAGGATATTTACATGGAGGCAATTATCCAGTATTGGGAGAAAAGAAAGGAGCTACCTGCCGACACCAATATCCCCGGATACCTATTAACATCTGTAAAAAACAAGGCACTCAACCACTTACGACACCTGACCATCCGGACTGATGCGGAAGATCAGCTATATGACCACCGCCAACGCGAACTAAATTTCCGTATCTCTTCTCTCGAGTCGTGCGACCCGTCAGAGCTCTTCACCATCGAAGTAAAAGAAATCATCCGGAAAACACTGGACGAATTACCGGAACAGACCCGTACGATCTTCTTTAAAAGCCGGTACGAGAGTATGACCAACCGGGAGATTGCGGCAGAACTGGACCTCAGCATCAAAACAATCGAGTTCCATATTTCGAAAGCATTGAAACTATTCCGCAGCAGGTTAAAGGATTATTTGCCGTTACTTATGGTTCTGACCAAAATAGGAGAACTCTGAAGTTAGCCGGACAGCCTGAAATAGAAATAACAGAGAAACTTAAACTTTCTGACAGACTAATCGTTTATATAATAAAACGATAAGATTATGAGATGTATTAAGAAATGGGGAATAGCGTTAGCCGCAATTACAGCGAGTGCACAGTTCAGCCCGGCAGATGCCTGTACCAGAGTTGTCTATCAGGGAAAAGGAAATACGGTGTTGACCGGACGGACAATGGACTGGAAAGAAGACAGCCGCAGTAACCTCTGGATATTTCCACGAGGAATGCAACGCAATGGCGAAATAGGTAAAAATCCATTGGAATGGACTTCTAAATATGGTAGCGTAGTTACTTCAGCATACGACATTTGCAGTACGGACGGGATGAATGAAAAAGGACTGGTAGCCAACCTGCTCTGGCTCGCCGAATCGGAGTATCCCCAATGGGACGGCAAGAAGCCGGGATTATCCATTGCTGCCTGGGTTCAATATATGCTGGATAATTTTGCGACAGTGGACGAAGCTGTCGATTTTGTTGAAAAAGGGACATTTGAAGTGGTATCGGATATGATGCCGGACGGAACCCGGATGGCGACATTACACCTTTCCATCTCTGATGATAACGGCGATAATGCCATCTTCGAATATGTGAACGGGAAACTGAACATCCACCATGACAAATCCTACCAGGTCATGACCAACTCACCTGTTTTCGACCAACAGTTGGCTTTGGACGAATACTGGAAGAATATCGGAGGAACGACTTTCTTACCCGGAACCAACCGGGCGGCCGACCGTTTTGTCCGTGCTTCTTTCTATATCAATGCCATACCGAAGGTAGAAGATACACGCATGGCAGTGGCTAGTGTATTCAGCGTGATCCGTAACACGTCGGTTCCGTTGGGTATTACAACACCCGACCAACCGAATATTTCATCTACGATATGGAGAACCGTTTCCGATCAAAAGAATAAAGTCTATTATTACGAATCGACCATTCATCCTAATATCTTCTGGGTTGATTTCAAGGATGTGGATTTTTCAGAAAAGGCACCGGTTAAAATGCTGGACCTGGTGGGCGGTAAAACCTATGCGGGTAATACGGCAGATCAGTTTGTCGTAACTGAACCATTCAAATTCCTGGGAGCTCATTAAGCTCCCTTTTTATGCAATATCTTCACTCAACTTTACCCGCAGATCATTTTGATAGGTGTGCATGAACTTCTCCAGATTGAAGAATAAGCGGGAAAGGACTTTGAGGAAAGGATTTTTCATCCGAATGGTTTCCGTCGACGTAAAATGCGTCCCGCCTGTACTGGTTGCTTTCAATTCTCCTTTCCAGTGACCGGTGAATCCGTTCCCCCGGACAATATCGAACTCATACAAAGAATAAGGCTTTTTATGGGCAGTCCGAAAACGGATGACGGAGCCATTCTTCGCTATCTCATCCCAGACTTCTATCCCGTCATTTTCTTCTATAATGACAATTTCTTCCAGATCGCTGCGATAACCGTAATCGGCATTATTCGTCAGCGCATTATATACCTTCTCCGGCGATGCATTATAATAACATTCACTGGTTGCGGTCCTTTCATTCGGCAAAAGAAGTCCGATGATAAAAATCAAAGCGACAATCCCTGCCACGACAATAAAAAAATAGATAAAGAAAGACATCATTATAAGCTTATTTCTAAATAACTGAATCACTGATTGTTTACAAATATAACCAATTAAAAGAATATAACAGAAACATTCCCGATAAAATCCATACCACTTTTCCGGGACCAACAAAAAAAGGTTTGCTTCGGGAGCAAACCTCTATAAACAATTAAAGCCTGTCTCACGACAAGCCCTAATCAAACTTTGTTAACCTTAAATCTAATACTATTATGAAAAAACCACAGTACAAAGATACGGCTGTAGCAAGTGTTTGTCAAGCTTTTTAGAGACAATATATGTTAAGCGGAAAAGCTTCTTTCGCCAAAAAGTGTTAGTGATGATAAAACTATATACAATACAGACAAAAACTGCTAAAATTAACAGTTAAAAGAGGCTTTTCCACCGAGATATCCGATATCGATCTAGAGCACCAACTCTTCAAATAATTTTCCGAACGTTGCCTCCAGATCGCAGGAAAAGCCGGGATGCGGGCGGGAGGTCTGTATCGAAGAGCTCCGTACAGCCGTCAGCCAGCGAAAACGTTCGGGAATATCCATCGCAGCGATCGGACCTGCGTTTTTTGCACCCGAACAGATATGATCGAATACTTTCAGACTGGCATACAACGAATCCATATCCAGCTCCGATGAAAACAGACGGAGCTTCTTCTCGTCCACCTGATAACGGGCCTTTATAAAGCGGGCCTGTTTCGAGAACATGATAATGCCAACATTAATAAACTCCTCACGTTCCACCCGGGGAACAAAGCGGATAACGGCGTATTCATATAAGTGCTTTCCTTGCATCTTGCGCTTCTTTTATAAATGTTTCGGAATGGGCAATCCTTTCTGTCAGAAATTCCATATAGACATCTCTTATCTCCTGCGGCGTACCGGGACTTTCGCTCCACTGCAACCAGTCGTCCGGGATCAGGGAGACGATCTCACGGATCTTTTCCGGAGTAAGCAGGCGTTTGAACTCAGCATTCACTTCTTCCAGCTTACCGGCCTCCGGCAACAAAGCATGATCCTTGATCTGGATAAACGGGCTCAAGGCATGTTTTCGCCAGTTTGACCATGAATAATGGAAGTAGAGCGATGCTCCATGATCGATCAGCCATAATTCCTTATGCCACATCAGCATATTGGTATTGCGGGTCGTACGGTCCACATTGGTCAGCAGGGCATCCAGCCAGACGATCTGCGACGCCAGCTTTTCTCCTACCTTATTAACTACCGGGTCGAATGTCAGTGCGCCCGACAGGAAATGCAATCCCAGGTTCAGACCACGGCTGGCCTGCAACAGGTCTTGTATCTCCTCATCGCCTTCCGTTCTTCCGAAAGCCTCGTCCAGGTTCAGAAATACCAGTTCCGGGACACGAAAACCCAGTGCGCGTGCGACTTCGCCACCGATCAGTTCGGCAATAAGCGCTTTAGTCCCATGACCGGCGCCACGAAACTTTACAACATATTTATATTCGTCGTCAGCTTCAGCCAAAGCCGGCAACGAGCCGCCTTCCCGTAAAGGCATAATATATCTGACAACATTCGCTGTTCGCAATTCCATATTCAAATGCTTTTGACAAAGATAAAGATACTTCCTGTTTACACAAAAGAAACAATCAACATCTCTAAAACAATATGAACAGGCAGTTGTTTTAATTGAAAAGGCGTTATCGGATTATACAGGCTATAAAATCATTGGCTTATGTCGCATTCTTCCCATCATTTATTAAGAAGCAGGGAACAGGAAAGAGCTTCCGTCTCCTATTCGGAACTGTTGTTCGACCTGATCTATGTCTTTGCTGTCACACAGCTGTCGCATTATCTGCTTCATCACCTGGACTGGCAAGGATATGTACAGGAAATCATCCTGTGGTTTGCTGTCTGGCTCGCCTGGCAACATACAACCTGGGTGACCAACTGGTTCGATCCCGAAACACGTTCCATCCGGATACTTCTGTTTATCCTGATGCTGGTCGGATTGATCATGGCTTCGGCTATTCCCGAAGCTTATACAAGCCGGGGGCTGATCTTTGCTGCCTGTTATGTCGCTATCCAGTTAGGGAGGACAATCGTAATTGTCTTTCTACTGGATAAAAAGCACCATCTATCCCCTAATTTCAAACGTATATTGGGTTGGTTTTGTATCTCTGCCGTATTCTGGATAACAGGGGCATTCAGCGAAGGGGACACACGTATTCTTTTGTGGCTGGTTGCCGTCCTGTGCGATTATACTTCGCCTATGTTCGGCTTTTACCTGCCGGGACTCGGACGGTCTATTTCCAGTAAAGAGTGGACAATCGAAGGACAACATCTGGCTGAAAGAAGCCAGTTGTTCGTCATTATCGCTTTCGGTGAGACGATTATGATGACGGGTGCTTCACTCAGCGATTTTGAGATATGGGATTCTACAATTATCTATGCAGCGATCATTTCTTTCACCAATAGCCTGGCGATGTGGTGGATTTATTTTGATGTCAGCAGTGAGGCAGGCAGCCGGAAGATCAAAAAGATATCGAATCCCGGTTTACTCGGCCTGAAATATCACTCGATACATGTGGTACTGGTCGGTGCACTGATCATCTGTGCGGTTGGTGACGAACTGGTTGTCAATCACCCGTTGGGAGAAATGACGACAGGCGGCATCTTTGCGATGGTGGGCGGCCCGATCATTTATTTAATGAGTAATGCCGTTTATAAATGGATCACGTGCCAGTTAATCGCCTGGTCGCATGTGATTGCGGTTATCACGCTGGCTCTCATCATTCCGTTTGCCCGTTTTTTCAATCCACTTCAATTGAATGGGTTAACTGCACTCATATTTATAGCGGTAGTTATTTATGAGACCACAAAAAGCCGGATGGCTCTCAAAAGCATTCCAACATAAACCTACTCCCGCACTCGATAGTAGAACCGTCAAGTCCGGGAACAGGAAATATTCAGACAAGCCGGTAGATATTTCCCGGTAAAGCTCTGATCAGGCCGTTCATCTCCATCTCAAACAATAGAGAAGATAATTCGCGGACAGGCAGATGCAGTTCCACAGCCAGCCGGTCGATATGCATTTCCCACTTTTCGCGAAGCTGGGACATTACCATTGCTGTCCGTTCATCCTCCCCGAAAAACAATTCTGTCTGAACAGGGAGAGGAGAAGCTGTTTCCTTTATATCCCAGCAAAGGGCCGAGATAAGATCGGATGCGGAAGTTATCAATCCTGCCTTATTCTGCCGGATCAATGCGTTACAACCCTTTGAATGGATATCGTTCACCCGTCCGGGGAAAGCATACACATCACGGCCATAGGAGAATGCAAGGTCGGCAGTGATCAATGAGCCACCTTTCTCTGCCGATTCTATCACAATCGTTGCATCTGCCATGCCGGCCACAATCCGGTTACGCCGGACAAAGTTAGGTTTATCCGGTTCCGTTCCGCTGTGAAATTCAGACAACAGTCCACCGCGTTCCAACATATCCACTGCTACAGAGCGATGCGAAGACGGATAAATACGGTCCAGCCCATGAGCCAGCACACCGATAGTCGGCAAGTTTGCCTTTAGTGCCGCCCGGTGGGCACAGATATCGATGCCATAAGCCAATCCGCTTACAATCAATATACCGGGAATAGTCTGTGAAAGGGTTTGTACCAGCTCTTCAGTCATTACACGACCATAATCCGTCGCATGGCGGGTTCCTACAATGCTGATAATGTGGGAAACATTCAGATCAGCACTCCCTTTGAAATAAAGAAGTACCGGAGCATCGGAGCACTCCTTCAAACGTTTCGGGTAATTCTCATCTGTCAGGAAATAACAGATGATCTGGTTCTTTTCAATAAAGGCTAACTCTTTTTCCGCTTGCAGAAGAACTTCCGGGCGTTTGATGGCAGCAGCCGTAGCCGTGCCGAAACCCGGAATCTTCTCCAATACTTGCTGTTTTTCTGTAAAAACACCTTCTGCATCGCCACAGGTTTGCAAAAGCTGACGGGCCAGGATATCTCCTACCCCGTTTATCATAGTTAAGCCAATTTGGTAAATCCGGTTGTCTGTCATGATCTATATCATAGTTTATCCTGTATCCTTTTAAGCATTTCGTCGAAATATTCGCCGCGGGTCAACTTGCCGTCCTGCACAACTACAGACTCAACTTTTCCCTTGGTTGCCAGCGCGCCGTCGGAAGCCCGGTAGATATCCTGTTCAAAAACCAGCTTCACTCCTTTCTTATACACATTCAGGCAAGAGATATAACTGTCGCCGCTCTTCAAAGATGTTTTATAATCTATCTCCACATGAGAGACGAAGCCGTCCACCCCTTTATCGTGCATGGCTCCGAAATTCTCGCCCAGCGATTCGAGGAACTCATGACGGGTATGCTCCATATAATGCTGATAGTTGGAGTTGTTCACTACTCCCTGCAGGTCGCATTCATAATCGCGCACCTTGTCTGTCAGTTTAAAAATATACTCTTTCATTATTTCAGTTCTTTATCGTTGTTAGGTACCATTTTATACAGGCGGTCGGAAGGGCGTACCTTTTCAGATACTTTGAAGGAGAAACGCTCGCCTTTTACAGTTTCTTCCACCGGCTTCAGGTCGACACGTATCTCATCGATGGTCTGCATCACCGCACCGGTTGTCGGGCCTGTGATCAGAATCTCATCTCCCGCTTTCAGCGAGCCCGATTCCATTTCAAATTCAGCCACACCGATGCCGCTGAAGTATTTGATGCCTTTCGCCACATATACTTTCTTCTTAGTCGAACCGGAACCATACTTGCTGCTCCATTCACCCAAACGCTGTCCCAGATAATAGCCGTCCCAGAAGCCCCGGTTGAAGACGCTTTTCAGACGCTCGTCCCAGACGGCGATCTTTTCTTCATCATATGTTCCACTGCAATAAGCCTTCACTGCTTCTTTATAGCATTCAGTCACGAGACGCACATATTCCGGTCCGCGGGCACGGCCTTCGATCTTGAATACCCGCACGCCTGCATCCATCATCTTATTCATGAAATGGATCGTTTTCAGGTCTTTGGGCGACATGATATATTGGTTTTCTATATCCAGTTCGATGTTGCTGTCCTTATCTTTCACCGTATATCCGCGGCGGCAGATTTGCATGCAAGCACCCCGGTTGGCAGACGCATTCATTTCATGCAGGCTCAAATAGCATTTACCGGAAACAGCCATACACAAGGCTCCGTGGGCAAACATCTCGATACGGATCAGTTCGCCTCTCGGACCGGTTATCTGCTGTTCTACGATCTGTTGATAGATTTCGGCTACCTGTTTCAGATTCAATTCGCGTGCCAGCACCACCACATCGGCAAACTGGGCGTAGAACTTCAGCGCCTCCACATTCGATATATTCAGTTGGGTAGACAGGTGAACCTCCTGCCCGATCCGGTTCGCATAACTCATGGCAGCCACGTCTGCCGCAATAATTGCAGAGACTTCCGCTTCCTTTGCCGCATCGATAATTTCACGCATCAATGCCAGGTCTTCCCCATAAATAACCGTATTAACCGTCAGATAACTCTTAATGCCGTGTTCCTTACAGATGGAGACAATCTTACGCAAATCGTCCGTGGTGAAATTATTGGAAGAGCGCGAACGCATATTCAGTCCTTCAATGCCGAAGTAGATGGAGTCGGCTCCTCCCTGGATAGCTGCCATCAACGACTCATACGAGCCGACCGGCGCCATTATTTCAAAATCTTTCTCGTTCAAAGCTGTTTGGTTTTAAATTAGAAACCACAAAGATACGGCTTTCTTCGCATACTTCTAAGATAAAACCAGTTAACTTTTATCTGGTACCGGATAATGTGTACAACGATATCACACATTTATTTTATTTCATTAGATTTTCTTTTCTTAAAATATCCGTATACTATAAATACAGAAGATTTATATAAAAATTCAGACAAATAATTTCCTACATTCATCTGTTAAATTTGCGGCATTTAACAAATTAAGACATATGATACAAGCAAAAGCAAGATGGATACAGCTGATGATGATTATTGGTTGTACGACAATGTGGATGACATCCTGTAAAAAAGAGACGTCGGATGCACAGATGAAAGCATCTTACGCAACAATGAAAGTTTCAACAGCCAATAGGGAGTTGACCATACCCTATTCAGCGTCTATTCGCGGTCGCCAAGATATAGATATTTATCCGCAAGTATCAGGAACTATCGAACGACTCTGCGTAACAGAAGGACAGGTTGTACGAAAAGGACAGTTACTTTTTGTAATCGACCAAGTACCTTATAAGGCAGCTTTGAAAACAGCTCAAGCCAACGTTGAGGTTGCAAAAGCAGCTTTAGGTACTGCCGAATTAAATTACAACAGCACAAAAGAACTGTTTGCCAAAAAAGTTGTTTCCGAATTCAATCTGAAAACAAGCCAGAACAATTACCTGACAGCCAAAGCGCAACTGTCACAGGCAGAAGCACAGGAGTTAAATGCAAAAAACAACCTTTCTTATACAGAAGTAAAAAGTCCGAGCGACGGAGTAGTCGGTATGCTGCCTTATCGTGCCGGAGCATTGGTCAGCGCCAATATTCCTCAGCCTTTAACAACTGTTTCTGACAATTCGAATATGTATGTTTACTTCTCCATGACGGAAAACCAGCTTTTGGCCATGAGCCGTCAACATAAAAGCATGGATGAAGCTTTGGCCAATATGCCGGAAGTCACTTTGAAACTGAACGACCAGTCTGTTTATGAGCAGAAAGGCAAAATTGAATCTATCAGCGGAGTGATCGACCGCAAAACCGGTACGGTAGGCGTTAGAGCCGTATTCCCGAATGAATCCCGCCTACTCCATAGCGGAGCATCCGGCAATGTACTCATTCCGCAAACCTACACAGACTGCATCGTTATCCCGCAAGGCGCAACAGTCCGTTTGCAAGATAAAACCCTTGTTTACAAAGTAGTCGATGGCAAGGCCGTTTCTACATTAATTACCGTTGCTGAAATCAGCGACGGCCGTGAATATATCGTACTCGACGGGCTTAAGGTTGGTGAAGAAATTGTATCCGAAGGAGCCGGATTGGTACGTGAAGGAACACAAGTAAAATAAATTAGCAAAATATGAAAGGAAATATTTTTATCAAACGGCCTGTTATGGCCATATCTATCTCCATTCTTATTTTGGCGATAGGACTCATTTCGCTCTTTACCTTGCCGGTCGAGCAATATCCGGATATTGCCCCTCCTACGGTCCATGTATCGGCAAGCTATACCGGAGCAGATGCTGATGCCGTGATGAACAGTGTCATTATGCCATTGGAAGAAAGTATCAATGGTGTGGAAAATATGATGTACATGACTTCCACAGCCACCAATGCAGGTTCGGCGACTATCGAAGTGTACTTCAAACAAGGGACAGACCCCGATATGGCAGCCGTCAACGTCCAAAACCGTGTAACAAAAGCACAAGGTTTATTACCTGCCGAAGTAACCCGTATCGGTGTCAGCACACAGAAACGTCAGACCAGTTTCTTACAAATCGATGCACTTGTCAGTTCAAACGGACGCTATGACAAGACATTCCTCGGAAACTACCTGGATATTAACGTTGTGCCACGTATCAAACGTATCGAAGGCGTTGGTGACGTTATGGAGTTGGGCGATACCTATAGTATGCGTATCTGGTTGAATCCTGAACGTATGGCTCAATATGGATTGATACCCTCAGACGTGACTTCTATTCTGGGAGAACAAAATATCGAAGCACCTACCGGTTCATTAGGTGAAAACTCAAAGAATGTATTCCAATACACCATGAAATATCGCGGACGTTTGAAAAGCGTGGAAGAATTTCAAAACATCGTTGTCCGTGCCCAAGAAGATGGCTCCGTGTTGCGTCTGAAAGATGTGGCCAAAGTAGAATTGGGAACATTGAGCTATGGTTTCGACAGTCAGATGGACGGTAAACCTGCCGTAACATTCTTAATTTACCAAGTGGCAGGTTCTAATGCAACAGAAGTAAACGAACGCATTGCAGCCGAATTGAAAGAGATAGAAAAGGAATTACCAGCCGGTATGGAATTTATCACGATGATGAGTTCCAACGACTTCCTTTTCGCTTCTATATATAATGTAGTAGAGACATTGATCGTCGCCATCATACTTGTAATCTTGGTGGTATATTTCTTCCTTCAGGACTTCAAGAGTACGCTTATTCCTTCTATCGCCATCATTGTTTCACTAATCGGTACATTTGCTTGCTTAACAGCTGCCGGGTTCACAATCAACATCCTGACACTGTTTGCATTGGTGCTTGCCATCGGTACGGTGGTGGATGATGCCATTGTGGTGGTAGAAGCCGTACAAGCCAAATTCGATGCAGGTTATCAATCCGCTTATCAGGCAACAAAAGATGCGATGGGGGATGTAACCATGGCCGTTATATCTTGTACGTGTGTGTTTATGGCCGTGTTTATTCCTGTTACTTTTATGGGAGGAACATCCGGTATCTTCTACACGCAGTTTGGTGTAACTATGGCAACCTCCGTAGGTCTTTCGATGATTTGTGCCTTGACACTCTGTCCGGCTCTTTGTGCCATGATGATGCGTCCTAGCGATGGAACCAAGAGTGCCAAAAGTTTCAACGGACGGGTGCGCGCCGCTTATAATGCTTCGTTCAACGCCGTATTGGGCAAATACAAAAAAGGAGTGATGTTCTTTATCCACCACCGTTGGATGGTGTGGGTTGGTATGGTAGGAGCTATCGTCTTATTAGGATGGTTGATCAGCAGTACCAAAACAGGTCTTGTTCCTCAGGAAGACCAAGGAACTATCATGGCCAACGTGGCGATTGCTCCGGGTAGTACGCTGGCAGAGACAACCAAGGTGTTGGACAAGGTGGAAGACATCCTCAAAAACACCCCTGAGATAGAACACTACTCCCGAGTAGCCGGTTACGGTTTCCTGGCTGGTCAGGGTACATCTTACGGTATGGCTATCATCCGTTTGAAAGACTGGAGTGACCGTAAAGGCAGCGAACATGTTTCCGATGCCGTAATCACCCGATTGAATGCACAATTCGCTCAAATCAAAGAGGCGCAGATATTCTGCTTCCAGCCGGGTATGATTCCGGGTTACGGTATGGGTAACTCCATTGAGCTTAACTTGCAGGATCGTACCGGAGGGGATATGGGTACGTTCTACCAAAAAGCCATGCAATATATCGGAGCATTAAACCAGCGTCCGGAAGTGGCTATGGCTTATACTTCGTATGCTATGAACTTCCCCCAAATCGCAGTGGATGTAGATGCTGCCAAATGTAAACGTGCGGGTATTTCACCTTCAACAGTGCTTGATGTACTAGGTAGTTATTGCGGTGGTGCCTACGTTTCCAACTACAACCAATTCGGAAAAGTATATCGCGTCATGTCGCAGGCTTCACCGGAATACCGTTTGGATGAACAAGCGCTGAACAACATGTTCGTAAGAAACGGTACAGAAATGGCACCGATTAGCCAGTTCGTAACGCTCAAACGCGTATTAGGTCCGGAAGTCGCCAACCGTTTCAACCTGTTTAGCTGTATCACAGTGAATGTAAATCCGGTTCCGGGCTATTCTACAGGTGAAGTACAGAAAGCGATTGAAGAGGTGGCCGCACAAATGTTACCTACAGGCTACGGTTACGAATATGGTGGTATGGCACGCGAAGAGGCTAGCAGCGGAGGTTCTCAAACACTCTTTATCTATGCCGTCTGTATCTTGCTTATCTACTTGATTCTGGCTTGTCTTTACGAAAGCTTCCTTGTGCCTTGGGCGGTTATCCTTTCCGTCCCGTTTGGTTTGATGGGTTCATTCCTGTTCGCTAAATTATTCGGATTGGAAAACAACATTTACTTGCAGACTGGTGTAATTATGTTAATTGGTCTTTTGGCTAAAACGGCTATTTTGATTACAGAGTTTGCCATCGAGCGTCGCCGCCAGGGAATGGGCATCGTCGAATCGGCCTATTCGGCAGCACAGGCCCGTCTACGTCCGATCCTGATGACCGTACTTACCATGATTTTCGGTATGCTTCCGCTGATGTTCGCTTCCGGAGCCGGTGCTAACGGTAACAGTTCATTGGGAACAGGCGTTGTCGGTGGTATGGCTGTTGGAACATTGGCCTTATTGTTTGTTGTACCGGTATTCTATATCATTTTCGAGTATCTGCAAGAAAAGATTCGTCCGCCAATGGAAGTGGAAACCGATATCCAAGTTGCGTTGGAAAAACAAAAAAGCAAGGACGAACGTGACGGTTTAAACAATGAAAAGAATTAAGACATGAAGAAAATAATTGTATTGACAACCGCAACTGCCTTACTTAGCAGTTGCGGCATATACACCAAATATCAACCGGCCACAACAACTCCGGATAATTTATACGGAGAAGAGGTGGTCGTCAACGATACAACAAACTTCGGTAATATCAACTGGCGGGAACTTTTTACAGACCCGCAGCTGCAAACACTTATCGAACAGGGGTTGCAAAACAATACAGACCTTTTGTCCGCCCAACTGAGAGTGGAAGAAGCGGAAGCATCATTGCTGTCGGCAAAACTGGCCTTTTTGCCTTCACTGGCCCTTACTCCACAAGGAACAGTAAGCAGTTTCGATGGTGGCAAAGCAACTCAAACATATACATTGCCTGTCACTGCCAGCTGGGAATTAGACATTTTCGGACGTCTGCGCAATGCCAAGCAACAAGCAAAAGCGTTATACGCCCAAAGCAAAGACTATCAACAGGCCATACGTACCCAACTGATTGCCGGAATAGCAAACACCTATTATACGCTATTGATGCTGGACGAGCAGTTATTAATCTCTCAACAAACGGAAGAGTCCTGGAAAGAGGCGGTAGCTTCTACTCGTGCATTGATGGATGCCGGTTTAGCAAACGAGGCAGCCACTTCACAAATGGAAGCTGCCTACTACAGTGTGCAAACATCCATAGTCGACCTGAAAGAACAAATCAATCAGGTAGAAAACAGCCTTTCGTTATTGCTTGCTGAAACTCCTCGTCGGTACGAGCGCGGCAAATTGGCCAAACAGCAGTTCCCGGAAGATATAGCTGTCGGAATCCCTATGCAGTTGTTGGCAAACCGTCCTGATGTCCGTTCTGCCGAACGTTCATTGGAACAGGCTTTCTATGTAACAAATCAAGCGCGTGCAGCTTTCTACCCCTCTATCGTGTTGAGCGGAAGCGCCGGTTGGACCAACTCGGCCGGAGGCATGATTGTCAATCCGGGTAAATTCCTGGCATCGGCTGTCGGTTCATTGACACAGCCCTTGTTCAACAAAGGACAAATCACAGCTCAATATCGCATAGCCAAAGCCCAGCAGGAAGAAGCTAGCCTGGCATTCCAGCAGGCTCTTTTGAATGCCGGAAGTGAAGTCAACGATGCATTAGTGGCTTGCCAAAGCAGCAAAGCAAAGACAGCCTTGTACGAGAAACAAATTACGTCTTTGGAAAAAGCGTTGGAGAGTACCTCCTTATTGATGGAATACGGAACAAATACCTATCTGGAAGTACTGACAGCCCGTCAATCACTGTTAAGTGCACAATTGTCACAAACCGCCAACCGATTCACCGAGATACAAAGCATGATAAACCTCTATCATGCGTTGGGTGGCGGTAGAGAATAAAGCAACATTTGAGAATTCATAATACTTTAACCAAACCTTAATTTACAATCGGTCCTGTTTCAATAAGAACACTTTGGTTTCTTAAAGAAACAGGACCTTTTATTGTGGGCAAAATTTATCCGTGCCTTTTATTAGCGCAAATGATAAATAGTGACCAACGGATTCGATTCTTCTGTTATTTTCTGCAACACAGGATGTTCCTTTAACTTCAGATCTTTTTCTTTCAGATATTCAATTTCTACTGCTGTATTCACCTGTATCATCAGCTTTTTAGCCGGATAAGAGAAAAAAGGCCAGATAGGAAGTCCGCCATCCGTTTCATTGCGGATGCCGATGCCGGTCAACGCCCTGTTGTGTTTGAATAGCTCCATGGCGTCAATATCTGATGCTTCACGGCTCAAGGCTCCGGTCTGCTTATTCAGTCGATATAAAAAGAATTTAGATTCATTGGAGCTTTGGAAGCATTTGGCAAAATAAAAACGGGGCGTTTCGAAGAGATTAAAAACACTATATGTGCCGTCGACAGAGGCATTGCCGGTTTTAGACGAACGCATTTCCTTCTCCTCCGATGCGGAATAGCCGTTGTTAACAAGGAAAGCCGGTGAAATCGTTTTTGCATTCACATTCCAGACCGTGTCGGTTCCTTCCGAATAGCAAAACCAACCGTCCATGCTACCGTTATATATCCATCCTTTCAGACTGGTTTCTTCCAATGGCATCAGGTTCATATTCCCAATGGTCGGGCGAAGCGCGATCGTATCATCCGTCGCCCAGTTAAAGATTCCCAGACTGAACATCCCCGAGATATTCAACGGAACATACATCCGCCCTAACTCAGCCATCACGTTCGGCCCGACAGAAAGCTGATAAGAGTAGGGACGCAAACTTGTTATTTTCTTGATAAACTCTCCGTAGAAAGAATAAAAAGAGGTAGAGAAGTACTCACTGACACAGAAAAGACGGTTTTCTTCATCCACAGTGAACGATATGATCTGCCCCGTTTCCCCCGGACCGTTTCCTGTCTTCGCTATCCGACGAAGAAAATGACCTTTCCGGTCAAACTGCAACACACCGTCCTGACGGGTAGAATAAACGAATATATACTCATCGGTAACCGCTATATCCAATATATTGGCGATCAAAGATTCATCCGTCAGTTCCAGAGGAACGTATTCAACGGATTCTATCTCGTCTGCTATTTCCACCTGACCGGAAGCAAAGTCTTTTGCCGTCAGATCGATCTGAAGCAACTCACCGGAAGACTTTTTCGATCCGCATCCGGTACTAATAAGAATGGCTGCCATGAGCCCGAACAATACCTTTTTCATACGCTTTTTTTCAGACAAAAGTAGAAGAAAGCCTCTTTTCTCGGTTTCACATCAGTTCACATCTGCTTAAAAATCACGAATAAAGGCATCGCATAGCTCCGGTGTCCCCTTTTCTCCCGTCATTTTCTGATACAGGCGGACACGGCGCATCGAAATAGCCTGATTCGTACAACACAGCAGCATGGCGGTTACCGAAGGGGGAACATCCATTTTAATCAGGCAACACATACGCCATTCCTGTTCACTCAATTTCGGAATCTTCCTTTTCAGCCGTTCACGAAATCCGGGATAGGTGCCGTTCACTGCCTGCAGCAACTCTTCCCAGTCTTTAGGTGCCGGCTTCCATTCTTCTTTTCTGTGGAAACGCTGATACACTTCAGAAGAGTGGAATTCTGTTTCAGACAACGCAACAACGGTCTTCTTCTTCCAGTAACGGAAATAGCCCCAGCCCCCGATTCCACAAACGGCCAGCAGACCGATCCAGAGAAAGGCCTGCCCTTTTTGTGTCTTTTCGGCATTCGACAAACGATTCTCCCACGTTCTCTGTTCAGAAGCAAAAAGTAGCTGGGCTATCTGATTCTGTTCTTTCTCCTGCCGCAGGGAAGACAAATAATGGGAATAGTTTTTACGGTAAAAGTCAGCCTGCAGACTGTCTCCACGACTCTCGGCAATCCGGGACAGGGAAGCATATACATGTGGATGGGAAGCGGGCACATGGCTTAGATAGTCCTCGGCTTCTTCCAATTCGCCTGAAGAGATTTTCAGGTCGGCCAATGCCAGACAGAGCTCCGCTTTCTCTTCTCCGGAAATATCTTGTTCGAGTTCCTCTTTCAATAACAGTTCGGCTTCCCGGCAGCGTCCTCCCTGTTGTAATATCTTTGCCTGACTGATCCGGCAACCGCCTATCTGATAATAATAGCATGCACTATCCGCCTCTCCGGTCAAGGCATGGATATCGCCTATTTCCCGATAAAGCTCCATCCGCAGGGAATCGTTGGCGTTACTGATGTAAGACAAGGCCTTTTTTTCGCATTGCAACGCTTCATGCTTCAAGGATTGGTTCCGGTATATATTTCCCATCCTCCGGTAAGCAGCAGATAAAGCAACGCTGTCTTTTTCCTTTTCAGCCAACTTCGCTACCTGTTGATACATCACTAAAGCAGGAAGATATTGTAACCGTTCTTCATAGAATGCAGCCTGCCGGAGAAGAGATTCGGCAGGTATGGCCTCTTGTCGTCCGGCTCCGGAAGAACAGGAGACAAGCAGACAAATAAAAAAGAATATCCCTATCATAAGCGACAAAGATACAAGCTTCTACTTATACTCTGCCACCTCACTAGCGAACTTTTAATGCTCTGTTCCTTATTATTGAGTTTTTTGGCCGTTATATATTAGTGGCAAAGTACAGGAGAAAAATAATTAATGAGAGTGATGAACAGACTAAAAGTATAGCAAAGGAAGGCCTATCAAAGCCTTCCTCTACTATTCTTCTTATTCTTTTCAGCTACCTATGGATTCTTTTCTTTGAACTATATACTCGACGTCATACTTGATCTTATCCTTTAAAATGTCTTGTACACCTTCCAGTAAACTGTCCGGTGCTTTCTTAAACAGCGTGATAGTGACCGTCGATATATCATCGCTATATATCTTATCTATACGTCCTTCCAACCCTTTCCCTCGCTGGGCATGGCGTGCGTAAAAGAGAATATCCTGGTCTTCTTTCCCACTCCTATATTTGAAAGTGATTGTTCCATCCGGATGGGGTGGCGGAGGAGGGGGAAGCACATTCTTATTATCAGAAGGTGCTTGTATCTTCTTCTTCTCCGTCGAAAAGAGCATATGATGTTTGCTATCTTCAAACAAAAGGAAAGGGGCTTTATCAGTTCCAACGGTTGCTTGTTGTTGCTGGAATGCCTTCTTTACCATCTCCAACGTACGATCGACCTTTTCTTTCGGTGTATTTATATCCTGCTTAAAATAAAAAGAGACAGGCTTTCCGTTCTTTTTCTGAGAAGAAAACTGTTCCTGCAGCACAGGTGGCAATTCCTCTATCGAAAGCATCTTATCGTAATTCAATAAAACGACACTGTTTGCATTCATAAACAGCTCGTGCATGTTCGTATTCTTCTTCAGAAATGCACTGGTCTTATCGGCAGAAGCCGTTATAACCGTATCATTCACATACTTGTCCAACTCCGTCTTAAAGAATTCTTTCAAATCCTGTTGTTCATCCAGCGGAGTATCCTTATCTTTGCTTTGGATAAGCGTCTCCAACTGCCGGTTCACTTCCGGACGGGCAAAAGCATTGAGGACGATAAGTCCTACGGGGACCAGGAGCAGCAGCTTCAACCGGGCCCAATTGTTTGATTTACCTTTTAACATCATAGTAATACGTTTTTTAATTTTACTGTGGTTAAAGCTGTTGGCAAGAGTGTAGAGGCTGGAGCCGACAGCTTTTTTCACGAGTAACAGTTGATATTTTGTTGCATCGATGCCTTGAGCAAGTACGCCCTTATCGGCCTGGTATTCATGGATATCCTTCAGTTCGCGTTTCAACAGCCAGGCAGCCGGATTGAACCAGTGAAGCCAGAGGATCACTTCCATAAAGAGCAGATCGACAGAATGGCGGGATTTCAAATGTATTTTTTCATGAGTAAGAATCTCATCCGGATACTTTCCATAATCATCTTCGGATAAGATGATATACCGCCCCCAGCTAAAAGGGGAAACGGCATCCGGAGTCAATATTAATGTATAACGCCCTTGCCGCAACTGACGCCCACTCCGTATAAGAACAAACATTTTTCGAAACGACAGCAACGTGACCGCCAGACAGACAAGAACTCCGGCCAGATAAACCAGAAATAAAACCTGTCCCCAGTCGATAGCCATAGCAGGTTCGACAGCCGGAGTAACCATCGTTTCCGAAACCGCACCGGGAAGAACCGCAGAGGTTGCCCTCTCCCCCATGATCATCTCTTCCAGGTGAATAAGAGGTTGCTGTATCAATAGCGGCTCGGCTGTCTTTATCTTGATTGTAGGCAACAACATACATATACTCATTCCCCCTAACAACACCCACCGGTTGAAACGAAAGAACGTATCATTACTCAGCAAAGCTTTGAACCCGATATAAAACAGGATCAGGCAAACAGTGGATTTTAATATGTATAGAAGTAAAGTGCCCATAAACTCAGTCATTTATTTGTTCTTGATCTGTCGGATCAACTCCTGCAATTCATCCAGCGTCAACGCTTCTTCCTCGATCAGCGTAGAGACGACACGGGTATAAGAATTATCAAAATACTTGTTGACAACCTGCTTCAATGTAGTCTTGCGGTATTCGTCTTCCGAGATCAAGGCATAATATTGATGCGTATTCCCAAAAGCCTTATAACCGATATACCCTTTCTCTTCCAGGGTACGGACAATGGTGGAAAGCGTGTTGTAATGCGGCTTA
This sequence comes from Parabacteroides sp. AF18-52, assembly GCF_003479145.1. Taxonomy (NCBI): domain Bacteria; kingdom Pseudomonadati; phylum Bacteroidota; class Bacteroidia; order Bacteroidales; family Tannerellaceae; genus Parabacteroides; species Parabacteroides sp. AF18-52. Next base: position 740,749 of record NZ_QUGR01000002.1, read on the forward strand.
GGCTCTTCCTGCAAGTCGAGTAATTCGCGGACAAACAAAGGTCCTTTCGCCCAGAAATAGCCTAATATCTCTTCTTCTTTCGATGTCAATCGTTTCATAATCTGTCGTTTTATTAAAGGAATGCCCAAATATAACTATATTTTCCAGTAATACAACTACAACGCATAGTTAATCTACTATAAAACATAGTAGATTTCATATTGGAGGAGATTCTATCATCATTCTTCGCGGAAAAAGCTGTACTTTTGCAGTCTATAATAAGAAGGTATGAAGATAGGCTCAATAGATTTAGGTGAACACCCGGTGTTTCTGGCACCGATGGAAGATGTTACGGATATCTCTTTCCGTCTGATGTGTAAACGTTTCGGTGCAGATATGGTATATACGGAATTTGTATCGAGCGATGCATTGATCCGCAGCGTCAACAAGACACAAGAAAAACTGACCGTAGCAGAAGATGAACGGCCGGTCGCTATACAGATATATGGCAAGGAAGTCAGCGCCATGGTGGAAGCTGCCCGGATATGCGAAGCTGCCCGTCCGGATATCCTCGACATCAATTTCGGTTGTCCGGTAAAAAAAGTGGCGGGTAAAGGAGCCGGGGCAGGCATGCTCCGTAATATCCCCCTGATGCTCGAGATAACGAAAGAGGTTGTGAAAGCCGTCAATATCCCGGTCACTGTGAAAACCCGCCTGGGATGGGATGCCGATAACAAGATCATCGTCGACCTGGCTGAACAATTGCAGGATTGCGGTATCGCCGCCCTTTCCATTCACGGACGTACCCGTGCCCAGATGTACACCGGTGAAGCGGACTGGACACTGATCGGTGAAGTTAAAAAGAATCCGCGCATGCATATTCCCATTATCGGAAACGGAGACGTGACTTCTGCAGAAATATGCAAACAGCGTTTCGAAGACTACGGAGTGGATGGCGTGATGATCGGTCGCGGAAGCATCGGTCGCCCCTGGATATTCCGTGAAGTAAAACATTTCCTGACTACCGGAGAAGCGTTACCGGAAGAAAAATTCTCCTGGTATCTGGATATCCTCAAACAGCAGGTCAACCAAAGTGTGGAGCGTTTGGACGAACGCCGTGGCATCTTACATATCCGACGCCACCTGGCAGCCACCCCTCTTTTCAAGGGTATTTCTGATTTCAAGCAGACACGCGTTGCCATGCTTCGCGCTGAAACGGTATCCGAACTGTTTGATATAATGGATTCTATTCCGGAAAAGTTCGGAATTGCGGACTAAATAGTTCCAAAAATGATACTTTTATATTATAAAGTGACATTACTACAATAAATTGATACAATAGTATATTGCATATAATATATTTCCTCTTATATTTGCATCGAGTTTTTTTCATAGTATTTTAGATCTAAGGTTAACAAGTCTTTGCAAAGGAGGAATCGTGAGATTGCTTCGTTGGGAAGCAAAAAGACCGCATCCGTTATTATTTCGGATCGCGGTTTTTTTATTGTTTGCGCACCCTCTTTTTTCAAAAATAATTTACAAAATCTGCAACCTAAGCACCAATAGCCTCGTCTTATAAAGAAAAGAACTATAAAAATAATGCAGATGAAAACAAAAGTATCACTCTTTATCGCCTGTTTATTGGTGGCGCTGACAGGATTTGCCCGCACTACGGAAACAGTGGAAGGTAACGGTAATGTCATCACTAAAAGAATTTCCATCAGTGATTATAATGAGATATCGACAGTCGGAGTTATGGAGTTCGTTTACGAACAATCGGATGCCGCTCCTTATCTGGAAGTGGAGATCGATGAAAACCTGCTCCCGTTACTTCAAATGCAGGTGGACGGCAAAGAACTGAAAGTCGGTCCGAAAAGAATTAACGAAAACAGCCGTAACGGAAATACGTACAACCTGAAACCGACAACCTTCAAGGTCGTGACCAATTCGCGTGAAATTAAGGAACTGAATGTTGTTTCTTCCGGCGATTTTATTGTTGCCAGCCCATTGAATATAATCAAACTGGAAATCAATATGGCCGGTAGCGGCAACATCCTTCTGAAAAAGAAAGTGACAGGGAACAAGTTGGAAATAAACCTGGCTAGTTCAGGTAGCGTTGTCGCCACCGATATTAACCTGAAAGATGTTGAATGTAGTTTGGCTGGAAGCGGTTTCATTCAGGTTGGAGGAAATACCGAAAAAGCAGAATACAATCTGGCCGCAAGCGGTAACATCAAAGCTTACGATTGCCTCACCAACAAAGTTGAATGCAATATTGCCGGTAGCGGTAATATCCAGGCTTATGCTAAGAACCATCTGGAAGCCAACATCGTCGGTAGCGGTAACGTTTATTACAAAGGAAATCCGACAACCAGCAAGAGTGTTATCGGATCAGGAAAACTGAAAGACGCAAATTAAAAGAACGAACTAAATAATAAATGTCATGAAAAAATTAGCTTTAGCATTCATCGGATTAATAGCCTTCGGCACGATCAGTTGCTACGCAGAAAAGATCAAGGGGAACGGAAATATCATCACCAAAGAAATACAGGTAGCCGATTATACCGGATTGATAGTAGGCCAGGGTATTGAAAGCAACGGAAGCTTTTTTGCCGGTAAGAATAAATCTCCGCAAATCAACTATTCACAGCAAACAGGAAAAGCAGGTTTGAAGATCACGATAGATGAAAACCTTCTTCCTCTGATAAAGTTCAATACCGAAGGTGGTATTTTAAAAATAGAAACACAGAGAGGAACCAGGATCAATCCGAGCAGACTGGTCATAGATACTCATTCGGCCGAACTAAAGAAACTGGGAGTTTCGAGTAGTTTCGACTTTATCCTGGAAAGTTCGCTATCAGGTGATAATATCGAGATCAACGCATCGGGAGCCAGCGACGTATATCTGGAAAAACCGATGCGCATAGCCAATTTATGCAAAATCAACCTGAGTGGGGCCAGCGATCTGAAAACAAGCGATCTGGAATGTCACAGAATAGAAACCCACTCATCCGGCTCCAGCGACCTGTATTTGAATGGGAAAGCCAACGAAGGGAAATACAACTGTAGCGGCAGCAGCGATATCAAAGCGTATGGTTTCACCCTGAAAACATTGGAATGCTCGGCAAGCGGTAGCAGCGATATTTTAACCACAGTTACCGAATCGTTGAATGCCTCTGCTTCCGGCAGCAGTGATATCAAATATAAAGGGAATCCGAAAGTCAAGAAACACTCCAGCGGTTCAAGCGATATCGATCCGGTAAATTAAGAAATCAATATATTGGGAGTTGGAAAACCCGGAATTACCTTTCGCTATGGCATAGTGAAAAGATAATTTCCGGGTTATTTTTTATTCCTTATTCCATCCAGTCTACAAACTCAAGACCGGGAACTTCCGTATAATGCATGCCATCCCATTGAACAGGGATACAACAAAACTGCCATTTACGCTGTCCGTCATCCCCTTTCCAATGTCCGAAGACACTACGGATAAGCACTTTGTTCAGACCTTTTTTTAGTTTTATCTTTACAGGAGGACGATAAAAATAACCTTCTTCCGTCAGCGGAGTTTCGATGCGTCCTTGCCCCCACCCGGTCCAGGGCAGACTTTCAAACGGCCAGTGAGGAGGACTTACCCGTTCATCATTCAACCAGATATCGCCACCGCTGAAATCCCAATTCCCCTGTTCAGGAGCTCTTGCCGTGCGATAACCACCGGAATGTCCCCACATCCCATTCAATCCGAACATCAGGTAAACGTCCTGTTCGACGGGACTTTTTATATAAGTAACAGCATAACAGGTTCCACCCTCTTTTCCAACAAGAGGCGACATGGTTGTCGGCCAATGGTCTAACCGATATTTACCCCGGTGCGCATTGAACATTGCATAAAAGCTACGTATCTGAATTTCACCGCCATACACTGGGGATTCGGTCCATTTAAATACCGTATCATTCCATGTATAGGTCTTCTTAATGATCTTTTCGGGTTCGAAAGACCGGTCATTCACTCCTTGATGATCGAACGGACCGATCAAACGCCATTTGATATCCGCCTGTTTCACATAAGGGAACGGAATATGGCGGAAATAATGATCCCGGTGATAGACCAGACGATCTTCAAATTCTGAGATAGCCGTCCATGCCGGTGTACCAGCCGAAGGGAATTGCGCCATCAGATCGCGTCTTTTCTCTTTGGCACCCCGCCAGATACGTTCGGCAAATGTCAACATACAAGGATAAAAAGGATACTGTTCCAACAATCGTTTTTCCGAACTCAATGCTCCATCCGTCCAGACGCACATGATACTGCCAAGTGCATTCTCATTTCCTGCCGGAACTTCACAAGGTTGTTGGAAAAATGTTTGCAACATACCTCCCTGCGAATCCATATAATCCATATAGAAACCATTACTATCGATATATTGCGCCGACTTATCGAGGATATGGCCGGCTTCATTCTCTCCCCAGCACATTCGTACCGCCTTCTTGTCCGGTGAATAACCGGGATACCAGGTAACAACCTCTTTCCCTTTACTGCGAATGTATTTTATCATTTCCGGCATAAAATCATCCATCTCAAAACGCACCTCATCCGAACCGATATGGAAGAGAGAATCTTTAAATAAAGGTATTACCTCATCCAATGCCTTTTGTAAAGCAGCCATTCCTTCGGGTGTCTGGAGTTTCAGGCCGGTTGCTTTCTCAAAATAAGCGCTATGACCGGGCATATCCACTTCAGGAACCACACGCATATTCAATGTAGAACAATACACGTCCAGTGCGCTCAGTTCGTCTTGCGTATAATATTTACCCGGCTGGCGGGTTTTCCAGTAAGTAGACGGCGCCGTCAGTTCCGGCATGTTTTTCACCTCTATCCGCCATCCCGGATCATCCGTCAGATGCAAATGGAGCAGGTTGATCTTATAATAAGACAACTTTCGTACTACCTCTTTTATAAAGGGAGCCGAAGCATAATTACGCCCCACATCGAGCATAATACCCCGAATTGAAAAAGCCGGAGAATCATTAATTACACAATTGGGCAATTCATAAGCATCCGGTGTTTCCTTCACCAACTGCCGCAATGTTTGTAAGGCATTGAAGAAACCGGCAAACTCTCCGGCAGAAATAACCACCTTGTCATCCGATACAACCAGTTTATAGGCTTCTCTCTTCAAAGCATCCTGCTGCGCCGGAAGCTGTTCAAAATAGATCCGGCATATTCTACCGGTCGACCGCTCCGGCATATTCCAGAACATACAAATATCATTCAGTTCCTCACCGATACGCTTACCATCTCTCAACTTCTCCAAAGAGCTCTTATCTGCTTTTATTACAGAAAACCCCGTCACCCCCTCTTTCCTTATCACCTCATCCGGATAAGGGATCAAAGCAGTGGGCAACTTATCTGTATCAGGCGTCGGAAGTGTCCAGTCCGTTTTTTGACCATGCAATTCAACAACCACCAAAAGGCAGCATAAAAGGAATATATTCAGTCGTATTTTCATATCCGTTCTGTTTTAAAGACTCAAATGTAATGAAAAAGGCAACCGGAAGATAAAATACTCTATCTCTTACCCGGTTGCCTTCCATCTGTTTTACCTTAAAGACTATTTATCAATAATCGTTCTGTGTCAGATTCGGGTTCAGGTTGATCTCGCTTATCGGTATCGGTAACAACAACTGACTGTTGGAAACGAACGTTGAACCTTTCTTCTTCATTGCATCGATATAAACTCCGTGACGTATCAGGTCGAGACGACGGTATCCTTCCAGGAACAATTCCCATCCTCTTTCCTTCAAAACAGCATCACGTAAGCTCTCTTTCGTTCCAAAATCCGCCAGTTTCAGGTTATGCGAATCATCTCCAAACGCCCTTGTACGTATTCGATTGATCAGATCGATAGATTCCTGGTTCGGACCGTTCAATTCATTCAGAGCCTCTGCACGCGCCAGGATAATATCAGCCAAACGGATCAAAACGACATCCGTACCTTCTGTCCAACCGATATGAGCCGGATCTAACGGGAATTTGTTCGGGATCGGGCCTTCGCCGCCACCGTGACCGACTTCTTTCCGTATATAATTGCCGTCTGCATCCTTTTTAACCGTCACATAAGAAGTCAACATGTCTGCCCTTCGTTTATCCGCCGGATCGAATGTGTTATAAAAATCCCAAGTACAGCGATAATAATCCCAACCGATAGAACCACCTCCTTCAATCAGGAAGTCAGCCGGATGAAAATGGGCTGCATAAGCGGAATGCTGATAGCGCGGAGGTAAACAAGAGATAGAGAATATGGTCTCTATATTCTTCTCATTTTCGACACCCCACAATTTACCCCAGTCTGAAACCAGTTTATGGGGAGAGTTGTTAATGATCTCATTCGCCATATCGGCACATTCTTTCCAACGTTTGGCTTCCAGGTATATTTTACAAAGTTTGGCTTGTGCAGCGGCTTTTGTAAATCGCCCGTAATCCTCCGCCGGATAACTTTCCGGCAGTTTATCGATAGAAGCCAGTATCTCAGAAATACAGAATTCTATAATCTTATCCTTCGGCTCACGCCCCGGATTAGAAGTAAGATCAAATTTAGAATCTGTAATCAAAGGCACATCACCATACAGATAAGTAAGGTCTGCATAGAACCAGGCTCTTGCCACACGTGCTTCCGCTACAAATTGTTCTACCAGCTTGGTATCGTTCGTCTGCACTTTTCCCAAATTATCGATCCCGATATTGGCACGTACAATAGCCAGATACAAATCATTCCAAAGCGAAGATGTCACATAAAAATCGATTCCCCATTCAGCCTTTTCATACTGGCTCCCTTTTCCACTCTGTGCTCCGGGACCGAAGATAAGGCCGTCTCCCGCTATCTCATTCAACATTTGAAAGGCATATTCGCCTGCCGGAATATAATTACGGGCACTTCTGTCGCGGAAACCACCGTACACACCATTCAGATATGCCCGTGCATCCGATTCCGTATTGAAGAAGTCGTCTACAGCTATCTCATTATACAACTGTGTATCCAGACAAGAAGAAAGTAAGCAGGTCAAACCCGCCAGCAAATATATTTTGAGTGTCTTCATAATCGTAATTTTTTAAAAACTAATTCTTAAACCTGCCAGGAATGTACGGCAAGCAGGATATGTATTATAATCGTTTGTTCCGCCAATTTCAGGGTCATAACCTGAATATCCTGTTATAGTAAACAGGTTCTGGGCATCCACATACACACTTAGAGGACAGGAATAAAGCTTCGTATTATAAGTCAGTCTGACAGACTTCAGCCGTAAGAACGAAGCGTCTTCCACATAGAACGTATTCACATCACTTCCGTAAGGATTAGCTGCGCCCGAATGGATCTGACTGCCTGTATTAGTAGGACTCCAGCGATCCATCACACTACTGAATGCGCTGAAACCTTCATATACCCTGGAAGGATTTTCATAATAAGCCCGGAACTGATTGTACTTCTTCCCACCCAGACGGGCATTAAAGAAAATATTCAGGTTCCAGTTCTTATAAGTCAAGTCATTACCAAAGCCTAATTCCACTTTCGGGTCCGGTGTACCCAGGAAGCTGATATCGGCATCATTGATCTTTCCATCCGGCCCCGGAACAAAGTTTCCGTCAGCATCACGGCCGCCGATGTCTTTGTAACGGATATTTCCAGGTACAGAATTCGGCTGTGCACTGTTCTTAATATCATCGCCTTCCTGCCAGATACCGTCGTACGTGTAACCGTAAATAGCATTTACAGGATCATCTTCAGAAGCTCCGATATAAGGTTTAGGTAATCCGGCACGGTCTTTCCATTTATTCTTATTATGAGAGACAGTCAGCAATGTCTCCCATTGGAAATCACGGGTACGGATATTGGTCGTATTTAAAGTAAATTCAACCCCGCGGTTTACGATCTCACCAGCATTCCTCCACTGGGATGTATAACCGGAATAAGCCGGGGTAGAGAATTGAAGCAACAGATTATCCGTATTGATCTGATAATATTCAAGCGTTCCAGAAATACGGTTATTGAAGAAACCCATATCCAAACCGACATTAAACTGTTTGGCTGTTTCCCACATCAACAGAGGATTCCCGGCATTACCCGGAATGATCGTAGTCACCGGTGAATTTCCGAATACATATTCATATCCTTTCTTCAATAAATTCTGGTAACTGTTATTTCCGATATCCTGATTACCTGTTTCACCGTAACCTACACGCAATTTCATATTCGACAAAGAAGTCAGTCCTTTCATAAATTCCTCGTTGGAGATACGCCATGCAGCAGAGAAAGAAGGGAAATAACCGAAGCGGTGATCCTTATCGAATTTAGATGATCCGTCTGCTCTGAATGTTGCGGTTAGCAAATAACGATCTGCGAAATTATAATTTACACGGGCAATGCCGGATAAAAGTTTATTCATCCTTTTCGTAGTACCCGGAGCACTGTAAGTCTCGCCTATTCCAATATTATTATAACCAAAATAATCCGTAAAGAAATTTGAGACTTTAGCCGTCAGTTCCTCATAAGTGAAATCCTGATAGGTATAACCCGCCATGATATCCAACTTATGCACTTTATTGAATTCTTTTTTGAAGGTAGCTGTTCCTTCAAACAGATTACTGCGCCCCTGGGTAGCCGTTACGGAAGCGATACCATTGGCATCCGCACCATTACGGGTAGTTTTGGGATTGTAATATTCTCGTTTTGAATCCTGCATATCCGTACCGGCCTGTAACTTAATAAACAGATAATCGGTAGGAGTAATATTCAATGAGCCATTCAACATCGACCTCTTCGAACGGGTCTTGTCGTCAATATCCAACAAAGAAACCGGGTTAGGCAACAATGCATATCTCGGGTTTTTAGAAAATTTGCCATCCTCGTCGCGAACCGGGACATTGGCAGGGAAAGCATAAGCACCGGACAATACCCCCGTATCTTCCGCACGGGTTCCGACTGCCACATTCTTATCCGAAGTATTACTCATAAAGCTGGACACATTGACACTGAAAATAGAAGATATTTTCTGTTCCAGATTTACACGGAAGCTATAACGTTCAAAAGAGCTCTCTTTTACTATACCATTGTTTAAATGATAGCTGGCAGATACCATATATTTTGTAGATGCCGTTCCACCTTGCAAAGACACATCATGGTTGGTCACCATACCTGTGTGCGTCACTTCATCCAACCAGTCCGTCCCTTTCCCAAAGGAAGCAATTTCTGCATCCGTATAAAATGGATCTTTTTTGTACAGAGCATTCATTTCGTTTGTCACCCGGGCAAAATCAGTGCCGGAAAGAAAATCGAACCGCTTGGCGATCGTCTGGATACCGAAAGAAGAATTCAAAGTGACTTTTGCCTTACCTTCTTTCCCCTGTTTAGTGGTAATAAGGATAACACCATTAGCCGCACGCGATCCGTAGATAGCCGTAGCCGAGGCGTCTTTCAGAACTTCCATGCTCTCGATATCCGACGGGTTGATACTATTCAGCGGGTCTTTCTTCGGACCGTCGAACACATCGCCCGAACCGGGATAAAAGTTCGTATTATCCACCGGGAAACCATCCACAACATACAACGGTGTCTTACTTGCATTTACAGAAGAAAGACCACGGATACGCACATCGGCTGCACCACCCGGCTGGGTGCTGTTCTGGGTAATAACAACCCCCGCAGCACGCCCCTGCATCATCTGCACCAAACTGGAGTTATTGGGAGAATTGATCTCTTCGGCTTTCAGAGAAACAACCGATCCTGTCAGGTCGCTCTTTTTCATGCTACCATAACCGACAACGACCACCTCGTCCAGCTTTTGCAAATCTTCATTCAGCTTAATGGTAAAAGTCGTTTTATTCTTTACCGGTATCTTCTGCTCGATATATCCGATAAAGGAAACATTCAGAACAGCATCATCCGCCACAGCCATACTGAAGTTACCGTCTATATCGGAGACCGTGCCATTCGTGGTTTTATCTTCAACAATATTAGCTCCGATAACCGGATCGCCGAACGAGTCCAGCACCTTTCCCGAGATGGTAATTCTTTTTGCCTGTTCCGGAGCGGGAGTTCCGGCTGCCATCTTCTCATTTATCTTTCGCAATGAGATATAATTGTTGGCAAATTTATAGGTAATATCACTGCCCGTAAAAATATCGTTCAGTATATCAGAGACCTGCCGGCTACGTGTATTGATCTTCACACGCCGACTCACATTAATGTCGTTTTTGCTGTAAATAAACAGATAATCGGTTTGCGATTCAATCTCCGATATCAGTTCATTCAACGTGAGCGCTTCCTTGTTAAGAGCGACACTGGCTGTCTGCGACTGTACGTTTTCAGCATGTAACTGCAATATAAACAGGAAGAAGAAAAAGATTGATAATTTCATAATCCGAACTATTTTTCTTGATTTAAGTTCTCTTATAACATAATAGCATGTCTGCAACAAGTTTTTTTTCATAACTTTGCTGAATAATAATGTTAATACTTTTATTTAGGTCACAACGCTAAGATGATAGTATTGACTACTTCAGGGGAGTGGTACCAACACTCCCTTGTTTTGTCCTATCCAATTCATTTCTGGTATTTACATAGGCAACATTCTTTTTTTATAGTGTTCTACAAATAAGGTTAATAAATCTCTATCTCATTTTCCGTGATCATGCGGAAATTAAATTTTCCCACTTCCTGAATGGCTTGCAGGATATTCGCTATGTCATCACTTTGCCGGAACTTACCCGAAAAAACATACTTCCTGATCTCCGGACGGCTTACCTTGAACTTGACGTCATACCATAGTTCCAGGCGGGTCAACAATTCACCGAAAGGTTTATCTTCAAACGTGAATATTCCGTTTTTTAAATATTTAGACTGCTTAAAATTGGAAGTTGTCTTCAACAACTCACCGCCTTTTAAAAAGACCTTTTCATCCGGTTTCATGTAAAGTCCGCCAGCTTCATTGTTCTTATGATACACATATACCGAACCTTCCAGCAAATCGGTTTCAAAATCCGTACTTTCCGAATAAGCAAACACATTGAACTGCGTACCCAAAACCTGTACGTTATATTGTTTGGTCTTCACAATAAACGGCCGCTTCGCATCTTTCTTTACCGCAAAGAAACCTTCCCCGTCCAACTCTATTACCCGTTCTTTGTCATTGAACTGATGCGGAATATTCAGCTTCGTCCGCGAACTAAGCCATGCCTCTGTTCCATCCGCCAATGTCAGATACACCCGTTGCCCCTGTGGCGCTTCTATCCGGATCATTTCACTTTTATGTTTATCCAAGGTATATTTTTCAGATAAAAACCAGGTACAGAAAAGCAAAGTCGCAGCGACGGCATACTTCAGAACAGCAATCGACAAACGAAACATTCTCCGTTTATTGGCCCGCTGTTCCAACTCTTTGATCTTTGTTGTTACCAGCAGATCGTCACCATCCCTATCCATCATTCCGGATAGAGCCATAATATTCTGCATATCCGCCATTTCATCTTTCAGAGCGGCATCTTCTTCCATCTGCCGGAAAAGAGTCAATTTCTCGGTATCTGCCAGTGTCCCTGCAAAATATTTATCTAATTGTTCTTTCATAAAAATTATTACTTCTTTATAGGTATGACGCAGAAAGAAGAAATGCCGCCAAAGAAAAAATCAAAAAAATATGATTTTAACATTCGGATAGTCACTCCTTTTCTTATAAAACTCTCAAAGGGAGGTTGAAATTCTTTAGGGATACGATCAAATAATAAAAATAAACAAAGGCATATAATCCTTCAGTGCTACTTTCAGTTTTTTCAAAGCAATGGCAATCTGGCTTTCAATTGTATTCACAGAGATATTCAGACGCTCGGAAATTTCCTTATGCCGAAGTCCTTCCATACGGCTCAATATAAATATCTCTTTACAACGGGCAGGCAACGAATCTACCGCCTGTGAAATCAGATGTTCAATATCTGCTACAGAGAAATTGTTTTCATCAAATTTCTGCAAAGAATATAATTTAAATTGCAATTCCTTTTCTTCCAGTTCAGACAAAGATCGTTTTTTTTCATCATTTTTTGCCTGTCTGCGGAGAAAATCGATACAACGGTTCTTGACTACCGTAAACAGATAAGCGTTCATATTCCCCAGCGAAGGTATTTGCTCCCGGTTCTCCCAAAGATAAAGAAAAATATCCTGTACCAGATTTTCAGCATCTTCCTGCGAATGCAAATAGGTCTGTGAAAAGCGTACCAGTTTGGGAAAATATATCGCATATATTTTCGAATAATCCTCTTTGCCAGAGCTAAACAAACGCTGTTCCATAACTTAATTCCATATAAAAATATAGCAAATGTAGGAATTATAAATTAAATTACTCCTATTTTTGTAACCGACCCTGTCAAGGTCACGTCTATTATAAGGAAAGGCAATACTAAACAAATAAATTATGAGAACAAAAGGCTTATTATCTATTATCATGTTATTGGGATTGTTATTCACTGCTCAGGCAGCAGACCACGTAAAAGGTAACGGAAAACTATCCAGTAAAAAGATCACTATCGATGACTATAATTCAATTAAAATTGATGGGGTAATTGATTTCAATTATGAACAATCAGATGCAGCACCTTATATTGAAGTGACTGTAGATGAAAACCTGCATGAATATGTCAACATCAATATAAAAGACCGGGAACTCTCCGTTGGTTTCAAAGGGGTGAAAGTAGACCATTACACCAAGTTCATCGTAAAAACGAACTCCAAATGGCTGAAAGAGGTGAAAGCTGCCGGTAATGCCAACTTTATGGTAAACAGTCCGCTGACCGGAGACGAAATAAAGATCAATGCTAACTCTAACTGCCTGGTTCAACTGAAAGAACCGGTAAAAATGGGAAAGCTCGACCTGAATGTATCAGGCAGTGCCAATATGGTTATCAACGAATTGCAGGCAGACAAACTGGAATGCAGCATCAATGGTTCAGGCACTATCAACCTGAAAAAGGGAGATGCGAAAGAAGGAACATACAGTATCACCAGCAGCGGTGAAATCATGGCTTTCGGAGTAGCCGTTCCTGAGTTAAGTTGTAAAATGACAGGAAACGGTTCAATGGAAGTTCATGCTACCAATAACCTGAAGGCCAACATCGTCGGTAAAGGAAAAATCCGCTACAAAGGCCCGACAGCCGTCCAGCAGAAGGTATTGGGCAAAGGCTCCGTAGAAGAAGTAAAATAATAAAACGATATGAAACAAACACTCTATTTTTCAGTACTATCCGCCATCTTGTTGCTCGCTTCGGGATGCATCTTTATGCCGTCTGTCAGAGGTGACGGAAACGTAATTACCCAGACAATCGATATTGCCGATTACGATGAAATTGAAGTGCAGGGCACTTCAATCATATTCAATTATTCACAGCAGGAGTCTACTCCCGCTCTGAGCGTAACGGTCGATCAGAATATTTACGATTTGTTTGAGTTTAAAACGGACGGGGAAAAACTGGTGATTCGGCCTAAAGAACGTAGCAAGAAACAGATCAGATTCCGTCCGACAGAATTTACGATCACTTCCAACTCCTCCTCATTGAAAAAAGCCGATATGGGTGGGGTGAAAGTCTTTAACCTGAACGGCAAATTCGCATCCAATGAGAAAGTGAAATTCAGTACGGCAGGTAGCACGAGAATAGAGTTAAGAGATACAGTGACTGTCGATCAAATGGAAGTAAGTACGGCAGGTCAAGCCACATTGAATGCTAACGCCCTATATGCAAGAGTGTTTAAAGGTGAAATCGCCGGAAAAGGAACGTTCAACCTGAAAGGGGCAGGCGAAAAAGCTGACTTTGAAATAGCCGGGAGCGGCAAAGTGCACGCATTTGATTATGAACTTTCGACATTATCATGCGAAATCGCCGGAAAAGGACTGATCGAAACATTTGCAAAGGATCAGATCGATGCCGAGATAGCCGGAATGGGTACAGTAAAATATAAAGGAAACCCTTCCGTCAAAGTGGATAAAGCGGGATTAGGTTCCGTTAAGAAAGTGGATTGACCAAATGTTTCCGGCAAAGGCCGGATAACAACGGGTTATAACCATCCTTCTTTCCGATACCATTCGATACTTTCCTCCAGTCCTTTACGCAAGGGATATTCCGGAGTAAAACCTAATTCATCCTGAAGCGGCGCAACATCACAAATCCAGTTGCGTTGTTTCAGGATGATATATTTATCGGTATTCAGTGTCATACCTTTATTCAGTAACTTACCGATCCATTCGGAACAATGGCATGCCACATTTACCAGTCCCAGTGGGATACGGGCATGCAATACATGCTTCTTTCCCAAAAGTTCCTGTATCATCCGGGCAAACGATTCGTCAGTATGTACATCTCCGTCTGCCACAAAATAATGCCGGTTACATATCGCTTCATTCTCTAACGCCAGGAAAGCGACCCGCGCCAGGTCTTTTACATAAATAAATGTAATACGCTGGGGAGTATACCCCACGGCAAAATCGAATCCGGACTTCACGCTCTTGATCTCCATAAAATAATCCTTCTCGCCGGGGCCATACACACCGGTCGGACGCAGGATCACATAAGGAAAATAAGACTGGCTGCGCACATAGTTCTCCGCCTCCAGCTTACTCTGTCCATAAGCAGTATCCGGTTCTTGCGGATCATCCAGGCGGATCGGACGGAAAGTTTCTTCGTCTCCGCGCCCATAGCTGCTCAGGCTACTCATCAATAAAAATTTCCTGGGCTTGCAATCGGCGGCCGCCAATGCTTCTATAAAGTTATGTGTATTCTCCGCATTTATACGAAAGAAATTTCGTTTATCCAAAGTCTTGGTCAGTCCGGCATTGTGGATCACATAATCCCATCCCCCCTGTTCACGGGCAAAATCCGCCAACTGGGTAGTCAAGGCTTCCCTGTTATTATATTTCAGATCGATAAAACGGATCCGTTCGTCCTGCAGGTTCTCACGGCTGCTCGTAGCACGCACCCCTGCCCAGGTCTCATATCCCCGGCGCAACGCCTCTTTTACCAGAAAGCCCCCGATAAATCCGCTTGCCCCTGTAATCAGTATCTTCATATCTTAGTCTTTATTCTTCATATAATAGGTATAATAATACCATAACAGCCCGATCCAGTTAAGTACAACAATAATCAGTATCCATACGATTTTCTGCCCCCTGGAGATAAACGGATTCTGCATGACAGCCTTACAGCCAAACAGGATAACGGCAATACCTACGATAAATCCGATTTCCGGTAATGAGATTAAACAAAGTGTGTGTGACATGGGAATAGAATATTAATGTTCGTGTGTTTTCAATACGCGATGCGGCAAATTTCCGTGGCCGACCAGCTCGATCGGGCAGGCATATTTCTCACCGAGCCATTCCTCGGATACATCCGCACCGGGATGATAGTGCAATGTCTCGTTCACGCAAGCGATATTCTTGACCATTGCCAGCACCGTTCCGATATCATGGGATACCAGGATGATTGCACTCTCTTTATTGATCTCCTCCAGTAACTGATAAAAACGGGATTCAAAGCGTTTATCGACATACGAATTCGGTTCGTCCAGAATCAGGAGCTGCGGACGGGAAACGATAGAGCGTCCCAATAAAACACGCTGTAACTGTCCTCCCGACAACTCACCGATCGAACGGGTGTACAAATCTTCCAGTCCCATCTGCCGGATCACCTCCTCGATACGTTTCTTCTGAGCATCCGTATAGGAACGGAAACGGGGCTTTTCCGCAGCCAGACCCGAAGCGATCACCTCCCAGACAGAGATCGGGAATTTACGGTCTATATTATTGAGCTGTGGCAAATAACCGATCCGTAAAGAAGACACCTCCGTCCCATCCCGAAAAAAGCGGATAGCACCGGATACCGGCTGCAGCAATCCGAGGACCACCTTCAGTAAAGTCGTCTTACCTCCTCCGTTAGGGCCTATTATTCCCAGGAAATCATCTTTCCATACGGTCAGGGAAACATCTTTCAGAACAACCTTATTCCCATAGGCGGCTGTTATATGATCTATTTCAATGAGTTTGTCCATCTGCCAACGCTTTTGCTATATGAATCATTTCTTTAGACCAGTCATAAGCCAACGGATTGATCACTGTTAGTTTACAACCGGTTTCCCTGGCGATCAGTTCGGCATTCTTCTGGTCGAACTCCTGCTGGATAAATACGACACGGGCGTTATTGGTACGAGCCGTTTCCACCAGCTGCTTCAACTGGGCTGGTGAGGGTTCCTTGCCGTCCATCTCGATACAAAGCTGCGTGAGATTGAACTCATTGGCAAAATAGGTCAGTGCCGGATGATAAATAATAAATGTCCGGTCGGTCAACGGATCGAGCAGTTTTTTGATCTCCGCATCCGTTTTATCTATCTCGTCCGACAGTTTATTATAATTCTGCCAGAAATAATCCGTATTATCCGGATCCAGTGCGATAAAAGCGTTCAATGTATTCCAGGCAATCGCTTTAGCTCCGGCAATGGAACTCCAGATATGCGGGTCTACCCCACCGTGATGATGGTGGTGATGTGTTCCCTCTCCGGCATGGGCATCATGATCGTGTGCATCATGCCCATAGTCATGTTCTTCTGCAGTCTCTTTCAACAGATTAAATCCTTCCGAAGTATCGAAGAACGTCAATTTCGGATTATTCTCACGTATCTTATCCATCCACGCCAGTTCGAAGCCGATATGCCCGATTTGCAGGTAAGCGACACTTCTGCCGACCTGTATCATCTGTTGGGGAGTAGGGTCGTACGTCTCAGGACTTTGTCCGGCGGGAACCACACAATTGATCTTAAATTTATCTCCCGCTATCTGCTCTGCAAAATAACGCTGGGGTTCGATCGTAACAGTTACGATCTTCTCATCCGTCTGTTTGGTCACACAGGCCGTCAACAAAAGGATCGAGAGGATAGTGATCAGTATACTCGTTTGTTTCATCTTTTATTTCTATCACAATTCGTACAAAGGTAGTAATTTTTTGGTACTCTTCCACATTTCAAAGTAAAGGCGACACCCATAATTAACTTTGACAATTTGACCTGACAAATCGTTTTTTGCTAACTTTCTAATACGTTAAAAAATATTAGTCGCCATACTAATTTCATTTAGCCGTTATATTAATCCCATTTACATGGGATAGTAATATCATTTTGTCAATCACTAAAATCCGATATTCACCGTATCTTTTGTAGAAAACCCCACTCCAATATGGAAAAATTCCCCACTCGGCAAAATCATATCATTTTATCGGACTGCCCGGCTGAAATATAAATCGTCTGTTTACAACCATTTAACATAAAAGATAGTTCATTCTGCATTTTTGGCACGGATATTGGGCAATAGGAGCAAAAGGCAAATTAAGGTATTAGTTTTAGGTTTTTAAGTAAAAAGAAAAAGTATGAAAAAGATTGTTTTAATGGCAGTGATTGCCATGTGTGCCGCTTTTACGTCACAGATCCAGGCACAAAACACACCGGGTAATGATAAAACAGAAGTTGAAAAGCAAGATAAGTTCTACGAGATAGACATTACAGCCATTCCCCAAATTCTGCAGGAGGGAGTGAATAATGCTTATCAGGATTGCCGGATCAAATCGGTTTACGTATCCAATAACAGCACGTATGTAAAATATAAAGTGGTACTGGAAACACGTGAAGGCAAAGAAAAGAAAGTTTATTTCGATGATAAAGGTGTAGTGGTCAAAGAACACAGTTACTTCAAAGACTAATTGATTTTCAAAATAAGTCCGATCTCATTCATCCTGTTTTTATAGGCATCAGAGGTGTAGGATTTTATTTATTTGAAAAAATATTCCATTCTTCGTTAGGGTAAACCGGAAGTGATGTGTTATTATAACGAAAGGGCCCGAACGGGAACCTAAATCAATACGAAAGAATGGAAAAAGAATTACTACATAAATATTTCAGAGGCGACACTTCCCCACAGGAAGAAAAACAGGTTATGGATTGGGCGGAGGCTTCGGCCGGTAATTACCGGCAATATCTGGAAGAGCGCAAAATCTGGAACGCACTCTTAATTCACTATACAACATCTGCTGAGAAGGCTTCAACCTTCTCAGCTCAGAATAAATCATTTATTCTCTGGAAAATAGGTAGTATTGCTGCCTCCATAGCTTTACTGATCTCCCTATCCTGGATTATTTTCACCGCCAACAAAGAAGAACCGCAAAGCCTGCAAGCGGTCATGGTTCCGGCCGGGCAACGAGTACAACTCGTCCTGGGAGACGGCACAAAAGTGTGGCTGAACTCTAAATCGACCTTCACTTACCCTACCTCTTTCGGAAAAAACATACGAGAAGTAGAATTGGACGGAGAAGGTTATTTCGAAGTTACGAAAAACGAGAAAGCTCCTTTTATTGTCAAAACCAGAAAATACGACATCAAAGTATTGGGTACGACATTCAACGTATCTGCTTATCAAAACAAATTAAGTGCATTTGAAACCTCCCTGCTGGAAGGAGCGATCGATGTATCCACCGGTGACCAGACTGAATGGATATCGCTCACGCCGAACGAAAAGGTGACGGAAATAGATGGTATCCTACAAAAAGACACAATTAACAATCCGGAACATTTACGTTGGCGGGAAGGACTGATCTGCCTGGATGACGAACCTTTTGAGAACCTGATGAGAAAGTTCGCCGTGTATTATGGCATAGACATTGTTATTAACAACCCGAATGTATTGAAATACAAATGCACCGGAAAGTTCAGGCAAACCGACGGCATTGAATACGCCTTGAGAGTTCTTCAAAAAGACGTAAAATTCAAATACCTCAGAAACGACGAATTAAATTCAATTACAATTATATAATTCATTCACCTTATAATCTACATCTTATGAACAGAGACCCATAATCAAAAAAGAAAGCCGGAAAATGTCCCCACATCTTCCGGCCGGAGCTAACAAGAGACGACTTTTTAATTATCTCATTATTAACATTTAAATCCACACAAAGTTATGATAAATTTTCTTTGTCAAACCTTTTTTGTGCCTAAAAAGCGCAAATCAAACCATTTGGGACGGATTATGAAATTATCAACATTCCTTCTGTTAACTTGCACATTCACTTCCATTGCGGGAAATGTAAGTTCTCAGAACGCCAAAGTTACTCTGAACGAGAATAACGTGGCAGTCAGCAAAATCTTAAATACAATCGAGTCGCAAACCGATTACCTGTTCATTTACAACAAGAATAATGTAAATGTGAACCGTGTGACTTCCGTGAAAGCAAAAGACAAAACTGTGGACAAAGTGTTGTCCGATCTTTTCAACGGGACGAATATAACCTATGAAATGGAAGGCAAACACATTGTGCTCTCCATGAAAAATAACATTCCTGGGAAAAGCATCAGTTCTCAATCCCAGCAGGACGGGAAAACGATCACCGGTATTATCAAAGATAAAAGCGGACTGGAAGTGATCGGTGCCAACATCGTCGAAAAAGGGACCACGAACGGTACCATTACAGACATAGACGGTAAATTCTCCCTGACCGTACAACCCGGAGCAACGTTGCTAGTTTCTTATATCGGTTATAACACCAAAGAGGTAAAGGTTGGCAACGAATCTACCCTCAACATCCTGCTGGAAGAAGACAGCCAGGCACTCGACGAAGTGGTAGTGGTTGGTTACGGTGCCCAGAAAAAGGTAAACCTGACCGGTGCGATCACAACCGTTAAAATGGAAGATGTCGTAGGTAACCGCCCGGTCGGTAATACGGCACAGGCTTTGGAAGGAGCGATCCCCGGTCTGCAGGTCAGCCGCAACAATGGTAAACCGGGTACAACCATCAATATGAACGTTCGTGGTGCAACCAGTATCAATGACGATACGAATGGTGCCCCGCTGGTATTGGTCGACAACGTACCGATGGATATCGATTTGCTGGACCCGAATGATATTGAAAGCGTTACGACATTGAAAGATGCCGCCGCTTCAGCGATCTACGGTGCCCGTGCTGCTTTCGGTGTAATCCTGATCACAACAAAACAAGGAAAAAAAGATACACCGATGCGTGTAAGCTATAACAATAACTTCTCTTTCTCCACTCCGGCTGCCCTGCCGAATAAGGTCGACCCTTATACAACGGTTCAAACGTATGCCAATATGGGTCTGAAACGTTATTATGGCGGACAGGATACGGAACAATGGCTAGGATACCTGGACGAATATCGCAACGGACAACACAAGGATGGTTATGTATGGTCGGACGGTGTACGTTACAACCTGGCTCCGACCGATGTGATCGATGATATGATGGATAACTTCGGTTTCCAGCAACAGCATAATGTTTCCGTAACAGGCGGTAGCAGCAAAGCGACTTACCGCGTATCTTTCGGTATGATGGACGAAGACGGTATCCTGGTGACTGACAAGGACTCTTACAAACGTTATAATGCATCTGCATTCGTTAGTATGGATGCCAACAAATGGCTGACTTTACAAGCTGACTTCCGTTATACGGATTCAAAAACATCGACGGCACAATCCGGAACCTCCGAACATGGGGAAAATGCGGTTTGGTCATTTGCCAGCAGTATGCCGAGTATGTGCCCGCTGGGTTATGACTATGCCACCGAAGATGATAACGAATTACTGCCTTACGGTACGCCGTCCAACCTGTTGCGACTGGCTTCACCTAAAATCAACCGGGCAAACAACACCCGTATCCTGGGCCGTGTCATGATCAAACCGTTTACAGGTCTGGACATCATCGGAGAATACAGCTTCAACCGTAACTGGGGTTCGGAAAAACAGTTCAATGAAATTTATAAATATATTGCACCCGTAACAGGAGAAAAGAAAGATACTTATACGAACTCAAAGTATCAGATGAAACAGTTCTTTGAAACGACGAATGCAATCAACATTTTTGCGACCTATTCCAAAGATATCGACGATCATTCTTTCTCTGTCATGGGTGGTTATAATCAGGAAAACTGGTATTACGAATCACTGAAAGCAACCCGTGAAGACCCTATCAACCAGGGGTTGCCATCTATCTCACAATCTACCGGAACGATCACTTCCGAAGACTCATTCAAAGAATATGCTCTTAGAAGTTTGTTCTATCGTCTGACTTATTCTTACAAAGGTAAATATCTGGTAGAAGCCAACGGACGTTATGACGGCTCGTCGCGTTTCCCGAAAAACGACCGCTTCGGTTTCTTCCCTTCTTTCTCTGCCGGATGGCGTATTTCGGAAGAATCATTTATGGAAGATACAAAAGACTGGATGAACAACCTGAAAGTGAGAGCTTCCTGGGGTAGTATCGGTAACCAGAATGTGGATTATTATGCTTATCTGCCGACGATCGATGCGAAAAACGACTATAACTGGATTCTGCCGGGTACAGATAAATATGTAACTACATTAGGTGTTCCGGGACTGGTAAGTTCATCATTTACCTGGGAAACAGTCAATACTTTGGACATTGGTGTCGACCTGAACCTGTTCAACCGTCTCGGCATTGTTTTCGACTGGTACCAACGCGATACGAAGGATATGCTTACAGCAGCCAAACCGTTACCGGCCGTACTGGGTGCAACAGCACCGAAAGTGAATGCGGCTGATATGCGCAGCAAAGGTTGGGAATTGGCTATTACATGGAGCGACAAGATCGGTAAGGATATCCGTTACAATATCGGCCTGAACCTGTATGACTCTCGTTCAAGAATCACTAAATACAGTAATGACGATAACTTGTTGACTTATACAGATGCTTCAGATAACAATATCGAAAAAATGTATTATCGCGAAGGTATGGAATTTGGTGAAATCTGGGGTTATACAACAGATCGCTTCTACACGGAAAACGACTTCGTTGATGGAAAGCTGAAAGATGATATTCCTGTATTCCTGGGTCAAAACAGAGATAACGTAAAGCCCGGAGATATCTTATACAAAGACTTCGACGGCGATGGAAAGATCAGTAACGGAGACAACTCGGAAAACAACCCGGGCGACCTGCGCAAAATCGGGAACAGCACTCCACGCTTCCAGTATGGTATCAATGCCGGTATCTCTTATAAAGATTTCGACCTGTCTTTATTCTTCACTGGTGTCGGCAAACGCGATTTATGGATCAGTGATCTATGGGCTCCTAACGGACAGTTCGTTTCCTCCGTATTCGACTACCAGACCGATTACTGGCAGGAAGACAACCAGAATGCTTACTATCCGAGAGTATACGGAGAAGGCGGTAACAACAGTTACAACAACAAACGCCAGACCAAATACCTGAAAGACGGTTCGTATGTACGCTTAAAGAACCTGACTGTCGGTTATAATTTACCGGCCGATCTGTGCAACAAACTGTACATTCAGAAACTGAGAGTATTCTTCAGTGGTGAAAACCTTTTCACATGGCATCATCTGCCGGAAGGTTATTATCCTGACTCATACAGCATGGCACCGGGTAGCAACAAGGTGAACGCTAATATCGAAGGCGACTCGAAAGCTGCAGGATGGTCATATCCGTTGATGAGACAATTTTCTTTTGGTATTAATGTAACATTCTAAAGTAAAGGAGATTCACTATATATGAAAAAGTTATTAATAAGTTTCCTGGCAATAGGTACCACCCTGTTTCAGTCATGTCTGAACAACGACTACCTGGAAAGACTTCCGCTCGATAAGCAGACAGAAGAGACCGTATTTGTGAGTTATGACAATTTCAAAACATACTCCTGGAAATTCTATACCTATCTGACAGCTTATGCCGGACCGACAGCGATCAAAGGAGGACCTAACGAAAAATATATTTTTGATAGTTATTCCGATAATGGTTTTTACGGGAATCCGGGCAGTGAAAATCCCTGGACATGGCCTGAAAAAACAACCGTTCCCAGTACGGCCGACGAATGGAGTAAACCGTACGAACGTATCCGTGCCATCAATATCATGCTGGACAACCTGGACAATTCACAAATGACAGAATCGGAAAAAGCGCATTGGCGCAGTCTCGGGTATTTCTTTAAAGCGAATGAATATTACCGTTTGATCGCTCATTATGGAAGTGCTATCTGGGTAGAAAATGCCTTGAAAGATACCGATACGGAAATTTTGTATGCCAAAAGAACTCCTCGTACGGAACTGGCAGCCAAAGTTTTGGAAATGCTGGAATATGCCAAAGAGAACATTAATCCGGACGGTGACGGAGAAAATACGATCAACCGTGATGTTGTCTGTGCACTGATCTCCCGTTACGGACTGTTTGAAGGAACCTGGCAGAAATATCACAGCATCTCTGATGGTCTGAAATATCTCCAGGCAAGTTTCGATGCTTCAAAGGAACTGATTAACGCGCATCCTACTGTACACAATCATTACGATGAACTGTTCAACTCCGAAGAATTACAAGGCACGACAGGGATCTTGCTTTACAAAAACTTCCTGTCTGACGGAAAAGGTCACAATATGACCCGTTACGTAAGAACATCTTCCCATTATTCGGAGATCAGTTCGGATGGTATCGCAGCTTATCTTTGCCAGGACGGCAAACCGATCTATACCAGCGACCTGTTCGAAGGAAATAAAGAAACGGGAGACGCCGATGTATATACCGAATTCAGAAACAGGGACTACCGGTTATATTATAATGTATGTCCGCCTTACAAGGTGAACAGCCCGTCAGCAACCAATATGGATATGTCGAAAGTCACTTTCACGGACGATCCGAGAGATAAAGAATATATCGACCTGATGGCTCAGATCTCGAATACAGCCGGTTCGACAAAGACACTTCCTGCTTTACAATGGGCCGGACAGATATTACGTGAGGTTCCTCATTTCCGCGAAAACTCATATAATATGGGACAAGGTTTTATGACCTCTTACGGCGGTTACTATGTATGGAAATATTATAACACGGTTACTCCGGTCAACTCGGCAGGTAGCGTAAACTCCACCGACTTCCCGCTGTTCCGTATGGGTGAAGTGATGGTAAATCACGCAGAAGCAGCCTGGGAACTGGGACAGTTCAACCAAAGCGTTGCCGATGCTACGATCAATGTATTACGCAAACGAGCACATGTCGCAGATATGAAAGTCAGCGAAATCAATGCTTCATTCGACCCGAAAAGAGACCAGAGCGTCGATCCGGTTTTATGGGAGATCCGCCGTGAACGCCGTGTGGAACTGATGTTCGAAGGATACCGTTTCGATGACCTGCGCCGCTGGAAAAAGGCTGAATACATGAATACGCAACAATTCGGTGTTTACCTGAAAAAATCAGACCTGGAAGACACACGCCATATGGGTGATAAGGCCAATCCGTCCAACTTCAAACTGAAACTGGACCGCAACGGTGATGAAGGACGCATCGTATTCTTCAGTAAACCGGTTGGATGGGTAGACCGTCATTACCTGTTCCCGTTGCCTAGCAATGAACTGCTGCTGAATCAGAATCTGGATCAGAACGAAGGTTATCCACGTTCCAATGCTGAATAAATAGTTTAAATTCCATGAAAAGAAATATTTCACTTTACAGTCTCTGCCTGCTCACTGCAGGCAGCAGCACTGTCTCCCTGGTAGCTAAGGAGAAAACAAATGTCGTTTTTATCCTCGCAGACGATCTTGGCTACGGTGACCTGAGTTGTTACGGACAGGAAAAATTCCAGACCCCTAATATAGATGAACTGGCACAACGGGGTATGCGTTTTACCCAGTGCTATTCGGGGACGACGGTCAGTGCCCCCTCCCGTTGCAGCCTGGTGACCGGCAGACATACCGGAAATGCCTGCATACGTGGTAACTCAAGCGTGAATCCGGATTATGAAGTGGCCCTGCCCACCGGCATAAATACGATCTTCAAGATATTCAAAGAAGCGGGATACAAAACCGGTGCATTCGGCAAATGGGGTTTGGGAGAAGTCGGCAGTACCGGCGATCCGAACAAGCAGTTCGTAGATACTTTCTTCGGATATAACAGCCAGCTTCTGGCGCACAATTATTATCCCGACCACATGTGGGACAACGACAAGCGAGTCGACTATCCGGAAAATGCCAACGGAGCCTATGGCACTTATTCACAGGATGAGATCCATAAACATGCCCTAAAATTCATCGACGACAATAAAGAAGAACCATTCTTCCTGTTCATTCCCTATGTATTGCCTCATGCCGAATTGTTGGTGCCGGAAGACAGTATCATTCAAAAGTTCAGGGGAATGTATCCGGAACAACCTCACCACGGAACAGACTCCGGTCCTATGTTCCGCAAAGGAGGATATTGTTCACAGGTCTATCCGCATGCGACATTTGCGGCTATGGTGTATCGTTATGATGTATATGTCGGACAGATTGTCGCCAAACTGAAAGAAGAAGGACTCTATGATAACACCCTGATCATTTTTACCAGCGATAACGGTCCGCACCGCGAAGGAGGAGCCGATCCCGAATTCTTTAACAGCAACGGGATCTACCGGGGTATCAAAAGAGACTTGTATGAAGGGGGAATTCGTGTCCCGATGATCGCAGCATGGCCCGGACAGATCGAAAAGGGAACCATCTCTCATCATCCTTGTGCCTTTTGGGATATGATGCCGACTTTCGCCGAAGTCATCAACACTAAAAAAGCACCTGAGTGTGATGGTATCAGTATCCTTCCAACATTAAAAGGAGAAAAAAATCAGAAACAACATGATTATTTCTACTTTGAATTCCATGAGATGAACGGTAGACAGGCTATTATCAAAGGAAACTGGAAACTGATCTTACTGAATATCCAGAAAGAACCGAAATACGAATTGTACAACATTGCTGCCGATCCGTCCGAAGTACATAACATGATCGACCGTAATCCCGAAAAGTTTGTCGAACTGAAAACATTAATGGAACAGGTCCATACCAAAGATGTAAACTGGCCTTTATTATCTACTGAATTTTAAACGATAGCTAATTTTAAAGAATATAAAAGCGGTTGCCCGAAGATATCTTTTCCGATACTTTCGAGCAGCCGCTTTCTTTGAAAACAATCGAATAATTATATTCTATCCACAAAAATATCATACATTTGCAGACGGGATACGAGGAGATTTCTTAAATTTATCCACATAGTTTTAAACAATTCAAATACTCATTAATGGAAAATCAGTCTGATGAAATACTATGGTCACTTTATCTGAAAGGGGACAAAGAAGCCCTTGAACAGATATACAGACGATACTATCCATTACTTTTGAATTACGGATGCAGACTCTCTTCCAATCAGGATATGGTACAGGATTGTATTCAGAATTTATTTATAAAACTGATGTCTAAATCACGTAACTTATCGGATACCCCATCTGTAAAAGGTTATCTGCTTAAAGCCTTCCGCAATAATTTGCTTGACAGCCTTGAAAAAGAAGAGAAGCACAATGATTTCATCTTTATCGACGAAATACCGGAAGTAGACCACGCTACGACCGAAGAAGAAACGGCCCTCAAAGAAGATATAAGTAATCTGTCGTCGGCCTATCAGGAACTTTCTACCAAACAAAAAGAAATATTATATCTTTTTTATATCAAAGGCATATCTCACAAAGAGATCGCCGACATATTGAATATTAACTATCAATCAAGCAAAAACAGACTTTCTCAGTCACTCGTACAATTACGTAAAATATTTTTCCTGAATAAAAAATGACTTTTTTCGGTTTCTTACAAGTACCTTTTCTCGATTTCACCGTACTTATAATAGAGAGACAATGAAAAAAGCATGAATAAAACAGAAAACAACATACGAAAAACTTCTTTCAAAAAGGCCGGACAGGCATTGATCGATAATATACAGGAGGCCGAAAAGGTCGACCTGCAAAAAATTGAACAATCTCTGGAAGATCTAAAAAACAGATATCAGAGACGACACAAACAGAGAAGACTATGGCTTTATGCGGCTTCCGCTGCCGCTTCGGTATTGATAATAACCTTATCAATCAACTTTCTATATTCTCCTAACTCCTACGACTGGGACATATTAGCAACCTCCTTACTAAACGATAGCATACCTCACCAGGAGAAGGAGATCACCCTGATCACCCAAAACGACCGGATGAAACTTTCCAATGAAGCCTCTTTGGAATACAAAAAAAATGGGACACTACAGGTAAACAAAGAAAATGTTACTAAAGAAAGTTCCGTCCACAGCAAAGAAAAACTCAACCACATTATTGTCCCGAAAGGGAAAAGGGCTACTATAACCTTTTCAGACGGAACATCTATGTATATCAACTCCGGAAGTCATGTTATTTATCCTTCCGACTTTGAAAAAGACAAAAGGGAAATTCTTGTAGAAGGAGAAGTCTACCTGGAAGTAGCCAAGGACCCCAAACGTCCATTCTTCGTTAAGACAAAGGATTTCGATGTAAAAGTATTGGGCACAACGTTTAACGTATCTGCCTACAAAGACGATGCCATAGCTTCCGTTGTATTGGTAGAAGGTAAAGTGGAAGTGGATAACAACAATCACAAAACCACCATCAGACCGAATGAAAAAATCGCTATTACCCAAGGAGAATCAACAGTCAGTACCGTAGATGTAAATGAATATATTTCATGGAAAGATTATATCATGCTGTTTGCTGAGCATCGTGTCGGAGATGTATTTACACGTTTATCACGTTACTATGGTGTTCAAATTGAATACGAGCCATCGATAGCTTCATATCTGGTTTCAGGAAAACTGGATTTAAAAAATGGTATAAACAACTCTCTGGATATTCTTACAGAGTTACTGGATATTAAATATGAGACCACCCCGGATGGAAATATCCGGATCTTTCAATAAATGTTTAACCTTAAAAAATATTTGCTTATGAAATAAACACACGAAATGAAAAGGGAATTCCACCTCTCCCCCTTACCTTAAGAGAGAATGTATTATGATACAGAAAAAGCCAGACAATACTGTCATATTGCCTGGCTCAGGATAGTATTAATCTAGTTCGTTACTAAAAAATACGTACAAATGTATGAAAAAACAAAAGAGTATCAAATCTAAAAGATTTAATTATCTAAAAAGTATTTGTTTAAGTAGCTGTTTATTATGTTTTGCAGGAGAAGCAGCTGCCAATTTCACAGAAAATTATTCAACACAAGTTTACTTCACTGTAAAAATGAATAACAAAACGGTACGGGATGTATTTTCCCATATCGAAAAAAACAGCGAATTCATTTTTATCTATCAGGGTACTAAAATCGACCTGGACAGAAAAGTATCCATAAATCTCAGTGACCAACCGGTTCAAGCAATCCTTCATGAAGTTTTTGCAGGAACAAATGAGACCTATTCCATAAAAGGCCGACAGATCATTGTCAAAAAAACACCGACAAAAGAAAACACCGAGGTGTTAAATTCCGATCAACAGAAAAAAACAGTGACAGGTTTATTAACCGACGCTGACGGGAATCCGGTTATCGGAGCAACGGTCACTATCAAAGGTACCACCCATGGTGTAACAACTGATATAGATGGTAAATATATACTCAATAACGTCAACGAAGGTGACGTTATTGAGTTCCGATATATCGGATTTAACACGGAAGAAAAAACCTATAAAGGCGAAGCATCCATCAACATCCGCATGATGGAAGCTACCGTAGGCCTGGAGGATGTTGTTGTTATCGGTTACGGTCAACAGAAAAAAGAAAGCGTTGTTTCTTCATTAAACACGATCGGACCGGCTGAGTTAAATGTAAAACAACGAAACTTGCGTAATACGTTGGCCGGACAAATAGCCGGTGTCATTGCCGTACAACGCAGTGGTGAACCAGGTAACGATGCAGCCGCATTCTATATTCGCGGACAAAGTTCATATGCCGGCGGTACATCCGCATTGGTATTGGTAGACGGTGTTCCCAGAAGTATGGACGATATCGACGTAGATGAAATCGAAAGTTTCACCGTTTTAAAAGATGCTGCAGCAACTGCCGTTTATGGTGCAGAAGGAGCTAATGGGGTTGTGTTGATTACTTCCAAACGAGGTAAAGCACAGAAAACATCTGTCAATTTCAGTGCACAATACAGTATTGTTACTCCGACACGCATGCCTGAAACATTAAATTCTTATGACTACCTGTCATTATATAATGAAGCATTGTGGAATGACCAGGGTAATCCGAACAAAGAATATTTCAATCCCCAATACACCGACGAAACACTTGAAAAATACAGAACCGGGATAGACCGGGACCTATATCCTTCTGTAAACTGGTATGATTTACTACAGAATCACACACAAAGTCAGAGATATACGGTAAACTTCAGAGGTGGTTCCGAGAAAGTACGTTTTTTTGCTTCAGGAGCTTACTATTCAGAAGACGGTATCTTCGATTCTACTCCCAAAGAGGATTACAATGCCAATATCGGATTGCAACGTTTCAACCTGCGTTCCAACGTGGATATGGACCTGACAAAAACAACTCAACTATCCATCGACATGAGCGGCCAGTATTTGAAGAAAAATCAACCGGGATATACCTCAGATGAAATCTTCAATTATATCAGCCACTTCCCTGTACATGTTATTCCGATGTACTATTCCGACGGTACAGCCTCGGATCATGGTGCTCCCGGCTGGGGGGTTGAATATCAGCCATACAACATGTTAAACAATAGCGGATACAACAAAACATGGAGTGCTTTCTTACAAACCAAAGTGACGTTGAAGCAAGATCTAAAATTCATCACAGAAGGATTATCAGTAAAGGGGTCTGTCAGCTTTGATGCCGATTTCTATTCAACCATGAAGAGATCGAAAACTCCGCAAACCTTTTATGCATTAGGGAGAAATGAAGACGGAAGCCTCGATAAAAAAACGATCAAAGAAAGTTCAGCTTTAGGTAACCCCGCCATATCCGGTCGTGATGGTACGAAAAAGATCTACCTGGAAGCCTCATTGGATTATCAACGTTCCTTCAATAAAGTACACGATGTAACCGGTATGGTATTGTATATGCAAAAAGAGACGCAATATCAGAATAGAGATAATGGTTTACAACTCTTACCGTATCGCAAGCAAAGTGTGGTTGCCCGTGCGACTTACGGATACGATGACCGCTATATGCTGGAAGCCAGTATGGGTATGACCGGTAGTGAAAACTTTGCGCAAGGCCATAGATGGGGAATTTTCCCTGCCGTAGGTGCAGCTTGGTTTGTCAGCCATGAAAAGTTCATGAGAGGAGTGGAAGATTATATCAGTAAACTGAAACTGAGAGTTTCTTACGGTATAACCGGAAATGATAATATTGGTGAAGATACACGTTTCCCATACAGAGAAAATATTAATACAGGTCTCGATAGTTACAGTTTCGGACTAACACCGGGTGCCAATGGCGGTAAAGGGAACTCTCCTGGCAATGGGATTGCAGAAGGTAGCTTCGCCATGCCTAACCTGTCATGGGAAATTGAAAAGAAACTGAATACTGGTATCGACCTGGGGTTATTCAGAGGTCGTGTCGACTTCAGTGCCGATTATTTCTATAACCGTCGTAGCGATATCTTATTGCAGAGAGCTACTGTTTCAAACGTTTCCGGTCTTCGGGTAAAACCATACCAGAATTTCGGTATTGTTAGAAATCAGGGAGTCGATGCCAATCTTATTGTGAAACAAAAAGTAGGAAATGTAGATCTCTCTGCACGAGGTAACTTGACTTATGCAAAAAACAAGATCCTTGAACGAGACGAAATCCCTCAGAAATACGATTATCAGACATATACAGGAAACTCTATTGACAAGCCGTTGCTATATATAGCGGAAGGACTTTATACTCCGGATGATTTCAATATTACAACAAACGAATACGGCGGCCAGACTTATAAATTGAAAGACGGCCTACCCACCCCCGCAGCAAATGTTGCCCCTGGTGATATCAAATACAAAGATTTGAATAATGACGGTGTCATTGACTCTTATGACCGTACTTATGATCATAAATATTATCAAGCGACACCGGAAATCGTCTATGGATTCGGAGTAAATGCAGAATGGAAAGGATTCTTCGTTGGCGTCTTCTTCCAGGGGACAGCACATACATCCGCCAATATGTTAGCAAACAATTATGCCCTACTTCCATTCACACAAGGGGTTGATAACGGGTCTGGCCGGACAGAAATTTCAGACCGTTGGCTAGCAGAGAGTCCATACAATCAAGATGTCTTTTTTCCACGTTTGCATACCAGCAACTTCAGTCATAACACACAAGCAAGTACCTGGTGGCATCGTAATGCTGGATTTCTCCGACTGAAGAACATCGAGATAGGTTATCAATTCAATGATAAAATACTCAAGCAACTCCGTATGAAAAATTTGAGAGTTTATTTGCAAGGGAACAATGTGGCAGTTTGGGATAACATCAAATTCTGGGATCCTGAATTAGGTAGTGCGAATTCAGGTGCCAAATATCCTATATGCAGCACATATTCTCTTGGATTAGAAGTCACATTTTAAAAACAACAAATATGAAATTCTTAAATAAAATAACATCAATTGCTTCTGCATGCTTTCTAACTCTAGCCCTCACAGGATGTAGCGATTATCTGGATGTGTCGGATGAAGTGGCAGAAAACCTGACATTAGATGAAGTTTTCGATAACCCCAACTACATGCGCCGTTGGCATGGAAATTTGTTCAACAGTATTTCTGAATATTCCAGTATCGGAAAGAATAAAGCCAATGGATTTTCCGGAGTGTGGGTATCCATGTGTGGAGAAACAACTCTTAGTGGTGTCGGTATGAGTGAAATGATATCCGGTTTCACTTCTGCCAATGCCCCATTCCAACAACGCTGGGCGAACCTGTATCAATATATACGTGATGCTAATATTTTCCTGGAAAGAGTAAATCCTAAAGGTAACATTAACGACCAATATCAATTAACGGAGGCTGATGTTAAGAGAATGAAGGCTGAAACAAAATACCTTATCGCTTACAGTTATTTCTCACTCTTCGAACTGTATGGCCCGGTTCCTATCCTGGATGAACTAGCCGATCCGGAAGATAAAGGCCTGGATTATGCCAGAGCATCCGTGGATGAAACCGTTGAATATATCGATAACTTATTAAAAGAAGTCATCGAATCCGGCAACCTGCCTGAATCAATTATCCAGAATCATTCAGCTACCGGAAACGACCGGTACAATCTGAATGAGATCGTCCGTCCGACAGTGACTGCAGCTAAAGCATTAAGAGCCAAGCTTTGGGTATATGCAGCTTCGCCGCTATTCAATGGTGGTTACAAAGAAACACTGGATGTTGCCAATACCGACGGTAAAAAAATATTTGCTTCTTACGATGCCAGCAGGTGGGTCACCGCTAAAAGCCGCCTGGAAGATCTATTGAATAATGCAGAACAAAACAAGCACACTTTGTTTACCGTATATAATACAGACGGAACCATTAATCCGGATGAATCGGTCTATCAATTATTCCAGAACTACAATGACGAAATATTGTGGGCTACCGGAGATAACCTTTGGAACGGTTCGACAATGGAACAGAACACCAACCCCAGAGACTGTTACACAGGTTGGGGATATCTTGGAGTTTCACAGAATTTAGTGGATGCCTTCTTCGTTAAAGACGGATTAACAATCGACGATCCGGGTAGCATGTATAAAGAAGACGGTTTTACCGATGTCGTTAACCCATGTAACGAAAACAAGCGGGTAGATACAAATGTATTCAATATGTATGCCAACCGCGAACCTCGTTTCTATGCCGGCGTAGGGTATGAAGGTAAAAGCTGGCATATTCAACCGGTCGGAAGACCCGATTACACAATCGGATTTGCCAAAGGGGAAGGTTGCGACAACTCATCTGCCGATAACCCTCGTACCGGTTACCTGCCTACTAAATTCAAAAACCGCCAAATCCTGTTTACCGGAAACTATTTGAAGGCCTGGGCACGTCCTTCCATTCTATTCCGTTTGGCAGACTTTTATCTGTACTATGCAGAAGTTTGTAATGAAATAGACCCGAACGATCCCAATATCATCAAATACCTGGATATGGTAAGACAACGTGCCGGTATTCCCGGATATAAAGAACTGGCCGCTTCCGGTAAAAAGAATATTATCGGCAATCAGGAACTGCAACGAAAAATGATTCAACGCGAACGTACTGTTGAATTGTTTATGGAAGGACAACACTACTTCGACATCCGGCGCTGGATGATTTGCGGAGAAGGTGAAGAGGCAGATCAAAGCGTTCTCCATTCAATGAATATGAACGGATACAAAGACCAACCGATCGGAGCCAACAATTCTTTCTTTACCCGCATCGTTCTTGAAAACCGTGCCTGGAGACGTGCCATGTACCTTTATCCGATACCACAGGATGAAATACAAAAAAGCCGGCTTCTGGTACAGAACCCTCTTTGGTAATAACTAATTAATTATAAAACAGATAAGCCTTATACTAGATAGTTTAGTATAGGGCTTATTCTCTCTTAAATCATATATCATGAAACAAAAAAGATACTTTATTCTTATTCTATCAGGGTTATTCTTTTGCTTTGCTAGTTGTATACACGGAAATAACCCGGATAAAGGCAACGGAAAAGCAAAGACAATCACCTTCCGCGGCATCTATGCCGACGACCCTGCCGGACAGGAAGGTCTATACAATCCGGAAAGAGGCTTCCGATTGGAAATAGCAGTCGACATTGCCAGCGGGAAAGATGTCTGGAACCCTAAACAATTCCCCGACATAACCAGCCATTTAGAATCAGAGTCCGCTATCTATGCATCAGACAGTGTCAGCCTGGTTCAAAGTTATTTTTATCTCACCGGATTCGTAGGAAAAGACTTATCGGAAGATGCTTTTACCACAATGGATACCTATTTCAACAAACTAAGAGAATTAGGTAAAAAAGCGGTATTGCGATTTGCTTATGAAACCGCCTTTATGGGAAGAGCGGGAAGCGGCCCTACCCTGGAGGATGTGCTCCGCCATATGGAACAACTGAAACCGTTCCTTGCACAAAACACAGATGTCATTCAAGTTGTACAAGCCGGATTCATCGGTGCATGGGGCGAATGGCACAGCTCATACCACGGACTGGAAAGCACAAACGACAGTAAGCGTACTATCCTGGAAAAGATAGTCTGGATGACTCCGGAAAACAGAATGGTACAAGTAAGAGTCCCGGAATATAAAAACCTGATAAACAAAGATAGCAAGTCATATAACAGAGTTTCTTTCCATGATGATTTCATCATTATAAAACCTCATAAATGGGACGGAAACATGCATGAAGGAACTCCTTATTTCAACCAAATCGTCGAAGAAAGTCCTTATTTAGCCGTAGACGGAGAACTTCCCTGGGGTACCTGGAGTATGAATGAAGATCCCGACAATCCGGAAGCCGGATGGATTATCGACGGCATAGCGACAGCCAGACAGCTTTTCCTTCAGCATTATACTTCGCTCAGTGCCATTCATAATTACAAGGAAAAAGGGACCAAAGATAAATATTCAATGATGTATTGGAAAGAAACTCCTGTGGAAGAAACATTCTTATCTGAAAACCATATGCCCGTTTCCGACCATTACTTTAAAAATCAGGACGGAAGTCCGGCTACACGAAACGTATTCGATTATATCCGGGATCATCTGGGTTACCGGCTGGAATTACAACAACTCAAAATAAACGGAACCCTGGTAGCCGGAAAAGAAATCTCGCTGGATCTTTCGCTGATTAACAGAGGTTTTTCTACCTTATTCAATGAGCATCCCGTTTATTTTGTTCTGGTCGATGAGCAGGACCGGGTTACAGAGTTACTGACCGAGACGAACGTCAACAGCTTCCAACCATACCAACCTACAGATCCGGAGTGTAAACCTTTGCTTCATACCATCAAAGGACAATTTACTATTCCGGAAAATCTGAAAACGGGCAAATACAGAATAGGCCTATGGATACCGGATGGTTCCGAACGTCTGAAATATAATAACCGGTATGCCATTCGTTGTGCCAACGGAGATACAGAATGGTGGAATTCATCCGACAAGAAATACGGAATCAACATCTTAACGACATTAAAGATAACACACCGCTGACCTGTTAGCCGGTCGGATTAATCCTTTATCTGACCGGCAACACATTCCTCATCATATCGGCAAAAATAGCCGCCATCTTTCGCTGAATGAACTTCTCTTTTCCCCGTTGCGGATGCCAGCCATATGTAACACCATCCGTTTCCTGGGTATCCTGAGCATAGATCAGACTAAACTGGCTACCGGTTACCGGATGGAGAACATTTTTAGAAAACCCGATATACTTATCAAATTCAATAAGCGGAAATCCCCATTTAGCGGCGAGTCGACGGATAGACGAGTTATACACAGTACGGGCATCGTGCCAATGAGTACAAAAAATAATATTTACAGGCTTACCGTATTTATTCCCGTAATATCTGGAATGCTCATTGAATTGCTGATTATAACAATCGGTTATATAACGTTTGATGACATAATCGTATGCCGCCGCATAATTGGAACGGTCGAAAGGAGTTGAATAATCAGTATATTTCTCTTTTAGCTGCGTCTCGTCAAATACATCTTTATCATGCACATGCATAATGATAAATGCATCGACCTCATCCAGCTCCTCCAAAGAATAAAGAGTGCCATCTTCCATTTTATTGGCAGTATTCGCAATCGCTTCCGCACCTACCGCCCGGTTGACGGGTACGGCGTCCAAAGACTCACATCCCAATTCAAACCATCCATTCTCCGGGGAAGCAAAAGAAGCCCCGGTCAACAATAAGGTATATTTCGCAGAATGGACATTTTCCTGTCCGAATAAAGGCATTACACTCAACAGTACGACAAATATTAAAAACAGTTTTTTCATCATATCTATAGAATTTTTAGATTATCCCATTAGCAAAAATACATCATATTGATATAAAAACATCACGTATGTCCGCTTATTATTAACGAATCCAAGAAAATGTATTACATTTGCACGTTTTAATTTTTAATTCAATCGATATAGACCATGAAACTTGCTTCAATTCTTCATTGTTGCGTGCTTGCATTTTGTATTTGTTCATGCAACAAACAACCAGTTCAACAAACAAACGGAGATATACTTATCGCAGACTCCCTATTGAACAATATCCTTACGAAATACAACGTTGAAAAGTATGGATTACTTTCAGAGACTTATCCTGTCAATCCGGAAAACACCGTCACTTATCTTGCCGAAGGGACCGAACAGAAAAAGGGACAGGAAGTATCTTTCCTATGGCCTTATTCCGGTATGTTGTCCGGTTGTATCTCGCTGTATGAGGTCACCGGAAATGAGAAATACCTGAAAATACTGGAAGAACGCATCCTTCCCGGCCTTGAAAAATACTGGGACGACACACGCACCCCGTTCTGCTATCAAAGTTATCCGATGTTCAACGGTGAAAGCGACCGTTTTTACGATGATAACGACTGGCTTGCCATTGATTACTGCAACCTATATGCACTCACCCAAAACGAACGCTATCTGAAAAAAGCAGAAGAATTATATGCTTATATTTTCAGCGGATGGGACGATGTGTTGGGCGGAGGTATTTATTGGTGCGAACAGAAAAAGACATCCAAAAATACCTGTTCAAATGCGCCCGCTACCGTTTTATGTATGAAACTGTATAATCTGACAAAAGACCGGAAGTATCTGGAACAGGCTGTAGCAACCTACAACTGGACAAAGGCAAACCTCTGTGACCCGGCAGATCATGTCTATTGGGACAATATCGGACTCGATAAAACGATCGGCAAAGCCAAGTTCACATATAACAGCGGACAGATGATCCAGGCAGGCGTACTCCTTTACCAGGCAACTTCAGACGAAGCCTTCCTGAAGGATGCACAAAACACGGCAAAAGGAGCTTATAAACATTTTTTGCAGAAACGCACTGGTATTAATGGAAAAGATGCTTATTTTTACCCCTCAAATCCGTGGTTCAATGTCATTTTATTGCGCGGTCTTCTTGCTTTGGCTAAAGTGGATAACAAGTATGAATTTGTTAATACCATGGCGGATAACGCCCGTTATGCCTGGCAATATACACGGGATGAAAACGGATTCCTAGGGAACGACTGGGCCGGGATTGATAATAAAAAGTTCAAATGGCTGTTAGATAACGCCTGTATGATCGAACTTTTTGCAGAAACAGGTAACATTCAATAAATAAAATAATAAACCCATGACTACACGTAGAAACTTTCTAAAATCCGGAGGTTTGTCTTTGGCAGGTCTGTTGGTCGGGCAGAAATCATTTGCTCATTTAGCAGAATCGGCAACACCAGGCGCCCCTCTCGTATCTAACACATTACAGTACACTTGCCAGCGTCCGGCACCGGAAAAACGCCAGTTCACTTCCGCAGCAGTCGAAAAGGCAATCCAGGCGACAAAAGCCAAGCTGAAAGATCCGAAACTGGCATGGATGTTCGAGAATTGTTTTCCCAACACACTCGACACGACTTGTGAGCACAAAATGGTGAACGGTAAACCCGACACTTTCGTCCTTACCGGTGATATCCACGCGATGTGGTTGCGCGATTCATCCGCACAGGTTTTCCCGCATATCATTTTTGCAAACGAAGATCCGAAAGTAAAAACAATGTTGGCAGGTGTTATCAACCGCCAGACCTGGTGCATCAATATCGATCCGTACGCCAACGGCTTCAACGAAGGCCCGACAGGCAGCGAATGGGAAAGCGACCGGACAGATATGAAAAAAGAACTTCATGAGCGTAAATGGGAAATCGACTCACTCTGTTATCCGATCCGCCTGGCTTATCATTTCTGGAAGAAGACCGGCGACACCTCTCCTTTCGATGCTGAATGGGAAAAGGCAATGAAAACCGTCTACAAAACGTTTATCGAACAACAACGCAAGGACGGACTCGGCCCGTATCGTTTCTCCCGTAAGACAGACCGTCAGGGGGATACATTGCTGAACGACGGCTACGGTAGCCCGGTAAACCCTGTCGGATTGATCGTATCTTCTTTCCGTCCGTCTGACGACGCAACCCTGTTCGGTTTCCTGATCCCGTCGAATATGTTTGCCGTCACTTCACTCCGCCAGCTGGCTGAGATGATGCGCGACATCAAAAAGGATAACGACTTTGCCCGCCAGTGCGACTCATTAGCCGACGAAGTTGCTGCCGCCATCGAAAAATACGGAATCGTAGAACACCCTGAATTCGGAAAAGTATATGCTTTCGAAGCAGACGGTTTCCATAACCATGTATTCATGGACGATGCCAACGTGCCCAGCTTGCTGGCTATGCCTTATCTGGGATGCATCGACGTGAACGATCCGGTCTACCAGAATACCCGTAAACTGGTTTTAAGCCCGATGAATCCTTATTTCTACAAAGGGAAAGCCGGCGAAGGTATCGGAGGTCCGCACATTGGATTCGACTTTATCTGGCCGATGAGTATCATTATGCGTTGCAATACCACCAACGATAAAGAAGAAATACGTCATTGCGTCAAAATGCTTCGTGATACGGACGGCGATACCGGTTTCATGCACGAATCGTTCCACAAAGACGATCCAAAAAACTTTACCCGTTCCTGGTTTGCATGGGTAAATACCCTGTTCGGAGAAATGATCTACCGCCTGGTAAAGGAAGGAAAAACAGATATTCTGAACAATCTGGGATAATAGAAAATAATAAAGTTATCCAAGGCTATTTATCAAACAAGGCAAAACCTTGTTTGATAAATAGTTCCTGTAAACTATCACTATCTTCCAGTCTCATTAAGCCAAATCCTATGACCGACTAATCGTTAACTCCCGGCTTTGTATAACTACCCTGTACAGGATAATCCGCCAACCTGTACATCCTAAAGAAACACCCTGTACACCTTGTGCTGGTACCCTGTACGCCCTGGTAAAAAAGAGTCCTGACCTTTGAATTAGTTTATAGGGAGAAAGAAATTACTTTCCCGGCTTCCTCCATCTAGTTAGTCTTATTTCCCATTTGCCTTAAAAGGTATTCTACATTAATAAAATGCCGGGTATATTCCGCATGCATCTTTCTTGCAACTGAACAGCTGGATGCCATCCGGGCAAGAAACTGTAAATGCCTCCCCAGGGAAGTATTCATTTCTAATCGCTGCGTTTTGGGGATACTGTCCTGTACGGAATAAACTCCGCAGGCCATTTGTATTTCCAACAATCCTTCGTCCCAGGAGTGTTGCGTATATTTACATAAAAAAGGGAAGAGTATTCTCCCGAACGCTCTTCCCCTATTTCGTTAACCATCAAATTTGTTAACTTTATGTACTCTTTAAATGGTAGTATTATTCTAAAGCCTTACCTGCAGCCATCGGCCAATACGGATTCTGATACATTACCGTAGTGTTTATATCTTCCGGGTTGGTAGCAGCAAGCTGCATATCCTGCAAACCGATCGGACTCAGATAAAAAGCTTTTCTCCAGGTCAATCCATCATAAAGCTGGTTGTTGATACTGGTCCTGCGCAGTGGACGCAGATACTTACTATCTTCCTTCCGGGAAACGTTTGCTTCGGTCGTACCGTCAGCAACAACTGCCGATACTTCCACTCCGTCTACTGTTTTTGTATACTTCAGATAAGCGGCATCCCAGAAGTTCACACCCTCAATGACATAAGGCTTCGTAAGCAGCTGATCCCAGGCACGCCACCGGATCAGATCGTCCCAACGCATGCCTTCGCCATTGAATTCGCAACGACGTTCGCGACGAATATTGTAAAGCGTTGCATCCACCAGCTGATCGCCGGAATAAACAGCCAGGTCGTTTTCATTACCCAGATTGGTTGCAGAGATGGTTTTCGAGAAATCTTCATCCACACCGGCACGACGGCGGATGGCCTTCCAATATCCCTGAGCTTTAGCATCGAGCGAACCGTTTTTCTCATAGCATGCTTCCATATAGTTCAGATAGGCTTCCGCAGCCCTGAAAATGACACAGCCGTTACTACCCAGCAATTCATCATTCTTATTCTGGTCGTAATCATAGGTATAAGCCTTGCGCGGACGGTATCCGGTGATATCCCGGTTTTGTTCGGCATCTGAAATGATACGGAAATTTGCCATATGTACTACGACACCCGTATCAGCTATAACAGGGTCTTTCGTATCACTGCGCTGCACGTCTTCTTCTCCCCAGACAAACAATTGCAGACGTTCGTCGCGGTCTTTTTTCTCCTGCGACACTGTGACATCTCCGTGATAGCCCGAACCGGCGGCATAAATGGGCAAGCCATTCTTCATCAGGAAAGTATTGACCAATGCACGAGTCATCCCGGTACGGTCGCCTACCTGCAAACGGGTAGGCACGCAATGGGAAATACTCAACCCTTTATTATACTGCTTCCATAGTAACACTTCGCTAATCCCTGACGCATCCGGCGTACTGAACATTTCGAAATAGGGATTCCAACCGTACACCTGTCCGTAAACAGGATTCATCACATGGGAATTATCTGTCAGCGTGGTCTGATCAGCAACTGCAGCTGCCGCCTCCATGGCCTGACTCAGGAAAAAGTCTATCTCGCCAGGTATATCGAACGATTTACCGCTGTTATAATCCATTTTAGCTCCCGGCCAGTTCGCATCGCCCGGTACGCGGCCCGTGCCCTGATGGTATTTTTCGAAGGTAGCCTCAAAAAGGGCGACTCTCGATTTCAGCAGCAGCGCTGTTTGTTTATTGATACGCTGGTTCATCTGAAATCCCTGATCCTTAAGACGGGAAATGGCTTCATCGAGGTCTTTCAGGATAAAGCGGGCCACTTCATTGCGGGGAGCTCGTTTGCTGTGTTCGATAAGCACGTCACTCTGGTCGGGCAACACCTCTTCCACGATCGGGAAATCACCATATTTGACAAGGGCCACGTAATAACTCAACGCACGAAAGAAATAGGCTTCCCCAATATAATGACGAAGCAGATCACTCGCTCCCTGGATAGTTCCGGCTTCTTCTTTAGGAAGCACCTGTTCGAACAGATAGTTCCATACACGGGCACGGGATAACAAACCTTGTGTGGTCTTACCAGCTGACACCTGCCAGTTTCCGGCAAAATAATTAAGGTTGCCTTCGTCTGCGAGCAGGTTATCGGTATTGGCATCATTACGTTGCACGCCGGAATTCCAGGCCGTTTGATGAAACATCTTGGTTCCGTTGGAATTTTCGAGTTGGGAATCGTAATAATTAAGCACGTAATTACCCACCTGATCCACTGTGGTGAAATAAGATTCCGGAGTTATCTGGCTGATCGGTGCACGTTCCAGAAAATCGTTACATGACGTCATTGTCAATCCGCCGATACCGACCAATGCGCCGACATATATATGTTTTAATTTTAGTCTCATATTCATCCAATGAATTAAAAGTTTACATTTAAACCGATTGAAATAGTTTTCTGCAAAGGATAGAGTTTACCGTCTCCCCAGTCGCTACCCAGCAATTCAGGATCGAATACACCGCTGATATCAGATAAAGTCAGCAAATTGTCACCGGAAACGTAAATACGAACCGATTCCATCCCTGCTTTTTGTGTCCATATTCTCGGTAGGGTATATCCGATCTGCATATTTTTTAAACGTATATAAGCTGCGTTTTGTAAATACCGGGTTTGAGTACGCTGGTTTTTGTCGGTATTGAAATAGGGTTTCGGATAGTAAGCTCCGGTGTTGGCTCCTAATGGGTCGCCTTCCGGACGCCAATAATCCATATGTTCGCTGAAGGCACAAGATTGCCATTGACCGCCTTGTGCACCCCAGAAATACGGACCGCCCAACATATAATCTCTTTTCATGATCCCTTGCAGGAAAATAGAGAAGTCGAGTCCGTTCCAGGCACCGTCCAATGTCAGACCGAAGTTATAGCGCGGCGTGTTATTTCCAATGATCTTCATATCACCATGATCGTCGAGCGTATAGGCTCCACTGTCTACACCGTCTTTACCATCCAAATTGGCATACATGATATCGCCCGGTCCCCAGCTTGTTCCCCAGTTAGGCGTACCGCCATTGGCAAGATGTTTGTCCATTTCTTCCTGGCTTTGTGCAA
Organism: Parabacteroides sp. AF18-52; assembly: GCF_003479145.1. Classification (NCBI taxonomy): domain Bacteria; kingdom Pseudomonadati; phylum Bacteroidota; class Bacteroidia; order Bacteroidales; family Tannerellaceae; genus Parabacteroides; species Parabacteroides sp. AF18-52. Next base: position 782,849 of record NZ_QUGR01000002.1, read on the forward strand.
TCCCGACCGTCTGGTATCCCCAGATATCCCCCAGAATCTGCCCTTTATAATAAGTACTCAAGGCCATTGTTTCATTCGGATACCGGAGTATCTTACGCAGGTTGTCGGATACCACCAGGCGAACCCCATAATCGAACTTCTGAATACGGTCTCTCCACGACATTTCGAGTTCCCATCCATACGACTTCATATCGCAGTTATTGATTTGCGGAGCATTGGCGCCCAAAACAGAAGGCAAAAGAGGAGCCGGCCCAATCATATCATATGTATAACGGTTGTAATAATCGAACGAACCGGTCAGACGGTTGTTGAACAATCCCCAGTCGAGACCGACATTCCATGATTCGATCGTTTCCCAGGTCATCAGGCTGCTAACGATGCCCGGAAGTCCGGCCACATTCTGCTGAGTGCCGTTTATCAACCAACTGGAAGAAGCCGTACCGGTCGGCATATTCTGATAGAACGGATACCAGGCATCGGTGCTGTCTGTATTATTATTACCGAGCTGTCCCCAGGATGCTCTTACCTTCAATGTTCCGACTACATCGTTCAAGGGTTCAAAAAATGCTTCACGAGCAATATTCCAACCAGCCGAAAAAGAAGGGAAAAGTCCCCAACGCTGATCACCGATAAAACGGGAAGAACCGTCGTAACGCAGGTTGGCTTCCAACATGTAACGATCGGCATAATTGTAGTTGATACGCCCGAAGAAACCGGCAATAGCACGTTCACGTGCCCAGGAACTTGCTTTCTTATTATCCTGCGTCAGACCGAGCGACGGAACATCCGGTGAGATCAGGTCCGTACCGAAACCTGTCAATCCGCTCGGACGGTAAAGTTCGGCATTAAAACCGGCCATTACTTTAAAGTTATGATTGCCCAGTGATTTGGTATAATCCGAATAGATATTGGTAGAGAAGTAGTCTTCATCCTCACGTGAATCCGATACTTCTGAATAACCGGCTGCACCACCGTTCCAGGAAAGAAGATACGGTTCATTTTTAGCATCGTAAGCATAAATAGGCAATACCGCCCAACTCTGTTTACGGTAGTAAGAACGCATGCTGCCTTCAGCAACGATACGCCAGTCCTTAATTGGTTCGAAAATAGCCTGCAACTGCTGGGTGTACCAGTTCTTCTGGCTGGTTTGTTTACCTCCGTCTTCCAGCTGGACTATTTCCATATCCCGCTGATAATGCCCGTTCGGATCGATAACCGGACAAGTCGGCCAGCGGCGGGCAATATTATGAAAGAACAGACCCGTCAGATAAGTCGGGCGATGATAATCTTCGCGCGTCCATTTGCCAGTGTAGTTTACAGTAACCCAGTCGGCCAGTTTTGCCGAGATCTTTGCATTCATTGTATAACGGTTGAACTTGTCGTCGCCATGCCTTAGTAAGCCGGTCTGGTCAAGGAAACTGCCACTGAGCATATAGGTCAGCTTGTCAGTACCACCACTCAGGCTAAGATTATGTTCCGTAGAAGGCACCCAGTCACGATAGAACTCTGAAAACCAATCCGTATTGGCAAAAGCGCCTCCATAGTTATTCCATTTACCATCAGATCCGGCAACAGTACCATAGTATTCCGGTTTGGTAGGGTCGGTGAACTTACCGTCCATATAATCCCTGATATTTTTCATGGCGTCGTCATTGAATATCGGATTTCCTCCCCCATTCGTATTTGCCCTATTCCAATATTGGGCAAATGAATAAGAATCAACCATCTCCGGTACCTGAACGGCATCGGAGAAACGTACGTTACCCGAATAATTCACCCGGGTCTTCCCGGATTTACCACTCTTAGTTGTGATAAGGATCACTCCGAACGAGGCACGTGCACCATAGATGGAAGACGAAGCCGCATCTTTCAATACACTGATATTCTCAATATCATTCGGATTGACGGTATTCATATCCCCTTCGATCCCGTCGACCAGCACCAACGGACTACCACTCGATCCCTGGCCAATCGTTCCTCCACCACGGATATTGATATTCAGCGCCCCATCGAGCATACCTCCGCTACTGCCTACCGACATATTCAAACCGGGAATAACACCTTGAAGTGCCTGCGATACATTCTGCACCGGGCGAGATTCAAGGACCTTAGAGTCTACCGTACTTACAGAACCTGTCAGATTCACTTTTTTCTGTGAACCATATCCCACAACTACCACTTCATCCAGCTGTTTCGAGTCTTCTTTCAGTTGAATCCGAAGCGAGGATTGTCCTGTATAAGTAATTTCCTCGGAAAGATAACCTACATACGAAACAACCAATATGCTACCCTTCTTCACTCCCGGCAAAGAAAAATTACCGTCCATATCGGTCACCGTACCATTCGTAGTTCCTTTCACCACTACCGTTGCTCCTACTACAGGCCCCATATCGTCCTCTACAACGCCTTTTACCGTCGAAGATTGCAGAGAAACCTGTACCACTATTTCCGGTTCCGCCACCGGGTTCCCGTTAGCACTCATTACCGGAGAAAAAGCCAGTAAAATGCCGGTGATAATGCCTGCTTGTTTTGGGATTTTCAGGAGCAAGGCATTATTCGCATTCGATAAACATAACAGTTTTTTCATGAATTTAATAATTAATTGTTCATTTATCAACATTTTAGATCTAAAAATATCTTCATAAGAAACTTTGATTTTTATGCATCCTGCCAGTAATAATTTTTTGCTCACTGAATCGACAATGACAAAAAACAACAAAGTTCTGCTGGAACTATATAATTCAATGGATATATACAGGCGATAGAGTAAGAATATTCAGTAACATTACACTTACAAAGCTCTACTTTGGCAACATTTCCCGGTCTTTATTAAATAATTTGCGAAAAGCTAGGTTAAAATTTGTTTGTATTATATTTGTTTATATATTTGCAACATCTTATTCATCCTAGTTCCAGCAGGACTATGTTATTTATACAGAAAATAACAATTCGTTTTATAAGAAAACAAACATCCTCCAAACATAAGAATACAAGCTGTTTTTGTTTATCCTTTGCAAGGATCTCCTTCATGAATTACCTATCTTTGTAAAGTACAAAAACAATAGCCTTATGAAAAAGAAATTAGTCGTACTGACCGGCGCCGGCATGAGTGCCGAAAGCGGTATTTCGACCTTTCGCGACTCCGATGGTCTTTGGGAAAAATACCGGGTGGAAGACGTTGCGACCCCCGAAGGCTTTGCCTCCAACCCCGAACTGGTCCTCAACTTCTATAACCAGAGACGCAGGGAATTGCTCAACACCAAGCCCAACGCGGGACATATCGGACTGGCTGAATTGGAAAAGAATTTCGATGTGCATATCATTACACAAAATATCGATAACCTGCATGAACAGGCAGGAAGTAGCGATGTGATCCATTTACACGGCGAACTGATGAAGGCCTGTTCCGTACGGGACCTGAACACGACGTACGACCTTTCTCCGGAAAATCCGGATATCCATATCGGCGATAAAGATCCTCACGGCATACAGCTCCGCCCTTTCATTGTCTGGTTCGGTGAAGCGGTCCCGATGATCGACCCCGCAATCCGTATGGTCGAGTCGTGCGATATCTTTGTCGTAATAGGAACCTCCCTCAACGTCTACCCGGCTGCCGGATTACTGAATTACGTACGCCGCAGCCAACCCATCTACCTGATAGACCCGAAAGAGGTAAAAACCTACCGCAACGATATCCGCTTTATCCAGAAAGGAGCATCCGAAGGAGTGAAAGAATTAACGAACATACTATTACAGAGTAAATAACACCTATATAAAAAGTATAGGTGGTTTAAAACAAAATAAGGGACTTTCGTTAGAGAAAGTCCCTTATTTTGTTTTAAAAAGATATATCTTTTATTTTCAATCCTCAATAATCAGGCGAAGCCCTACATTATTAACACGCTGCCAGGGCAGATAAACACGGCGCGCAGTGGCTGTGGCATCTTTCGGACGATCTACCCATGAACCGCCACGGGCTACCACCTGACGAGGGTTGGCTGCCGCCTGGGCTTTCTCGCTGTAAGGATAAGGAGCATACAACGAACGGGTCCATTCCTGCAGATTTCCATGCATATTGATCAGTCCGAACGGGTTCGGCTTATAACTATATTCGTCGGTCGGGATCATCATTCCATCATTGACCGTTTCAACCTTCGGCATGTAATTGTAATACGGGAACCAGGGATTATCCTTCTCCATCGGCTGCGGATCGATACCTGTTACTGCCATCTTTTCCAACTGGACATCGGCCAGGTTTTCATAAGGACCGAAATTCGCATCCATCGCACCATACCAGAACGGCTGGTCGCTACCGCCACGGCAAGCCCACTCCCATTGTACTTCAGTCGGAAGCGTCACCTTCAATCCGGTCTTTTCCGAAAGCATCTCACAATATTTCATCGCCTCTTCGTAGCTGACACGGATAACCGGCTGGTTCGGCTTATTCGCTGGATAACCGGGAGTCGTATGATCTTTCCAATGCTGTGCATAAATACGGCTGTCGTGATCAGGAACCAAAGCATTATACTGTGCGTTCGTCAACTCTTTTTCTGTCATCCAGAAACCTTGTTTTACTTCTGCCTTGAATTCAGGAGCCTGGTCCGGATAACCGTTATTCGTACCCATCACGAACTTACCGGCAGGAACACGAACGAAAGCGATCTTGACACCGTCGGCCACTTCGATCTCTTTTCTAAGTCCCTTTTCCTTTGACAACATCGCCTGAATATCTTCCGCCGTTAACGGCCAGCCTTTCATCTTCACCTCTTTATGTTTTACAGGAGTTACCTTTTCCGGCATTTCCGGACGGATTTCGCCTTTACCTTTCAGATAAGAGGCATAATCGGCCAACTCTTTACGCCAGTCCACACCTGCATTATTCGCATATTTATCAGCCAGTTCGATACGGCGTTCATATTGGTCATACCCATTCAGCGGATCGGCGTCGAACTCACCGCGTCCCGAAGCATTCATATCGATCCACATCACCAGATGATCCCACTCACTGTCGGTCAGTTTCACATTATAATGACCCCGTTCCAACATACGGACGATCTCACTGGTAGATGCATGATATTCATACGGACTCATGACATACATATCCGCTTCCGGTCCCTGACGGTTCACATAAGGATGAAATGCCAGGTAGCTCTTCTGGAAATAACGCGTACCGCTCCAGTCGGTAATACCTACGGAAGTCGTATCTTTAAAATTCGGGTGTCCGGCTTTACTACCGTCATGGCAGGCCACACAAGCCCGGTCGAGTATCGGCTGTACCTCATACTTAAAGGCATAAGAGCGAACCCCGCCGTCGGCAATCGTCAGTTCGTGAGGTTTACGGGTAGAAGCCAGCACCCTCTTCGGCACAGGTATCGTGTTCTGGTCTTCATGGCAACCGACACACGAAACCACTTCGCCCGGCATACCCGTCAGCCAGCTACGCATCCACTGTACGGCACGCCCCTGTGCATCGAGCGGTTGAAGGGATACCGGCGTGTTAGCCGGAATCTTGAAAATAGCAGAACCGTCTTCTTCCACCGGAACAGTTCCCAGCAGGCGTTTGATATCCCAGCCAGCCTGAATACCATGATTATAATGGTCGGACAAGGTCCGGCGATAAGCATATTCATAGGCATAGACACGGAACGATTTGATCTCTCCGCGCGGTACGCCTCTCAATCCTTCCCCTTCATAAATATCCTGGATAAACACTGTCGCTTCCTTTTCATTCGGTTTGATACGGTCAGGGATAGCCGGAGGAACCGGTGTACTCTTTACCGGAACGGAATAGATCATACCGGCTTCATCCGCATTGGCTACCAATGTCAGGTTATCGTAAATATCCACCAGATAAACACCCCAACGGCTATACGGAGACAGCTTGGCTGTTACGAGGAATGTCTCGTCGGTCAGCGGATACGGTTTGATGAACTGAGGCCATACACCGTTCACCAACTCATCCTTTATTTCAGGGATGATCGGACGACCGCGGAAAGGCAATTCCTGGATCATACCCTTTTCTTCTTTACGGCTCTTTGCCGGGTCAAAGATCATCAAACGGCCGGAACGTGCCACGCCGTGATGCCCGGAGATAACACCGACAAAACGGTTGGTACGTTTCGGTAACGGCTGCACGTCGAAAATACTGTTCGGAAACATGGAACCGCTGCCATACAACGACTTTTGTTCCGTTCCGTCCGGATTCATATGCATGACTATGCGGGAGAAGTAGTGCGTCAGGTCGGTATATTCCCAACGTACATACATTACTTTTCCGTTTGCCATTACTACCGGATGCCAGTTCGCATCCTGGTCGAATGTCAGGCGGCGCAGGTAGCCGTTACTGGGGTCATACAAAACCATATTACCCACCGCATCACTGCCATTTACACAAGGAACGCCCTGATAACCGATATTGGAAATCGCCAGCATGCGTCCGTCAGGCAGATAAGTTCCGTCAAAGAACTCCAGATCCGGTTCAGGTATATTGGTTACCTGTCTAGCGTCTCCCCCATCGATATTCAGTTCATGAACCTGCCATCTCCGTACCGTATCCAAAGCGGTAAACATCAACCGCTTCCCGTCCCAGTTCAATACCAGGTCGGTGACAGAGGAGCCGTCTACAGCCGGTTTATAAAGTGTCTTTTCACTGAGATCACCGCTTTTCAGACCGGATAACTCAACCAGTTGGGCCTTGAAGTTCTTACGGCTTGCAGAGCTCAGGTTCGACCAGTTATTCGGCTGGATACCCAAACTGCCCGCACCTACGAAATTAGCCCTTTCTCCCAGGTCGAACTTAACCGTCAACATTTTGTCGACATTCACATCCGGGCTCATCAGCATCAGTTTACGTTTCAGCGTCAATGCCTTGTTTGCCTTATCGACTGCCTGGGGATCACCGGTATAAATACCGTCAAATCCTCCGGCAAGCAACGATTTCAGTTCACCGAAACGTTTATCTGCCAATGCGGCATCAAAGCCGGAGTTTTTCTTCATGATACCCAACGCTTCCTGAATCGCTTCCGGCTTCATCCATTCCAGTTCTGCCTGTATCTCCAGGACAGAAAGCAAACGGGCAGCCAAACTCTTATACGCTTCCATCTGTTTGGATGGGGTCGACTGGGCAGCAGCTTTATCCAGTTCCGCCTGAAAATAAGAGTCGTTTTTCAGCTCTTTCATCATGGCAACCAGTCCTTTTTGCGTCCTGTCCAGTTGTTCGGAGGTAACCTCCTCTTTCGTCTCACAACTGGGTTGTGCGGATAGTATCCCTCCGCTTAACAGGCAGAAGGCCATACATCCTGTAATCAATAATTTTTTCCACATAGATGATTATTTTTTGGTGACAAATTCGTCCATCGCTTTCCCGTCCATATACTCTTCATCCTGCGAAGTATACAGGCCATCCATCACGTAATTTGCCTGTGGGAATGCAGCCAGTATCTTACGGATGAGCGTTGCTTTACCGGATCTGTATAGGGGGGCATTGGTGTTCCACAGTTGACCATGGATATCTTTTTCCGGAGCGGAAATAAGAATATCTCTGATATCCATTTGTTTCAGGCGATTCAAATCGTCATCCAGGCCGGCTTCATTATTCAACAGCAGCGACAGGGCCGGTGCCAAAGTAAAATTCGGACGGTTCACTTCTCCCACCAGTTTCTGAAGCCCTTCTATCGTATCAGGTGTACGGGAAACAGATTGTCTCAACAATAAACGGATATTTCTCTTCGCCGCATAGTCGGATAATACCTGGAAAGATTCTTTCAGTGAGGCATAGAACTGTTCCATCGTATAATTGTTCTCGATGGTCCGCTGGGTAGATATCAGCAATTCGTCAGCCCCCAGTATTTCCATCTTATCGATAACACCTTTCATAATCTCCATACTTTTCTGATAGAAAGGAGGATCATTATTTACGATCCTCAAATCAGGATAGAGGTTCAAACCGGAAGTCAGATCGACTGTCATTTTCAGTTTTTGCCGTCCCAGCCAACCGGCTTCCTGCCTCAAAGCTTCTTTTTCCTTATTATGCAGATAGCGCCAGTCGATCACGACGCGGTCATAATGCTCGAAGAACGTCGGACGTGAAAGGATCTCTTCCTTCACATCCCGGATATTACGCAGCACAAGTGCCCGTCCGGTTGTATTCGGGACCGGGGTACTTTCCGGCATGACTTTCACATCCGCCTCATTATCCAGGCGGACACGGAAAATACGGACATTTCCACCGGCTATCGTATGGGAGGTATTTTTACCAACCGATGTATTCAACATTACTTTCGGAGTATAACCCACCGCTTTCATTTCCGAACAGTCAGTCGGCAATTCCTTGATGGAAACGATCTTTCCCGTCTTTGCCCTGATCGAGAAATCTTTCGGCTCCCAATATTCATTGGAGATCAGGACGGTATATTCACCGCTTCCCCTGGAACAAGTCACAAGGCTCAATTCCGGATTGGTCTCAAACAGTTGCATAGAAGCAAAAATATCTTCCATCAATGCTTTTGTATGATTCAGTATGGGATAAGGTTTGTCCAACGGCTTTTCTTCCATCACCTTTACGGGTAATTCACATTGCGGTTGCTCCGTAACTCCATAAGGAGAAGCAAGGACCGTCACTTTCCCCTTCCCGGCATTCAGTTCGACAGCAGCCGGAAGTTCATTACTTTTTTGCAATACGGTAGCAGATGCAGGATAGACCAACTCCGCCAGCGTATAAGGTGCGCGTTCCTTCAACGACTGTCCTTTATAAGTTACCGGGGCAGTACATACCACGGTCTTTTCTCCGGTACGGATACCGGCTATTCCATCCGGCATATTCTTCAAAGAACCGGCCGTAATGACCAGATGCCCGCCTTCATTCACATAAGCATTCAGCTTATCATTAATTTCTTTGCCCGGACGTAGCTCATCCGCAATGACCAATACCGGATACTGTTTCAACACCCAGAGGGGAGCATCACTCATCAGGCAGTCGGCAATATCTCCGTAAGGGTTCGGAGCGATAAACCCTCTTTCATCTTTATAATAAGAGGCATCCTGATAGCCCGGATATAAAATATCGAGCATACCGTCGGTCAGATAATCCGGTAATTCGTACGGTAAATTGCCCCATACCTTATAAGCCTGTCCCGAGTATAAATGACGCGGGAATGACCAGCCGGAAAAGAAATCGGTCATCAACGCCACCGGTGTGTACATTATACCCGGATCACCGTGTTTATCTATCCATTTAACAGCACTCTGCTGTATTTTACCGATCGGGCTGAGCTGCTTATCGTCGATCCGCATAGAGCCTTCAAAACCAACAGCCACGCAATCATACATCAGATGGGTATAGATCAGTCGTTTCAGCAATCCGAGCGAAGTACCCTTCAACGGACCTCCGCTACCGTAGTCTTCATCAATATTAGTCGCATTCGAATCGTATGTCTTATATCCCCAACGGTTCCATACGGAAGCATTTCCGAACCAGTTAACACCATATTGCTTACCGGCGCCACGGATAAAAGAATAATAGATCTGTGAATTGGGTAACCCCTGGGCTGTCTCGGCTCCGATCAGCGTATATACTCCTTCCTTCAGGAAATAATGCCCGAAATTCAGAGAAACCAGCGTGGCCATTTTATTCCCCAACTGGTCGCCCATTTCCTGGAAATGACGTTGGAAATTAAAGTATTGTTGTCGACGGTCTGCCCCTAAAGGATACATCCGGGGAGCAAAGCTACCGACATAACGACCGTCCTGTTCACCGTTATCCATACCCAGCCAACGATCCCCTAGTTCCGTTTCAAAAAGATTCAGTACGCCGTCAGGAATAACGAACTGGGTCCAGTATCCGCCCGGACCGGAGCCGGGAATATATCCCCAAAGGTCAAACAGATAAAGATTCCTTTTCTTTATCTCGGCAACGACCTCTTTCAAGTTATCCTGAAAAACCAGAGGATAGGAAACCCAGAGGATATCTCCGAGCTTATCTTTAACCACCCATTGATCGAGTTTTTGTTTATAATCCCCGGAAAGGTCACGAAGGGCTATAAACTGAATTTTGTTATTAAAAAAAGAGGCATCCGGCGATTTCACATGATGACGCAGGTAATCGGGATGATGAGACGGGATCATTTGATAAGGATACAGCTTGATACTATTCTGTGCAAGCGGTCGGTCAGGATACAGTAATCCCAACAAAACAATAAGTATAAGAATCTTTTTCATAAGTATTTATTATTGTTGTTGCGTTAACAAGCCGACAACTGATAAGCCGATCATTTCTTATCGCAACAAAGATGCGTTTATATTTTGAGATTATGTTACTTTTCGTTCATAAAAAAGTTAATAATCTACGAAATAGAATCTATTTATACCCGAATGATAACAAATTACTTCAATTCGATCAGTCCAGAGAAGCCGGTAAATACTCTTTCAAAACCAGCCGGAGTTGTGCCAATGCCTTTTTCTGATACAATTTAACGGCATTCACGGAAACACCCATTTCTTCCGAAATCTCTGCATAGCTCAGATTTTTATATCGGCTAAGTTCAAAAACCCTTTTATATTGAGGAGGCAATTCTTTCACAGCTTTACCAACCCGTTCTATCAGTTCTTTGGAGAGAACATAATCGAGAGGGGATTCATCCAACGAGAACAATGTATTCCTTTCTGCTATATTGTCATCCAATTCTATATATTCAGGTTGATTTCGTCTGAGATACGACAGGCATGCATTATGAACCGCCCGAACCAAATAAGCCCTTATAGAGGTCGTAATAACCAATGTTTCCCGGTTTTCCCATAGCCAGCGAAATACATCTCCGACAATTTCTTCTACGATATGCTTTTCTGTGATATAAGAACGTGCCTCGTAACAAAGAAAAACATAGTACTTTTTGAATAGACATTCAAAAGTTTTATGGTTTCCTTGTTGTAACTTCACTAATTCATCACGAGTATCCATCATAACACATTAAAGACATTACCACAAACTACCCGTATCAATTTAAATTTCAGCACAATATCTATTACATGAAGTTTTATTAAAAACTATAGATGACTAGAAAAAACGGTCGTTTTTTTTAGTCACTATTTTTCAAGAAAATCATTTGATTTTTCTACCCTCTGGTGAATGGTATCTCGCACATTATTAGTATTTTTAGAGGTCTGAATCAATTTTGTGAAGTCAATATAAAAAATGACTAAATAAAACGACCGTTTTTTTTAGTCACTATAATACGCATACTAATCGACTAATTATCAATGGCAATACCGGGGTTATCAGGTTAAATAAATTGTTCATCCGGTATCGTCTGTCAAAGTTAGCGAGTAGGCTTATTTATAATTGGGATCCTGAACCAAAACACCGCCAGCCTTATCTATTTCTGTTTGTGGCAACGGGAAATAATAGAATGCCGGTTTAAATACTTTTATGTAAGTAGGTAAAGCAGGATCTGCAGCTCCATTCACCAGTTCTTCCATTAATTTCCAACGTTTTAACTGAAAATAACGATGACCTTCAAATACAAATTCCACGCGCCATTCATTACGAATACGTTCACGCATCTGTTCTTTGGTCAGTCCCGTAGGTAGTTCCGGTTGTCCCGAACGTACACGGATCTGGTTCACGGCATCATATACTTTCTGAGTCGGTCCGTTTACTTCATTTTCAGCTTCAGCGATCATCATCAGCACTTCTGCATAACGAAGAATGATAACATCCGCATCGGAAATAGTAGAATAACTCGGCATTTCTTTTGTCGGTTGGATCAACTTCATCATACCGAAACCGGTTTGCATCTGATTAGTGACCGTAACAGGGTCTCCTTCTTGTCCATCCATCGAAAAATCAGCCACACCGCTATGACAAACCGTTTCATACAAACGGCGGTCACGATTTTGGAACAGTTTCTCTCTCTCTGCTTTATTGGCATTATCCAAAGCCCCCGTTGCCAGTAATGATTCATTTACCGGAACCGTCAACGGAGATTCACCCCATTTTTGCCCATCTGTACATTCAAAAGCATCTACTAAGTCACGAGTGACACCGCAAGTGGTCCATGCTGCATAATATAAATCCATACTATGTGTGGTATTGGGAGCCAGATAACGAACGGAGAACATGATTTCGGGAGAAGCCAACTGCTCAGCGGAAATGAAATTATCACGCATTCTGTCGGCTAATCCATATCCTTGAATACTTTCCAGTAAAGATACAATGGCCCCCATTTTAGAAGGATCGGCATTACCATTATCATCGTAAGCTTCAGCCAACATCAGACGAGCTTTAAACGCTTTCAAAGCACCCGGAGTAAAATATCCGGACATCTGTGAATCCGAATAAGGTTTATCCGGCAGAGCTGCAATCGCATCATCAAAATCTTTCACAATCTGAGTATAGACATCAGAACGGGAAGCTTTTGCCTGATACATATTATCCATAGTCAATGAAGCTGTTACCAGAGGGACCTCACGATAGCATTGATATAACCAGGAATAAAAATATCCTCTTAAAGCCTTCGCTTGTGCGAGCATAAAAGATTTTTCATCAGCAGACATATCCGTTCCTTCATAAACTTCCAGATTCTCCATCAATAGATGAAGACGAGCTATACCCTGATAACAATGATTATACATATAAGTCACATATCCTGTTGTATTCGGATCCAAATCACCTAATGCTATTGTTTTGGTTTTACCATAGGTATCTTCATCATGCTGGCAAATAGAATTGTCCGTCAAATTATCAAAACAAGCAATAATTTGCGACATTTCTCCCGGCCATTCGTATACCATAGAAAAACTACCAGCTAAAGCAGATTGAAAATCACTTTTTTTCTGCCAAAAAACAGACTGTGATGGCGAAGATGGAGGATCTTTCTGTAAGAAATCACTACAAGAAGTCGTAGAACCCACCAACAAAGCCGAAGCCAATACTATATTTATTATCTTTTTCATTGTATTCTACCTTTTAAAATTCAACATTTAAACCAAAAGAACAAATTCTATTTTGCGGATAAACAGCTGCACGTCCATCATCCTCACGTTCCGGATCCAGACCGTAGAATTTTGTAAATGTCAATAGATTATCTCCTGAGAAATAAACTCTTACCCGTGACATTTTCACTTTATCCGTAACGGCTTTTGGTAAAGTATAGCCGAATGTCAAATTCTTCAAACGGAAATAAGAAGCATTCTGCAACATATAAGTATTCGCTCTGTTATTCTTATTACCTCCCAAATTATCGAAGTAAAGACGCGGATGTTTGGCATTATATGGATTTTCTTCTGTCCACATACCTTCTATATATTCACGCGTCGGAGCAGAGCCCTGACGGAACGGATAGATTCCCCAGTCGTTTGTATACCATTTCTTACCTGAAACACCTTGTCCCTGTAACGATAAATCGAAGCCTTTCCAGCTAGCACCGGCATTTACCGAATATTCAAAACCCGGGAAACGTCCTGAAATAGGAATACGGTCATCATTATCAATTACACCATCATTATTCTGATCCTTAAACTTCAGGTCACCCGGTAATGTATTATCATTAAATTGTTTCGGTGAATTTTTCACTTCATCTTCCGTTGCAAAGACACCGATACATTCCAGCATATAATATTCATTATACGGAAGACCTTCTCTTCTCAATTTATATCCGTCGATTTCCTCTGCACCAAACTGCGTTAATTTGTTTCTCGAGCGATCGAAATAAACACCTGCATTATATTGCAAGCCCTTAAAGACTCCATCCGTGATCATGTTGTTGTAATTGAAAGCGATTTCAAAACCTTTGTTTTCAACTTCTCCATTATTTACAGTCGGAGCAGTCATACCCAACAATGCAGAAACCTGTGAGGTACGCAAAATATCAGAAGTAACTTTCTTATACCAGTCGAATGTAACATTCAACCCATTGAATACCTGCAAATCGAAACCGACGTCGGTAATAGTAGTAGTTTCCCATTTGATGTCGCGGTTTGCATACGCTTTCTGCTGATAACCCACGGTTTCAGTTTTCTTATCAAACGGATAGTTACTTACACTGGCAATCATCGCCTGATATGGATATAAACCAATATTCTGGTTACCTAACTGTCCCCAAGAAGCACGGATTTTAGCATTATTCAGCCAATTCAGATTCAAATCCTTAATAAAATCCTCTTCCGTAATACGCCAACCTGCAGAGAATGAAGGGAAAATACCCCAGCGATTTTCCGAAGAGATACGGGATGTACCGTCATAACGCATATTGGCTTCAAACAGATAACGTTCTTTAAAATTGTAGTTCAAACGGCCGAATACAGACTGGATGGCCCACTCTTCCTGTTTTCCTTCATTAGACCAATTCGCAGTAGAACCGGCATCGATTACCGGCAAGTCAAATGCATATTCTTTTCTGAACGCTCTTACTGTTTCATACTTTTCCGATTCCTGGCTATAACCGGCCATAATACTGAAGTTGTGATTTTTATTCGGAGTAGAATAATCATACTTCAAATAAGTATACAGATTCGTATAGAAACGACGTTGATCTTCAACAGTCAAACCATTAGAACCTCTATCCAGATAACCGGTTTGTTCGCCTGTATGATAATCATAAACCGGGACATCGGATCCTCCCCACTCTTTCCACTTATTCGATTGCAAACGAGCGGCCCCTTTTGTATACCAGGTAAGCCCTTTAGCCAGATTTACCTCCAACCACAATTGAGCATTCACATCAAAATCCTGATAATTTTTAGTAGTGTTGGTACCAATGATGGCCGGCATATTTTTATTGTGAGATTCAAAAGAATAGGCGGAACCGGTCCAGCGGGTAACACCGGAACCATCATCCGGCAACCACGGCATATAAGTAGGCGCCTGCGACATTGTTGAAAGTAAAACATCACTCTGTCCCTGACGAGGTTCTTCCCGATCACCATACATCAAATTGGAATAAGTACCGATCTTGATAAAATCAGTAATCTGAGAAGTCAAGTCGATTGTCGCATTGTATTTCTGATAATCGAAGCCTTTCAACGTACCAGGCTGATTTACAAAGTTCAAAGCAACATTATATGTTGTCTTTCCGGCATTACCGGCAATCGACAGATTATGATTCTGAACCACGGCTGTATTGAACATATAACCCAACCAGTCGAAATTAGGATATTGTTCGCTACCACCACCATTCCGATAAGCATCGATCTGCTCCTGGGTATAGCGTTCTCCAGCTCCGGAATTTGCTTTGGCCAGGTTAAACAATTCCATATATTCTGCAGAGTTCGTTACCATATCGTACATACGAGTCGGGTTGTAGATGCCTACATTTCCATGATAAGCAATGTGTGCCTTACCATCACCAGCCGCCCCTTGCTTCGTCGTCACAAGAATAACCCCATTGGCGGCACGAGCACCATAAATAGCAGCAGACGCAGCATCTTTCAATACAGAAACACTTTCAATCATGCTCGGATCCAGGTTAGAGATACTACCCGGAACTCCATTTACCAAAACCAGCGGATCAGAACCTGCATCAGAGAAAGTTCCCTGACCGCGAACACGAAAAGTAGTAGCCTCAGCACCCGGGGCTCCTAAACCCTGGTTGACACGCAAACCCGGAACCTGTCCCTGCAACATGGTTGCTGCATTAGTAACCGGACGTTTGGTCATCTCTTCGCCGGTAACAGCCGTTACAGCACCGGTCAAATTCAATTTCTTCTGCGTACCGAACCCAACCACAACCACTTCGTCCAACGCCTGTGAATCTTCTTTCAGAATAACAGAAACTACAGATTTATTTCCAACAGGAATACTCTGTTCGATATAACCTATATAAGAGATTTTCAATGTTGCTTTGTCAGGCACATCCAATGTAAAGCTACCATCCACATTAGTTACCGTACCGATTGTCGTTCCTTCTACTACAACATTTGCTCCGATAACGGGTTCATTATTCGCATCCAGAACACGGCCTGTGATCTGCTTTGTCTGTTGCATCACTGCTCCAGGCCCAATTTCTCCGGCACGAGTAATAACAACATGACGATCATTGATTTCATAGTGTACATTCCGTCCGTTAAACAGCACGGCCAATACTTCATTAATAGACTTGTTGTCCAGGGAGACAGATACTTTTTCATCCAGATTGAGATCTTTAACATCCAGACTGAATGAAAATTCACTTTGGCTCTTGATGGATTCAATAGCCTCACGGATCGTGGCATTTTTAAGATTTAAGGAAAGCATATGCTCAGTGGCATACGTACTCGCACTAAGAGTAAGCGTTCCGGCAACAAGAAATACACCAGCCAGATTTGCCAGACGTCCTGCTCTTGTAGCCAATAAGTCCTGAACAGATTTTCTAAATGTTTTTTTCATACTTCACTTGTTTAAGATTTAACTTTTTAATTACTTGAAAAAAGGGTTCCTGATTTTTTACCCCACGGTTACTACTACTTTTTCCTCATTCACATTTACTTTTGGGTTTGACTTATGTTAATTGAAAATTCTAACAAATTCCGGTTTCACCTCATACCTGAATTTATTGCCGGAAGACAATATTTCCAGTACTTTTTCTATCGACACATTCTCCTGAAAATCTGAATAATAGACGATATGTTTTAGTTTATCGCTTTCTATCCGGATCGGTATATTGTATAGGCGTCTCAATTCTTTTGCTATTTCTTCAAGCGGAACCTTATCAAAGGTCATCGCTCCGTTACGCCAATTCTCTATATGGCTGGCATCCACCGAATCGACCTGTATGGTCTGAGTCATTTTCTTGAAGGTGAATCGCTGGTTTGGTTTCAGTACGACCGGGGCGGCATCGGTCAGAAAATCTCCGACCTTCACCGCTCCCTCCTTGAGGGTTACTTTCACCTCTGAGTCTTCTTCATAGGATTTTAGATTGAATTTAGTACCGAGAACCTTCACTGTTAATTTCCCGGTATTCACCACAAAGGGTAATTCTTTATTTTTGCTTACTTCGAAATAGCCCTCCCCCGTCAATCCGACATTTCTCGATTCCCTGGCAAAGTTCGAATCATACGTCACCTTGCTCCCGGCATTCAGCCAGACAACAGAACCGTCCGGAAATGTAATCTTTGATTTTGCTCCGTCCGGAACCTCAACCACATATTCTTTGTATTCTTCAACCATCTCCGAAGCCGATCGCTCCGATTGCCACAAAAAGAATAATGAAGAAACTCCACACAATAAAAGAATGATAGCGGCAGCCGATAATTTCAATGCACGGCGATAGAATTCCATCCGGTTTGCCGGTTGGGTTTCTTCCTTAAACTTACCAATGGCACTTGTAACATCGAAACCATCGGCATTCGACATTACTCCGGTCGCTTTCCATATAGCTACCGTATTTTGGAAATATTCCCTGTTCTCCGGTTTTTCTTTGATCCACTGCCGTAAAACAGCATGGCTCTCAGCATCCAGAGACCCATTCAAAAATGATTGTATGTAATTATCTATTTGCACCATTTACTTTAATTTATGAGTGGGAAATATCCCTCATCATAATTAAAGGCGCAGAAAAAGAGAAGGAGGGTATATGGACTTTCATATTTTCATAATAAAATAATTATTTAATTCAGAAGTCCTGACACAGTGCAGCCTTGAGTAAAAAATCAAAAAGATTACTATTCAGGCAACAAGCGGTCATTATGATACAATATACCCTTTACAAGCGACACCACTATTTACAAACGTTCATCATCTGGCCGGAATAAAACTACATTATTTAACATTTTTCCCGCTTTAAGGCTTTTCACAGATTTACATTGTATTTTTTGAAGTTCGTTTAAAACGAGTTTTTTCTCATTTTAAACAAGAAGAGGGTTCGTTTTAAATGAAATATATGTTAAATTCAGTTACCTTTCAAACAGGATAGCGGACTTTTGCGTTAAAAACACATGCTATAAAACATTTTTATTTCGCTAAAAGATTCAAAAACAAATCACAAACAGATTAGCATATAAATAGTAAATCCCATCTATTTCAAACAAACCGTTCGATATTATCGCCTAATGCACCAGTTTGCTTCATTTCCCACTCCAACGAGTCCAACATGACAACACACAACTATTCCACAGTCGCATAAATCCGCACGGAGATATACCGGAATACATACAACAAAATCTCCAACAAGATAAAATAACATTTTGTCAATTTTATTTATTTGAACTACTTATCATCGGGATATTGAAATCCTATATGTCAATATATAGATTATTTTTGCGTATTTTTGCAGGCAAATAATTCAAAGCATATATATAATAATGGATCATAATCCCATAAAGATACCCTCACCTTTACTTTCACTGGTTCCCATACTTGTATTGGTAGCCCTTTTGTTTGTCACAATCCGGATATTCGGCAGCGATGCCCTGAGCGGAGGAAGTCAGGTGGTATTACTTACAGCCACAGCTGTTTGTTGTCTGATCGCTATGGGATACAGCAAAGTGCGCTGGAAAGCGATCGAACTGGCAATGATCAATAATATATCCGGAGTGGCTACGGCTTTGATCATTTTATTGATCATCGGGGCTTTATCCGGCAGCTGGATGATAAGCGGAGTCGTCCCGACACTGATCTATTACGGGATGCAGATCATTCATCCCAGTTTCTTTCTGACATCCACCTGTGTTATCTGTGCCATCGTTTCCGTTATGACCGGAAGCTCCTGGACCACCATAGCAACCATCGGCATCGCCCTCCTGGGCATCGGGCAAGCACAAGGATTTGACGATGGCTGGATTGCCGGAGCTATTGTTTCCGGCGCTTATTTCGGAGATAAAATATCCCCGCTTTCAGATACAACCATCCTTGCCTCATCCGTGACGGACACGCCGCTGTTCAAGCACATCAAATACATGATAATCACCACAGTCCCGTCCATAGTGATTACATTAGTGATCTTTACCGTAGCCGGACTGACACACGAAGCAACCGCTTCCGACCAGATTGCCATGTATTCCGCCTCTTTAAAAGAAACATTCGATATTTCTTTATGGCTGTTAATCGTCCCGATCATAACAGGTATCCTTATAGCCAAACGCATACCGTCTATCATCACTCTTTTCATTTCTACAGCTCTGGCCGGCATATTCGCTCTGATCTTCCAGCCCCATCTGCTACAGGAAATATCCGGTTTGCCGATAGAGAACATACAATCACAGTTCAAAGGACTAATCATGACCTTCTACGGTAGCACACAGATCCAAACGGGGAATCCGGATTTGAACGAATTGGTTTCCACCCGGGGCATGAGCGGTATGATGAACACGATCTGGCTGATCATTTGCGCCATGTGTTTCGGTGGGGCTATGACTGCCAGTGGAATGCTAGGAAGCATCACTTCCGTATTTATCCGTTTTATGAAACGGACGGTAGGACTGGTCGCTTCAACGGTTGCATCCGGTTTATTCCTGAATATCTGTACTGCCGACCAATATATTTCCATCATCCTGACAGGTAATATGTTCAAAGATATTTACCAGAAAAAAGGATATGAAAGCCGTCTGTTGAGTCGTACGACCGAAGATGCCGTAACCGTCACTTCACCTCTTATTCCGTGGAATACTTGTGGTATGACACAGGCAACCATCCTGGGTGTAGCCACTCTTACCTATTTACCTTATTGTTTCTTTAATCTAATCAGCCCGTTGATGAGCATAACGGTTGCCGCCATCGGGTACAAAATAAAAAGGATAAATGAAAAAGCTGAAAATATCGCTACTGACTAGAGTCATTATTGCCATCGCTGCCGGTGTTTTATTCGGCCAGTTTTTACCGAATGGCATCGCACGTATCTTTGTAACCTTCAACTCGTTGTTCGGGAACTTCCTTTCGTTCTCCATCCCCCTTATCATCCTGGGACTGGTAACACCTGCTATCGGAGACCTGGGTAAAGGGGCCGGAAAACTGCTGGCTATTACGGCCCTGATCGCTTACGGCTCTACTATCTTTTCCGGATTCTTTACTTTTTTCAGCAGCTCTGCCATCTTTCCCCATATCCTGCCTGCCAATGCAGAACTGACGGCAATGGATAATCCGGAAGATTTCATGCTGACACCTTATTTCACTGTGGCGATGCCTCCCCTGATGGATGTAATGACGGCTTTGCTCCTGTCGTTTACGATCGGCCTCGGACTTTCTTATATCAACGGCAATACCCTACGGGATGCATTCAACGACTTTCAAAAGATCATAACGATACTGATCGAGGCTGTGATCATACCGCTTCTACCTTTGCATATCTTCGGTATTTTCCTGAATATGACGGTTAGCGGACAGGTAATGAGTATCATAGCGATGTTCTTGAAAGTGATCATCGTCATATTCGTTCTCCATGTAGTGCTTTTAATCATCCAGTTTTCTGTTGCCGGAGGTATCAGCGGCAGAAATCCGTTCCGGCTCCTGAAGAATATGTTGCCGGCTTACGCAACCGCTCTGGGCACCCAGTCCTCGGCGGCAACCATACCGGTAACACTGGCACAAACGATAAAAAACGGGGTCCGGGAAACCATTGCAATTTTTGTTGTGCCTCTCTGTGCCACAATCCATCTATCCGGTAGCACGATGAAGATCACGGCTTGCGCTATGGCAATCATGTACATGGCCGGAGAACCGGTCACTTTTGCCGGAATGGCTGGCTTTATCATGATGCTGGGCATAACGATGGTAGCTGCTCCGGGTGTTCCGGGAGGGGCGATCATGGCAGCACTGGGATTATTACAGAGTATGCTTGGCTTCAACGAGACCTTACAGGCTTTGATGATCGCACTTTATATTGCGATGGATAGCTTCGGTACGGCGTGCAATGTCACAGGTGACGGGGCGATTGCCATTGTGGTAGATAAAATTGCAGGGAAGCAGCAGCCGTCTCCCGAGATCACCGAATAGATTTTGATGAAACATTCAAATACGATTACTTTCATCTACATATCTTTTTCGGTTGGCGGCTTTGGCTTCTTTTCCCTGTCGGAGCCGATACGAGAAAGAAAGACGAAAAAGTCTTCCCAATTCCCTTTCACGACTATTATAAAACCGTCCGGGCATTCTCACTTCTCCTTTCAGTAGGTTGGATTCGAAGATGTCATCGACAGTAAAGGAGATGGTTCCATTACCCTTAAATATTTGACGGCGTATTCCGGCATTGGCAATAAACAGGGGCTTAAAAGAATATTGTCCGTCAGCGTTTTTCCCCCGATAGGATAAATTTATTTCCGCTGTCCAGTTTTTGGAGAATTCAAACAGGTTGTTCAAGCCTGCATAAGGAGAAAACAGGGATGCTTTTTCTTCTTTGTCAAAAAAGAACCATTTATATCTTTTATAATTCAATGAGAGATTTGCACTCGCTTTCCACCAGGTAACCGGACTGAAGACTGTGGAATTTAAACGCAATCCGTATGAGTAGCTGGATGATAAATTATCGGGATAAACCAATATCCGGTCGTTTTCTTCCAGATGGAAACTTTTGCTGATAGGGTCTTTCACATGTAAAAGGAAAAGACTTGCTTTCATTTTGTCTTTCCAGACAAAAGACAATTCTATGTTATCGGACAACGAAGGTTTCAAATCCGGATTTCCTTGTTCGTGCATATAATTGTCGAATATATAGACAAAAGGATTCATGTCATTGTAGTTAGGACGGTTTATACGTCTGGAATAGAGGGCAGACAAGGCATTCCCGTTCGGAAGCTTATATTCTAAAGTTACCGAGGGAAACAAATGCGTGTAATGCTGGGAGATTCCTTTTACATTTGTATTTTCAACCCTGAATCCTAATTGTGTGGATAGCCTGTCTGAAAAACGGGTTTCAAGCTGTAAATAAACAGCATTTATATTCTCATTATAAGAAAACTGTCGGCTCAGCTGAACATCTTCTTTCCATTCATTATCAGACCGATTGTGATAAAGGGTAAAATTATCGACAGAAACAAAGGATGTTTTTACTCCGGCACGTACTTTGCTCTTACCTAACGGGAAACTAATATTACTTTCTCCCGCATAAATACGTATCTTCCCCCCCATATCACCTTTCAAGGTATCTTGTTTTTGTTGCCCTGAAACAAAGTCGTTGAAAACATCATACTGAAACTGATTTTCAGGCTGATTGTGATAGACAAAATCGAAATAGTTATTCCATTCCACTTCTTTCTCCGGTTTGTACGACATATTTATGCCTCCTGCATACGAACGGGGATATTTATTGTTCCTGTTACTCGTGAACAGTTCCGACCGCAATGGATGACCTGATTCGACAATCCGGGAGCTGATATCCCCGTCCTGCCTCCGGTCCATAATAAAACCGTTGGAATAGACTCCCAGATAGATTTTCGATGAGATATCATAATCAAATCCTACACGATAATAATGAGAGTCATATTTCCATTTTCTGTATGTATGCTGATGCATAAATTTACCCAACGGTTCCTGAGTGACCCAATCCAGGTCTTCCCGTATAACATTTAAATCATTGTAGCCTTTACCCGTGTAATAAGAATAGTCAGCAAACAGGCACAATTTTCCATCACGATATGCGTAATTAAAACCGACATCACCGCTGGCATATTTACCTTGCGTGTAACGAGAATTGACGGCAAGGCTGGTTCCTCTGAAAAAATGCCTGTCCATTTGCAGATTAATAATACCCGCATTCCCCGCTGCATCATACTGCGCCGAAGGATGGGTGATCAGTTCTATTTTACTTACGGAGGTTGCCGGCATGGAACGTAACAAGTTCATAAGATTATCTCCGGACAAATAGGTGGATTTGTTATTGACAATTATCTGCGAACCGCTCTGTCCGTTCAGTGATACGGTCCCGTCTTCACTAACAAAGACACCCGGCATTGTTTTTAATACATCCAACACATTGCTTCCTGCCTGGGTAAAAGGAGAAGACAGGTTGATAATTGTTTTCCCGGGAGAAAACACAATTTCGTTTTTAGCGCCTGTAACTGTTATCTCCGACAAACTGACTGCAGATTCTTTTAACCGAATATCTCCCATATCTATATTTTCGGTTTTGACTTCCAGAAAAGAGATATTTTTTTCAAACCCCAGCATGTAAATTTCGATCAGATAAGAGTTTTTTGAATTCGCATGAACCGTAAACAATCCATTTGTATCAGAAATCACTCCACTGACCAAAGTACTATCCTGTTCATGGTAAAGCATCACGGTACAATTGGGTATAGCCAGACCACTATCATCGATAATGCGTCCCGAAATCCTGATACTTTGTGCGTAAGTGTTCAGGGAGAAAAAACAAATGAACAGAAGAACGGAAAAGAAGAATCTGTTGACCATAATATATCTTGTTTTAAGTTACTTACGGTCAAAATTATTCCGGTAAACCGCCTAAAACAAAAAATATTGACGAACGACATATATCGATGGATATACTACACTTTTTCTCCTTTTACTCCTTTTTGGGGGAAATGATATAACTGCCTAATATGCGCATCACATCTTCACGCTGGCTACGCCCGATGGGAAGTATCTTATCTCCTATTTTTAGTTGATTACCTGTTACAGCGTCTATTTTATTGATATTAACGATATAGGAACGATGTACCTGCATAAATGAACTTTGCGGTAATATGACCCCAAATTGTTTTAAAGGGATACTGACTATATCTTTCGATAACGGCGTATTGATAATGACATAGTTTTCCATGCTCTCTATAAACAATATCTGCTCGAATATGATTTTCTTTAGTTGCTTATTGCTCCGGACAAAAACGTACGAACGCGAGTCGATTTCTTTTCCTGCCTTTTCCATAGTAACTTGTATGTTATTTATGGCTTTCATGAACCGCGCAAATGAAATCGGTTTTAACAAATAGTCAGACACGTGGAATTCATAGCTTTTCAAAGCGTACTTTTCATAAGCAGAGGTAATTACAGTGAGAGGCGGATTTTCCATATTAGCTAAAAAATCGAGACCCGATAAATACGGCATCTCAATATCAAGAAACAATAAATCGACCTTCGTCGTTTGTAATAGATTATTCAATTCGATCGCATTCTTACATTCTCCTGCTAATTCCAGAATATCTACTTTCTCGATATATTCCCGCAACCCTTTACGAGCCAAAGGTTCATCGTCTGTTATTACACATTTTATCTTCATCTTATTCCATCTCTATAGTTAATGTTGCTGTGAACAAATCCTGTTCTTTGTTGATTGACAAATCATGTCTCCCCGGATAAAGTATTGCTAATCTTTGTTTAAGATTAGTAAGTCCTATCCCTGCCTTTTGTTCGGATTCAGGATATCTTATGATTGTATTGGTTATTTTGAAAATAACCATATTACCTTGTTGACTTACCCGAATGCCGATATAAAAATTTCCATTTACATATTTGAAGGCGTTTTCGAGTAACGGATGAAAGAGTAACGGATGGATTTTCCTTTGGTTATCGGCTATCTCTGTTGAGAAATCCACTTTCACTCCTTCTTCAATCCGAAGTTTCTGAAAAGCGATATATGTATTAAGAAATTGAAGTTCATCCTCTAACGGAACCTGCTCTTCCACATCATAAAGCCGATATCTCAACAAACCCGAAAGAAGCTCGATACCTTCTTTAGCAGCAATATTAGTTTCATCTACCAGAAAATAAATTGTATTCAATGCGTTAAACAAAAAATGCGGATGATACTGGGCTTTCAGGAACTTCATCTCTGTTTCAAGCTGAGCAGCTTTTACCCTTTCCAATTCAAAGTTCTGCTCATCAACCTTTCTTCTATTATACTCATTCCGTATCAATGTAAAATAAAACAACAAAATCGGTACACAGACCATTACTGCAATTACATAATCTCTAAAGTAATCCGGCAGACTCAATAAAACATGTATAATAAAAACAGTAATAATAATGCATATAGAAAAGTAAATAGCAGCCAACCCATATTCTTTCACAATATCTTTCCACCCTTTTTTATTTGTACTTCTTTTTACAAAGAGCAGATACAATCCCCTGTCAATTAAATAAAAAAAAGGAGGACTAATTATTAGTTCTCTCAGATGTTGTGAAGGTGTAACCCAAAAAGTATTATCTATAGAAATATCGGTTACCAACCGTATTGCTTGTTGGCATATAACAGCTAATATTACAGGTGAAATCCATTTCTGTAAACGATACATCATATTTTATTTACGTTAGAATATCAAAAGCTCTCAAAACTACCTTCAAATTGAGATAGAATAAAATTTATTTGATGAATGTAAGCTTTTTCCTTCTAAACAGCAAATTTTCCTTTGTCAACTTCTTTTAGAACAGGACAATAATAGTTCTTGCAAAGTATTGGCACCTTTCTCACGCATCATTGCTACAGCGATATGTGCACAGGCATAAGCATCTGCCATCGCATGATGATGATTCGTCAGGTCATAACCGCAATAGGCTGCTACGGTATGCAGCTGGTGGTTGACCAGAAAAGGGTACATCTTTCGGGATAGCCGGCAGGTACAATAGAACTGGTATTTGGGATAAGCCAGTTCATAGGCCATATGGGCGGCTTTCAAGCATCCTTCATCGAAAGGACTGTTATGAGCTACCAGAGGCAGATCCGCAATTTTCGGTGCTATCTTCGCCCAGACTTCTTCAAAGTCAGGAGCCTCGTTCGTATCTTCCGGTGTCAGGCCATGAACAGCAGTGGTCCACTGGGTATAATAATTGGGATACGGACGGATCAAACTATATGCCTGGTCGATAACCTGATTGTCTTCTACAATGACAACCCCGACACTACATACACTACTGCGTTTCCCATTGGCGGTCTCAAAATCTATTGCGGCAAAGCGTTCCATAAAGCGTTTCAATCATTTTTGCAAAGATAATCAATAAACACCAGGAGCTCGATAACATCCGCAGATTTCCACAGCAAAGAAACGGGGAGTAGGTTCCATTGATTTTGAACCACTCCCCATTTTTAATCATTCAGTTATTTCTGCAAAGTAACAGGTCCGATAAGTCCCGATTGCTGCAATGGCGAATCTTTATTATAGAATTTCCATGAAGTAAATGTATATCTATCTTTCACCGGACGCCGCTTATTCTTGATAAACCAATCCGGCAATTCTTTCAGGCCATAACCCTGCGTATACTTATCGTAACCGCCGGGGCGATCTCCTGGAGTACCAGGATTGATATATTCGGCATCATCAGGATATTGTTCATCACCAATCATCCTGTTTGCCCAGGTATTGGCAACTTCTATTTCCAGAGTATTCCCCTGACTTTTGAGTAAACCTTGTGGTACCTGCACCTGCCACGGCGTACACCAGACAATGCCTAGCTCCTTTCCATTTAAAATAACCCGGGCCATATTTTTCACAATACCCAAATCTAGTATTGATGCTGAAACATCTGCCGCATTAAATGAAATCTTGTATTTCGCTATACCAGAGTAATATTTGATTCCCTTATCCGGATTTTCAGCCCAATCATGCAATTTATCGAAGACAACTTGTTTAGGACCTCCCCAACGAGGGTCAAAACTAACATTCCATTTACCTTCAATTTGTTGTACTTCCTCTTTTTTCCGAAAATTCGGAGTCCGCACCGTCTTCTCTGAAATAGGTTTGGTAAAAACCAAGAATCCGCTTTCACGAGGAAGCATTTCAACCGGAATAATGATACGTCCGTCAAAAACATCATACTCAGTAAGCTCACGTCGCTCCCCGTTAACAGCATTCCACCATTCAGGCTGAAGTCCGTTCCATTTAATGTTCACCTTCGCTTTCACCTTTTCTCTACCCCGATGGCTGATGAAATAAAGATCTCCCTGAGAAAGTTTGCGTTGCCCGTAAAGCATATCTTTTACTTCCCAAGGGTCTCCTGTAGATTGGAAAAACAACTCCGGAAGTCCCATTACTTTTTCCATTGCTGCATCTACCGGCATTCCGGAAAGAACACGTCCTTTTCCAAACTGAATATCAGATGCAGAGGTTGCTGATAAACCAAACCACAATTCAGAGATCAACCGTTGCATTCTCTCATCGCATTCCGGATAATTCTCCATGCTCAATGATTGAACAGGAGGAGGATTTCCGATTAAAGTGGCACCCTGGGCAACCAAATCCCGTATTTTTGCCAATGCTTCCGGACGTAAACGTTCTCCTTCTTTCAATATCAACGCGTTAAATTCAGTGCCATGAGGCAAAACAAGCTTACCATCACGAACACTCAACTTTTCCAATAAAACATCATCCGTAAGACATACCTGGCGATAACGTCCTTCGATAAGCGTCGGCATGGAAGAGATTTTAGTAGGGTACACCAATGCATCGGCAACAGGCAATCCTGCCTGCATCATATAATTACATCGGGCAAGATAGTTATGCCATGCTCCGGCAAAGGGCCACCATGTAAGATACCGGCAATATTGTGTACCAAAATAGCCCATGGTGAATCCCGGTTGATATTTATCAGAGAATGCATTATGGTAAAATCCGTGTATATAAAACTGATTTACGCCTTTAGTCAATGCATAGTCCGCTTCGTCTTTTAATATCCACGGATCATTTCTCCAGGCACTTTGATAAGGTTCTGCGGTAAAAGCTTCAGCCCATATTACATTCCGCCCATATAAAGAAGATGCTTCCATTGATGTACCGATAATATCCGACGGAGGCCCTTGCCTTTTCCCGTGTTGGTCCAAATGTGATCTTACCCAGAATTCCACACCCGGCTTTTTAGATATCCCGGCAATAGACTGCCAATCGAGAGGAATACCAAAATAAGGTTCCAACAACCATTCCAGATTATTTTCATCTGCCAATTGCTGTAACTTTCCATGGAACCTTTCCGCATATAATTCAGAAATCGTTCTTTGCATATCCCAACGAAAACGATTTGTCAGTTCCTGATCTCTAATGACCATATTATTATCTTTCCAGGCCGGTAACCAAAGAGAACAGTCATATCCTCGTCTTTTCTGAAATTCTTCAATAAAGTCATTTCCAAAATCCTGATAACCGGCTTCGTAACTGTCATTTTCAAATCCTTTAAAAGAAGTATACCCCTTCTGTTTCGCTTCCTTATTGATCCGTCCTACTATATTATCATACACAAGACGGATTGCATCCGGATCCATCCGGTCTACTTCATGCCCTACCGTTTCTATATCAGCAGGATGATTGAAACTGTTCGCTGTAACAAGTGCCATTCTCCATATATTCCACTTACCTTCAGGAACATTCCACACGAGTCTTCCATTTGCATCCATTTTATCGGTTAATACGATAATTTTATCCGGATCTATTATTTCCCCGGGTTTAGTTTCCGGAACAGCCAGTACCAACATATCTTTATTAAAGGTTCCCAGATCAGGTATTTTCTTTCTATCCTTATTCCATTCAGGTATAGAAAATGAAGGAGTAGGGACATAAGCCTTTTCCAAAACCGCATCAAAAGAGATAGGACCTTCTACCGTTTTCTTTGAATATGAAAGTCGTTTAAGACTCTTCTCTGCAGGGACCCACGGTCCGCCGGTATGACTCCAACCGGTACAAATGAATAATCTTACCTCTAATCCTAAACGATCGGATTCCCCTATGGCAAAATTCATCAAATCAAACCATTCATCACTTAGGACTTTCACTTTCCCCGGATAATCTCGATATGAGAAAACATACGGCCAAGGTTGCTGGTCGGACATAACCATGATCATGGTTCCTCCGATCCCCTGGGCTGCCATAGCTTCCAGGTCTTTCGTAATTCCTTCCCTGCTCACCATTCCTCCAAGCCATTGCCAAAGGACATGCGGACGACAATCAGCAGGAGGTTTAACAAAATGCTGCTCCAAATCAGACGAAGCACTGACTACTCCCGTCAGAAATAAGAGTATTGATATTATAAAACTAACAGATCGTTTCATATTTACTTTATTCTTTACATATGTGATATTAAGACATTAATTAAAAACACAATTAATATCCTGGATTTTGTTCGATAGTCCCCAGACTTTTCTCTACTTCTGTCCTGGGGATTGGTAAGTAATAATTCTTAGGATAAAAGTTGCGTTGAAATTTTATCACCTCCGTATATTTCTTCGTCTGGTCGTTTTCTTTTATAATTTCCATCGAAATCAGAGGTTTCTTTTCTGTTTCTTCTGCGATTTTCCAACGCCGTACGTCAAAGAAACGATGATACTCAAGTGCGAGTTCTACACGTCTTTCATTTCGAATACGTTTTCTCAATGCTTCTCCGCTATCTGTTACATCAGGCATCTGGACACTGGACCGACGACGTACCATATTCAGATATTTTCTTGCGGTATCTTCATCGCCCAATTCGAATTTTGCTTCTGCGTAATTCAACAGAACCTCTGCATAGCGAAAGAATATCCATGGGCTTGTAGGATTTTGAGAAGAGCCTGTCGGAGGTATAGATTCATCCAGGAATTTACGCAAATAGTAACTGGTTTCACTCGCAAGCCAGGTCGATCCTCCCCCTGTATAATCTTTATTATCTCTTCCTCCTTTAAATGTTTCCGTTTCACGCCCCTGCCATACGGAGCCATCATATAAGATCGACGCATAGAACCGGGGATCACGTCCTTTATACGGATTTTGAGGATCATATCCTGAAGTCGGATCAGGACGATATGTTCCATCCGATTGTTCTATGCAAGGTAATTTTCCCGTAGCTTTCATCTCATATGAATTAACCAGGTTTTGTAACGGGTCCATTGTTCCATGTCCGCCATCTCCGCTACGTCCTTGTACCATACTAAAAACCGTTGAATTACTTTGAGTAAATTGTCGTGCAAATATGATTTCATCATTATCCTTTAGAAAAATCGATTCATAATCATCCTGAAGACTATAACGAGTATCTATTAACTTTTCTATAGCCTTCGCTGCTCTTTCCCAACGCGCCACATCATTGTCGGGATTATGGAGCGGGCTTGCCCAATATAAAAGGACTCTTGCCATCAAAGCCTGACAAGCATCACCTGAAGCACGCCCGGTTTGATTTGCAGGCTGTCTATCCGGTAACATAGATTTTGCTTCTTCCAGTTCCGTTACAATAAAATTCACACATTCTTCATAACTATTTCTGGGTATACTGTAGTCTTCGTTAAGCTCATACACTTTTGTTATAATAGGAACTCCGCCATAACACCATAACAGATGTGCATAGATATATGCACGCAGAAATTTCAATTCACCAAGCATTCCATTACGTTGTTCTTCAGAAAGAGGTGAGCCTTGAGACTTATCGAAGAAAGTGTTTATCTTTCTTATATTAGAATAAGCAGTCCCCCAATAATTGAGATGCGTAGGTAAACTATTCACATTATCCGGATCCAATGCCCCGGCAAGCAGCTCCTGTGAGGCATAATCGTTTGAGCGAGACCAAAGTTCATCAGTATAACTACCTTGCATATATTGGTCAAAACCATGAGGTAAAGCAATATAACAGCTATTTACGTATAATTGCATTAAAGAAGGATCATTCCATACATCCTCATCCGATAATTTATCCAAAGGTTTAAGATCCAAAATATTGCATGAATTCAAGAATAGAACGGAGAGTATAGAATATAATATATATTTAATCTTTTTCATAACACTACTTTTTAAAAGGTTACATTAATGCCAAAATTAATTGTCCTCTGAATTGAATAATACCAATAATCATTGGTTTCAGGGTCATATCCAAGATCTCTCATACTGTCATATATCAGGAAAAGATTATTTCCGCTGGCAGAAATACGAATATCGCTTAAACCCATTTTATTAACAATCGGTTTCGGCAAGGTATATCCGATTTCAAGATTCTTTAATCTAAGAAATCCTCCGTTTCTGATCCAATGCGTATTATAACCGGAGTTGACATTTGCATTTGCTGAATTAGCACGCGGCATCGTCGCATTTGAGTTGTCTGCTCCCGGAATCCATCTGCCATCGGCACGCCATTGTAAAAAACCACCCCAGGTATCACTCATCGTACTGAAGAAGTTAGAATAGATATTGCCTTTACCTTTGACCATAGGAACATTACATCTTTCCTGTCCCTGTAGAAGTACTGACAAATCAAAGCCTTTGTACTGGACAGTTCCCGTCAACCCAAATGTCATTTCAGGAATATCTGTTTTAGTGATCAATATCTGGTCTTTTTCATTAATCACACCATCTCCATTCGTATCTCTGAAAATCAGGTCGCCAGGGCCTGCATTCGATAGATGCGGATAGCTAGCCAGGTGTTCCTCATCTTTGAATATACCGATTGCGTCATAATATAATTCAGAACCGTAAGGATTTCCTGTTTTGACCTGATAGGGTTCGGCAGCCGGAGCCTCATCTATAAATTTTACTTCGTTACGGGCGAACGCTAGATTTCCGGAAATAGAATAGGTAAAATCCCCCGCGGTATTATAATGAGTCAGTACCAATTCAAATCCGCGATTAAGAACACTTGCAATATTCTCGTCCGGCAAAGTTATACCGGTATAACCAGGAACTGTCGCATTACGTTTACCCAGAATATCATCTCGCATAGAACGGAAATAATCAAATTCCACTCCTAATTTTCCATTCCATAAATTTGCATCCAAACCCACATCCCAAGTCTTGGATGTCTCCCAGGTAACATTCGGATTAGGTACACGCGTTTCATAAATACCCTGGACATCCATATTGTTAACTACATAATTATTGCCGTAGGAATAAGTCATCAGGTACTGAAAATTATCTATTTTATCGTTTCCCATCATACCCCAACTCGCTCTTACTTTCAGATTGTTCAACCAATCCATATTCTTCATAAATGCTTCTTCTGACAATCTCCATGCAGCAGAGAAACTGGGGAAATAACCGAAACGGTTATTTTTGGGGAAGTTCGATGAGCCGTCGACTCTCAAAGTTCCCTGCAGGATATATTTTCCCTTATAGTCATAATTCAATCTTCCAAAATAATTCTGTCTGGCAAACTCGCTACCATAACCTTCGATACCCCACTTCGTTTTATCCGTTCCCCCTACATTCAATATAGGAAGAGATGTCGATTCAAATTCCGGTTTACTGGCACTCAGATAATATCCCTTTGTCTGCGTCTGCTCATAACCTAACATGACATCCAGATTATGATCTCCAAAAGAATGAGAATAATCGGCTTTTAACAAAAGATAAATGGAAGAAGGCATATCGCTCCTGTCTTGCAAAGATGCTTTTGCAGGCCCCATACCGTCCAAGCGCTTAATATATTCACTTGTTGCCTCATCCTTATTATACACATAAGACGGGGTTTGAAATGTTTTCCAATATTGAAAACGTGCATCATACGAACCACGTGCCGTAAAAGCCAGTCCTTTAACCCATGGAACCTCCCATTTCAAAGAGAGATTTCCTTCAAATTTATTATTTTTAATCTCATGCCATCCCGCATTATCATTAACCATATTAACGATGTTTTGATCTCCGCGCAAGGGTTGAAGATGGTCAGTTCCAGGCCAATACAATTGCCATTGTGGTGCATAAAGGAAAATATGACTGATTAATTCATAAGCACTATAATAAGGAGAATGACGAGAATCATATTGACCTGCGACATCCAGACTTGCAGTCAGACCATGTGCTACTTTAACATCTATATTAGAACGAATATTATATTGGTTGTATTTAATAGTGCTCCCTTCGAATTGTCCATTCTGTTTCAATTCACCTAAAGACAGGAAGTAATTTACCCGGTCACCACCACCTGAAATCGATAAATTCGTACGGTGTTGCGGAGTCCAATTGCGAATCATTTCATCAAAGAAATTGGTTGAAGTATATCCGGGCTCCGTTCCAACTCTAAATTTTTCCATTTCTTCCGGTGTATAAGCCATAACAGGTTGTGTATTCGGGTCGGCATGCTCCCTGACACGGATTTCATTTGCTACAGATGCAAAGGTATAAGCATCCGCCATTTTAGGATTCCTGGTAGGCTGGGCAAATGTCTGATTATATGAAAAATTAATTGTCGGTTTCCCTTTTACACCTCTCTTTGTTGTAACAACGATCACTCCATTAGAGGCACGTGAACCATAAATAGCGGCTTCAGAATCTTTCAGAACGTTCACACTCTCAATATCATTGGGATTAAGCTGACCTAGACCGGGACGTTCCACTCCGTCGATAAGTATCAGCGGACTACTATCACCGATAGTACCCCGCCCACGAACCAGAATACTGGCATCATCACCTCCGGGTTCTCCACTACGGCTATTTACAACGACTCCAGGTAGACGCCCTGCAAAAGCAGATGATATATTTGCTGTAGGAGATTTCATTATTTCAGTACCTTTTACAGAAGATACAGATCCTGTTAATGTACTTTTCTGCCGCGTACCGTATCCTACCACAACCACTTCTTCCAATGTATGAAGATCTTCTTTTAAAATGATCTGAAAATCACTTTTATTACCCACATTGATCTCTTGTGATAAATATCCGATATATGAAACCTGAATTTGTGCACCAGCAGTTACCGTCAAAGAGAATATGCCATTGGCATCAGTCATGATCCCATTGGTCGTCCCTTTCTCTATGATATTGGCTCCGATGATCGGTTCGCCTTTATCATCGACAACAACTCCGCTCACCTCCTTTTTCCCCGTCAAATTCGGAGATTGCGTGGATGATACTGTAATCAGTATCTTATTTCCCGAGACTTGATACTGAAGATTTCGTTTCGATAAAATTCCTGTTAATAAACTTTTTAATGATTGTTCCTTCACTGAGACTGTAATGGGTTCTTTTCCTGTAAGATCTGCATCCCTATAAGAAAAACGATAAGTTGACTGTTTTTCTATTTCCTGAAAAAGACGCGGTAATGTCACATTCTCTAATTTCAAGTTAACAGTGCCTGTTTGAGCATTCGCTGATATTGTTGTTAAAAAGATAAAACTAAGTACAAGTAACAAGTTTGTTCCACAAAATTTCGTACTTTTACACTTTATCTTAACTACGTTTTGTATAACATTCATAATAAGAAATTTAAAGTTGACTTTTAGTTTTTTTATAGCTATGCTATCACATAGCTTCTCGAACTGAATTCGACGATTTATCCGGAGAGCCGGCCCGCTTTCCGGATATTTTTTTCTTCTTCCTATGTTTTCATGCTTCTCTTTTTTAAGGTTAATACTTTATTTATTTGTCACAAAAAGTTGAATGACTTCTCCTTTTATCTTATAATCAAATCCATAATGAATTTTCAGTATCCTCATTACCTCTTCAATCTCTTCCTTATCAAACACACCGGTATAAGTTTCCTTGACAAGTGATGAATCCTCGATTTCAAAAGATACACCATATTTCCGTCCGACTCTCTTCAATACATTATCTATTGATTCAGACCTGAACACCAATTCTTTACTTACCCAAGCTGTTTCTAATATATTTGAAGTTATTATTTTCTTCATTAGCCCTGTTCTCTTATCATAAATAACTTTCTCATTCGGTACGACATGTATTTTCTCAAAAGGCGGGCAGACAGAAGAAACAGTCACACTACCCTGCACCAATGCCATTTCCAGTATATCCTTATCGGAATAAGCATATACATTGAACGAAGTACCAGTTACTTCAATATCCATAAATTCAGTATTCACTACGAATTTTTTTTGCACGTCTTTCTGCACATCGAAATATCCTTCGCCAGAAAGAGACACACGGCGATCTTTTTTCCCAAAATCCTGTTTATACGAAAGCACAGATTCAGAATTAAGTTTAACAGCCGTTCCATCCGGTAAAGTGATTGAAACCCGCTCTCCTTTTCCGACTTTGACTTCCATAACCCGGTCTGCTAACTGAGTAATTTCACGGTTATCAACATAGAAATAGACCGATAAGCTTCCCATTAGTAGAAAGGCCACAGCTGCTGCAATTTGTCGCCAGGCCAACTTTCTTATTCCGGGAACAGGTTTTATATTCATTTCTTGCCGGATACGAAGCAATAAGCTTTGGGCATCTTCCGACGATAAACATTCGTTATTATCCCAACTATTCCAACTATCGAGCAATACAGGAAAAAGTTCTTCATCCGAATGATTATTGATTTCCTGCCTGAGTTCACGAAATTCTTCCCGGCTTATTTTTTCAGCCTGATATTTCGTTAACCAATCTTTCAAATTTCTATATACTGATGTACTCATAAACCGGAGATTTCGTTTGTTTATGAGTTATATCCCGAAAGACCACATTTATAACATGCATTTTCGCATGCTATAAAACATATTTCTCAGAAGTATATCGTGAATAATATGAACAAGTAGGAATAATTGGATAATTCTCTACGCAATACTTTCAATGCCGCTGAAAGTTGGTTACGCACAACCTGTTCCGTTATAGATAAGCGGGAAGCTATCTCTGTAATAGAAAGATTATATTCTTTATTCAGAGTGAATATTTCTTTTTGGCGGGGTGTCAGCTTCTGTTTGGCAGTTTCTAATTCTTTCAGAAAAAGATCAAAATCATATTTAGCTTCTACATCTTCCGCTGAAACGACTTCTTTTTTGATCTCCAGATAATTCTCCATTTGCGGATGATTCAATTGACGGCGAAGCTCTTTCAATAAAAAATGATAGGAAATTGTAAACAAATAGGCCTTGAAGGATGTATCCGGATTTATACCGGCCCGGTTCGTCCAGATCTTCACAAACGTTTCTTGCACCACATCCTTTGCTGCACTGTCCGATTTCAGATAAGAGAATGCAAAACGGTAAAGCCTGGCGCCCCAAAGATTGTACAGAGCGTTAAAACTAGATTCTGATCCTTCGGTTAACTCTTTCAATAATTTTCTTTCCTCCAACATGCTTCCCGTTTCCTTTTTGAATCACAAATATATGAAATAAAAAATACCCGGGCATAGTAGGATATATAATAAACTTACTATTGCCCGGGATTTCATTCTACCACTTTTATAATAAACAGGTAGTTTTCTTTTAAAGGATCCCCTTATTTAGCATTCAACACGATCTGATCTACCGTTTTCCCTTCCAGATCCATTACTTTTAATTCCAGTTTATTGTCCTTAGTGACACCTTTTACAACCGTTTTATGGGCATTATCTATGACAGGAAATTTAACCGAAGAAGTAGGTTTGTTATTGAAATAACGATGTAAATGCCCGGATAACATAACATCGACATTCGCCTCATTTAAAATCGGGACAAATTTTTCCAACACTTCTTTTTGTCCATGCCATAATCTTTTATCCGGCAACGGAGGCATGTGAGCAATGATAACTCTGTATTTTGCCTCCGTAAAATCCTTTGATTTCACAGCCTCAGCCAACCATTTCGCCTGTTCTGTCCGATAGTTGTCATAATCAGTTATGCCACTATATTCAATATCTGAATCCGGCTTATCCTCTCCCGTATCCAGGAAGATATAACAGATCGGTCCCTGACGAAGAAGAAAATACAGATGAGGTTCCTTCGGTGAGAAATAATGCTGAAACGAAGCAGCAAATATACCACGAGTCTCATGATTTCCACGGGCATAATACATCGGAGTTTCTTTGGCAAACATATCAATGGAAACATCCATAAAGCCAGTGAAAAGCTCTTCTTCATTCTTTAGCTGGCTCAACATATCGCCATTAAAAATAACCATATCGGTATTCTTATAGTCTGCAACTTTCAACAGTTGGGGAATATCACTCGTACGACCGTGAATATCATTGATCATAATGAATGATGTCTCCGGTTTATTCCGATCATTCGTTTTAAAAACCAGAGGATCGGCTCCGTATACATCTGTTGCAGCCACCTTCCCGTACATAATTTCAACACCCTGGTGATCGAGAACTTCCTCTGCATAGACACGATAACGATAGTTTGTACCCGGGGTCAGTCCGGTTATTTTCACCGCATGAAGCAAAGAAGTATTTTTTACCCCGTTGGTTGAGTCGAAATACTTCGGACGGGCTTCCTGGTAATAATCGCTACCGTCGTCAGGAGCCAATTCCACCCACCCGACGGATGGCTTACTAGCCATCCAGACGATCGTAACTTCCGTTTCTTTGAGGTTCTGAAGATAAGGACCATGTTTGATCGAAATGCGATCCTGAGCAAAACCCAATACGGAAAAACATATACAAAGTAAACTTAACAACAATCTTTTCATATTTCTGCTATTATTCATATCCTTCATTCTGTTTTAAATTTGGATTTTTATCGAGTTCGGCCTGCGGGAACGGTAAATATCGGTTATGCGTACGGAATGCACGGTCTTCAATCTTCCGCAATGATTCATTGGATGCCGTTGAAGTATCAACGGTTGCTCGTAAATCACGATCCGGCTCATTCACATTGACAGTTCCTATCATACGATATAATGTTCCGTTCAACCGGGTTTCTGCCAGCATTTTTCCATTTTGATCTTTCCAACGTAACAAGTCTGCGCGGCGTAAACCTTCCCCAGCCATTTCGATACAACGTTCGCGGCGAACCAGTTCACGAAGTTTTTCCTGTGTGTTATACTTTGCCCTGTCTACAGCGACATGACCGCAGCGTGCCCTGAGCTGGTCCAATATACTATACGCCTCCTCCAGATTTTCATTCTTTTCAATATCGATTTCAGCAATCGTCAGTAATACTTCTGCATAACGGAACAAAATCGGACAGGTATTTTCATTATCCAGCGAGGCTGAATACTGGGATAAAGGAACCGTGTATTTAGCCCAGATCATACCGGTCCGAGAAGAATTATCGGCAGCATCCATATAATCGGCATTCGAGCTACCGTCGATCGATTTATCCAATGTATTTATCACACGCTGTTTTCCATCAGAACCAACCCAATCCATTCCCGGATAGAGGATTGTCAGAGCCAACCGAGGATCTCTGTTTGCAAAAGGATGTACTGGGTCATAGCCTGATCCCTCCTCTTCCGGACGTAATCCGGACTTCATTTCATACATATCCACCAGATTCTGCGTCGGTACCATGGAAGCCCAGCCTCCATCCTGATTATTGAACATACGAATCATATTAGAAAATTCATACGTATTGCTTACATGCTGCATAGCGTATATGATCTCTTTCGATCCTTGTCCTTTTATGCTGAACATCTCCTGAAAATTCGGATCCAATTCATACTGGTTCAGATTCTGAATAGCACGGGCAGCACTCATCGCCAGGTCGAGATCCCCCCAATACAGAGCAGCACGCATCTTAATAGCCAAAGCCGTACCCTTGGCAATGCGACCACGTTGTGACGGTTTATCATTCAGGTCAGGAATAGCGGCATCCAGTTCGTCATAAACAAACTTTTTTACCGTCTCTTCCGAAGCCCGTTCAACCTGTGCTTCTGCAGACGTTTCCGGTTGATCGGTTATCAGAGGAACGCCACCATACCAGAAATTCATATGAAAATAACGATATGCTCTGATAGTACGCACCTGAGCAAATAAATCTTTCTTTTCAGCCTCGTCTGCAAAAGTTACACTTTCTGCATTTTCCAGGAATGTGTTACAACGGCGGATGGTTACATAACTATAATAATTCACCGTTGCCGCCTGTGTCATCGAACCGTTACCGGTTACTTTTAATGAACTTGTATTACTATAATTAAAACCAATATCCGAAAGGCAGTCGGCATAAAGAATATCTGTCGAACCATTTTTTGCCTCATTCCATTTATCATAGCAGGCAGTAACGGCACTCTGTACATCTTCCTCTGTCTGCCAGAAAGTAGACGGAGATAACTGATCGTATGGTTTCGTATCGAAAAAGTCATCACAGGAGCTTAATGCCGCTCCGCACACAACTAAAGAGAGAGATAAATATTTTAATGATTTCATAATTCGTGAATATTAGAAGGTTATATTAACTCCGATTGAATTTGTACATACCTGCGGATAATGAGAACCACGACCCGAGGGTGCTTCCGGATCGATATTAACCGGCAGGTTATCAAACTTGAACAGGTTTTCTCCTGAATAATAAATCTTGGCACGTGAAATTCCTATTCCCTTCAACCAACTGTCAGGTAAATTATATCCGAACTGGATATTTTTGATCCGCAGATAGTTCGTTTTGAATATCCAGAAGGTCGAATAATTCGAAGGAGTACTGTTAGTACGGTCAGACTCTGCAACACGAGGAAATGTCCCATCCGGATTTTCCGGAGACCAGGCATCAAACCAGGCAGTGGAAGGGTGAGAACTATCTCCGGTAAATTCACCGAATACCTCATTATTGAAATAACGCGATACACCACAGGCTCCCTGCATAAAGACAGACAGATCGAAATTTTTCCAGGAAGCAGACAGGTTCAAACCAAAAGTCACATTCGGCTGTTCGGATCCGGCAACATCACGGTCGGCCGAAGTCAGCTTTCCATCCCCATTCACATCTTTATATTTAATATCACCTGCTTTAAATGCATTACCGAAAGGATTTCCGTATTTTTCCGTATAAGCATCGGCTTCTTCCTGGCTTCTGAACAGTCCGTCAGCGACATATCCGTAAAAAGACTTATAGGCTGCACCTACCCGATTGATAAAATAGGCATTGTCTTTATCCACCATTTCATTTACACCGCCCAGATTCAGTATCTCATTCTTATTCACTGCCATATTTCCGGTCGCTCCAAATGTCCAATCATTCCACTGTTTATGGAAAGAAGCTGTTACTTCAAAACCCGAGTTACGCATGGCACCTACATTATCCTTATATGGATCGAGTCCGAAACTACCGGGAACAGGAACATCCATAATGATACCGGTTGTTTTACGATTGTAATAATCCAAAGTCAAGTCCAGACAGGAAAGTACACTTAAATCAAAACCAATACCCCAGTTCGATGATTTTTCCCAGGAGATAGAAGACAATTTCTGTGCTTTCTGCATTATACCTGTATTTACATTTCCGTCAAAAGGATAATTACCGCCGCTGCTTGAACCGATCGCATAAGTGATCAACCAGGGATAATAATCGTCTAAAGCCTCCTGGTTTCCCAGCTGTCCCCAGGATGCACGCAGTTTCAGAGATTGCATCCAATCACGTGCTCCTTCCATAAAACCTTCTTCAGACATACGCCATCCGGCAGAAAGAGAAGGGAAATATCCCCAACGGTTATCGGGGCTGAAACGGGAAGAAGCATCCGCTCTAAAGTTCGCTTCAAACAAGTATTTTCCGGCATAATCATAATTCACACGTCCAAAATAAGACATCATAGCCAGTTCGCGGGAATATCCCTCATTGGTTTGTGTCGACTGTGTACCGGCATTAATATCCGTCATATCATTATTCGGGAAACCCTTACGATAAGCCTTGGTATATTTATAATTATACTTTTCAATACGATAACCGACCATTGCTTTCAGATTATGGTTACCAAAACTCTTGTCATAATTCATCAACAAATCCAAAGATGTACGGTTCCATAAATAAGTCCGTTCATCCAGAGAATTAGGACCATGATATTTAATCGAATTATATTGAATATCCTTAACAAATTCTTTCCTGTCCTGAACATCGGATACATATGCCCCCTGTGCAGTAAATTTCAGACCTTTCATCACATTATAATCAACGGCCAGAATACCTGAAAAGTTCTGATTGTTACGATTCAATGTCTGATCCAGATCCAACCAGGCAACAGGGTTACCATCACCGATAGTTCCATAGGTTCCGTCTTCATTTTTATACGGTATCCAGGGAGCGATACGGTTCAACTGCCGGATAATCTGATCGGATCCTCCTCCTACGTAAGAGTTCGTCGGGTCTGCATAATCATTATGAATGAACGACATATTTGCACGGACATTGACATGATCCGATAATTTGGCATCCAGATTCGTTCGCATGTTGAACTGTTCACGGTTGCTATGCTTCATAATACCATTCTGGTTTAAGTAGCCTACC
This sequence comes from Parabacteroides sp. AF18-52, assembly GCF_003479145.1. Classification (NCBI taxonomy): domain Bacteria; kingdom Pseudomonadati; phylum Bacteroidota; class Bacteroidia; order Bacteroidales; family Tannerellaceae; genus Parabacteroides; species Parabacteroides sp. AF18-52. The sequence continues at coordinate 823,720 of NZ_QUGR01000002.1, forward strand.
GAAGCCATGTATTTTATGTTCTCAGACCCACCGGATAAATTTATATTATGTTGGTGCATAAATCCATTTCCGGCAAAGCCCAAATCATTCCAGTCTGTATCCGGATGGCCGTAAGGATCAGTTCCGTCACGGAACAAGCGGATGTCATCTTCTGTAAAGCGGGGAGCTTTACCACTCGATTCCAACGCTTTGTTATAGTAAGTCGCAGCATCAGCAGAGTTCATTCTTTCTACAAAACCAGTAGCAGTCTGCCAACCGAAAGTGGCATTATAAGCAACGACAGGACGACCGGAACTACCGCGTTTAGTAGTAATCAAGATGACACCATTGGCTGCCTTCGAACCATAAATAGCAGCTGATGCAGCATCTTTTAGAACGGAAATAGACTCAATATCATTCGGATCGATCTGATTCATAGATCCTGATTCTATTCCGTCGATCAAAATATAAGGATCTGAATTATTGAGGGTTCCCGTACCACGCACACGTATACTGGTATTGTCGCTGGAACCAGGACGTCCCTGGCCTGCAGTAATCGTCAAACCCGGCACAATCCCCTGAATACCGGAAGCAACAGAAGTAATAGGACGTTGTACCAATTCCTGGCTGGAAATAGAAGCGACAGACCCTGTCAGATTCACTTTCTTCTGAGCTCCGTATCCCACCACAACGATCTCTTCCAGTTTCTGTGTATCCTCCATCAACTTAATATCGAAAGTAGATTGATTTTTAACCGGAACCAATTGCTCTGTATAACCGATATAAGAAATACTCAATGTAGCACCGGCAGATACTTCCAATGCAAACTTACCATCCATATCAGTAACCGTACCGTTCGTAGTTCCTTTTTCCACTACATTCGCCCCGATAACCGGTTCACCCGTTGTATCGACAACCGTACCTTTCACCGTTCGATTCTCCTGTTGCGGAGCAACTGATGTCGCTTTCAATGTCAGCACGATCAAGTTTTCCTTCTCTTTCTTATAAGTGATATCCGTACCGTACAATAACTTATCCAGCACTTCTTCCACCGGAGCATCTTTTACCGTCAGAGATACGATCTTATCCAGGCTGGATAAATCTTCATTATAAAAAAACTGATAATTCCCCGAACGTTCTATTGCCTTCAAGGCTTGTCGTAAAGTCTGCTTTTGAATACTTACCGATATCTGACCTAAGAGGGAAGGCGATATCAACAATATAAATAATACTAATTTAACCCAGCTAAATTGCCGTTTTTTAAGGACGTAAATAGTCCTGCTAATTAAATAATTCATAAATTTGTAGAGATTAAAGGTATTTACTAATTGCACTTACTATTTGCGAGATACCTAAGTGCGGTTATAAATCACGATAGGGGATGGTGCCAGGCACTGTCCCTTTATTACTCCTCTCATTCTGTGTTTTTCATATCCTATAATTTAAAAGTTAAACAACAATATATCTATTTCAATGCTTTTTCATAATATGCTTTCTGCTTCACATTCTCCCGTAAGATAATCAAGCTATCCTTCACTTCATACGACAAAGGAGAAGTCAGGGATAGTATCTGTAAAATACTTTCCAAACTGGTATTTCCGGGTGTTCCTGTAAAACGATATTTTTTTAATGATTCCGATTCAAAAACAATGCGGGTATTGTAATAGCGTTCCAGAGTGTGAACGATATTTTCAAAAGTTTCCCCTTTAAATGTCAGTTCATTGAATTTCCAATTAATATACTCTTTAGCGTTTTCCACACTACTCTTTTCCATATGCCCGGTCTGCTTATCAAAGACTATTCTTTCATTCGGATTTAATATCAGGCGATCATAACTGCTTGATACTTCAACTTTTCCAGTCATTAAAACAGTGGATATATCCTTTTCTTCTTCATAAGATTTCACATTGAAGCTAGTGCCCAATGCCCGGACTGCCAAATCATTCGTCTCCACAATAAAAGGGCGATCCTTATCGGGAGCCACTTCAAAATAGGCTTCACCTTCCAGTTCCAGGATTCTCTCTTTAGATGTAAAACGGCTTCCATAAATCAATCTTGAATCGGAATTAACCCATACTTTAGAACCGTCAGGAAGTACAACATTTGCTTTTTGCCCTTTTTCGACCGAGACAATCATATCTTGCATCTTCTGCTGTTCCATAGCATAACGATAGACTGAGATTCCGGTCAATAATAAAAGTATTATAACAGAAGCTATGCGGGCAGTCCATAGATAAATTGTACGATATTTATTCCTTTTCAGCGGTGCCTGTTGCATTTCCAAGCTGATTTTCTGCTTTATCTGCCCCAGTAATTTTTGTTGTAAATCAGTATCCATTCCGGAAGAAGCAACATCCCATTCCTCATCCATCCAATCCTGAAACGAACCTTCGCTTTTCAGCCATTGGATCAATATCTGCACCTCTTCCGGCGAAGCTTGCTTCAACAGAAACTTATCGAATAATTGTATGTAATCTTGCTTTTCCATTATTTTGTTCTATTAGGTATACAGGCAACCGGAAAAAATCCGTTACCCGACTTCTCTTATTTAACTTTTATTAATCTATTAATAAATAAAGGAGTAAAGACACAGATAAACTGTAATGCTTATTTATCTTACTACGCATGAAAGAGATAGCTTTGGTCAACTGAGATTCTACCGTGTTTTCCGAAAGATTGAGCTTCTCCGCTATTTCTTTGTTGGTTAACATATTGCGGCGACTTAATACGAATATTTCTCTACGGGCAGGTGGTAACTGGTCTATCAATGAGTCGATGTATTCTTCCAGCAGATGGTAATCAACTTCCTTTTCGGTGGTATTTTCAGTCGGCTCAGAAGTTTTAACTTTTTCCTGATAAAGATACTCCAGCATCCTATGCTGATAAATATTCACTAATTGATTTTTAGCGACGGTACACAGATAGGACCCAAAAGATTTGTCGGGATCGAGCAACTGGCGGTTTTCCCAGACTTTGACAAAGGTCGACTGCACGATATCTTCCGCCAGGTAGCTATCCCCCTTTGAAATACGCATAACAAAATTATAGAGCTTACCGCTCCAAATATTGTACAGGCATTCAAAAGACCGGGAATCTCCACTTCTAAGCTGATGAATATACAGTGATTCTTCGTTCATAATGTACATAGTTGCCTTTGCAAAGGTAAAAGAATTATTACATGATAAAAGAAAAAAGGTTACATGCTTTTGATTAAAAGCATGTAACCTTTTGCCGAAAAGCATATATACTTTCGGACTGATTTCTTATTTACTGAAATCTCTCGGAGCCGGAATCGGAGCTAACGGTTTACGGTTCTGAAGTTCTTTCATTACCTCTTCGATCGCTTTATTCAGCTGCTGGTCTTCACCGTTCCATTCTTTAATCGGATCGTTATCGATCAGGATATCCGGGTCAACACCATGGTTTTCGATGATCCACTGGCCAGTCTTCGGATCGTAGCTGGTGAAGAACGGAACGCGGATATCGGTACCATCCATATAAGGCAATGAGCCACTGATACCGACGATACCACCCCAGGTACGCATACCGATCAGCTTGCCCAGACCAAGTGCGCGGAATCCCCACGGAAATAAATCACCATCGGAAGCCGAATACTTATTAATCAAACAAACTTTCGGGCCAACCTGTACGGCATCAGGCACTGTTCCGACATGATTCGAGCCCCGGCGCATCGTCAGGCGATACGGTTCACGGGAAAGACGTTCCAGGATCATCGGGGAGACATTACCACCACCGTTCGCACGGTCGTCGATGATCAAACCTTCCTTATCCAGTTGCGGATAGAAATAACGAGAAAATTCATTCAGGCCTTCCACACCCATATCCGGGATATAGATATATCCGACGCGACCATTCGTAGCCTTATCTACCTTCTTAATATTGTCCTGCACCCAATTATAGTGATACAAAGAATATTCTTCGGCAAGCGGGCTTATTACGATCTTACGTGCACCAGCCAACTGGGGCTTGCTGTTCAATGAAAGTTCGGTAGGCACACCGGCTTTACCGACCAACAAAGAGAACATATCCTTCACGCTGTTAGTAGGAACACCGTCTATAGCCACGATGAACTCACCGGCTTTAGCCTCGATACCCGGTTCCGTCAACGGAGAACGCAGGTCCTTGCTCCAGGAAGCACCCGGTAAGATCTTTTCCAAACGGAAGAAACCACTCTTATCGCGTGAGATCTCCGCCCCCAATAAACCAGTCTGCACACGGTCCGGACGATCCAGTTCACCCGGGTTCACATAAGCGTGACCGCAGTTCAGCTCACCGATCATTTCGCCGATTACGTAATTCAGGTCCAAACGAGTTTTTACATAAGGCAGAAGGACTTCATATTTTTTCTTGATAGCTTTCCAGTCCACTCCATGCATATTCTCCACATAGAAACCGTCACGATAAGCACGCCATGCCTCATCGAAGATCTGCGCCCATTCTTTCGGATAATCGGTTGTGATCTTCATGTTGGAAAGATTCACGGCCTCACTCAAATCGACCTTACCCGAAGGAATATCGGTCACATATATCTGTCCGCCTTTATAGAACAACGCTTTTTTGCTACCGGGAGCTACAGACATGGAAGCACCGTCGGCAACACTTTCTTCTTTTTGTTTTTCCAGATCGTATACTTTCACACCACCACGGCCCCAATAATAAACTTTATTACCGTCTGCATAGAAATTTCCATAACGGGAACCAGCCAGCGGAAGCTGGATGATACGGTCGGAAATGCCATCCATATCTATCTTCACAACCGGACTTTCAGGAGCCGTTTCCTTCTTTCCATCTATTTTCGGTTCTTCTTTCTTCGCATTATCATCTTTCGCCACAGCCACTTCTGCATCTTTTTCCAGGAAAGGAGAAGGTGTTTCTTTCGATAACAATACCAGATAAACACCTTCCATATTATTATATACATGATTCCATTCCAAGGAGCCGTAAGTCGGATTAAAATCACGGGCAGAAGAGAACACCAGATATTTTCCGTCACGACTGAAAACAGGTGAATCCGAATTATACCACTTATCCGTTACAGGATATTCTTTCTTCTCCGCGATATTGTAGACATAAACAATATTGTGCTCATTCGTTCCCGGGCGGGAATAAGTCAGCCATTTACTGTCGGGAGAATAGGTTACATCCCGGATCTCAGCCATCGGATCCTGCAACAAAGTCGTTACCTGCCTGGTCGTTATATCCAGCAGGTTAACACGATTCTTACGATCTGTATAGACGATCGTTTTTGAATCCGGACTCCATACAAACGAACGGATATAGGTATCGTTGTCCTTTGTCAACTGAACAGGTTCACCGCCTGTTGCGTCCTGCATATAAAGTTCAGTTTCACCGGTACCGTCAGAAATATAAACGATCATTTTACCATCGGGAGACCATTGTGCTTCCCGGTCATGTTGGCCCGGAGAACGAGTGATATTCTTCGTTACGCCTTTCTCTACCGGCAAGTTGAACACTTCGCCACGGGCAGTCACCACAACCCGTTTGCCGTCAGGAGAGATACTGGCTTCAGTCAGATACTGAGAACCGTCTTTTATCTCACTACGCGCATAAATATTATCAGACGTCAACTTGACCTCTACCTTTTCCGGCTTCTTGGCAGTCGCATCCATTTTATAAAGATAACCTCCATTCTCAAAAACGATCGTATTGCCGTTTGCGCTCGGGAACTTCACATCGTATTCCGTGAAATTAGTCACTTTAGAAGTTTGTTTGGTCTTTGTGTTGTAAACAAAGAGATTCATCGTACGATCACGATCCGAGAGGAAGAATATCTCATCTCCGATCCACATCGGGATAATATCCTGTGCGACATTGTCCGTAATGTTTTCTACCGATTTCTTTTCCGGATTATAGATCCAGATATCATCGGCCATACCGCCCTTATAATATTTCCAGGTACGGAATTCACGCATCACGCGGTTATAAGCCAACTGTTTTCCGTCCGGAGAATAGCTACAGAAACCACCTTCCGGCAAAGGAATCACTTCAGAAAGGCCGCCTTCCTTATCCACCGTATATAATTTCCCGTCGAACCCACTACTGATACGGTTACGGTAAACGATACGGCTTCCGTCAGGAGTCCAGTTCATTACGATATTGTTAGGTCCCATGCGGTCGCCCAGGTCATCACGCTGGTTGGTTGCCGTATAGGTAACACGCAAAGGTTCTCCTCCCGTAGAAGGGATCGTGTACACTTCCGTGTTGCCGTCATACTGCCCGGTAAAGGCTATTGTCTTGCCATCCGGAGAGAAACGGGGGAACATTTCATACCCTACATGTGAAGTCAGCCGTTGTGCTTCTCCACCTGTAACCGGAACTTTGTACAGGTCGCCGGCATACGAGAAAACGATCTCATTACCATTGGTAGCCGGAAAACGCAATAAGCGCGCATCATCCGCCGCCATCAGGAAAGCGGGAACACCAGCTAAGGCTAGCAAGGAAAGAATAAGTTTCTTGTTCATGTTATATTAGTTTAGTCTACGGGCAAAGGTAGAAAAAGAGACTGACAATTTGCATCAATATCCATACTTCCACAAACTTATTGATACGTTAAAAAATATTAGTCGCGGAGGTATTTTCATTTATCCGGTATAGTAACCCAATTTACATGGCATAGTAGTATCAATTTGTCAAACAAAAAATCCCCGGAAAACAACTGTCCTCCGGGGATTGGAATATAAATGTAGTAACAAAGGATTATACCTCTTCCGTATCAATGCCTTTCCATACAAAGGCAGCAATAGCTGCACCCAGGAACGGAGCTACGATAAACAACCATAATTGAGAGAGAGCTTCACCACCCTGGAACAAAGCCGGACCGATACTACGTGCCGGATTCACGGATGTCCCGGTGATAGGAATACAAACAATATGGATCAATACCAGAGCCAAACCGATAGCAATACCGGCAAACTTGTTATTGGCTCCTTTGGATGTAGAACCCAGAACCACCAGCAGGAAGATGAATGTAAATACCGTTTCGGCGACAAAAGCCTGGACGAGATCGTGATAACCGTTCGCCCCCGTTAATGTAGTAGTCGAACCTGAATCTTTCGCTAAGATAAACAGGATGGACGAGCCGATGATCGCACCGATCACCTGGAATACCATATACATTCCCGCATCTTTTCCCGAAATCCTTTTAGAGAGCAACATACCCAGCGTAATAGCCGGATTAATATGACAACCGGAAATTTTTCCAATCGTGTAAACCATCGTCAGAACAGCCAGCCCGAAAGCAAAAGCAACACCTAACGTACCCACCGATGCAAACGGCTGAACCGTCCCTGCGAACACTGCGCTACCGCAGCCCATCAGGACAAGCACCATTGTCCCGATCATCTCTGCAACATACTTTTTCATTAGTGATCAAAATTTGTTTTTAAATAGTATTTGTATAGGAATAAATTGTTAACTATCTCGCCTTATTGACTATACTTCATATTTATTAAACATATACTTATATTACTTTGTTTTGGTTTTTTAGTTTCTATTTTCGAATATTACAGAACAACTTCAACCCGCATTTATCGGAGACATTGAGTGCTATCAGGTAAAAAATAAATGTCTCTATTTTTGATTGTAAGCATGATAGCCTTCCATCATATACTCCCAAATACCTTTTACCCAGCTTTCCACACGAGATTTTTCAATCTCATTCGAAGCGGTCTTTCGGGCATCAGCTATGTATTCACCCAATTCGTCCATCACCTCCTTTGTCCCCAGATATTTCCAGGCAAGCTCTTCAGTCTGGTGGTACTGGGCATCTTTGGTTTGAATTTCTTCAGGATAATTCTTCGGATCGCTATACACCGACTCTATCTTCAGATAAAACTGTTTCATGGCGGATGCGGCAGCACCAAAATAGTTGGTAAAAAAATCATCCAGCAAGACATCGGTATCGAGACTGGGATCATCCATCAATTTCATTGTAATATAAAAATCCAGTTGCTCGCCGGTACCACATAAGAAAATACCTTTTACCTGATCGGAAGCATACATACGAAGTTGTTCACTTGTTTTATGGATATTGAAACCCGAGAATACGTGAAAGTCCGTGACCAACCCACGTTCCGTTGGAAAACATAAATAATTCCACAGGTAAATATCCCGCCCTGACTTCTTACTTTCCTCTATCCAGGCTTTATAAAAACTCATCTCATTTCTTTCCATCCCCGGAGCCCAATAGTTTCGTGGATGCAGGCAGGGAGCAACCGATATATTATCTTCCAACTCCACATCTTTTGGCAGATAAGCATAAACATGATAAGCCAAAGCTGCAATCTTTTTATCCGGCACTTCCTTTTTGACTTCCCGGGCTACATTATTAATAAAGTTCCACATATAATGTGTGGCCGTTCCGCAATTAAAATGCTCTCCAACAATATTCTCTTTATCCAAAGCCAATTCCTGTTGACAGGCATTGCAGGTACACCAGCTGGCATTATCCAATGGGACAACTGCAAAATAATCACCCAGGGCAACCTGTTCGGCAATAGTTCCTCCTCCCTTAAAATAATTGACGGCATCCTGGGCTACTTGCCTGATAAATCCAGGATTGGTATAGCAGAATTGCCGTTCAGAAGCTCCTCCGCCACGACCTTTGGCAAAGTATTCGGGATGTGTTTGCAAAAAACGGGCCTGATAGCCGGTAAAAGCATGGTTAGAGGCCCATTTACGCCCTCCTATCCGCAAGCGGCGGAGAAAAAGTTGCTGCATTTCTACACTGGCTCCTATATATTGGTCTTTAATAAGCGGCCAATCGAAAGTATATGTTGTATGGCGATGTTTGATTGCCGGAGTCCGGCGAATTTGTTGTCGATCGATTTTTATTTTCTTTGCGGCGGGAATAAAGACATTCTCCGGATGGGGACCGAAAAAACGTACCCCCAGGAAACGTTCGATGAAGTCGTAAACAGCATAGCAGGTGCCTTGTGCATCATAGATAGAAGGAAGAGCAAACATAACGTCTTTTACGGAAGAATCACCGGTTGCAGCTGCATAGTTCAGTACAAGCCGATCTTTTTCCGGAGAAAGACCGTTATTGTCCCGTCCTTTATTACGTTCGGCATCCGACTGATAGTCTTCATCCTGACCGATCAAAACGATATGTCCGGAAGTGATGGCGATCAAATATTCCTGTTCTTCAAAGGGTCTATCCGGATATTTCATTTTTTCTGTGTACGCACTTTTTCCAACAAAGATGGCTCTGGTCTTTTCAGAGGGTAATTCGGAAATAATCTCCGGACAAAAACCTGTTGTTTTATGAATGAAATACTGTAACTCTGTTGCTGCCAACCGGACAGAACTGGTCGGATCAGAACTGATCACAATGCAAGCATTATCGAAGGTAAAACTTTTTTGTTCCTGTATACATCCGGACAGAAGAAGTGCACAACAAAAGGAACAAAAGGTCAAAAATCTTATAATCATATCTTTAACTATTAATATACATCATTTTCTCTATAAATATCAAGCCGGAAGTAAGAGAGGCTGTTCAAGATTTGTTGAACAGCCTTACTCTTTTTCTCCCAATATTGATTTACAGACTTTTATTCGTTACCAAAATAACCCTTGTTTTGAGTCATATTTTTATTCGCCAGAATTTCCGACTGCGGGATAGGATATACTTCATTTTTGCCGGAAATAAAGATTCGTTCTTCAATTTGGATCGGCTTACCTGTATCAGGATGAATAGCTCCGAAGATAGGACCTTCCATTACTTCTTTCACTATTCCCCACCGACGGATATCCAGATAACGCGTTCCTTCAAAGGCTAACTCAACTCTCCGTTCGCGGCGCATCAACTGACGAACTTTGTCTTGCGCATTGTAAACACCGGCAGTCGCTTCTATCATATCAGCACGACGGCGAATGTCATTGATGTATCTCAGGACATCGGCATTCTGCCAATCGCCCAGTTCGATCAGAGCCTCTACATAATTCAGCAAAATTTCCGGATAACGAATAATATAGAATGCATTCGATCCGTTATACGGCTTGTTTCGGTCCAGCGGGTCTATGAATTTCTTCAGCATAAAACCGGAACGTGTTGCATTTGGCCGTCCGATAGCTTCCGGTCCGTCACTAAAAGGATTATAAGTATAACCTGTAAAAGTTGTACTGTCGCCCGGCATAATAACCGATAAACCTAAACGCGGATCTCTGTTATTATGGTATAACGGGTTACGGGAATAGATATCTAAGGAATCGGTTCCCAACTCGTCCAATGTCTTTCCTTGCTTCGTTTCAAAGGCATTGACAAACCCTTGCAATGGATGCACTGTACATTGTTGCCCTAACCCGGGACCTGCACTACGGAAAAAGGCTTCCCGCAATCCTGCAGATGTATAGAGAATACGTTCTTTATTATTCTGACCTACCGAGCGGAATAAATCGCGGAAATTCTTACCCGGATCATTGTCGGCCTGAGAAGTATAATATAATTCATATTCTCCGGAATCGATGATCCTTTTGGCTGCATCCCTGGCAATTTCATATCGTTTTGCATTCAAGGCGATGATCGACTTCAATGCATAGGCTACCGAACGGTCTACTTTGGTTTTACGACTATCGTCATATTTGAAAGGCAGATCGGCAACGGCAATTGCCCTGTCAAGCTCATTCAGCATCCAGTCGTATACCTCGCTGGCCGAAGAACGGGGCATAAAATTCTCGACCGGGGTAAGTGAATGATCAACGATAGGAATGCCTTCTTCCAAACCAAACCAACGCATTAACTCCCAATGGTAATAGACACGCAGGATAATCGCTTCCCCCCGTATTTTCTCACGTTCCGGCTCATCGACAAAGTAAGCTCTGTCCATATTCTCAAGCAGACGGCAACATTTCCGGATAATTTTATAACGCTCAGACCATAAATCTTTCATTTTGCCTTCTTCTGCTGTGACGGTACCGTTCGCTACCGAAACAATCCATCCTTCGTAATCGGCTCCATGATAAGAATTATCCGTTAATCCTTCCGCATGAACCATCGAGACATACGGTGCTGTATAGTGGTGAAATCCGTGCGGTAAATTATAACACTGTCCTAAAACGGATTCAACCTGTCCGCTGGTTTTCCAGAATTCTTCATCCGTAATACCCTGAGGATCGTCACGTGTCAAAAAATCCTCACAACTGCTCATAGCCAGAGCCAAACCCAATATATAAATATATTTTTTCATATTTGTAATCTATTAAAATGTAATATTTAAACCGGCTGAATAAGTCTTAACCATCGGATAAGTCGTATGACCTCCACGTCCTTCAGGATCTACACGACTTTCGGCAGACAAAGTGAACGGATTTTGAAAGTTCACAAACAGACGAAGGTTATTTACAAAGAATTTACGCGTCCAGTCCTGCTTGAAGGTATATCCCAATTGAATATATTTCACACGGCAATAACTAGCATCAAACTTCCAATAATCGGAAGACAGAGAGTTATTTCCCGGTGTCGGAGTCAATCGCGGGAAAAAGGCACCCGGATTTTCCGGAGTCCAATAATCCAAATGGAATTCCTGCGGAGTCGTCGAGTTTCCGTCCAAACGCAAAGGCACTGCGAAATTACCGCCATAATAGGCTTCGACACCTCTTACCCCCTGAAATAAAATTTCCAGGTCGATACCTTTCCATCTGGCAGTGATATTAGCAAAATAGTTAAACTTAGGCTCGCTGTTACCCATAATCACACGGTCGTCGGCAGTAATGGCTTTATCGCCGTTTACGTCTACATAATGGATATCACCAGGTTTCTGTCCATCGATAATGACAACGCCTTCTTTGGGAACCAGTGTGCCGTCGGCACCCGTCGTGAAATCGTCTTCCTGCAACAACCCGTTTGATTTATACATATAGAAACTATTCAAGGCATGCCCTTCGGTATGGATCGAATTTCCATTATCATAAGGACCACCGAGCAAATCGGTTATCTTGTTCTTATTCTGTGATACACCACCATAAACAGAGAAATCCCAATCTCCGAACTTCTTTGCAACATTTACACTTAGCTCCCATCCTTTGTTGTTTACACGCCCTGCGTTGATCGTCGTTGTTCCCATACCTCCGACCATTGAGTTAGGGGGTGTCAGCAAAATATCCGAGGTTCGTTTGTCGTAATAATCGAATACGATGTCAATCATTCCGTTGAACAGGCTGATATCGGCACCGATATCGAACATATTCACTTTTTCCCAACTGATGTCCGGATTACCGAATGTCGTTTCATTACCGTTACCCGGATCGATCAAGGTCTGGTATTTATATAGACCGATGTTCTCGTTGCCCAGCTGCCCGTAAGAAGCTCTCAGTTTTAAGTTATTAATCTCCTTAATATCTTTCATAAAAGACTCTTCCGATATATTCCATCCCAAACCGACAGAAGGGAAGTATCCATATTTATGTTTCTTACCGAAGCGGGAAGATCCGTCTACACGCAGGGTTCCTTCCAGCAGATAGCGGTCGTTGAATGTATAATTTGCCTTTATGAATGCAGAATGCATAGAATACTCGTTCCAGGCATCCGAATTATTCAACTCAACATTTGTACCTCCGATAGCAAACAAACGATGCTTATCTCTTTCAAGGGTATATTCCAATGTCGTACCCAGGTAATAATAGCTGGAGCGGGTCAGGCCGGCAGCAAAACGGTTTCCCCAGGTTGCCAGAAGCTGTCCGTTGTCATAGTCGAAGAAATTAAATGCATGACGTTCTTCTTTTTTGGTACTGCTATTTACACGGTAGCTGAATTGACCACGCCAGGTGAGGGAAGGGATGATAGTCCAGCGAGGCTGTAAATTCACACTGATATTATCGGTTACGTTCTGTGTGTACCCCCCTTGCTCCAACTGCGCCAAAGGGTTTTGCATGTTGGAACCATAATTGCCATAATACGTATTCGGGTCGTTCTCACGTTCCGGATATTTACTTACAATTGTCGGCGGGATACCATACAATAAGTACAACATATCCAAACCTCCCGAATCAGCCACCGAGGGCGTACGCTGGCTGGAACGTATCATATTCAGGTCGACATCGACACTGATGTTCTCCCTCAGATTAACTGTTGTATTGGCACGCAAATTCAACCGGTTATAATCATAATTATCCATAAATCCATCCTGTTTCAGATAATTACCGGTAATTGCGAAACGGGCAACATTATTACCTCCGGAAATGGAGAGCGAATGATTTTGCAACACCTGGTTTTTCCAAAGTAAATCCATCCAATCCGTGTTCGGGTAATGTAACGGATCGGTCCCAGCCTCTGTTGTTGCAATAGCCGAGCTTGAATACACCGGATCACCTCCGATATTACCATAGGCTTCATTTACCATTCGCATGTAAGTAGGAGCATTTACAAATTCAGGCATATAAGTAGCCTTCTGCACACCTCCGTATCCGCTGTAATTCACGGTTACTTTCCCCACATCCCCTCGTCTGGTTTTTACGACAATCACACCATTGGCTGCACGTGAACCGTAAACAGCCGCGGCTGCAGCATCTTTCAGTACAGTCACACTCTCGATGGTGTTCGGATCCAGCTGATTCATATCCATAGGAATACCATCTACCAGAACCAGCGGGTCGCTGTTGCCAATCGTCGATATACCACGGATTTTGATCGTGGCAGCATCGCCACCGGGAAGACCGCTTCCCTGCGATACGGAAATACCTGTAATCCCACCTTGTAATGCCTGCGATAAAGAAGTAATCGGTTTATTGACCACATTCGCTTCAATCTTAACCTGCGATATGGCGGAAATAGAATTCAGTTTACGTTCTTCCGAGATACCCGTTACCACTACCTCGTTCAACGTATTAACATCTTCCTCCAAAGAAATAACCAGATTAGCTTCACGCCGTTCCACCCTGTATTCCGCCGTCTTAAAGCCAATAAACGAGAAAACCAGTACATCTCCCTTATCGACCTCTATATCGAAAATACCGTCCATATCGGTGGTCACACCTACCGGCTTGCCCTTCACTGTAATATTCACACCCACCATCGGCATCGGATTGGCCAGTTTTTCATATACCTGCCCGCGGATTCTCAACTTCGACTGAACGGATTGTAACACGGAAGAGACCTTCTCTGACGATTGTTCTGATACATTTTCCGCAGAAGCATTTGCTGCCCCCAGCAAAGAAATACCGGTAATCCCCCAAAACAGCGAATAATGCCGCAACCGAAAGATCACATTTGCACAATTAGTTTTTGTTTTTCTCATAATAACACGTTTAAAATAAGATTATTCCACAATAAATAAAGTTCCGGTTCCACCTTTCAACAAGAATTTGTAGGTCGAACCTTCTTCTGTTCTGTTCACGGCTTCCAGCTCCTCTTTTTCACCGGTTTCCGTGTTGATCCAATAGAGTTTTTGATTGTCAAAATCAGATAAATCGAGCGTGAGTGTCACCATCTGGCTAAGGGCTGTTGCCTCTTGTTCCAATTTCGATGCCATACCGTTAGTCACCATAAAGAAATCGGCATTCTGTTTCCTGAAAAAAGAGGGATCGCCCTGTTCTTCTTTCGGTATAATATCGAAATAACCCAGATAGAGGTCGGCACCGTCATCCGCCTCAAGTCCGTCAATAAAAAAACGTCCGCAGATTTGCTTGATACAACTACCTGCCGGATTGAAAACATCGACATTATCCGGTTGCCCTTCCGAATAACGGGAAGTTCCGGCGACATAACGTACATCGGATGTTTTCAGGCGAACCAGGTAATCACCCAGATTCAAACATTCCTTATTACACTGGTTAGCCCAGGTCATGTAAATGGAAGGACGTCCCGGTATACCGTTTTCAAACAAGAGCGACCAGGGAGTCGGTGCCGTAGCTCCGCCATAGCCGTCACCTTGCAGATAACGGAACCAATTCAACCATTTTCCGCCGAATGTCAGAGTCATAAAATAATACAGGCGAAGCTGAGATTCGGTCAGTTTATAGGTACCTTGATTCACAAATCCCTGAATGTATTGTCCGAAAGCGATATACTCCTTTTTATTTCCATCCCACCCTTCCAAAGCAACATCACGATAAGTTTTCAGATGCTGGGACATGTCTCTCGCACCGATATAATCGTCGTTGTCAGAAGTATGGAAATAGTACCTGTCGTAGGTTATCAGATCCGGCAGGGCCACCTTCACATATTTGCGCAGATTGGAAGTAGACCACAATCCCGGATATTGGTTATTGTGTAACAGGGCATCCGGATAATGTTTTCTTGCCGTCAAATACCAATCTTTCAGGAAATAAAGATTCGTATCGGAGTAAACCTCTTCATCGCCAAAACAAATCGTAACCAGTTTATCGAGATAAGTTTTCTGATCGTCTGACAGGAAACCGCTTTGCTTTTCATGATCGGTGGGACCAACCTTTATCTGGTCGCCATGTGGTGCTTTCGCAATAGCCCATTGATTTCCCGGGAAATGTTTAAAAAAAGAGGTGTTGACCAGAGGAGGACCATAAAAAGTCGGACCGGTAAATCCCGTCAATGCCCAATCCGACGGCTGCATCACATAGGCCGGTTGACCTGCCTCACCTGCTAACTTGAAATTATCGGTAGCCAACCAACATTGTATCTGCAACCCATGCTTAATGAATATACGGTTACTGCGGAACCGTTCTGCAGAGATTTCTTCGATGGAGCCATTGTCGTCTTTTTTGTTGTTCTCTTTTTCCGAACAAGCCACAAACAGAAACAAGCTTCCAGTCAGAAAGAGTACCAGATATTTCCATACCTTTTGTGTCATCAGGAACATTCTTTAAAAGTTAATAATTGAAAATTTACATGCTTGAATTTCATCCGAAAGACATTGGCAAATGTAATTTTCCCTCCCAAGACAGGTTTCTGAAATATGTTTTAAACAGGTCGTATATTCTCAGCCAAAAGAAAAAATCCTACCAAAAAGGAGAAAAATCCTACTTTTTTTAAAAATAAGAGGATATATCTCACCAGATAATCTAAATTTGAGAAATAGGAGAGCGTATAAAAGGAGATTTACTGTAAGAAAAACGGCTAGCTTATGACAATTGGAAGCTGGAAAGAGAGAAAGGAGTAAAAACAAAAATACCATTAATTTTTTCAAAGAAAATCATACCTCTACCATTAGCAAACAGAGCTTACCAAAGTAAGAGGTTCGTTTGTACTATTTATTATTAAGCAACCACAGTTTTAATGAAATGAATACATTACAAATTTTAGATAATCCCCGGATACGAACGCTAAAAAGAATACACTTGTTATTTTTTTTCGTGATCTTGCATGGTGTAACAAATGCACAAACCTTATATGACTATTATTTTGAGCAAATAACAACCACACATGGGCTATCACAAAACTACATCACCTGTATCCAACAGGATTCGCAGGGATTTATATGGATCGGCACCACCAACGGAGTAAATAAATACGACGGTTACCGAATGAGAGAATATTATAGTATTCCTAATGACATTCATTCATTAAAAGGAAATTATATCTCTACTATTTATAATGATTCATCGGAGCGATTATGGATCGGAACAAACAACGGAGTCTGTTGCTACCAACCTCAAACAGATAATTTCGAACATGTCGATTTAGAACAATTATCAGGCTATTCTCCTGCTAATCGTCATGTCACGGCGCTGTTCGAAGATCAAAATCAGACACTCTGGATCGGTACGGCCGGAGGTATGCTATACGCTTATTTACCGAAAGAAAAACAACTGGAGTCGTATATTACCATCCGCCAGGATCCTATCCGCACGGTTACCTCTTACCGTGATTCTTTATTAATCGGTTGTTCAAAGCTTGGACTTATGCACTTAGATACAAAAAGCAAACAAATGTATCAGACATCACTCGACTCACTCCATACGCATGTCTCCATTATTTCTTTTTTGAATGCTTCCAACGGCGAACTATGGATCGGAAGTAAAGAAAAGGGACTATTAAAATACGGAGAGGCATCCCCGGTTATAACTATCAAAGACATACAGAGCCTCTGTGCTATCTCCGATACCCGTATCATGATTGCGACAGAAAACAGCGGTCTACTCGAATATAATACACAAACCGGAAATAGTACCACCATTGGCACTGTCAATAATAAAAACCTGAACTCCGACGCAGTTACTTGCCTTTATAAAGATCGTACCAACATTTTATGGGTCGGTACCACCAACGGAGGCATCAATAAATTCGACCCCAACCGTAATCTATTCAAATATATCCCTATCTTGTCAAAAGACCTTTCGCACAACAGTATCCAGTCTGTTTTGACTCTTAGTAAACAAGGCGAACAAAAGCTATTGGTAGGCATAGACAATAAAGGTCTTTATATATATGACAAAACAACCAATAAAATTGCTCCACACGAAGCAAATGAGAGGTTTACAGGATTAAAAGACACACCTATCAATAGTTCCCTATATGACTCCAGAGGTTTCACCTGGATCGGAACATACGATAAATCATTGAAAATACTCGGACCGGAACCGGAAAGAAGCCATATAGAGCGGCTTATCCGGCAAAAGCTATCCTCTTCCACAACTATCAAATTTATCATCGAAGATAAAAAGCATCACATCTGGATTGCTACCTCACAAGGGAAAATATTCCGTTACAACCCCGGAAAACAAATACTCGAAGAGTTCTACCGGACATTCAACAATCAACTTAACCCCAACAATATCCTGTCCCTTTACGAAGATTGCGAAGGGAGGATTTGGGCAGGAAGCATCTGCGGACTATTCTGCTATGAGGAATTTAGCAATGAATTTCAATTAATCTGTCAACCCGATCAAGAAAATCCGTATGCAGACAAAAACAAAATCGCCCCCATCCGGTTCATAAACGAAATATTATGGCTGGGGACGTATAACGGTATTATAAAATATACCCTCCAATCCGGAGAAATCCAACATTATACAACTAACGACGGACTGCCGGGCAACCTGATAAAAGGTTTGTTGTATGATCAGGATAATAATCACCTATGGATCTCTACCGACAAAGGTTTAAGTTGTCTGAATTTAGATGATGAAAGATTTACCAATTTCGGTCCCGAGGACGGTATTCTGAACCGGGAATTTAATAATATGAGCTTTTTACATGACCAGGACGGTAAATTTTTCTTTGGCTGCGTCAATGGCATTTATCATTTCGACCCCAAACAAATTTCTGTCAATCCCAACCTGCCTAAAGTGATTATTACCGATTGTCAGTTCTATAATAACGATCAGGAAGAAAAGATAGAAAAAACACATTATCTACCGGTCACCGGAAAAAATGAGATCCGGATTTCTCCCGAAAATTCAGTATTCAGCCTCCATTACGTAGCATTGAACTATACTAATACGGAAAAAAATCAATATGCCTACCGGTTAAAAAATTATGATAGCCAATGGAGATTCGTTGGTCAACAACGAAATGTAATGTTCACCAACCTGGATCCGGGAACTTATCACTTTCAGGTTATCGCTTCCAACAACGACGGAATATGGGATGAATATGGCAGTACGCTGAAAATCGTTATCCTTCCTCCTTGGTGGAGAACCGTTTGGGCCTATGCCATATACATTATTATTATCATCTATACCTTTTACCTGATTACCCGCTTTTACACCAACCGTATAAAAATGAGAAATTTATTGGCCAATGAACAGTTCGAACGAAAGCAACTGGAAAAATTAAACTCACTAAAAATACAGTTCTTTTCAAATATCACCCATGAATTCCGGACGCCTTTAACACTAATACTCAGTCCTGTGAACAGTATACTGAACAAGAATGTCGGTAAGGCTATGCAACACGAATATCTGAAAATCATTCAAAATAATGGGTTGAAACTATTAGGATTAGTAAACGAACTTCTTGATTTCTCGAAATCCGAAGCCGGATTTTTCTCCTTTTCGCCAGTCTGTTCCGACCTCTCGGCCATTTTAAAAAACGAGATCCAGCCCTTCTACCCTTTAGCAAAAGAAAAACGGATCAACCTACAGTTCGATTATGACGAGGAGGCTCTAATATGTCAGGCAGATTCTGTCATAATTCAGAAAATCATCTCCAATTTATTGTCGAATGCGATTAAACATACACCTGAAAACGGACAAATAATCCTTTCCTTACGAAAAGACAAGGAAGAAACAAATTCAAAAATATACATCTGCATCAAAGATTCAGGAAAAGGAATACCGAAAGATCAGCAGGAGTTTATCTTCGAACGTTTCTACCAGATAAAACAAGATATTACGGCCGGTACCGGAATAGGATTAGCCCTTGTAAAAAAATTAGTGAGTCTGCATCAAGGCAATATCAAAGTGGAAAGTGAGATAGGAAAAGGAAGTCTTTTCATTGTCGAAATTCCTTATATCGAGTCCGTAGAATCAGACAAACAGCAAATTAAGACTTTAGTGGAAAAGGAATCATTATCGGTTCCTTCAAACGAAATAAACGAAAAAAAACAGGATGAAGAAGCTGCGGTTAAACATCATACTATTCTGATCGCGGAAGATAACAAAGAGCTTCGTATATATATCGCAAGCCTTTTGTCGAATGCCTACAACATATTAACTGCAGAAAACGGTAAGGAAGCATTGGAGATCGCTCAAAAGGAACAACCCGATGTTATTCTTTCCGATATATTAATGCAGGAGATGGACGGAAGAGAATTTTGTAAACATATAAAACAGAATGTCAATACCTGTCACATTCCTTTCATCATGTTGACAGCCCTGGCTTCCGACATGAATCAGGTGGAGGGATTGGATGCCGGTGCAGACGATTACCTCACTAAGCCGTTCAATCCCTCGATCCTGCAATCAAAAATTATAAACATTCTGCAAAGCCGCATACTTATCTCCCGACGAAATAATACCTTGCAGGCTCTTCAGCCCGAAAAAGTTATTGTTGAAGATAAAGACAATCAATTCCTTCTTCACCTGATCGGAATAATAAAGGAGAACCTGAGTAATTCCGATTTGAAAATAGACGACCTGGGGAAAGAACTGGGTATGAGCCATACTCCTTTCTACAAAAAAATAAAGCAGCTGACCAATCAGACTCCCAACGATTTTCTAAAGAACATACGATTGGAGCAGGCCAAAAAACTCCTGTCCGACAGTGATCTGACTGTCAGTGAAATTGCTTACCGGTGCGGATTCAATTCACCCAAATATTTTCGTGAATGTTTTAAAAGACATTTTGGAGAAAGTCCCAGTGAATATCAGGAACATCAGATAGAGAGATCTTCCTAATTTTTTTCATGTGTGAAAATAATCCTGTACTTTTGTAGAAATTCATAAACGCATGAAAAAATTACTAATCTTAACATCGGCCCTTTTGTTAACAGGGTCCGTTTTTGCCGACAACGATCCGTTATGGATGCGCTATCCGGCAATTTCTCCGGACGGAGGAACAATAGCTTTCACCTACAAAGGTGATATCTATACCGTACCGGCTACCGGTGGTAAAGCCACCCAGTTGACAACCCATCAGGCTCATGACACACGTCCGGTCTGGTCGCCCGACGGAAAACGGATCGCTTTCGCTTCCGACCGTAACGGAAATTTCGACGTCTTCATTATGAATAAAGAAGGAGGCGCACCGACTCAACTGACGACCCATTCGGCCAGCGAATATCCTCAAACATTCAGCGACAACGACCATGTTCTTTATACAGCCTCTATCCAACAGGACGTAAAAGACAGCCAGTTCCCTTCGTCACTGTTTTCACAGGTCTACCAGGTCAGCACGACCGGAGGACGACCGACGCTATACTCTTCACTGGCAATGGAAAATATAGCGTTCAGCAAAGACGGAAACCAGCTGTTGTATAATGACTTCAAAGGATATGAAGATCCCTGGCGTAAACATCACCAGTCTTCCATCACGCGTGATATCTGGCTATGTTCATTGGATAACGGGCGGTCTTTCAAGAAGATCACCACTTTTCGCGGTGAAGACCGTAACCCGGTCTGGACAGCCGACGGAAAAGCTTTTTATTACCTGAGCGAAGAAAAAGGTAGTTTCAACATCTTCAAAAACGACCTGACCGGCAAAAACGGCAAACAGATAACCAATCATACGACACACCCCGTCCGCTTCCTGACTTCCGACAATAACGGAATGCTTTGCTACGGATATGACGGTGAAATATATACAGTCAAAGAAGGCGGCCAACCGTCAAAAGTTAAAGTGAGCATTATCTCTGACCAGACAGAGAACGATCTGGTCCACCGTCTGATGTCAAACGGAGCAACCAGCATTGCCGTATCTCCGAATGGGAAAGAGGTGGCTTTTATCGTAAGAGGTGATGTATATGTTACTTCCGTTGAATTTGAGACAACCCGCCAGATCACTGATACACCGCAACAGGAGCGTAATATTGA
This sequence comes from Parabacteroides sp. AF18-52, assembly GCF_003479145.1. Lineage (NCBI taxonomy): Bacteria > Pseudomonadati > Bacteroidota > Bacteroidia > Bacteroidales > Tannerellaceae > Parabacteroides > Parabacteroides sp. AF18-52. The sequence continues at coordinate 845,125 of NZ_QUGR01000002.1, forward strand.
TTTCAGCCCTGACGGTCGTTCTCTGGTTTATTCTGCAGAACGGGGAGATACATGGGGTATCTACCAGAGCAGCCTGGTTCGTAAAGACGATAAGTATTTTACCTATGCCCAGGAAATAAAAGAGGAACCGCTGGTTGTAACGGAAAAAACATCTTTCCAACCGGCTTATTCACCTGACGGAAAAGAGGTTGCTTTCCTGGAAGATCGTACGACATTGCGTGTGATCAATCTGAAAAGTAAACAGGTACGTACAGTCTTGGACGGTAAATACAATTACTCCTACAGCGACGGAGATCAGACTTATCAATGGTCACCCGACAGCAAATGGTTCCTGGTACAATATATAGCTATCGGCGGATGGAATAACAAAGACATCGCACTGGTAAAAGCGGATGGCAGCGGAGATATTACCAATCTGACGGAAAGCGGTTATTCGGACAGTAATCCCAAATGGGTACTCGATGGGAAAGCAATGATCTGGTCGTCCGACCGGGCTGGTTACCGCAGTCATGGCAGCTGGGGTTCACAGGACGACACCTATATCATGTTCTTTGACGCCGAAGCTTACGATAAATTCCGTCTGAGCAAAGAAGAACTTGCCCTGATCGAAGATGAAGATAAAGACAAAGAGAAGGACAAGGACAAAAAGGATGATAAAAAGGATTCCAAAGAGAAAAAAGCGGATAAAAAGAAAGACGACAAGGATAAACCTGTCGATCCGTTGAAGTTTGACCTGGAGAATCGAAAAGACCGTGTTATCCGACTGACAATCAATTCTTCCAACATGGGAGATGCCGTATTGACACCAAAAGGTGATAAACTTTATTACTGCGCCGCTTTTGAAAGCGGTTACGATCTGTGGGAACGCAACTTTAAAGAAAATACGACCAAACTATTGATAAAAGGTGTTGGGGGCGGAACAATGTTTACCGACAAAAAGGGTGAAAACCTCTTCCTTGTATCGGGCGGTCAATTGAAAAAGGTAGCAGTCAAGGACAGCAAGACTGAAAATATCCCGTTCAAAGCTGAATTTTCTTACCGTCCTCCACAGGAACGTGAATATATTTTCAGTCATGTATGGCGTCAGGTAGAAGACAAATTCTATGATCCGACTATCCATGGCATCGATTGGGAAGGCTATAAGAAAGCATATGCCCGCTATTTGCCGCACATCAACAACAATTACGATTTCCAGGAAATGTTATCGGAATTGTTAGGCGAATTAAACGGTTCACATACAGGTGCCCGTTACTATGCCAGCTCCTCTACTCCGGCAACGGCTTGCCTGGGGGCATTCTATGATAACAGCTACAACGGCGACGGTTTGAAGATTGCCGAGATCATCGCAAAAGGCCCGTTGACCCTGGCAGATACCAAGATCAAACCGGGTTGTATCATCGAAAAGATCAATGAGAAACCGATTAAGAATGGGGAAGATTATTATCCGTTGTTAAGCGGAAAAACCGGAAAAAAAGTGTTATTGTCCGTTTACAATCCGGCAACGAAAGAACGTTTTGAGGAACAGGTTAAGCCGATCTCTTACGGCGAACAGTCGAACCTGCTGTACAAACGTTGGGTAGAAAACTGCCGCAAGAAAGTAGACGAACTTTCAGGTGGAAAAATCGGCTATGTACATGTCAAAGGCATGAACAGCGAAAGTTTCCGCGAAGTCTACTCCGAATTACTGGGCCGTTGCCGCAACAAGGAAGCGGTGATCGTCGATACCCGCCACAACGGTGGCGGCTGGTTGCATGACGACCTGGCTACGTTATTGAGCGGTAAAGAATATCAGCGTTTCATGCCACGCGGACAGTATATCGGTAGCGATCCGTTCAACAAATGGCTGAAACCGTCGTGTGTACTGGTTTGCGAAGATAACTATTCGAACGCCCACGGCTTCCCCTGGGTATACAAGACATTGGGTATCGGTAAGCTGATCGGTGCCCCCGTACCGGGAACTATGACAGCCGTTTGGTGGGAAGCTCAGATCGATCCATCTATTATATTCGGTATTCCGCAGGTTGGTGTCCAGGATATGCAAGGCAACTACCTGGAGAACCATGAACTGGAACCGGATATTAAAATCTACAACACCCCGGAATCACAGTTGAAAGGCGAAGACCATCAACTGGAAGAAGCGGTGAAAGTGATGTTACAGACGGTAAAAAAGTAAATACCTGACAAATATAAAAAGCGGATTAAATCAGTAGCCTGTTTTATGGTTCTGATTTGATCCGCTCTTTTATATCAGTTAAATAATCGGATTACCGGATTGACAAACCTAGCTGCCGTGCCTCATCTAAAGCCGGATGTCCTTTAATATCTCCGATCTTCATAACACCTCCCGCATATACCTCACCGGCATTCTTCCATTCCAGATGTTTCAATAAAGCATGATAATAATGTTCTACCGGCTCAAAATTGTCTCTGGTATCTCCTTCAGCCGCCATCAACATGATACATTCTTTCTTCTGGTTTCTGTAATCTCCGTCTTTTTCGGCTACGGCAAACAGACGGTCGAAAGCGGCTTTCAACTGGGCGGTAATGCTCCAGTAATACATCGGTGATGCCAGTACCACAATATCCGCTTCCTCATAAACAGGATAGATCTGGTCCATGTCATCTTTCTGGGTACAAGGACTGTCCGGATTTTTACCTCCTCCCAGACATCCCAGGCAAGGATGGATATTCATCTTTTGCAGGTTAAAGGTTTTCACTGTATGTCCAACCTGTTCCGCTCCCTGTACAAATGCGTCGATAAGTCCTGCCGTGTTTCCTTTCATACGGGGACTGCCGTTCAGAATAATGATTTTCTTGTTCATAATCGCTGCTTTTACTATTAGTTGCATACAAAGTTAACGATAGACAAGTCCTCGGAAGTTTCCATCCGGCTCAAAGAATATGACTGTTTAGTTCAATATGCTTTTCTTATTCAGCAATTCGGAAGGGGGCATCCCGTAGTGATCTTTGAAGATACGGGAGAAATGCGTAGGATTTTCAAAGCCTAACGAATAACAGACATCGGAAACAGACATCGCCGTATTTTGCAGCATCTCTTTCGCCCGGCTCAAACGATGTTCACGTATCCATTGGGCGGGCGGCATATTATAAGTGCTCTGGAAGTCACGCTTGAAACTCGACAGGCTGCGACCGGAAAGATAAGCCAGTTCGGGGAGGGTGATCGGTGAGGCATAATGTTGCTCCACCACCTGCCGGATATCCGTCCGCACAGGCTGACGCAGTTGTAATATCTGGCGGAATATATTCTTGCTGCATTCCGAGACGTCATACAGCATCTCCATGATCTTTAGTTTCAACAGTCCAGGATTGACGGAAGCCGGGGCATTGAAGTAAGGTTTCAGGGAATGGGCAAAGGCAACCAGACAGTCGCTCATAGGATTGACCGTGTTCCTGATCTCTTCCGTCATACGGGGAATATTGACATGCTGCATCGTAAGGAACTCTTTCAGCAACTCGTCTTTCAGGCAAAACATCTGGCTGTCGAATATGTCGGCATTATCGGGGTTTCCCTCTTTTTCATAACTGACTACCGTCGCCTTTCGCAACAAGATCATCTCATGCTTTCCGACAACATAGGTTTGTTTGCCGTAATGGAGGGTTACCGTACCATCGAGTACCATCATCAGCATATGTTCTTCAAGGAACATCGTACCGGAAGATCCCATGCTATGAATGCAGGACTCAATAACAGTTCCCCCTTCCAACCGGAGCGAACTTTGCGTACAATCACCCGAAATAAGGGCTGTCGGAACTTTTATATACTTTATCATGACGGAATAACCTTTTTAACGGATACTTTCCACAAAGGTAGTGATTTAATATCGGATAAAAAGACTGTTTTAATCGGGTATCGCCATGCGGGAAGATGAAAAGTCTAGCTTTTTATATTTATCTTTCATTCGATTGTCGGCTTGTTCCTTATCGTCGGTAAAATAAACGGGGGATTGCTCGAAATGCCAGGTGCCGGCATAGTTCAGCGTATTCGGGGCAACGGTAAATTTAAACAGGACCAGTTCGTCCGGGCGTTGTTCCTTGTTCTTTATCTTCCGTTCCGTCTCCAGGATAGAGTCTTCTCCTTTATAAATGGGTTCCATATAGGATTTACCGCCATACCATTTACTTTCCGTCCACCAATAATTCAGGATCGCATACGTTCCCGGTTCGATCAGGTAACAGAACGGATTTTCCTTGGAAGTCTTAAAGGTAGACTTTACCCTGAAGATAAATACTTCGTTCGTCTCAATATTGATTATCCGGATATCCTGGGGATAACCTCCGCTCTTAAACTTTTTCAGGCGTTGGATGAAATCACCGTAAAATGCGGCTTGTCCGGCCGGGATCGCATCGTTATCTCCCAGTTTATCCAGTCTTCGCCCCGGCTGTCCGGCTGCGCAGAACGAAATGAGCAGCAATATAGCAATCAGTAAGTTTCTCATACAGGTCATTATGCTATCTTTATTGACTATCCTATTCACATTGAACAGAAAAAAGAGACAAAGAACGGTACCGTAAAATCGACCAGAATACCGTGGAAGATAGAAACGAATACCAGATCTTTTCCTGAATAACGGGTAATAATCGGTAATGTTGTATCCATCGTCGTCGCTCCTCCGGCACAGATAGGAGCCAAACGGCCGAAATACCTGACAAATAAAGGAGCGCCCAGCAGAGCTATAATCTCACGGATTATATTGGCTATCAATGCGATCGTTCCCAACTCCGTAGCCATCTGGACACCCAAAGAGGCCTCCTTCAATTCCGTTATCAGGATAGATGACAATGAATAATAAGCAAATCCGCTACCCACCGCCAGACAGTCGAACACACTCCATTTGGTTATCACCAGACTGATCAGAGCCGAAGCTGTCAGTGTCCCGATAATAGTAGCCAAAGGGACCAGTAATAGTTTAGGTCGGATACTACACAAGATATCTTTCAACTTCTTATCGCTACCGATACTCAACCCTACCTGAAACATCAGCAGGTAAAGCACATACATAGTCATATTATTTTCAACGATTACATCCGGCAGATACCCGCTCCATCCCAGGATACAGCCGAATGCAAAGAAAGCGACAACGATCAGACTCCCCCTCATTCCCCCCTCCTTTCCTTAAAGAAGAAATGGTAAACGCCCCAGGCAGCCAGCACACTTCCGGCAGTTCCGGCCAAAGCGATCAGAAAAGCCTGTCCGCCCAATGTTGTCAGATTATTGACAATCGCATCATTCGCCCCTACCGAGATACCCAGCAGAAACAGCAAGAGTAGGATTGTATAAGAAATAGGCTTACCGATCTTTTGCAGCAGTTCCACCTTCCGCAAAAGATATCCGGCAGCGATGCCACCAAACATGATTCCAATTACCGTGAACATAATCTTTCAAATTTCCTGCAAAGGTAAGAATATATCAAACACAGCAATTCTTCTCTATCATAAAAGAAGATGTCAGCAACAGGACTAACAAAAGGATAATAATGACACTTACCAAAGTGGTAAATGAATAGAAAAGACGAAGATGCCGCCGTTTCTTCTCCCTGCTGATCCGCTGGAGAACTTTCAAGTCAAACTCCTTCCCTAACGGTGGCAGGATCTCAGCTTCGGGAGACATGAACCAGGCACGGTAAGGGCGTAACTCCGGCGGCAATGTTTCAGCCGAGAAAAAGTGACGCAATTCCCGTTCTTCTTCAATAGTGGTAGCACACTCCCAGTATTTGTCCAACAATAATGTAATACGGTTACAATCCATATTCGCTGTTTAAACAATATTATCTGACTACGAAACTTTCTGTTCGCTTCTTCTTTAAGTTGACTGTTTCCAACGCCATATTCCGTGTGACCATCAGGCAATAAGAGGGAAGGTCTTCTATTACGATCCATGCGGCCCGTTCATTCCAAACCTTCAACATAACGTCCTGAACGATCTGTTCCGAACGATCTGCATTACCGGTGATCCTGAAAGCAACCCGTAACAGGTTGTCTTTTAGCGGCAGTATCCTTGTTATGAATTCGTCTGTTCTCATCTCTGTTATATTAGACGAGTAACCCAGATAAAAGGTTGCAGTTTTCTGTCACTTTTTTTTACCAGATGATAGAAAAACACCGCTATATAGTTCTTTTTCATTATATTTGTAGCAGTTCTAACAAATAATTGATACGCATAATATCAAACTAAATCAATAAATAAAAAGTGAAAAAGACAATCTTATTCCTCCAGGCTGCTGTACTTTGCCTGCTGGCAGGATGCCAGTCAGCCCCCGGCAGCGGCTTATTAAGCGATGAAATCAAGTATGTCGATCCGTTCATCGGAACCGGATTCCACGGACATACCTTTCCCGGTGCCACCCGTCCGTTCGCCATGGTACAGGTTAGCCCCGACACTCATATCATGGGCTGGGATGCCAGTAGCGGTTATCATTATGACGACCGGGAAATCTACGGATTCAGTCATACACACCTTTCAGGTACCGGTATCGGCGACCTGGGGGATGTAGCATTACTGCCTTTCTCCGGTGCCGACTCAATCAAACCTGTAGGTCTTTTCAATAAGGACACCGAAAAAGCGACTCCGGGTTATTACGCCGTACGCCTGGATAACTTCGGCGTAAACGTGGAATTGACAAGTACCGATAAAGTAGGTTTCCACAAATATACCTACGACAATCCTAAAGATCGCCGCGTAATGCTCGACCTGGGGCATATCCTCCAACCGAACTGGGGACATAAACTGGTAGATAACAGCTATCTGTTCGTGAATGATTCGACAGTTGAAGGTACTGTCCGTACACAAGGGTGGGCACATTTCCACTCGGTTTCTTACCGGATCACCTTCTCTGAACCTATCGAAACAATATACCAATATATCGACGGTAAATTGCGTCAGGATTCATTGTTCCTGCGTATCAATACTGCTGAAGATCTGAAATTCCATTATAAATTCCCGGAAAAGGCAGAACCTCTGTACGTAAAGGTGGCACTTTCCATGGTAGATACGGAAGGAGCAGAAAAGAATCTCGAAGCAGAGCTTCCAGGCTGGGATTTCGAAGCAACCCGCATCAAATCGGCTGAGATATGGAACGACGCGCTGAATGCAATCGAAATTCAGGCAGATCCTACTGTAATGGTGAATTTCTACACAGCTCTATACCATACGATGATCGCTCCGTTCGCTTATCAGGACGTAGATGGGCGTTATCTGGGTATGGATAAAAAGGTACATAAGGCAGAACCCGGTTATACGAACTATTCCGTATTCTCTTTGTGGGATACATTCCGTGCCTTGCATCCGTTGATGACGATCATCAATCCGGATCTGGCTGCCGACTGGGGTAAAGTATTGGTACAGGGATATAAAGAAGGCGGTATCCTGCCGAAATGGCCGTTAGCTTCGAGCTACACAGGTTGTATGGTAGGTTATCCCGCCGTATCTGTTCTGGCTGACCTGGTTTGTAAAGACCTGGCTGACGGCGACCTGAAAACATGGGCGGAAGCCGGTGCACGTTCTTCTGTTTACCGTGAAGACCTGGCTGAAAAGTTCAAGGGGACACGCGAACTCGATCTGATCACCCGCCATCCTTATTATAAAGAAAAATATGGTTTCGTTCCGGCTGACTCCGTTCCCGAATCCGTATCCTGGGGATTGGAAATGGCTTATGAAGATTGGTGTATCTCACAAATAGCTGCTAAAGCAGGATTGGATTCGTTGGCACAGGTTTATGCTGCCAAAGGGGAATACTACAAACGTTATCTGGACCCGGAAACAAAGATGATGCGTCCCATTATGGGTGACGGAACTTTCCGCACTCCGTTCAATCCGCGTTACTCCGCACACATGAGAAGTGATTATACGGAAGGAAATGCTTTCCAGTGGAGTTTCTTCGCACCGCATGATATGGATAACTTCATTGCTACGATCGGTGGCAAGAAAGAATTGGAAACACGTCTGGATACCTTGTTTACAACATCTTCACAGGTCGATGGTGAACATGCATCAGGCGATATCACCGGTCTGATCGGCCAGTATGCTCACGGTAACGAGCCGAGCCATCATATGGCGTACTTATATAACTGGACGGATTCACCCTGGAAAGGACAAGAACGCCTGGACTATATTATGCGTGAATTCTATACGAATAAACCGGATGGCATCATCGGTAATGAAGATTGCGGACAGATGTCGGCATGGTATGTTATGAGTGCATTAGGCTTCTACCAGGTTGCTCCGGGTATTCCGGTTTACACATTGGGACGTCCGATGATAGATCGTGCTTTAATACGCGTGAAAGGGGGAGCTTTTGAGATCCGGGTGGAAAACAACAGCCCGGAGAACAAATATATAGAAAGAGTTTTGCTGAACGGTAAAGTACTGGATACTCCGTTTATCTCGCATAAGGATATCGTTAAAGGTGGTAAACTTGTATTTGAAATGACGAACACACATCCGTAAAAATCCGATGCTTATCCGTTCACAAGCGGATAAGCACCCAATGACAAACGGATAGGCATCCGATAAACGACGGGCAGAGATTCCATACAAATGAACCTCTGCCCGTTTTTATTTGTTCCAAATCCAATCATCTATTCAATATAATGGATATATTTGTTGCAGACTATAAAATAAAAAAGCTATGTTATTAACAACGACAAACAACATCGAAGGGAAAAAGATCACCCAATATTATGGAATAGTTTCCGGCGAGACAATCATCGGGGCAAATGTATTCAAAGATTTTTTTGCTGGAATACGCGATATCGTAGGCGGTCGGGCCGGCTCATACGAAAGTGTGTTACGCGAAGCAAAAGATACGGCTTTGCAGGAAATGAGCGAACATGCTGCCCGCCTGGGCGCCAATGCTGTCATTGCGGTGGACCTGGACTATGAAACTGTAGGAGGGAGCGGAAGTATGCTGATGGTCACAGCTGCCGGAACAGCAGTACGCTACGAATGATATAATCCGTTCCCGTGTCAATCACGGGAACAGGTTTTCTTCTCCCTTTCAACGCGTTTCCAAAATCTTTTTCACATGATTCTTCAGTATATGAAAAGCCGGAGCCGCCATCGAGCCGTGATCATAGCCATCCAGTTCATACAAATAGGTTTCTTTATGTCCTGCCACCTTCATCATACGCCAGAAGTATGCATTTTCCTCATAGCGTCCCAGCATCTCCATTTCACGGTCTCCGGACACAATTATTAAAGGAGGAGCATCCGGACGGACATAATAAAGAGGGGCATATTCATCGATACTGGGCTGCGTCTCTTTCATCCCTAAAGATTCCCGGTACGCAAAATGACTGATAGCATGCCCGCTAAAAGGTATTAACGCAGCAATAGAATCGGCATCTATCGAATATACCTGGAGCCATTTTTTATCCAATCCGATCATATTTGTCAGATAGCCGCCTGCAGAATGTCCTGAGACAAAAATACGTTGTCGGCTACCTCCATATTTCTCGATTGTCTTAAAAGTCCATGCAACCGCAGCGGCCGCATCATCGATACAATCTTTAATAGAACATTTGGGTAATAAACGATAATTGACGGCAACAACTGCCAGTCCGCAATTTTTCAACTCATCCGGAATAAATTTACTTCCACCGGACAGTCCCCCGCCATGAAACCAAACGACTGTTCCGAAATCCTCCAGGTTTTCCGGATAATAAATATCCACTTTGCAACGTTCCAGGCCATAAGGATCGCCTGTCGTACGATATGGAACATCTTTTTCTACGATATAACTTATATCTTTCTGAGCAGAAAGAACAGAGGATACGAGAAGGAATACAAATAAAATATAAGACTTGATCATAAAGCATTGATTTTTGGACAAAGATAGAGGATTTGTATAAAACAAAAAAGGAGTCGGTTCCATTATGCCAATAAAGAAAAGTGAAACCATGATAAATGAAAAAAGGAGTCCACTCTTTCGAATGAACTCCTTCTACCTTTCAGTCTTTTGACTTACTAAAACGGCGGCTATCTACTCTCCCACTTTTACGCAGTACCATCGACGTGGTTGGGCTTAACTTCTCTGTTCGGAATGGGAAGAGGTGGATCCCCAACGCTATAACCACCTTAATACCTTTTAAGATGTTTGACTTTGGACAACGTTACTTTAACGTAACTCATTTTCTTTGAGCTATATGACAGGTATTACTACCCATCACCTGCTGATATATCAACCCTTTCTCCGGAAAAAGAAAGTCTCGGGCTATTAGTACTACTCGGCTTCGACATTACTGCCCTTACACCTGTAGCCTATCTACGTCGTAGTCTACAACGACCCTCAGGGAGATCTTATCTTGAGGCTGGCTTCGTACTTAGATGCTTTCAGCACTTATCCAATCCAGACTTAGATACCCGGCGGTGCACCTGGCGGTACAACCGGTAAACCAGAGGTCTGTCCAACACGGTCCTCTCGTACTAGTGTCAGAGCCACTCAAATCTCCTACGCCCACGATAGATAGAGACCGAACTGTCTCACGACGTTCTGAACCCAGCTCGCGTGCCACTTTAATGGGCGAACAGCCCAACCCTTGGGACCTTCTCCAGCCCCAGGATGTGACGAGCCGACATCGAGGTGCCAAACCGCTCCGTCGATATGAGCTCTTGGGAGCGATCAGCCTGTTATCCCCGGAGTACCTTTTATCCTTTGAGCGATGGCCCTTCCATGCGGAACCACCGGATCACTATGCTCTAGTTTCCTACCTGATCGAGTTGTATCTCTCCCAGTCAAGCACCCTTATGCCATTACACTCTACGACCGGTTACCAATCGGTCTGAGGGTACCTTTAGAAGCCTCCGTTACTCTTTTGGAGGCGACCACCCCAGTCAAACTACCCACCATACAGTGTCCTCACATCTCGCGAGTTAGAACTCAAACAACCAAAGGGCCGTATTTCAACGACGGCTCCACAAATACTAGCGTACCTGCTTCAAAGCCTCCGGCCTATCCTACACATTAGTTGCCCAAATTCAATGTAAAGCTATAGTAAAGGTTCACGGGGTCTTTTCGTCCCATCGCGGGTAATCGGCATCTTCACCGATACTACAATTTCACCGAGCTCACGGTTGAGACAGTGTCCAGATCATTACACCATTCGTGCAGGTCGGAACTTACCCGACAAGGAATTTCGCTACCTTAGGACCGTTATAGTTACGGCCGCCGTTTACTGGGGCTTCAATTCAATACTTCTCTTGCGATGACATCTCCTCTTAACCTTCCAGCACCGGGCAGGTGTCAGGCTGTATACTTCATATTTCTATTTTGCACAGCCATGTGTTTTTGTTAAACAGTTGCCTGGACCTATTCTCTGCGCCCTACCTTTCGATAGGGACCCTTTATCCCGAAGTTACAGGGTCAATTTGCCTAGTTCCTTAACCGTGAATCACTCGAGCGCCTCAGTATTCTCAACCCAACTACGTGTGTCCGTTTACGGTACGGGTACTTTATTGATATGCTTAGCGGATTTTCTAGGGAGCCTGATTACGTCCATATTACCTTGTACAAGTACTCGGTATACTGTCAGGTTCAGCTCTCAAAGCGGATTTGCCTACTTCGATCAACGCCTACACCCTTTAACCATCTATTCCGTCAGATGGCAGGACTGTCACTTCTCCGTCTCCACATCGCTCAATAAAGTAGTATGGGAATATTAAACCATTCTTCCATCGGAATCGCCGTTCGGCTTATCCTTAGGTCCCGACTTACCCTGATCCGATTAACGTTGATCAGGAAACCTTAGTCTTTCGGCGAGGAAGTTTCTCACTTCCTTTATCGTTACTTATACCTACATTTGCTTTTCTATGCACTCCAGCAAGGGTTATCCCTCACCTTCAACGTCCATAGAATGCTCCCCTACCATCTCTTACGAGATCCATAGCTTCGGTAAACAGTTTATGCCCGAGTATTATCCACGCCAAACTCCTCGACTAGTGAGCTGTTACGCACTCTTTAAATGAATGGCTGCTTCCAAGCCAACATCCTAGCTGTCTCTGCAGTCTGACTTCGTTAGTTCAACTTAACTGTTATTTGGGGACCTTAGCTGATGGTCTGGATTCTTCTCCTCTCGGACGCGGACCTTAGCACCCGCGCCCTCACTCCTTATCAATATATAGCACGCATTCGGAGTTTATCTGGACTTGATAGGCGGTGAAGCCCTCGCATCCAATCAGTCGCTCTACCTCATGCTATACTAAATAAAGGCTGCACCTAAATGCATTTCGGGGAGTACGAGCTATCTCCAAGTTTGATTAGCCTTTCACCCCTACCCACAGTTCATCCGAAAGCTTTTCAACGCTTACCGGTTCGGTCCTCCAGTTAGTGTTACCTAACCTTCAACCTGACCATGGGTAGATCACTTGGTTTCGCGTCTACTCCCTCCGACTAATTCGCCCTATTCAGACTCGCTTTCGCTTCGGCTCCGTATCTGAAATACTTAACCTTGCCGGAGAAAGTAACTCGTAGGTTCATTATGCAAAAGGCACGCCGTCACAACCGAAGTTGCTCCGACCGCTTGTAGGCAGACGGGTTCAGGGTCTATTTCACTCCTCTGTTCGAGGTTCTTTTCACCTTTCCCTCACGGTACTGGTTCGCTATCGGTCTCTCGGGAGTATTTAGCCTTACGGGATGGGCCCCGCTAATTCACACAGAATTCCTCGTGCTCCGCGCTACTCAGGATACCACTAGGCTTCGTTAGAAAGTCGTGTACGGGATTTTCACCCTCTATGATCGCTTTTTCCAAAGCGTTCCACTTTCCTAATTTCTTGCCACAACGTGGTCCTACAACCCCGGTATTGCCTAAACAATACCGGTTTGGGCTCTTCCGCGTTCGCTCGCCACTACTTGCGGAATCATTATTATTTTCTCCTCCTATGGGTACTTAGATGTTTCAGTTCCCCACGTTCGCCTCCCTGTTCAGGATGGCAGGCCTTCAACCTGCCGGGTTGCCCCATTCGGAAATCCGGGGATCAAAGATTATTTGCATCTACCCCCAGCTTATCGCAGCTTATCACGTCCTTCATCGCCTCCGAGAGCCAAGGCATCCACCGTCTGCCCTTGCTTACTTTCTTTTGTCCGGT